>JAFTMG010000006.1 GCA_017452525.1 Clostridia bacterium
CAAATAAAATAAAGCCCCTTTAGGGGCATGCCTGTGAAAGTCGTGCGGTTGGCAGACTTTTCGACGAGCCTATAGGCTCAGCCTGTGACATGCCCTAAGGGGGCTTGTGCAAGCCACCGGCACGGCCGGTGGTCTTGACTTAAAGGAGTTATTGTGTATGGTTTTTGTCAGTTCAACTCTTCCCAAGGAAAACGTTTCACGTTTAAAGGAATCCGGATATTCTGTGATTCCGCTACCTGCCGACCCCCGTCTTCCCTCTCCCGTCGCGTCTCATCCCGATATGCTGTTGTTTCTCACAGAGGATATTTTGATCACAGATCGGACTTATTATTACGAGTTGGCTCAAAAGGAGATCGACTATGCCTGTGCGGCAGCAGGATTGACAGCGGTACTTACCGATGCCCCGCCTCAACCGATATACCCTCACGACATCCGCTTTAACGTGGCTCAGATCGGCACATTTTGTATCGGACATCCAACACATACCGCCACCGCCATTTTGCACTATATTTCAAAAAAACAGTTGACCTTCCTTCCCACCAAGCAAGGCTATGCCCGTTGTTCGGTCTGTCCCGTTGGCAAACATGCTTTGATCACCGCAGACCCCTCTATTGCCTCTGCGTCAAAAAAACAAGACCTTGATGTATGCCTGATACAACAAGGTCATGTTCTGCTTCCGGGATACGCTCACGGCTTGATCGGCGGTTGCTGCGGGGCGATAGGTCATCAGCTGTACTTCAGCGGAGATCCACTTCTTCATCCCGACGGAGAGCGCATGCTATCCTTTATCCGCTCTCACGGGATCTCTCCGATCGCGCTATCCGAGCAACCGCTGTTTGATGGCGGATCGCTTCTCTTTCTTTCGCGAAAAAGCGTTTAATATCCGCTCAAAAAAGCATTTTTAAACGCAATATATTCTTGTTCTGTCACCGTTTCCGTCTGATTTCTGACAGCCTCCCATACCGCCCCGAATACCGGAGGCGCAGAGGCAACAGTCAAATGCAGCGGAACGGTGGCATTTTGCTTGATCAAAGCGATCAGATCGGATTTCACCTGGAACAATCCGCCGCCCAAAACCACCTCAAGAGGAACATCCCATGCGCCGATTCGGTTATACGCCGCTTCCAAACATTCTGCCAGATACAAGGACTGTCGGAATAGAATTTCAAAGGCAATGCGATCCCCTTCCTCGGCACAAGCGGTCACACAAGGGGCAAAGGACGCAATAAACGCTTTTCCGCCTTCGTAGATTTCTGTCAGCTTATCCCACGGATTACCGCCAAGCTTTTCGATCACCGCACCCGTCAACAGTGTGGCATCCCCGCGTCCGTCATGCGAGCGCAAAGCTGCCTCCAATGCCTCGCGCCCCATAGAATATCCGCTTCCGGATTGATCCAGAAGATATCCCCAACCGGCGATTCGCCAAAGATTCTCGCCCGAGCGCACCATGCAAACACTTCCCGTTCCGCAGATCAGGCAGCATCCGTCTCCAAGATACAGCTCAGAAGAAAGCAAGTTGACTGCATCACTGTTGATGCCGATCACATCCTGCGGAAAAGCATGGCGCAGGATCGCAAGTAAATCCTCTTTATGATTCAAAGCGCCTGCGATCCCTCCGAAGACATGGAGCGCGACTGGCTCTCCGCACGTGTTCTCCAAATAAGTATGCGCTCCGCGTATCAACGTACACAGCCGGTCGGTAGCCATTTGAATGCCGACGTCATTGGGATTGGTAGCGGCGATACGGTCACGATGCAGAATGTTTCCTTGCTCATTACATAAAATCGCTTCGGTTTTGGTGCCGCCACCGTCAATCCCCAAAAAGTATTTTTTCATCATTTAAGAACATCTCTCAACAGTATTAAAATCAAATTCGTACAGAATACTCTTGTAAATATCCAGTTTATTGGATCCACTCTTGGAATTGCAACCGATATAGAAGGCACCGTCTACAAGACTGATATTTTCCGGCTCTTGATCGGAAATGGACAGCCGCACGTAATGCGCCAGGCTCTTGGCTTCCAGATCGTAAATAATGATCGTGTTGTAAGGTTCATTCGCGTCGGTACTGAACATCACATGATATGCATAGTTATCGTCACGGCAAATGCCCTGTGTGACCATCTGAGTCGAGATCGGTTTAATCATACCGGTTTGGATCAGCCGTTTTCCATTGGACGCATAGCGGAAGAATATCGTACCGCTCTTTCCGCGCCCGCCAATGAAGGTATCTGTCGGCGCATGATAATCCAGCGCATAGACACCAATATCCGTATGGATGGTCCCCACCAGCTTTAAGGTATCCGCATCAATAATTGAAATTTTGGTGCTGTCCACGTAACAGTGTGCCACGTAAAGCGTGTTTGTCTCCTCATGATAGGTGATATCATTGGCATGCGCCAACATCAGAACACCGCTGCGTTTCACAATTTTCCAATTATCCGTGCTGAGCTTATAAATATAACAGCCGGCATCCTGTGTGTCGTAATCAGTCGTATTCAGTACCGCCATATAGGCGAAGTCTTTGGTCACGCAACCGCCCTGCAAAGCCTTGAAATTGCCGTCTTTATTGAGCGTGGCAACCAGCTCGGAAACGGTAGCGTATTGGGTATCCCGACGAATATTGGTCAGATCGGCAAGCTCGCCACGGCAAATCACACTCGCCGCGGTAGAGATCTCGTAAGAACTGTCCGTCATCTTGACCAGATCGCCATTCTCCATGTAATGCTCCATGAAATAATCCACCGCAAGCGGGATAAAATCCTCATGGGTAGCCGCAATGACGATACCATTTTCCGTCACCTTGATACCGAACGAATATCCGGTCAAAGACGCTTGAAACTCCTTGGAGATCGCGCGATTGGTCTTACCGACCAAGATCTCCATGCTTCCATCCGATTGTGGCTTCACGATATCCGATGTGATACCAATATTTGCCCCGGTGGCATCATTCAATGCCTTGCGCAGATGGATCGATGCTACGCCGACCTCATCGCTGGCATCATCGCCGCGAATCACTTTAAAGGAGGAGGTCTTCCCTTCCACAATCTTCAGAAAAGTCGCATTTTCAAGAGGATCCTGCGTCTGCTCGGGGACAAATTCCGTTGTCTCCACAGCAGACACTGTGGTAGTTTCTTCTGTTGTATTGGAGGTCTGCTCCACCTGAGTGCCTTCTTCGGTCTTTCCGCATGAAGAAAATGCGGAAAGAAGGAGCGTCGTTGCCACGGCAGATATCAATATCTTTTTGAAATTCATTTTCCAATCAGTCCTTTCTGTTCTCATCGCTATCTCCTATTGGAACAAGCTCCAGGATCACGATCTCATGAGGATTAAAAATCCGAGGAATCCACGTATGATCACCCATGCCGCGACTGATCACCAGCTTGTTTTCATGAACACCGCTCGTGTATTTTGGGAAAAGCCCTTGCCCGGGTGCCAGCACACCGCGTCCAAACAAACGCCACTGTCCCCCATGAGCGTGCCCGGAAAGCACGAGAGAGATATCACGCTTTCGCAAATAGGTCGGATAATATTCCGGATGATGGCAAAGAAGAAGCTTAAAGCCTTTTCTATGACAAAAGGTATGATCCAGCCAAGAAAGGTTGGGGGCAGGCGTATCTGCAAAGTATCCCTCGTGCTGATGCCCGCGGAACCCCGAGGTGATCCCGCCGATCCAGATCCCCTTGCAGAAAATATCGTCGTCATCCAGCAATATGACACCCATTTCACGAATTTTGGCAACGATTCCCGGTGCATCGTCATATGCCTTATCATGATTGCCGAGTGAATAAAAGGTCGGCGCGATCCCGGCGCAAGCGCGCATAAAGGTAAAGCCATGTTCCCCGGTGATCTCTGGCGCCTCACAGATGTCTCCGGGAAGCGCGATCAGATCAGGCTTCTGTTCCTTCAGTAGCTCGATGGCGCGCTCGGGAGGATTGTCATGCAGATCCGAACAGACCGCGATCTTCAGTCTCCTCGGAACAGACGTGTGTACGGTATAAAAACTGCATTTCATATCAAGTTATTTCTTTACGGTCAGCTTAGTACGATAGACGATACCGCCGTTTCCGCTACGGTAAAAACCGATGTAAATATCGTTTCCGACGATACAAATGTTCTCCGTCTCAATATTGGTAAATTCGATGGGAACGATGGCGACCTGATAACCATCCCAATCGTAAACCACTACGACATTCGCGCCCGACTGCGCAAAGTAGAGGAACTGGTCATCACAGGTCATACCCTGCGTTGTGTAGCCGGTCGATGCCACCGGCGAATACTCGCGAATATATTCGAAGTCACTGTTCAACACGCAGAAGGTCTGACCGCCGGACAAGCCAACTACGTATTGGTCTCTCGCCTCATTGTACGCCATGCAGAATATCTCTCTGCCGATATTGATGGTCTCCACCTTCTCCAGCGTCTCAATGTCCACAAAGGAGACCAGCTTGCGGTTAGGGGCGTTATGGACGACCACCAGTTGATTACGCTTGGGATTGAACGTCATATCGTTACTGTGATCCAGCTGGAGCGACTTACTGCGGGTCACGATCTTACCGGTAGCAAGATCCACCTTGTAGATATAGCTTTCATGTGCTGCGAGAGCTTGATTTTCAATACAGTAGTAGAGATACTTGCCATCCGTGGCGGCACCCTGCATGACCTTATAATTGCCATCCTTCGCGATCTCCGCAAAAACGGATGCTTCCTTTAAGGTATACTGACCTCCGATGTGAATGGTGTTTTCGGGTGTCTGCGGGAACTGAGGGGAAACGGCCTCGGTATGGACGGGCATGGTGAAAAGACCGCTCTCAATGATCTGCCCCGCCAGCTGATCGCCAAGCACGTAATTATCAAGGCAGTAACGGACCGCCGTAGCCGTCATGTAATCGTCATATCCAACGATCACCAACTTTTTATCGGTCGACTGTACCGCAAACGTGCGTTCTTTCAGCTTCTTGTGCAGGGCAATTGACTCTTCTCTGTCGGTCAGACCGATCAGGATCTCATACTCCCCTGCCGATGCTGCGGGAGTGATGCCGTCGTTTGTGATTGGGATCGTGACACCTGTCTTCTCCGCAAGGGCTGCGATCAAGGCTGCCGTTGCTGTGACAACAGGCGTGTCCACCTCCAAGGGCAGTTTTTCCATTTTTCTGGTTTCATTGTTTTTGCGAACGCCGGAGCCTGCAGGCTTTAACAAGGAGGACGAAGAAAGCACCACGGAAAAAGCAGTTTCTCCTTCGTGAACGATATGAAGCGTGAACGGATCCAACTCAGGCTCAGGACTTTCCGTCTCAGCCGGCAAGGTGGTCGTGGTTGTGGTGACCTCCGCAATAGTCGTCGACTCCGTCGTTGTCACAGATTCCTCCGGTTGCTTGGTTGACCCGCAGGAAGAAAGCAGCAGCAGTGCCGCCGAGATCAAAGCTAACATCTTGGTTGAACGCTTCATAAAATACCTCTCCTTTATCATCGCGCATTCCACGCAAAAAATCTATTATTCATTATATCATTCCTCATAGGCTTTGTCAATTCAAATCCGCCAAACTTTTCCCTTGCCATGGTATAAAGCGCGCTCCCGACTCATATTCATATAACAACGAAACGCTTCGAGACGGAGGAAATCAAAATGGCAGAACACTCGATTTATCAAGACATTGCCACAAGAACCGGCGGCGACATTTACATTGGTGTTGTCGGACCGGTTCGAACAGGAAAATCCACATTTATCAAACGTTTTATGGAATCCCTCGTGCTTCCAAACATTGAGCAGGGATATGACCGCGACCGCGCCCGCGACGAAATGCCGCAGTCGGCAGCGGGAAAGACGGTCATGACCACCGAGCCCAAATTCATTCCCGATGAAGCCGTCACGGTCTCGCTGGACGGAAATGCTTCCCTTCGGGTCAAGATGATCGATTGTGTGGGCTATTTAGTACCTGACGCGCTGGGAACTATCGAGGAAGGACAACCGCGCATGGTACACACTCCCTGGCAGGAGGACCCCATGCCCTTCCGCGAGGCGGCGGAAACGGGTACTCATAAGGTAATCACCGAGCATGCAACCATCGGTATGCTGGTCACCACGGACGGCTCCATCGGCGAGATCCCCCGCGACTCCTACGTAGAGGCGGAAGAACGGGTAGTACACGAGCTGAAGGAGATGGGCAAGCCGTTTGCCATCATTCTTAATTCCGCCCATCCATCCGAAGAGTCAGCGGTTGCGCTTGCCTATGAGCTTGAAAGCAAATATCAGGTACCGGTAGCACTGGTCAGCTGTCTGGACCTGGACGCAGAGGACATACGCCATATTCTCGAGCTGATCCTGCATGAATTTCCCGTTACTGAGATTACTCTGCAATTGCCCGTATGGACCAAGGCGTTGGACAGCGATCACGCAATCCGTCAGTCCATCCACAATGATATCCGAAACTGCGCGGATCAGATCTATCGCATGGGAGATGTAGCGAATGCCTTCGTTCCGCTCAGCGACAATGAGTATGTAAGATCCTGCGAGGTCGCACATCTGGATATGGGGACAGGCAAAGCAGACGTTCGGATCGCCCTGCAGGATGATCTCTATTACCGAGTTTTAAGTGAACTGACCGGATTTGACGTCAGCAGCGAGGAAGAGCTGTTCCGCTTGATGAAGCAGCTCTCTGTGATGAAAGCCGAATACGACAAAGTCAACGAAGCGTTGCAAAATGCCAACGAAAATGGCTACGGCATCGTCATGCCCGACATTGAAGATCTCAAGCTGGAAGAGCCGATCATTGTAAAACAAGCCGGAGGCTACGGTGTCCGCCTGCGCGCGGCAGCGCAGAGCCTGCACATCATTCGCGCCAATATCGAAACGGAGATCAATCCGATCGTTGGAAGTGAGCAGCAATCCGAAGAGTTGGTCAAATACATGCTCAAGGAATTTGAAGAAGACCCCAAGAGTATCTGGGAATCCAACATGTTTGGCAAGAGTTTGTATGAGCTGGTCAACGAGGGGCTCCACACCAAACTGGAGCATATGCCCGATGAATCCCGCCTGAAGCTTTCCGAAACTCTTGAGAGGATCATTAATGAGGGTAGCGGCGGTTTGATCTGCATCATCCTGTAAAAGTCAAAGCGGTTACGCTTCACAAAACAAGCGTAACCGCCTCTTTATTTTCGTCGAAACTTCTTAATCAAAAGAAAACCAAATATCACAATGCAGGCAAACAACGCGCCAAGCAGCCACAACACAGGAACGTGACTCTTCGTAGGATCACGCCATAGCATAACCAAAACGTTTACCAGCAAGCCGCTTAAAATTACGATTGCCAAAAGAAACGTATACAGCAGAACGCGAACTGCCTTAGGCTTTTGTTTGATCTTTTCTTCCACACCCAAAACATGACAGATCACTTCAAAAATCAGTTCCAACAAATCATCCATGATGTCAAGACCTCAAAGCAACGGTCAACTTCCCCACTTTGCCAGATCGGAGGGCATCATGGGACTCAGGACGCCGTTATCCATTTTCAAAATGCGGTCCGCGCGGCGCGCAATAGAGAGATCGTGAGTGACCATCACCAGCGTTTGTCCGATCACACGCTTGGTCTCCAGAAGCAGCTCCAGCACCTCATCGGCATTCTTACGGTCCAGATTTCCCGTCGGCTCATCCGCAAAGACTAACAGCGGCAGATTGATCAGCGCACGGGCAATTGCCACTCTCTGCTGCTGACCGCCCGAAAGCTCGCTGGGAAGATGATGCAATCTTTCTCCAATATTCAACGTAGCGACGAGTTTTTTGAGGTTTTCTTCGTATTTGTATTCAGGTTTGTTACACATAGTGGTCGGAATCAAGATGTTTTCTAACGCGGTAAATTGCGGAATCAAGTTGTGAGTCTGAAAGACCATGCCCACGAAATTGCCGCGGAAACGTGCCAATTCATCCGGAGACATATCAGTAATCTTTTGTCCACGAATGGCGATCTCACCCGCGTTAGGCTTATCCAGACCGGCGCAGATATGTAACAAGGTACTCTTACCGGAACCGGACGATCCGATGATCGCTACGAACTCTCCTTCGTAGATTTTGAAGGAGGCACGATTGACTGCAGTTACTACAGCATCATATTGACGGTATTGCTTGATCACATCGGTCACTTCCAATATGACGCGACGCTCGTCTTCCTTTTTGTTCAAATTATCTATCATGATCAATTCCCTTTCCTATTACAATCACTGAATGTCGGTTCGCTCTATCACGCCCGTGCGCTGTTCTCTGCGCAGACGAGCTCGGTAGAACAAGAACGGAATGGTGCTGGACAAATAACCGCACGCCATCGAGATTACAATGCAACTGATCAAAGCGGGCACGGAGATATAAAATTCATATCTGGTTCCTGCGCCAATGCCCAAGGAGGACATCAGACGGTTACAGAACAGGAATACCAATCCGCTCGCCGAATACGCAAGGATCAACGAAATGAATATCGATATGACCGCCATATAAGCGCCCGACACACGGTGAACTCCCTGCAATTCTCTTTCCGTTGTACCGAAGGACCGAAGCACGTCCATTTCGGGACGGCGCTTGGCATAGAACAAGGTCTGCGAGAAGAACCAGACAAGCGGACAGATGATCAAAATCAGCACTGCCAGGATCATCACGCGTGTGGGAAGATTTTGCATATACAGCAAAGTGCGCTCCAGATGTCCCCCCATCTGCTTGACCTTATAGCCGGAATGGAAGCTCATCAAAGAACGGATCTCCTCGTTGGCTTCGCTCATCTCTTCCGTGGTAGCATCGGGCTCCACGAAAACAGAAACGTTCTGACGAATCGCCTTGGTGTCCGCCAAGGTCTCATAGGTGTCATTGGGAATACCGAAGGTCAAAAACGCACCTGCTTCACTGTTATGGATCACGGCTCCTATGGTGTATTCGGTATATTCAAATCCAAATTGCATGATCTGCTGGCGAAGAAGCTCCTGTGCATTGAGCTGTTTGCCGTCGATTTTTCCGTTGCGGTAGGCAAACGACGCCAGAATGATCTTATCGCCCGGCTTGAAATCAAACATTTTGGTATTGGCGATCGAGTCGCTGATCAGCACCGTGTTTTTCTGGGTCAGCACCGAGTAGGGGTCACCTTCGATCTCATACAGATCGTTCTGTACGATCATATCCAGCAAAGGTTTATCCAAAGCGGTATACTGATACTGATTGGTTGCGATCGGGTAAGCGGCATTCTCTTCACTCGGGACCGTATATCCCGCTGCGGACGAGCCTTGTGCCGCTGTCAGCAAAATATGGTCGCTGTTGAGCGATGCCATCATGGTGTTTTCCCACCAACAATATCTGACACCGTCCACCGCCATGATCATTTCCACCGTTCCGTCGTCGATATCCTCCGCAGCGGACAGTTGGAACTCCTCGATGGGAGTAGCCAGATTAGTCATGACCATCTGCCGGATATACAGTCCGCACAGGAACAGTGCGCTGAAAGCGGTTGCGGTGGCGATCAGCTTCACAAAATACACACGGAAGCGCCACGTCGAAAAGCTTTCGTAATGCAAGGGCATCTTCCTTCCCAAAATACGGAAGGATCTTCTGGGCGACGTCACCAGGTTGGAGTTATCCTGCGCCACGATCAGTGACATGGGGGCTTTGTGTGCCATCCATTTCATGGGGAGCCAAACACTGAAGATCACCGCGATCAGATTAAACAGCGCAACCTTCAGAACGGCGGAAAGAACGAAATGGAAAGCAACGCCGACAGACCGATAGACGAAGACCATCGAAAGGATCGAGACGATCATCGATGGCAAAAAGGTCATCAGAGAGATCATCAACAATTCCCATACCGCGGTATTGAATAGCTTGCGGAAGTCCGCGCCGCAAGTCATATAGACACCATAGAGGAACTTATAGTGATTGATACGGATATTGTACAGCGCCATCAGAAGCAGGATTGAAAGCACCGTCATCAAAGCCATCAAAAGCCAATATTGCGTGGTACTCTCTCTGGTCAGACCGGAGCCGTATTCGTAATCGTACAGAGGCGTGTATGTTACGTCAAACTCGTTAGCGTTCACACGCATCGGGCGAATGAAATCCTTCTCAAATGCCTGCCCCGCGGATTTGATATCCGCCAAGGTAACGTATGCGGTATAAGTAGTACGACCGATCATGTCATTGTAAACTTCAAATTCGACCGAATCGTACGCTCTCTGAGACTCAAACTGGCTATAATACACCTCATTGTTCAAAATGGTATATTGCTGACCGTTCATATAGCGGATGATGATATGATGCTCGTAGTTATCCTCCGCGACACGACGGATATTATCCTTATCGGTGTCCGTGGAAAAGGTCAGTGTCCAAAAAAACATCTGCACAACAAATACCGCGGCAAAAAAACAAAGATATTGACGGTAATTAAAGCGCACACTTTTGAATGCCCTCTTGAAATTGATGCTCAAATAATCCTTGAGTTTGTCCATACGGTTCAATCCTTTCAAAACAAAAAAGAGGAACGATATCTTTATCTTCCTCAATAGTGCGATCATATTATCTGATCACGGTCATCTATCTCAAATAGCTCAGGAAAAATCAATATTTTACCATTAGATTATATCACACAAGTATCCTTTTTTTCAATAGGTTCACACCAGAAACATGATATCCAATATCTATAATTTTTTTCAAAAAAAATTGTGCATATTGCGAAATATGGGAAAATTCCAACTTTGCACTTGCATTTTTCATGAAAACATAGTAAAATATAATATGGATAACGATGGTAAATCATTATTATAAAATATAAAAGGAGAATGAAACAATTATGACCAAAAACAAGTTTGTTCTGGATTGGATCAACGAGATGGCTGAGCTGGTTAAGCCCTCCAATATCGTTTGGATCGATGGCACCGAGGAACAGGCAGAGGCTCTGCGCGCAGAGGCTTGCTCCACCGGCGAAATGATCAAGCTGAACCAGGAAAAGCTGCCCGGCTGCTATCTGCACAGAACCGCCGTCAATGACGTTGCTCGTGTAGAGAACAGAACCTTTATCTGCACCTCCAAGAAGGAAGATGCAGGTAACATCAACAACTGGATGGATCCCGAGGAGTGCAAGGCTAAGCTGAAGAAGCTGTATGCAGGCTCCTATCAGGGCAAGACCATGTACGTCATTCCCTACTCCATGTCTGTTGTCGGTTCTCCCTTTGCAAAATACGGTATTGAGCTGACCGATTCCATCTATGTCGTTCTGAACATGCTGATCATGACCCGCGTTGGTCTCGATGTTCTGGAGGCGCTGGGTGACTCTGCTGACTATATCAAGGGTCTGCATGCAAGAGCAGATCTCGATGAGGAAAACCGCTATATCGTTCACTTCCCCGAGGAGAACGCAATCTGGTCCGTAAACTCCGGTTACGGCGGAAACGTTCTGCTGGGTAAGAAGTGCTTCGCACTGCGTATCGCATCCTACCTCGGCCGTAAGGAAGGCTGGATGGCTGAGCACATGCTCATCCTCGGCGTTGAGTATCCCGATGGCGAAGTGAAGTATGTTTGCGCTGCATTCCCCTCCGCTTGCGGCAAGACCAACCTCGCAATGCTCATCCCGCCCGAGTACTACTCCAAGAAGGGCTACAAGGTTTGGTGCGTAGGTGACGATATTGCTTGGCTCCGCGTTGGCGAAGACGGCAGACTGTGGGCTGTTAACCCCGAGAACGGTTTCTTCGGCGTAGCTCCCGGTACCAACCTCAACTCCAACCCCAATGCGCTCTACACCACCATGAAGGATACCATCTTCACCAACGTTGTTCATAACACTGCTGAGAACACTGTTTGGTGGGAAGGTCTGGATAAGAATCCTCCTCAGCCCGGCAATGCCATCGACTGGAAGGGTAATCCTTGGGATTGCACCAAGTTCGACAAGAAGGATAAGTCCACCTGCGGCGCTCATCCCAACTCCCGCTTCACCGCTAAGGCGATCAACTGCCCCTGCCTGTCCAAGGAATTCAACAATCCTGCCGGCGTTCCGATCTCCGCTATCGTATTCGGCGGTCGTCGTGCAAAGACTGCTCCGCTGGTTTACCAGTCCACCTCTTGGCAGAACGGTACTTTCGTAGGCTCCATCATGGCTTCCGAGACCACTGCAGCTGCTGCAGGCGCTGTTGGTGTCGTTCGTCGTGACCCCATGGCTATGCGTCCCTTCGTTGGTTACGACATGGGTGACTACTGGGCACATTGGCTCACCATGGGCACCAAGATCCCCCACGCTCCCAAGATCTTCCACGTCAACTGGTTCCGCACCGATAACGAGGGCAACTTCATTTGGCCCGGCTTCGGCGATAACATGCGTGTTCTGATGTGGATCCTGGATCGTTGCGCAGGTAAGGTAGATGCTGATATGACGGCTATCGGTTACGTTCCGAAGGCTGAGGATATCTGCATTGAGGGTCTGGAAGGCATCACTCTGGATACCATCAAGGAGCTGCTCACCGTTGACAACGCTTCTTGGCTGGAAGATATCCAGAACATCAAGGACTTCTACAAGCAGGTCGGTGACAGAGTTCCCGAGGCTCTCTACGACGAGCTCGCTGCTCTGGAAGCAAGACTCTCCAAGTAATTACTTGATTTTAAAGGCTGCCGCATTTGCGGCAGCCTTTCTTTTTTTGATGAGAGGCAAAGCGCAAATTACTCTGAAATGCTGTTCACTATATCAAGAAGGTGAATGAAACGGGAATGTTGATTCAGTTTTTCTATTCCCTGATCTGACAATTTGTTTTGTAGTTTCTTTTTTATGATTTCCCTGCAAATTCGCTGCTTAAACTCACGCTTTCTCACAATCGGCGAGCAGACAACTATCGGGTAGCAGTTTTCTTCGTCTGTTTCTCTGTTCAAAAGATCAATATAATACATAATAGATTTTTCAACAGAATCCATTGCTTTATCGGTTTCACCGATAGCAAGATAAGCTTGGGCGAGCAACAAATAACAATCTCCGGAATCAAAATCGTGATATGGCGGCGGGCACTCATCTTTGAAGATTGCTTTCATCACCGCAAAGAATCTTTCATAAACATCAATAGCATCAGTATATTTACCATTTTTGTAATATGCCTTGCCTAAACGCGCGATATTGTTCTCAAAGGCTTGGAGTGAATAATCAATATCACTACACAAACAAGTAACTTCTCGCTCGTGATCGCCCATATACTCATTCACGATTGCCATAGTAGAGTATAGCGTAAGGTCTGTTCGAACGGGAAAATTGCGAGCTTCGGTCGTGGCTAAATCAAATTTATCATTTGCACTATATAAGAAAACTAAATTTTGTCGCGCCCACAAAACATCCGAGATGTTTTTTGAATTCGCGATGATAAAATCAGCCTGTCTGATCGTTTCGTGAATGATTGCTTCGGCTCGTTCTTTGGCGTATAACCATCCGTTATCCGGCAATGAAAGAGAAACACCCAAATTCATACAGTTATATGTAATGATATAATTGTTAGGATGCTTCTTCAGGCCGTCCAACAAAACATCGTACGCCTTCAGATATGTGTCGAGTTTACCATATTCTTGAATGCCGTTTGCAGTTGAGACGATCTTGAGTGCATCTTCAGTTTCAGATGTGGGGTCTATGCCAAACAGAAAATCTGTGCTCACATCAAATATGGTCGCTAAAGGCACGATCTGCGAAATATCCGGCATTCCGTAATCGTTTTCCCATTTTGAAATTGCTTGATATGTAACACCTAATCGCTCTGCAAGTGCTTCTTGTGTGAGTCCTCGCCCCTTGCGTAGGTTCTTTATAATTTGCCCCATGGTCATTGTCATAATCATACCTCCGTTCGTGGTTCATATCGGTAGCGTATTTTAATTATATCACATATTTCATGACTATTAAAGCGATGTAAAAATGAATGACCTAAACTTTTCGTTGAGTTTTTGATAACACAAAAACACCACCAAAGAAGATCCTTGGTGGTGTTCGTGTTTTCTCCACTAAAAATGCAGAAACGAATGACAGTTTCTTTGTTTCTTACCGCAACGCGGTACTGTTATTGATAATTGCGGTGCTGTAAATAAACAGCACATCATCGACAGTACTGAAATCCACCACGCTTCCGAGCATCTGGCTCATAATATAGCGGGTATCCAACAGAGTGATCTTGCTGTAGCCTTCGATCAACAGAGGTGTCAGGCTGGAGCCAAAGGAGTCACGGAAAACGATCAGTTCCCTTTCCTCGACCGCGTTGGGATTCTCAATAACAAGATACGCCGCGGCACCAGAGAGAAATACATCATAGGGGTCGTTTCCGCTGAACTTCTCCAAATGATATACCGGTGTGTTTTTCTGGGTCTCAAAATTGAATACCGTAGCTTCCTCGATCACGTGATTTGTCAGATAGGTGATCGTATCCGGCTTCAGCGCAAGGGCGGATTGACCGTGATATACACCGTAAAACGGGGAGAGCTGTTTTTGAGTAAATTCAAAGCTCAGCTTATCACGAACGCCCATCGCCGAAGCAAGGCGGTCAGCTACATCAAGGATCTTATCCTGACTCCAATGAGAGTCAGTTGTATAGTAATCGCCGATCTCAAGACAATCCATGATATTGATATAGGTCATATAATCAATACCGCTATTGAGTTGAGCGATCATTGCTTCATAATCCATAGCAGGATAGCCGTTTTCCTCTGCGATAAAATAATTCTTATCCGGTACCACGGAATAATACACCTTCGCATCGGTATTGGCAAGATGCTTGTCGTAGATTGCCTTCCAATGATTCATCGCATAATCCACCATGGATTCATCCAACGGATATTCCAATTTGGAAACCGTACCGTCTACGACATAGATATCATTGTTGTCTTTCTGATGAAAAATATTGAACTGAACCCACGCTTTGATGCTGCGGAAGGTATCTCGCAACGGAAATTGATCCAGCGTATAATCCTCGAATTCATCGATGTTCTTACCGTCAACGATCTCCGCCCAGGTCAAGGTCGGAAATTGCGCCAACTGGCGACGCTCACTGGTCGAAATATCGATTGGCTTATGCAACACACACATCAAGAACATGACCAGAAAAAACATACCGATGATCGAGGTCACAACAATATTCTTTACATGATTTTTCATTCACAACTTCCTCCTTTCTCAGAATCGGAAATACAAGAACGGGTTAAAGGATCCGTCCACCAGATATGCGGTGATCACAACGATCAACGCGATCTGAACAACAGGCTCACCGACCGTCAGAATCCAATCGCCAGCCTTGATGGTACGGAATTTTTCAACCGCACGCTTGACAAGAGGCGTTGCACCAACGATACCAAGCACGAGAACCACACCGTAGCTACGCAGGTAATACAGCGTCTCACTATTGAAGAACGGGATCTGCTGTAATCCCAACATACCGCCGATATCGGAAATTGCCTGCCCCATACCGTTGGCATTGAAGATCACAAAACTGATGGCTATGACAAACAAAACGTAGATATGCGAAAGTACTCTCGGAATCTTGGCAAGAAGCTTACCCAAGAAGAATTTTTCGAGCAACAAAAACAGCGCGAAATACAAGCCCCATACGATAAACGTCCAGTCTGCGCCATGCCAGAAGCCGGTAAGAAACCACACGACCAAGGTATTACGGAACCACTTCAGCTTGCTGACGCGATTGCCTCCAAGCGGAATATAAACATAGTCGCGGAACCATGTACCGAGCGACATATGCCATCTACGCCAAAATTCTGCAACGCTCTTGGAAATAAACGGATAGTTGAAGTTTTCGAGAAAATGGAATCCAAACACGCGACCAAGACCGATTGCCATATCACTGTAACCGGAAAAGTCGAAATACACGTGCAGGCAGAATGCCAAAGCATAGACCCAATAAAAGACAAAACTCTTTTCGTTGGATGCGCGGAATATCTCGCAAAGTTCGCCGAGCGTATTCGCCAGCAAAACCTTTTTGCCCAAGCCGAGAATAAAGCGGTTAAAGCCTACCGCAAAATTCGAAAACGAATGAGTGCGTTCCTTCAGTTCTGCCTCCACCGTGGTATAGCGGACGATAGGACCTGCGATCAGCTGTGGGAACAACGCAACATAGGTAGCCAGACGTACAAAGCTTTTCTGAACCTGTGCTTCCCCGCGGTAAACATCGATGGTATAGCTCAGTGTCTGGAAAGTATAGAAGCTGATACCGATCGGAAGCGCGATTTTCAAAAGCGGGATCTCCGCCCGGGTGATGACATTGATATTGGTAATAAAGAAATCGGTATATTTGAAGAATCCAAGCACCAAAAGGCTGGTGACAACCGATGAAACCAAGAACACTTTACTCCACTTGGTATCCCGGAAGCGGTCGATCAGCAATCCATGAATATAACTTGAAACCGTAGTTGCAAGCATCAACAGCGTATAGATCGGCTCTCCGTAAAAATAGAAGAACAGGCTGGCGATCAGCAGTACAAAGTTTTTAAATTTGAACGGGACGGCAAAGTAAAGTATCAGTACTATCGGCAAAAAATAATACAAAAAGCTGATACTGGAAAAAAGCATATCACACTACCTCGTATAGACATATGACGGGCGAAGTCCGTAAACTGCGCCCGTCATAATTATTGTTTGATCGACTTACGCTGCAAAAGAATTGGGGCACATCAGGAAAAATACGGTGGTCTCATAGGCACCGACCGTCATCTGATCAGCCGAAGTGCAAACATTCCAACGAAGGTCTGCATTTTCACTCAGATTCTTGATAAATGCATCTACATCTGCACCCTCAGGAAGCTCAAAAATATAGCCCATAATAGGAGTGGTGCCGATCATAGGCATAAAGATCGCGCCGCTTTCGTAACCGGTGATCTTATAGTTACCGAAGCCGGAGAAGAATTCCTGGTTGGCTTCAAGTGCCATTGCCCCCATCATGATCTCCTGAGGGATCACACCGGAAGCAAGCATCTTGTTCGCCATCTCCTCGGCACCCATTTCAGGATTTTCCTGCTTTGCAGCAAGGAAGGCATCCCACATCTTACCGCCGGGAGTATTGGCATCCACATCGGGGGTTACAATTGCTGCCTTATCTTCCGCAGGAGCCTCGGTGGTAGTCTCAGTAGCAGAGGTGGTTACATCATTTGCGGGAGCAGTAGTGGTGCTCTCTGCATCGTTGGCATTGCCGCAGGCTACCATGGATGCGCACAGCAGTGCGCTGAGAGCGATGATCATCATTTTTTTCAGGTTGTTCATTGGTTTGGTTTCCTTTCAATTATATTATTTTAAATAATTTCTTTTCAGCGATCCGTACCGTTTCGGATCATGGTATATTCGTCCGTTTGAGCGTTATAGGTAAGCAAGATCTCCTCTGTTCCTATCGTCATGCGGTAGGTCCGATTTTGTGCCGATGTCGGCAGTGACCAACAAACCGTCATACCTTTATCACGGCATACCAAGCGTTGTCCCACTTCGACACGTTCTGTCTCTCCCTCTGACTCGTTCACAATAAACAGTGTTCCCTCTTCTACCGCCAAAGAAACAGCTTTATCGGAAGAAATTTCAAAGGAGAAAGAAACATCAGGCAAGCTGTTTGCATCCTCTTCGAGCGTTTCCGATGCCATACGAGGCATAGCAGCCAAGGCAGACACACTGTGATCCGGAATGAGCCGCATTTCCTCTTGTAACAGCGCGGTTCCGTCGGAAAGCAGAATATGCACGGAAGAAAGCTGCTTCAGATAAGATACTGTGGTGAAGCTACCAAGCAACAACAGCACGGACGCCGCCAAAGCCAAAACGGACTTGGAGTACAGCAATGTTGCCGTTTTGGGTTTCTTGACTATCTGCATTCCGCAGATCCTTTGCTCCAATTCGGACGAAGGGGTGATTTTTCGGTATGCTTGCTTTACTTTCTCATCAAGCATTTCAATTTTCTTTCCCTTCTGTAATATTTTTGAGCATTTCCCTGCCGCGTACTAGTCTCATTTTTACAGCAGAGACGGAGAGGTTTTCCACACGTGCAATATCTTGTATACTGATATCCTCCAAGTAATGCAGGATCAATACTGTCTTATACTTTTCGGGTAACGAAAACAAGTCTTGCAGCACGGTCGCTTGCTCCGGAGCGACCTCAAACTCCTCGATCTCCTCCAACGACAAGGTACTTCGGATCTTTCGACGCCTCAACATATCCTTGCTCTGATTGGATGCCACACGCAAAAACCACGCCTGCTCATGCGCCTCATCCCGAAAGGTGGGGGTTTTGATCAGGTATTTATAAAAGGTCTCCTGGACCGCGTCCTCTGCGTCTTCCTTACTACATAAGATCGCATAGCATACGCGGAACAGAATTTTTCCGTATCTGGCATACAACTCTTCACAAGAAGGTGAAGCATATATCGTTTCATCCGGCTTTGCCATGAAGAACATCTTTCAACCTCCTCATAAATTAACACGCATGGGATATAGGAAAAGTCACATACTTTTCAATTTTTTTTACGGAAGATCAAATTCTCTTGTAATGCAGTAGCGAATGTTCGCCAAAGTTGTTCCATCCTTGGGAAGCACCTCGCCGTTGATCATCAGTGCCGCACCGAAAATAAATGATCTGACCGCATAGATCTTACGAATCGCATCCTTGTCGCTCATAGATACTTCTCTGCAATAAGCCTCGATCAATGTTGCTGTTCGATTGCTGATGCTGTTCTTTTCAGCAATCTGTTCAGAATCCATGTTTTTATCGTTCAACAGCAAAATAGACAGGAAGGCGGGATGATCGCATAAAAAACCGATATAGCTCATACTGGTTTCTATCAATTCCTCACGCAGAGTTTTACAATCGGAAATGACCTTGCTCTGGTATTCATACCATTGACGGTTGATATAGCGAATGACCTCAAGGATCAGCTCATTCTTATTTTTAAAATGCTTATACGGGGCACCGCAAGACACGTCGCACCGCTGTGCAACACGACGAATTGAAAAATCTGACACACCGTGCTCTTCCAACTCTTCCACAGCCGCGATCAAAAATTTTTCCTTCGTCATTTCATTGGCAACTCTCATTTTATATCGATATATCTCCCTGTATTTCTGATTCGGTCCGTCCGGTAACCGATAATATCACAATTCATTTAATCATATCATATATTTCTATATTTGTCAAGAACAGAACGAAAGTCGGGGGGCACCCCGACCTTCGTTTATCGCCAAACGCTCCTCGCATTTTCGTGAACTGAGGAAAGCAGTAAAAACTCCTTCCCGTTACACAAAAGCCGAAAAGAACCATGCAAGTCTGTTCTGTATATTTGTGAGCCGACCGCTTCAAGCCGACGAAGTGTCTCCTCGTGGGGATGCCCGAAGGAATTGTCCTGTCCACAGCTGATAACGGCAAGTTGAGGCCGCACCGCTTGCAAAAAGGATTCGCTCGACGACCCGGAACCGCCGTGATGCGCAACCTTCAAAAAATCAACACAAAGTCTTTCGACAGGAATATTGCTTAGAAAAGCCTCTTCCGCTTTATGCTCCGCGTCTCCCGTCCATAGCATGGAACAATCCCCGTAATCCGTACGCAGGAGAAGGCTGTCATTATTCTCCCCGGGATTGTCCTTTGACGGTGACATCAGAACCTCGATCCGCAAAGCACCGATCCAGAACACATCCCCTATATCGGGCTTGACCCATACCAAATCTCCGCAGAGGATCTGCTCCTCCATCAGTCTCAAGAAATTCAACCATATTGGCGTCTCGCTTTGATTTTCCGCACAGATCACGCGCTCCACTTCAAACTCGCGTAATATCATATCCGCATTTCCGATATGATCGTCATGCGGATGGGAAAGAATCATATACGAGAAAGAAGTCAGACCGTGACTTTGTAGATAGGCGCGTACAATATGCTCTGAGGCGTCCGTTCCCGTATCTATGATCACATTCCCGTCAGGAGATTCTATCACCGCACAGTCTGCTTGACCCACGTCGATTACATGGATCACAATTCCGTCTTCTGAAATACTTCTTTCATACCATGCATACAACAGTGATATTGCCAGTAGGACCACAACAAAAAGCCAGATATTCCGTTTCTTACGCATATTGCACCTCCTCTCCCTGATATTCCACGGAAAGGACCGCAACGCAGTGCGCCGCGGTCCTTTTATGGGGTTATTCGGTCATGATATTTACATCACCGCCGGTCAAAAGAATCATCTTTGCTGCCGCACGCTCAAACATATGCGCGTTTACCGTCAGCCTCTTGGTCATTTTATCCGAAGCGATGATCTTGACATAGGTGGCATCCGTCGGAATCAGATCCTTTTCTTTCAGCGAATCCATATCGACAACATCGCCCACATAGAATTTTTTGCAAAGTTGCTCAATGGATACCTCCGCTACCCGCGCGTCGGTCACAATCAGAATATCCTGATTTTGAGGCATCAGCGCATTCAGCATATCTTCGGTTACCCACGCCTCCGCATCCTCAACGGTAGCCTCCGGAGAAACCAAATAGTGAAGCGTTGCCGCGGCGGCGCGATTTGCGCAAACCTGATCGTCCGGACCGTCCGCCCAAATACGGAGCTGACCTGCTTTCAGTCTTGCGGCGGCAGAGCTGTCCTCATCCAGATAAGAATAATCCGTTTCCACAGGTGCATCCAACCGCTTGACTTCTCGGGGCTGCATCATATCCGCGATCAATTCCTTTACCTTACGGCAGCTGAGATCGCTCTTGACGCGCACCAACATCGGGATCGATTCATATGCCTTGATATCCTTGACGGATTCAAACACGTATTTGCTGTCACGGTAATTCTCGGGATCAAGAGCCAGGAAGATACAAAGCGTATTTTCGCGCACAACGAATTTTGCCAAGGTTTCTCTTCCCTTTCGTACGCTTTCCGCTTTCCACGCAATGCGGGTCTTCACACCCTTATAAGTCAGGAATTCATCCTTCAACTCGCGATAGAAGTCCTTGGCCTCATCCGAAAGTGACGTCATCTTTGCACGGAAGCTGAGATTGAAGCGGATGTGATATTTCTCACCTGTTTTCTCATTGGTAAACAGATGGATCTCATCGCCATCCTCCAATTGCTCTACTTCCTCCTGCTCCTCTTCCTGTGTGCTGTCGCCCAGCAACAGCCAGGAGTGATACGCATCGGTATTTCGATAACTGTCCTCGTCCTCGGCAGACTCATCTTCATCTGCTTCGCCGTCATCGATCCGGTCGCCTACAACGACCAACGATTGCGGCTCTTCGGAATTTTCGTCCTCCGTTGCCTCCTCGGAATCCTCTTCTGCAGGCTCAGCCAACAGCGGTACGACGGGGGGCTCCTCCAGAGCAGGCGTCTTGTCCTCATCCTCGTCTGCCTCTTCGGTCGTTTCAGTCGTGTCGCCATCCGTCTCCGAGTCATCCTCATCTGCCGCCTCGAGCATTAAGAGCTGCTCGTCATCCGCAGGGAGCTCGTTTTCATCCTCGGAAGCATCTTCCTCGGCTTCGTCTTCAACATTGTCATCCGTAATAGGCTCTTCCGTCTCGACAGGAGCATCTTCCTCGGCTTCCTGCTCAGTTTCATCTGCCGGCTCCTCCTCGGAAGGAATTTCTTCCTCTTCATCGCGAAGGATTTCGATCATATTCCACTTAGCATACAGCCGTACTCCATGCCAGGGCATCAAAAATCCGTTTTCTGCACGATCGGTCAATTCCGGATCGTAATACCAGCCCTCAAGAACGTAACCGTCCTTCTCACCGGTCATCAATGCTACCTTGGTTCTCCAGAAATGGAATTCGTTTCCGATCTTCTCCTCGCCGTCAAAATAGCGAACACGCCATACGAGCAAGCAAACGACGGCAAACGCGATCATAAGAACTACGATCAGCATCAAGATCCAAAGCCAGCTGAGCGACTTTTTGGCAGGCGTATTTCTTACCGCATCATTCAATGCGTTCCACGCGTCCTCAACCTCTTGCTCGGAAGTCGCACCGCTTACTGCCTCGATTGCTGTCAGGAACGCCTGTTCAAGCTCGTTCCAATTGTCACGGGAATAATCCTTTTGATCCAAGGAGTCATAAAGATCCGAGATCTTTTCCAATGTTTCAGCTTTGGCAATTGCCAGCGCATCCGATCCGACAATACCGTAAATGCTGAAGTGATTGGTTTCAAAACTCAGATAATTGCCGCTTACCACAGCGGGATGGAAAGAAATCTCTCCGTTCTCACCAACGGATACTACATTCAATCCTTCTGCCCCCTGAACATCCAGGGGTAACAGCAGGGTAACCGTATACGTCCCGTTGAACGTCTCCGTGGGGGTGTCCCCTTGACACAGGGTGATATCCAAGCCTACCTTCAATTCATTCTTTTCCAGCGCCGCGTATATCTCATCCGCACTCAAAGCACCGTCAAAAGAATTTACAAGCTTCTGCTCGATCGCTTTTCCAATCTGCGCACGAAGCTCAGCGGTAGCGGATTGCCCCAACTTTTCGATCACGAAGGACAGCGTAGAATCCAACCCGTCATCATTGGATACATTGCCCCAAACCGCGTCTCCGTCATTGGGATATTGCAACATCTGATCGGACGTGATGTCCGATCCGACCAGCTTTCCGTCAGCGGTAGGTGTATTGGCACAAGGAACCTGAGCAATGTTTTCCAGAATGGTTTCTTTTGCACGGTCAACATCCGCCGCACTGTTCAACGAAGAGTTGATATTTCGGATACCATCATCCAAAATAGCACGCGCCTGCGCCAATTGAGCGTCAGTATAACGCTTCGAAGCAACCATATCATCATATGTTTGCTCAAGAGCATCTACGATCTGTTTCTTATAATCCGCAAGTTCCGTATTCAATGTCACTTCCACCGATTGTGGTACACTTGCAAACAGCTTCCCTGCCTCACCCTTGCGACGGATCAGATATTCCTGAACGGTCAGTTCTCCGGCGGTATCTCCGTTGATCGCTGTCCAACTGCTTCCGCCGTCGGCAGAAATCTCCATACCGGAATCCAGACCGCCGATTGAACCGTTATTGCCTCCATGGAAGGTGACCTGACCGATCTTCGGACTCAGGTTCAAAACGGTCCGTCCGGGAAGCTCCAAGGTCTGTGCGGCACTGTCTACGGTCTTATTGCCATCACCGCACTTGATCAAGGAAATCACGCTCTCTACCCAAGCATCCTCAATGCCCATATGACCGGAAGCATCTGCGATATAGGAGGTACCGTTTACCGAATAAGTGGCATTGGGTACAAGATTCGCAAGAAGCTGCTTTACGGTATCGACCGTAGCCGCGGGCGTTTCCTCATAGAATTTTGTATAAATGATATCGCTGATCAGCGCATTGGATTTCGGCTGAGTATCCGTTGCCTTGAAGCACACCTGAATCCGGTAGGCGGTGCTGTGAGTCAAGCCGTCAAAAACGATCGCCTCGCCTGAGGAGGATTTCCACACTGAAACGGGAACACCGTTCTGATCCAACACCTGATATTCCAACCGAGGATCCACCTCGGTAACGGTAAGGCTTGTCAAGCCGGTCTGCACCTTGCGAACGTCAAATTCTGCCTTGGTAGGTGCCGCAACAGGGGAAATGATCGCTACATCTACGGGGTCACTGTCAACGGTCTTGGTCGCTGTGCTCCCCAACCTTGTAAGCGATACGGTACGACCAAAATAATCACCAACGTGTAATTCTCCGTCGTCATCTACCTCAATGGATTTTCCGCCATTGATCGCGTACTGCCCCGGCACAAGCCCGGTGATCGCCTGCTTCCAATAATCCACATCGAAGGAGGTGATCTTCAGCTTGGTATAAGTGGTCACAACCGTAGAGATCGCGGTACTGTACATGGTATCCTCGGTCTCTGCCGTTCTGGTTCCAATGGTATATACGGTTTGTTCCTTCAGGTCCTTCCAGGTATGTGTCGATCCCGACGGAACGATCCAGATACCGTCTCCCAAACGGTACTCCTGACCGTTGACCACTTGAATGGTAACGGTAGTGTCGGTGATCTCGGTCACCGTTGCACGTTTGGGTACAACAGCTGCAGCCGAAGACTTCTTGGTAGTCACCGCGGTAGCAGCGCTCACGCTGGTAAAGGACTTGTCCTCCACCGCCTTGACTCGGGCATATACGGTATACGCCGTATTGGCTTTCAGCTTTGTAAAGGTATAGGAGTCGGCGGTTGCCGTGATCCACGTGGTACCGTTAATGGAATATTCCAAGCCAGGCTTAACGGAAACGTGAACGGTAGTGTCAGTTTTACCCAGAATCACGGGGGCATCCGGTGTAGCGGGGCGTGCGGGAACATTCAGCGTCTGCGCAGCACTGTTATTCGTCGTCTTGCCGTTCCCCTTTTTGATCACGTTGATCTTCTTGCCTGCCAGATTATTATCCACGATTGAGACGGTTCCGGTCTTGGTAGAGGTATAGGAAACATTCTCAATCAAATACTCCGAAGACGCAACGAGGTTTTTCAACGTTCCGTTTACATAATCAATGGTAGCCTCGGGCGTAATCTCGGGTTGCTTTACGATGACTGCCACAGGCTCACTTGCCAGATGCGTGGCGGTCTCTTTGGTCCGGAAGTGGTAGGTTCCTGCGCTCAGTCCGGACAACGTGGTTTGCGTGCAGTCGTGCCACGTGCTTCCGTCATAAGAAAGCTGCCATGCGGTCTTCAAGCCAGAGATCTCGCCGGTATTGCCGCCATATACGGCAACATCTTTTACCGTGATTCCTTTGGGCGCCTCGGAAGGCTCCTTGACTGTCACGTTGCAGGTCGCGCTGGCAAAGGTCGTATCCGTTGCCGCATATCTGACCTGATAAGTCCCTGCTTTCAGCTTGGTAACGGGCAATGTTTTCCATACACCGTCAACAAAGGCTTCCATTGTATCGGAAATAGAGGAAACAACTCGCAACTCACCGGTAGAAGCACCGTGTACGGTAACATGGGTAACACGGACGTCCGCGGGAGTGGCAACAAGTTTGGAAGGCTCTCTCACAAAGAAAGTCGTAGGCTCACTTGCAAGATAATCGGTGGTCGCAGCAAAACGAACCTGATATTTCCCTGCTTTCAAGCCCGTAATGGGGAAGCTGACCCAAGAGGTTCCGTTGTAGAATTCCAAAACCTTTGAGGTGTTGGCTGTCATCTTACCCGTGCTCGCTCCGGCAACGGAAAGATGGGTCACCGTTACATCCGTTGCGACAGGACTGGTGCACGGCTCAAAAATACGAACAACGATGGAATCGCTGGGCAAGGTATCCGATGTTTCCGCATAACGGATCTGATATTCACCTGCCGGCTTGTTTCTTGCGGGAAGAGCTTTCCACGCGGCAGCATCCTTATCGTAATACTGCAGCGCGCGCTGAGAATTGGAGGCGATCACACCGGAGGTGCCGCCGTTTTTCGTGTTATGCGTCAGGATCACATCGCTCTGAGACGGACTTACGGTTTTCTTTTTCGAAATAGGCGTGTTGGTCGTACTGATCTTTTGCCCGCCGTAATCGCCCGTACCCGTGATCTCTACGTTGATCTCCTTACCAACGTCGGCAAGGGTCAACGTGTAGGTAGGCGCAGTCGCGCCCGTGATGGGCGTTTTATCGCGGAACCACTGATATGTTACGGTGGCATTGTCCGGATGAACGACTGCGGTCAGGGTCTCGTACACCACAAAAGAACCGGTAACAGTCGGTGTCTCCACCGGGATCAGTTCTCCTGCCGCGCCCATGATCGTCAAGGTTCCCTTCACACTATCCGCCTGGATGACCAGAACACCGGTCTCCGGTGAATAGGTATAGGCTTGCGATGGGAGCAACACTGTACCATCCGATGTGGTGATCAACAGCGTTGCCGGCAACTTATACCCTACACTCGGTTCAATCTTTTTGGTATAAACCGTACCGTCATCCACTGTTACCGTCAGATTCGGCTCCGTAATATCTTTTACCATGAATTCGATCTTTGCAGCATTGGCTTGCAATGCAAACACGGAGGTCATCATAACCAACATGCCGACAATAAACCCAAATTTTGTTACTCTTTTGAATTTGCCCATTTTTTCCTTCCTTTTCCGGTACAATATCTGATATCGTTACACAAGTATGTGATATATACAACCATATTTCGGGTGCGTTTAAATCCAATACCCCATCATGTTGTTATTTTACCACATTTTTTTTTGGATTTCAATAGTTTTCTTCTCCATCTTGCATTTTATTTTGACGATTTTTCCATATTATATCATGCCTCCGCTACAAAAAAAGGTCGAAACAGGTAACACACACTTATTTTTTTCCTGATCTCCTGCGCATCTCAACGTATCGTTGTATTTCTCTCGCGTGATTACAAAAGAAATCAGCGGGAACAAATGATTGACATTTTCAAAAAACATGATATAATAAACGTACAGAATGCTTTTTCGAAAGGACCTCCGTTATGATCAAAAACATCCATTCCCCCGTCAGCGAGATGCTTGATTTTATCGCACAAAGTGTCAGCCCCTATCATACGGTCGACACGGTCAAACAAATGCTGTCCGCTATCGACTACACTGAGTTGAACGAAAACAGCGAATGGAACATTGTCCCCGGCGGAAAATATTATGTAAGCAGAAATCTCTCTTCCGTCATCGCTTTCCGTATCCCCTGCGCCACTCCGACAGCCTTTATGATGGCGGCAAGCCACAGCGATTCTCCCACCTTCAAGATCAAGGATCAGACCGAAATGTCCTCTCCCGGATACGTTCGCCTCAATACCGAGCGTTATGGCGGTATGATCTGCTCCACATGGCTGGATCGGCCGCTATCCGTTGCCGGCAAGATCATGGTCAAGGACGGCGAGAATAAACTGACCACCAAGCTGGTCAGGGTCGAGCGCGACCTTCTGATGATCCCCAACGTAGCAATACATATGAACCGCAACGCCAACGATGGCTTTGCTTTCAAGGCAAATGTGGATATGGTTCCCCTGCTCGGAGATGAAAGTGCCAAGGGCTCCTTCCGCAAGATCATTGCAGACGCTGCCGAGGTGGAAGAAGATGCGATCGTCAGCACCGATCTGTTCCTGACAAACCGCGCTCACGGAACGGTTTGGGGTGCCAACATGGAGTACGTCTCTGCTCCCAGATTGGACGATCTGGAATGTGTTTATACAACGTTGCTTGGATTTATGCAGGCAGCCGAAACGACCGCCATCCCAATGTGCGCCATTCTGGATAACGAAGAAGTCGGCAGTACAACCAAACAGGGTGCGAATTCCACCTTTATCACCGACGTCATAGAGCGCATCTCGGAGTCTCTCGGTCTTTCACGCTCGCAGATGTGCCGTATGGTCTCGGCAAGCTTCTTGGTGTCCGCGGATAACGCACACGCCGTACACCCCAATCATCCCGAATTCTCCGACCCCACCAATAAGGTCTACATGAATCGGGGTATCGTGATCAAATACAACGCCAGCCAGAAATACACAACAGATTCTGTTTCAGACGCGCTCTTCTCAGCGATCTGTCATAAGGCGGAAGTACCGACACAGAGATACACCAACCGTGCAGACATGCCCGGTGGCTCCACGCTCGGCAACATCGCAAACACACACATCTCGGTAAACACCGTTGACATCGGTCTGGCACAGCTCGCTATGCACTCTTCTTACGAGACTGCGGGCGTGGCAGATATTGAATCCATGATCAAAGCAATGACTGTTTTCTATTCGTCTCGCATTCAGCGTCTTTCGGACGGCGACTACGAGCTGATCTGACAGCATACGGCGACCAATACAAAAAGCACTTATGACGAATCATAAGTGCTTTTTGTATTATAACTTGCAATCGAGATGATCGATTCAATTACTGCATTACGTACTTCTTCACAACGTCGGATGCATCTTCCAAGGGCATGGAAACGGTCATCACAACGTTTACGTTTGCCTTCTCGGTCAGCTCATCCAACTCAAGAGCCAGCTTTTCAAATGCTCTGAGGTCATGGTTGCAGATCTTGAGAGTAGCGTCCACAAAAACGTCGGTCACATCATGGTCGCTCGCCAGAATACCTGCGATAAAGCCGTACAGAGACTGTGCGTCAAATACCAGATAATCGTTGGTGTTGATCAGTCTTGCCTCATACTTTACATCATATCTGAGCTTAACACCTTTTTCTATGCAAACCACATTACCGTGGGTCGTTTCAGCCGCTTCGTTTACCATGGAAATGAGAGCCTTGGTCTTGCCGGTGCCCTTAACACCAATCATCAATTTAAGCATATGTTTGTTCCTCCATCTATTTTTGCATTCCCTGTCGTATTCGCGGGAATTATGGCAGACGGACGGCAAAATCGGCTTTCACAGATCCTGCCGTTATCTTTATGGTTCAATTATAACATAAAGCCATCGCCATTGCAAGAGTTTTTTTGTTTGTTTTCGTAAATATTTTACATTCTTGCTTCCAGCGCCGCGCGACGGTCCTCGTAGCCGGGCTTACCGAGAAGCGCAAACATGTTTTTCTTATAGGACTCAACACCGGGCTGATTGAAGGGGTTAACACCCAGCAGGTAGCCGGACATTGCGCAGGAAAGTTCGAAGAAGTAGATCAAATAGCCCAGCGAAAATGCGGTTCTGTCCTTCAGTTCCAAAACGATATTCGGAACACCGCCGTCCATATGAGCAAACAATGTGCCCTGCATCGCCGTCTTATTAACATAGTCCAGATCCATGCCCGAGAGGAAATTCAAGCCGTCAATATTATGAGGGTCATCGGGAATGAGCAAGGAGCTTCCGCCTTCGTTCACAGTAACGACCGTCTCGAACAGATTACGGCGCCCCTCCTGGATATACTGTCCCAGGGAGTGCAGGTCGGTCGAGAAAATAACGGAGGACGGATAAATGCCTCGGTTATCCTTACCCTCGCTCTCGCCGTAAAGCTGCTTCCACCACTCGTTGAACATGGTGGCGTAGTTCTCGTAGTTGACAAGGATCTCGGTACTCTTGCCCTTGCGGTACAGAATGATACGGGTCACCGCATAGCGGTAGCAATCATTCTTGGCAAGACTGGGGTTAATATAGTCCCCACGTGCGGCATCTGCGCCCTGCATCAACTCATCGATGCTGATGCCCGCAACAGCGATCGGCAACAGACCGACTGCAGTCAGAACGGAGAAACGACCTCCGACATCATCCGGAACCACAAAGGTCTCATATCCCGCCTGATCGGCAAACTGCTTCAGCGTGCCGCGAGAACGGTCGGTGGTGATAAAGATATGATCGCGTGCGCCATCAACACCGTATTTCTCCTCCAGCAAATTGCGGAACACACGGAAAGCCACAGCAGGCTCGGTGGTCGTACCGGACTTGGAGATCACGTTGATGGAGACGTCCTTGCCCTCGCAGAGCTCGAGAAGCTCATTCATATCTGCGGGGCTGATATTACAACCGGAGAAATAAATATCCGGAGTATCCTTCTTCAATACGTTGTAGCGTTGAGACTTCAAAAACTCGATCACAGCACGGGAACCAAGATAGGATCCGCCGATACCGAGAACGATGAATACGTCACAGTTCTTCTGGATCTTTGCGGCAGCGTCTTTGATTCTGGCGAACTCCTCTTTATCATAATCGCTGGGAAGCGTCATCCAACCGAGATAATCGTTTCCGGGACCGTTCTGCTCACGCAGCATGCGGTCAGCTACATTGACCATAGGCTGAATATTCTCATATTCATGGTCGGCGATAAAGGGTTTTACAAATTTGTCATTCATTTTTAGGATCATGTTACAGGGTCCATCCTTTTTTAACGATTTCTTTTATTTTACTACAAAAAACAAAATAATGCAAGCACTTTTTAATATTTTCCCACGAAACAGCGCAATAATCTCATGAATAATCCGCCAAAACCGACCCTTTCGATGTCCTTTTGAGAAACCAGCTCCACCTGCCCTAACGTCCGATCGCCGATCCGGTAACTGATTCCACCTATTCTTTGCCCTTTGACGATCGGTGCGATAATGTATTCGGGCAGATCGTACACTTCCTCCACTGTGCTTGCCGTTCCTTTAGGAACCACACGAGAAAAAGGCGTATATTCGACCCCACATTCGGCCTCTGTTCCTGCCCGCACCGGAACAGTACCGACGTCTCGTATCGGGGCAACGTACATCTCATAATTGGCAAAGCCCCAATCCAACAATTTTTTCGCCGCTTCGTTGCGAATATCGCGCGTATCTGCACCCATGATCACGCAGATCAACGACATTCCGTCCCGCTGTGCGGTAGCACTGATGCAAAATCTCGCCTTTGAGGTAGAGCCCGTCTTCAGTCCGGTAGCCCCAGGGTAAAATCGGATCAAACGGTTGGTGTTAGTCAAGCCGAATGTACCGTCACGGATCGTATCCATCCAGATCGAGCTGTACTTCAGGATCAATGGGTGTGCAATCAGCGCGCGGGACATCAAGGCAACGTCCCGTGCCGTAGTCAAATGGTTTTCTACGGTATCGTCCAGCCCGTTTGTATTTTCAAAATGCGTATTTTTCATACCGAGTTCCCTCGCCTTTTCGTTCATCTTTGCAACGAACGTCTCCTCGGAGCCGCACAAATGCTCGGCGAGCGCCAAAGCAGCATCGTTAGCGGAAGAGATGACCACACTCTTGATCATATCCTCCACCGACATGCACTCCCCTTCCTTTAAATAGATCTGTGACCCGCCCATAGAGGAGGCGTGCGCACTGGCAGTCACCATGTCATCCAGACGGAGCGTGTTCCGTTCAATCGCTTCCATCACAAGCAAAAGTGTCATGATCTTCGTAATAGACGCCGGAGGACAGACCGCGTCCGGATTTTGCTCAAACAGCACCTCCCCCGTGGATGCCTCCATCAAAATGGCACTCGGGCAATCCAACGTCAAAGGAACACTATCCACCGCTTCTGTAGTTGCACGGATGGGTAAAGCGAATACGGTAAGCATCCGGACAGCGATCAGGATCAAACCGACAGACCGCAAACATTTTCTATACTCTTTTCGTTTCAAAAAAATCACCTCGGTACATGTTTATGCACCGAGGCAAAATGATTATGACTGCTTACTCTCCGAGGCGCTTTTTTTCGGGAGCGTGATATAAACGGAGGTCCCGTTTTCTTCTTCACTTTCAATGGAAATGGTTCCGCCGCACAACTCAACGATACGTTTTACCAAGGAAAGCCCCAATCCGTTTCCTTCCACCGACCGCGACCGATCACCCTGATAAAACTTCTCAAAAACGTGGGATAAGGTCTCAGAATTCATGCCGATTCCATTGTCACGGACAACGACCTTCACGTTTTCGTTATCCTGAGTCAAACGCACCACGATCTTTCCGCCCTCCGGCGTAAATTTGATGGCATTAGAGAGCAAATTGACCCAAAGCTGAGACAGAACCTCCGCATTTCCGAAATAAGTCACCTCATTCAGATCCGGCTCAATCTCCAGTTGCTTTCGGGACCACTGCTTTTCCAGCAGAAGTATGTCCGATCGGATCTGCTCATCCAAAGAAAACTCCGCAAGATCCGCCAAAATCGCCTGATTTTCCAATTTACTGAGCAACAAAACATTGGCGGAAAGCTTGGTCAGCCGCTCACTCTCCGCAATGATAATGTCCGTATATTCCTTTCGTTCCTCCGGAGTCAGATTTTCATTTTGCAATTGCTTGGCAAAGCCGCGGATAGAAACGATTGGCGTTTTAAACTCGTGGGAAAAAGTATTGATGAAATCGGAACGGAACATCTCAATTCCGCCCAGATCCTCCGTCATGACGTTGAAGCTTTCGATCAGTTCCGCGATCTCTCCGATCTGCCCCTCTGAATTCAGCCGCACGGAAAAATCTCCTTTTGCCACCGTTTTGGTCGCAGCGATCAGTTCTCTCAATGGCAGCAGCAGGTGATACGATACCACAGAGGAGATCACCGTTCCCACAAAGCTACTCACCATCAAACACAGAAACGGAATAAACGTGCTGGAAAGAAGCAGCACGGGCAACAAGCGAAGCGCACGCAGTAACGTCAACAAAAAAATAGTAAAAAATGCCGCAGACAGCATGATCAGCAAAACAAACACGACCGAGGCTGTTCGCAACGAATGAAATTTTCTCATATAACTCCTCATGCTCTCTCCGAACACTGTCTGTCCTCAGTTGTTTTTCACGGCCTTATAGCCTAGACCTCGCACGGTGACGATCTCAAAATCTCGATTCTCGCGGAAACGGTCGCGCAAACGGTTCACATGCACGTCCACCGTTCTCTCATCGCTTTCGCTGTCCATATCCCAGATCTCATCCATCAGCTGACGACGCGTGAAGATTTTCCCCGCATAAGATAGTAGCTTGAAAATCAGCATAAACTCCTTTTGCGGCAGAAGCTGCACGTTTCCGCCAAACTCCACAGTCATGGCGTCGTAATCCAACACGGTTCCACCCACAGTCAGCTTTCGGGCACTGGCGATGTGTGAACGGCGCAGCAGGGCGGCAATACGCAAGAGCATCTCCTCCTCGTCTACCGGCTTCACCATATAATCATCGGTTCCAACGCCAAAGCCACGGCGCTTGTCTGCCATAGATTCCTTCGCGGTGACCATTAAAATGGGAATATTGCAATCCCCTTCGCGCAGGATCTTGGTAAATTCATAACCATCCATCCGAGGCATCATGATATCCAGAATGATCAGGTCCACGTGATTAGACTCCATTTTCTCAAGCGCGTCCTCGCCATCGGTTGCCAAAATCGGCTCGTAACCATTCTGCTTCAGCACGGCCCCCATCAATTTTCTTGTATTCAGATCATCTTCCACGACCATCACGTGAAACATCATACCACATCCTTTTTATCCATATATAGATATTATAAAACTATTTTGTGAACCGGATGTGAATTTCACATGTTTTTCTTGTATAATATAAATTGGTTCATATTAGGTTAAAAAAACTTGATATACTATTGTGTGTTATTATGAAAGGAGTTCCTGAAAGCATGCTGATACTAAAAGGAATTACAAAGCAATACACCGTAGGCGATTCTACGGTGGATGCCCTGCGCGGAGTGGACATTGAGTTCCGAAAAAATGAGTTTGTTTCGATTCTCGGTCCTTCCGGATGCGGCAAAACGACCTTATTGAACATCATCGGCGGACTTGACCAATATACGACAGGAGACCTGATCATCAACGGGCGCTCCACCAAGCAATTCAAAGATCGGGACTGGGATACCTACCGCAACCACTCGATCGGTTTCGTATTCCAAAGCTACAATCTGATCCCTCACCAAACGGTTCTCTCCAACGTGGAGCTGGCGCTGACACTGTCCGGTGTCAGCAAATCCGAGCGTCGCCGCAGAGCAATCGAGGTGTTGGAGCAGGTAGGATTGGGAGATCAGATCCACAAAAAGCCCAACCAAATGTCCGGCGGTCAGATGCAGCGTGTTGCCATCGCACGCGCCCTGATCAACAACCCGGATATTCTTCTGGCAGATGAACCCACCGGCGCGTTGGATTCCGAGACCAGCGTCCAAGTCATGGAATTGCTCAAGGAGATCGCCAAGGACCGCCTGATCATCATGGTAACGCACAACCCCGACCTTGCGGAACAATATTCCAACCGCATCATCCGACTGATGGACGGTAAGGTCACAGACGATTCCGCTCCTTACCACGGCACCACGGTTGAGCCGGTCAAAAAAGAAAAGAAAGGATCTAAGGAGAAGACCTCCATGTCCTTCTTCACTGCTCTTTCTCTTTCGTTGAACAACCTGATGACCAAAAAAGGACGCACCTTCATGACAAGCTTCGCCGGCTCGATCGGTATCATCGGCGTTGCCCTCATTCTGTCCGTTTCCACGGGCGTGCAAGCTTATATTGACCGTGTACAAGAGGATACACTTTCCACTTACCCGATCACGTTGCAGAAAGAAACTTTGGATATGTCCAATATGATCGGAAATCTGACGGCAAAGGCAGAGGAAAAAGAAAATCTTACGCACGAACGTGACCGCGTATACGTCAATACCATGATGTACGATCTCGTCAACTCCATCAATATGATCGAGACCAACGAGAACAATCTGAAGGCGTTCAAGAAGCATTTGGAAAGCACCGAAGGCATGGAGGAATTCACCTCGGCGATCCAATATCAATACGACCTGGATCTGAACATCTACGTAAAAAACAAGGAGGGCAAGATCAACCAATCCGACGGCATGGCATTGATGAACAGCATGCTTTCCGGAAGCACCATGGGGGGCGACTCCATGTCCTCTATGATGTCGATGAGCGGCTCCACCTACAATTTATGGGAAGAAATGCTCCCCGGAACCAACGGTGAGTTGATAAACGATCTGTTACTGGAACAGTACACCTTGATCTACGGAGAATGGCCAAAGGCTTATAATGAGGTGCTTCTGATCGTGGATGGTAACAACGAAGTCAGCGACATGGCGCTTTATGCGCTCGGTCTGAGAACCGAGCAGGAGATCAACGAGATCATGAGCAGTGCCTTCAATCAAGAACAGATCGATACCTCCAATCTCGGATCCTGGAGCTACGAGGAGATCTGCGCGCAAAACTTCAAGCTCGTTCTCTCCGCAAACAAATATCAAAAGCAAAGCAACGGAACCTATCTTGATCTGACCACCTCGGAAACAGGACTGGACCTCCTGTTCAACAATAAGGAAATCACGACGGATCTGAAGATCGTTGGTATCATCCGAGCCAGCGATGATGCGGTCGCCTCCATGATGACCGGCTCGATTGCCTATACAAGCGCATTGACCGACTATATCCTGGAACACACTGCCTCCGCAACCGCTCTGCAGGAGCAGCTTGACCATCCGGACAAGGATATCTTCACCGGACTTCCCTTCCCCAAGGAAGACGACGTGGAACTTACGGACGCAGAAAAAATCGCCGCGATCAAGGATTATTTTGCATCGGTGGACACCGCCAAGAAAGCTGAACTTTATACTGCTATCAGCTCCACTCCCTCCGATGAATACGTTGCCGGCATGATCACGCAGTCTCTGACCATGATGACCAGAGCGGATATTGAAAATATGCTGATCGCCGCCATCGCACAGCAAATGGGTGCGGATCCCTCTACCGTTCAAGGCTACGTCACCGAAATGGACGATGCGACCCTGAATGAATATGCTTCTCAGGTCCTCGCCGCACAGATCACCATGCAATATGCTCAACAGGTCGGCGCCCAGTTGGCAGCTCTCTCTCAAGCTGATCTTGCCGCCTTGTTTGACGGAACCACGTGGGGAGAGGACGAATACGTTACCTTCTATGAGCAGTATATGCCCAATGAGGTGTCGGATTCGACCTATGAGATCAATCTCAGACGTCTTGGATACGTAGACAAAGACTCCCCCTCCGCCATTTATCTTTACGCTTCCAGCTTTGAGAATAAGGATATGATCTCGGACTTCATTTCCGATTACAATGACAGCGTATCGGAAGAGGACAAGATCAACTATACGGATTACGTGGCACTTCTGATGTCTTCCATCACCACCATCATCAATGCGATCTCGTATGTTTTGATCGCTTTCGTTGCCATTTCGCTGGTGGTATCCTCGATCATGATCGGCATCATCACCTATGTGTCCGTATTGGAACGCACCAAGGAGATCGGTATTCTCCGTGCTATCGGCGCTTCCAAAAAGGACATTTCCCGCGTGTTCAATGCGGAAACGCTTATTATCGGTTTCACCGCGGGATTGATCGGTATTCTGGTCACGCTCCTTTTGCTGATCCCCATCAATCTGATCCTACATGCTCTGACCGGCATTGAGATTTTGAGCGCACAGCTCCCCGTAGCGGGCGCGATCATTCTGGTCGGCATCAGTATGCTCCTGACCTTTATTGCGGGACTCATCCCCTCCCGTGTTGCGGCAAAAAAGGACCCTGTTACCGCACTTCGAACCGAATAAATCTGATATGCAAAATGGGAACGGCACACCGATTCGGTGTGCCGTTCCCTATATTATATTTACTTTCTCACGTCAAAGCGGTAGACGGTCGTATAGTCATATACTTCGCCGGGCTTCAGCGTAACGTCGGTAAAGTTCGGATGGTTGATACTGTCAGGCATATGCTGGGTCTCCAGACAGAATGCATTCTGCTGTCCCTGCGGGTAGCCTCCCTTAAAGGGATGCTCCTTATTAGTCAGGAAGTTACCGGTATAGAACTGAACGCAAGGCTGATTGGTAAGCACGCGCATCTCGCGGCCGCTCTCCGGCTCGTATACGCAGATTCGCTCGGTTACTGCCTTCCCTTCCTTAGGGGTGAAGCACAGACAGTGGTCATAGCCGCCCGCAAAGATCAGATCCTGACAAGGTGCGTCAAAATCCTTGCCGATCGTCTTGGGGGTGCGGAAATCGAAGGGGGTACCCTCCACGGACGCGATCTCGCCGGTGGGAATCAGCTTGTCATCGGTTCTGACGTACCGATCCGCATCCATATACAGAACGTGACCCTTAGCGGTACCGGAGGCGAAGCCTCCCAGATTGAAGTACGAGTGGTTCGTAAGATTCAGAATGGTCTCCGCATCGGTCGTTGCAACGTAACGGATGGACAATGCATTATCGCTGGTCAGGCGGTATGTAACGCAGATATCCAGCGTTCCGGGATAGCCCTCGTCTCCATCGGGAGAGACCAGGTGCAGGATCAGCTCGGGCTCCTCGCAATCCTTTTCCGCCACGCTCCAGACGCGGTGAGAGAAGCCCACCTTGCCGCCGTGCAGGTGATTGCCGTTGTTATTTTGAAACAGCGTGTAGCTCTTTCCGTTCAGAGTAAATTGACCGTGAGCGATGCGGTTTCCGAAACGGCCGATCAATGCTCCCTGGTAGCCATCGCCTTCCACGTAATCGATCAGATTGTCATAGCCGCAAACCACGTCTCCAAGTCTTCCGCGCGCATCGGGAACCAGAATCTGCTGGATTGCGCCGCCGAAATTCAAAATGGACACCTTCATGCCGTTCTGATTGGACAAGGTATAACGAATGATCTCGGTACCGTCGGTAAGCTTACCGAACAGCGCTTTAGTAATATTGTTCATTTTGATATCCTTTCTTGCAAGCCGCAACATCGATCAGCTATCGTATCCGTTGGGGTTTTTCATCTGCCAGTTGTTGGCATCACGGCACATTTCCTCAATACCGTACTGTGCGCGCCAGCCGAGTTTCTCATATGCCTTGGTGGGGTCCGCATAGCACATATCGATATCGCCGGGGCGGCGGGGTGTGATCTTATAGGGGATCTTCTTGCCGGTAGCCTTCTCATAAGCATTGACGATATCAAGCACGGAATAGCCAGTACCCGTGCCGATATTGAAGTAATCCACACCGGTAACCGTCTCTGCCAGCTCGATCGCCTTCAGGTGAGCGCGCGCCAGATCGACCACGTGGATGTAGTCACGAACGCCAGTACCGTCATGGGTGTTATAATCGTTACCGAACACGGAAAGGAACTCTCTCTTGCCGGACGCGACCTGAGTAATATAAGGAAGCAAATTGTTCGGGATACCCTGAGGATCTTCACCGATCAAACCGCTGCTGTGCGCACCGATTGGATTGAAGTAGCGAAGAATGGAGACGCTCCACTCATGGTCTGCCTCGTAGATATCCTTCAGGATACGCTCGATCATCAGCTTGGTCTCACCGTAGGGGTTCGTGGTGGAAAGCGGGAAATCCTCGCGGATCGGAACACTGGCGGGGTTGCCGTAAACGGTGGCGGAGGAGCTGAATACGATCCGCTTCGCACCATACTTGGAAAGCAGTGCGCACAAATTAAAGGTCCCCGTCAAATTGTTGTGATAATAGCGAAGCGGCTGCGCGCAGGACTCGCCGACCGCTTTCAGACCCGCAAAGTGAATGCAGCTGTCGATCTCATTCTCTTGGAAGACCTTCTCAAGTCCATCATAATCCAACAGATCGACCTCGTAGAATTTCACTCTCTTGCCGGTGATCTGCTCAATGCGATCCAGCACGCAAGGCTTACTGTTGCAGAAATTGTCGACAACGACCAGCTCGCGGCCTGCAGCCAACAGCTCAACAATGGTGTGGGAACCGATAAAGCCGGTTCCTCCGGTGATCAGAATAGACATAGTGATATCCTCCCTTATGATTTTACAAATTCGGCAACGATGGCGTTCAGCTTTTCCATTTTGGCTTCCATATCCGCTACCAGCTTGAACTGATTACGGGCACGGTCCAGATTGTGACCCTCGCGGTGAATACGGAAATATGTATCTCCCTCCAGATAATCCGTCAGGAACCGTATACCCGTTTCCAAGGTGATCACGTACGCACCCATCGGGAGTGCCTTGATCTCGGCCTCGGACAAAGAACCTCCCAATCCTTTGAGAAAGCCCTCGGTGTATGCACGGAACATATCCTCACGGATGAACACCTTATCCAGATCCGTCTCGTCCTCTGCCGCACTGGATGCACCGAAGCGGATAGAGTCGCCAAAATCATACAGAACGGAGCCGGGCATGATGGTATCCAGATCCAGAATACAGATGCCCTCACCCGTGGTGTTATCCATCATGATATTGTTCAGCTTGGTATCATTGTGTGTCACGCGCAGAGGGAGTTCACCGGTAGCAATACGGTCTACGATAAAGGAACACTTCTCCGCTCGCTCCGTCACGAAACGAATATCCTCGGCAACAGATGCCGCGCGACCGCATACGTCAGCCTCTACGGCACGCAAAAACGTTTGGTAACGAATGGCGGTATTGTGGAAATTGGGGATCGTCTCACCCAATACAGAGGCATCAAAGTCGGCAAGCTGGCTTTGGAAATGTCCAAAGGCATATCCTACCTTGCAAAACAGCTCCGTGCTGTCTGCCGAAAGATAGCAGGTGGCATCGGTGATAAAATCGTACAGACGCCAATATTCACCGTCCTCATCGATCAGATAATGCTCTCCGCTGTCGGAGATCAGGGCATTCAGCGCACCACGCTCCACGTCTCCGCCGTTTGCACGCAGGATCTCGCGAATGAAATCCGTCACGGCAACGATGTTGTTCATCACTACCTCCGGTTGCTTGAAGATGTTCTTATTGATCTTTTGCAGAACGTACTTCTTGCCGTCGGCGGCGGTCACAAACCACGTTGAATTGATATGACCGATCTCGCAGATCTCAACCTGAGTAACGGGCTGATCAATAAAATGCGAGAAAATCTCTAAAACCGTTTGTGTCATTTCTTCCTCCTCACTTCCACAGCTTCGCGGGGTATTCACCACGGTCGATCATCGCGCGCAAGCCCGCCATGACCGCAGGTTTATCTTCCTTATATGTAATACCGTACCAGATCGCGTCGGTGTTATATACCTTCACACTCACATCCCCGCTCTTCATCAGGTCCTCCACCGCAAACGGCAGGTAGAACTCCTGCTTCAACGGATTTTCCGCCTCTGCCAGCTTCTTCATGAAGACCTTGAAGTTCAACTTCATTTTGGCGAAGACGTCTGGAGTCAAGCCCCAACAGTTCATGGAAACGACCGTATCCAACGGAAGATTTACCGCGGTGCCGTTTTCTTCATATACGGCATGATCTCCGGCGGGAGTGATCTTGGTACGTTCCGTAACCGAGCACAGATTTCCCTGCTCATCCACGCAACACTCGCCGCGAGAAACCGAACCGTTTTCAGACAAGGTATTCTTCAAGCGATAGCCGACCATACAGCAATCCCCCGACTTCGCCTGCTTCAGATGCTTTGCCAATTGCTCAAAAGCTTCTCTTCCGTAAAAATCATCCGAATTGATGACCGCAAAATTATCCTTCACAAGGTCAGCCGCGCAAAGGACCGCATGTCCGGTCCCCAAAGGCTTTTCGCGCCCCTCGGGAACAGCGGTCCCCTCGGGAATGGCGGAGAGACTCTGGAAGCAATAAGCCACCTTGATATACTTTTCCACTCTGGATCCGATCGTTTGATGGAACAGCTCGGCATTTTCTTCTTTGATGATGAAAACCACTCGGTCAAAGCCCGCACGGATTGCATCAAAGATCGAAAAATCGATGATAAATTCCCCGTTTTCTGTCACGGGGTCAAGCTGCTTCAAACCGCCATATCGGGAACCCATACCGGCAGCAAGAATTACCAATGTCATGATATGTCCTCTTTTCGTCTGTAATGGCGAGCAGAAACGCTCACCTATTCATTTTACTATTATAATCCATTTTCTTCATAAATGTAATCCCTTTTCGTTCTTTTTAACATTTTGTTTACATCTTTCCGAGAAATATTGTATACTCATATTTATATTTTCCTATTGACAAATCTATACTTGTCATGTATAATTAAAGTGTCTCAAATGAGACACAAGAGGTGGATATGCAAAACACAAAAGAATTGCTCGCAACCGTTTCCCACCCCTTGCTGAAAGGGGTAAACACGGAACTTCTCGGGGCTTTGATGGACTTCGACCAATGCCACATCCTCACCTACCGTTCGGGAGACGTGATCTTCTCTCCCCAAAGCAGCTCTCCGGGTTTGGGAATCCTTTTGGACGGAACCGCTGTCGCGCATACCGCCCATTCGGTCAAAAAAGTCATGCTCCGCACCTTTTCACCCGGCGCGGTATTCGGAATATCCGATTGGTACAATGAGGAACAACCGTTTTTCAGCCGCATAGAAGCACACACACAAGTTCGCCTCTTACTGATCAAGCCCTCTGCCGTACGAAGACTTCTGGATGAAAGTCCGGCATTCCGGGAACAGTATATCCGTTTTTTGACGGATCGTATCCGTTTTTTAAATCAAAAAATCGGATATTTGACCGCCGGCAGCGCGGAATATAAGCTATCACATTATTTGCTTTCCTTAGGGGAACGCGAAACAGTTACCCTGCCCCTTGCCATGAGCGGCCTGGCAGAAATGCTGGATCTTGGCAGAGCCTCTCTCTACCGTGCGTTTGACACACTGGTTGAGGACGGTTTCATTTCCAAACAAGGCAAAACCATCACCCTACACGACCGTGAGGGTATGGCTGAATATTATCACCAAAAAGCACATCAATGAAAAGGAGACCCAAACAATGAAACACACACTGACCCGCACACTGACTCTGGTACTTGCCATTCTTCTCTGCCTGCCTCTTGTCGCCTGCGGTGCGTCCGCCGACACAAAGGAAACAACCGCATCGGACGCCGCGCAGCAGGAGGTCACACTTGATAAAGAGTTGAAGATCGATATTATGGTACTCAGCGGCACCACCGGTGTCGGCATCGCCCCTTTGATGAATGACGTAAAGAACGGAAACGCCGCGTTGAACTACAACATTGAAGTCGCATCCTCTGCCGATCTGATCAATCCCGGACTGATCCAGGGTGAGGTCGAGATCGCTGCTCTGCCCACCAACGTTGCCTCTGTGCTCTATAACAAAACCGGTGGAAAGATCATGGTTGCCGCGGTAAACACCAAAGGTGTTCTCTATCTGCTGGAAAACGGCGAGACCGTCAAATCCTTTGCGGATCTGAAGGGTAAAACCGTATATCTCCCCGGTCAGGGCTCCAATCCCGAATATATTTTCAGATACCTTGCAGAAAAGAACGGACTTGAGATTGGCAAGGACGTTACGGTCGATTACACCTACGGAAGCCCCGATGAGCTGGCAACTGCCATCACCACCGGATTGGTATCTCTTGCCGTGCTTCCCGAGCCCAAGGTGACCGCCATTAAGTCTCAGAACGCCGCCGTGCGCTCCGCGCTGGACTTTACCGCTGAGTGGAACCGTGTTTCCGACGGCGAACTGGTACAGGGCTGTATCGTGGTACAGAAATCCTTCGCCGAAGAGCATCCCGCAGAGCTGGCGCAATTTCTGAAGGATTATGAGGCATCCATTCAGTTTGTCAACACCAACATTGAGGAAGCCAGCACCATGATCGAAGCCGCGGGAATCATTCCCAAGGCGCCCCTCGCAAAAAAAGCTCTTCCCGCTTGTAACATCTGCTTCATATCCGGCGAAGAGATGAAGGCTTCTCTGGTATCCTTCTATCAGGTACTGTTTGGCATGGCTCCCGCATCCGTCGGCGGTGCTCTGCCCGATGACGGTATCTACTACCTGCCCTGATGATCAAGCAAGCATGTAAAAAAATCGGGATACTTCTCTTTTGGCTCCTCGCGTGGTGGATCGCCGCCACCTTTTGGGTCAAGCAAGAGCTGTTCCTTCCATCCCCCATCCGCGTTTTGACGCGGTTGGGGGAATTGGTGTCAGAAAAGGAATTCTGGATCATCACAGCCACCTCGCTGGGGCGCATTTTCAGCGGTATTCTGATCGCTCTCGTACTCGGTGTATTTTGCGGTGTGCTGACCGCCCGCTTTTCCTTTCTGCGCGAGCTTCTCTCACCAATTCTTTCCATTATCAAAGCAACACCCGTAGCGTCCTTTATCATACTTGCTCTCGTCTGGATCAGCCGCGGTAAGCTTCCGATCTTCATTTCTATATTAATGGTTCTTCCCATCATTTGGGCAAACACAGAGCAAGGAATACGGGAGATCGACCCCAAATTATTAGAAATGGCAAAGATATTCCGTTTCTCATACTTCAAACGGCTGGTGCACATCACGATCCCCTCCGTTCTCCCCTATTTTATTGCTGCATGCCGAGCCTCGCTCGGCTTGGCGTGGAAGGCGGGAATCGCCGCTGAGGTTCTGGCAACACCGCAAAGATCCATCGGAAAAGAACTGTTTGAGTCCAAAACCTTTTTTGAAATGACCGATCTTTTTGCATGGACGGTAACGGTGATCGTCTTGAGCATATGCATGGAAAAATTATTTTTCCTGTTGCTTCGTTCCCTGCTTCGTCACACTCATACAGGAGGTGCCGCATGATTGCCGCTTTTGATCAGGTTTCCAAACACTTTCAAACAACAGATGCGGTACGCGATTTGAGCCTGACGCTTCCCACACACGGTATCATAGCGATCATGGGTCCCTCAGGTTGCGGAAAGACCACGATTCTACAGATGCTGGCGGGACTGACCGCCCCATCCTCGGGAAGTATCACATGTGACGCTTCGCAAATTGCCTACGTTTTTCAGGAGCCCCGACTTCTTCCCTGGCGGACTGTGCTTGACAATGTCCTGCTGGCAAAAGCAAGAAAAGGAGCACCTCCATCCCATACTGCCACGGAATGGCTGGAGGCCGTAGGGCTTGGGGATTGTATTCATCGCTACCCCGAGGAATTGTCGGGTGGTATGCGGCAGCGCGTTTCCATTGCACGCGCGCTTTACTGTGACAGTGACCTTTTGCTGTTGGATGAGCCCTTCCACGGATTGGATGAGGGCAACAAACAGCGTATCATCTCCCTGATTCGTGAAGCGCGTCGCGGAGAAGATACACTGACGGTCATGGTAACTCATGACCGAGAAGAAGCATTTGCGCTGGCAGATCAAGTCCTTGTTTTCGAAGGGGCGCCCGCATCCGATTATCGATACGAAAACAACAAAGGAGCCAATCCCTGATCGGCTCCTTTGTTGTTTTCAGAACTCCTTGCGGATCCGTTCTAACGCGCCCTTTTCCAAGCGTGATACCTGCGCCTGTGAGATGCCAATCTCTTCCGCAATCTCCATCTGTGTTTTATTTCCGTAAAAGCGCATTTGAATGATCTTCCGCTCACGGTCGGTCAATTTTTTCATTGCCTCCTTCAGCGCAATATTCTCCAGCCAGATCTCATCACTGCTTTCAGAATCACTGATCTGATCCATCACGTACAGAGAATCTCCGTTTTCACTGAATACAGGCTCATATAAAGAGATTGGCTCAACGATCGCCTCCATTGCCTGCAATACGTTTTCCTTTTCCTCTCCCAGCTCCTTGGCAATCTCCTCCACCGTCGGCTCCGTTTCCTTTTCTCTCATCCAGCGCTCTCGCACCTGAAGTGCCCGATATGCCAGATCCCGTACGGAACGGCTGATGCGGATCGAGTTGTTGTCCCGAAGGTAACGACGTATCTCTCCAATGATCATCGGAACGGCATAGGTGGAAAATTTCACATCCAAGTCCAAATTAAAATGGTCGACTGCTTTGATCAATCCAATGCAACCGACTTGAAACAGGTCATCCATATTCTCTTTTCGACCGGCAAACCGCTGAATGATACTGAGCACCAGGCGAAGATTCCCGCAGATCAACTCGTTTCTTGCCTGCATATCCCCTGCCTGACTTTTGATCAGCAGCTCCCTCTTCTCCTCGTCCGTCAATGTTTTCAAGCTGGAGGTATTCACACCGCAAAGTTCAACTTTATTATAAAACATGCCACACTCCCGTAACAGGTGATTTGTCACAAAAAGTATTGCCTGAGGGCACTTTTCCTTATTCATGAACATATTGGTATGTTTTGGAGGGGAAACAAAGGACCGAGCCTCGACCCGGTCCTTTGACTATATTATTTTTCGTTTTCCACCTTGTCCATCAGCTTCTTGAACCGGCGGTCAGAACGCAGAGGCTTGAGCGGCTTGCGGCTCATTACCGAGAGCATATGCTGCTTCACGGAATACTCCGTCTCCGGGAAGGCATAAGTATTTGCGGACAGGAGAGGCGTTTCTGTATTGTTCTTCACATTATAATACGCCTTATTGCTCTTCTCATACTCGTACAGCTTCTCCAGATAGTGAATCGCACGATCGGGATCTTCTGCCTTTACCGCCATCCGCGCCATATGATAATAGAGGATCTCCGGCTCCATATGGAGAGGCGGTGTAAACTCCTCGTCCTTGTAGATCGCACGGATCAGATCCAGAAGGGTCTGGTATACGGTCACAGCTTCCTCGTCGCGATTGGCTCGTCCCAGCGCGTTGCCGAGAGGAACGATCTCGTTGGCGAGCATCGTCAGATACTGCGACACGTTAGCAGATCTTTGGGCAATTTCCGCCTCGTTGTTCTCCTGCTGGCGATCGATCCAGGCATGGATCGCGCCACCGGTATAGGAGGCGTCCATCGGGAACTGATCGGCAAGCTCGCGGGCACGGTCATAGTCCCCTCTTGCAACGTACAGTCTGACAAGCCATGTGCGGGCTTCCTGAATCATGGATTCATCGCGGCTATAGTGCATGATCGCATAGGCATTGCTCTCACACTCATTTACGATATCACGCTTCTCCTTGGCGGTCAGCTTAATATCTTCCGCGCAGAGGATCTGATATCCCAACATCAGGCGTGTCATACGAAGCTCCGACGAGTCATCATATTCGCGAGGACATTGCCGCAATGCTTCCAGTGCGCGGATCAGGGTCTCGGTGTCATTCTCATCGATCCCGGCACGCACGCGCAGAATCCATTCATGTACACTCTCCGAATGATCTACGGGAGGCTCCACGCCAAGCAACACATCGGTACTGACGCGGAACACCGTTGCCAAAGGAACGATCTGACGAATATCCGGCAGACCGGTATCCTTCTCCCACTTGGAGATTGCCTGGGGGGTCACGCCGATCTTCGCGGCAAGCTCGTCCTGTGTCATTTCGCGCTCCTTGCGCAACTGTCTGATATTTTGTCCAATGGTCAATCCCATATAAAAGCCTCACTTTCGGAGTTGTAATTCAAGCACATATCAACGTGCCGTTTGTTTCCGCTCGTCTTTTCAGCAAATCGAGCGTGAAACGATCTTGTTAAATATATTATACACGATTTTTCGTTGATAATCAACACAATTCTTGCATTTTTTCAAAAAATATGATATGATATTGTCAGTAAAGATCAAATTTTGAGCAGAAAAGTCCAAACAAACGGAGAAAAACACATGAAAAACACAACGCTATGTTACATTGAACATCAAAATTCCTATTTGATGCTGCACCGTGTCAAAAAGAAGGTCGACGTCAATAAGGGAAAATGGATCGGTGTGGGCGGACATTGCGAGGAAAAAGAGTCGCCGGATGAATGCGTCGTTCGCGAGGTCAAAGAGGAAACCGGATTGACCTTGAGAAATTGTCATGCACGCGGATTGGTAACCTTTATTTCCGATCTGTGGGAAATGGAATACATGCATCTTTTCACGGCAGATCGCTTTGAAGGAGAATTGATCGAGTGCAATGAGGGGACTCTTGCATGGATCCGCAAGGAGGATATTTTTTCTCTCCCTCTCTGGGAAGGCGATAAGATATTTTTAGAACTGCTGGCAAGAGATGTTCCCTACTTCCATTTGAAATTGGAATATCGCGGAGATCTGCTGATCCGCGCGACATTGGACGGCAAGGTAATTCGCGAAGAGGAGAAACAATGAGCATGCCGTATCGTTTGGAGCGATCGGACCGTAAAACCGTGCAATTGAAGGTCTGTCCCGACGGCTCTCTGGTGGTCCGCGCTCCGCTTCGCTTCCCCATCCAAAGAATCGACCGATTTGTGGAACAGAATTCCACGTGGATCGAAAACCAGCGCAAAATTATGAAAAAACGGACACAGCGGGAAATCACCTATGCGCAGACGCCCGAACAGATTGAATCCTTAAAGCAGACGGCGAGAGAGATCATCCCGGAAAAAGTTGCCTATTACAGCAACATCATGGGGGTCACGCCAAACAGTGTCAAAATCACTTCCGCCACAAAACGGTTCGGAAGCTGCAGCGGCAAAAACGGGCTTTGTTTTTCCTATCGCGTTATGATGTATCCCGATGAGGCGATCGACTATGTTGTCGTACATGAGTTGGCACACATACGCCATCACGATCACAGCAAGGCTTTTTACGATTTTATTGCCAAAACATTGCCGGACTATCGGGAGCGTGAAGCAATACTTCAAGAGCGTAGTTGATGTCATCACCGTATTTCTCTCACGGCCATCACAGAAAATCCCCTCAAAAGAGGTCAGAAAAAATTTATATTTTTTTCAAAAAAGGTATTGACATTTGTGAAAAAAGTGGTATAATATTTAACGTTGAGTGGTTACAACACCGCAAAACAAAATGCGAGAGTGGCGGAACTGGCAGACGCGCACGTTTGAGGGGCGTGTGGTTCACACCGTACGGGTTCAAGTCCCGTTTCTCGCACCAACGCGGGTATGGCGGAATTGGCAGACGCGCTAGATTCAGGTTCTAGTGGGGGCAACTTCGTGGAGGTTCAAGTCCTCTTACCCGCACCAAGGTGCAAAGCACCGCACGGTGCTTTGCACTTTTCATTCCCTACTAATTTTATACCCGCGGGTATGGCGGAATTGGCAGACGCGCTAGATTCAGGTTCTAGTGGGGGCAACTTCGTGGAGGTTCAAGTCCTCTTACCCGCACCAGCCGACAGTGTCGGCACCCAAAGCTCGGGTGGCGACAGCAAAATTCCGAACCTTATCACACGATGATGGGGTTCGGATTTATCTTTATTAACCGCACCAAAAAATCGACAAGTTTTCGCTTGTCGGTTTTTTGCATTACAAAGAAGGAGTATTGTCATGGATTACATCCAAGCGACTGCCGAACTCGAACGGCGCTACCGTCAAATATTTCGACAAAAAGGCGTCTCTCCCTCATGGGCATACCGAAAAACCGATCCTCCGCAAGAATTGATACACTGCCCTGTTCCTTTTGTCGGCAAGCACTATTTTGAACAGCCGATCAAAATACTCCTCTACGCAAGCGCAGAAAATCTGAATGGGTATCACCATTATCTGGACGATGATGATTTTGCGATCCGACGGCACCGATATTATTTTGATCGATCTTTGGAAGATCCGGAAACCTTTTTTCCTTGGGTCCATATTGCCCCGATCAACAACGGCGCTTTGGTTTTATGCGCTTTTCATATTTTGTCTCGGTTAACAGATCCCGGGAACATGTCACCAAGCGAATTTTTGGAAACGATCTCCTTTGGAAATTACGGAAAATACACCATATGTCCGCACGAAGGTAGCAGAAATGTCGATTATGCATCGCAACCGCAAAAGCTCAAGGAATCACAGGAATACGTTGCGGTAGATATTGAAGTTTTAAAGCCTGACTACATTATCATGGTCGGCACCATATATCACGGTGCCGGACAGCAAAAAGAATTCATCGACCGTATCAAGGGAGATGCCAAAATCATTCCGATATATCAGATCACACCTACCACCGTCAACAGTCCCAATCTTTTCCGAAAATTCGGTGTCTCCGATCTTCGGGATCTCCATCCAACCTTGACACGCTGGTATCCTCATTTTCGTGCCGGTGCCGTATCGGGAAAATATTTCATGTCGGTATTTTCATATTTGGACCACGTGCTGGAACAACTCACTTAATATTCAAAACCGCCCGTCTTTCCCTTAGAAGGACGAGCGGTTTTTTCGTATTTTACAGTTCAACGGGTACGATCTCGATACCAATTCGCATGGAATCCGTTCCGACTGCAAGATAGGTCAGATAGTGTCCGTTTCGATTCGCTGCCATGCGGTCAAGATCTTCGATCTGCCCACCTTCTACCGTATAGCGGCACAGCCATCCCTTGTACCGAACGGTCAAGGAATTTTCATCGGCATCTATTTGTGCCTCCGTCTCACCGTCAAAAGAAAACGCGGGAAGAAGATATCCTATCTTGCCTGTTCCGCTCAGTCCGATCGCCACGCCGGAACCGTTCACACAGTAATCAGAAGTAACGTCACGCCCCTTCGGAAAATAACACGTCACTGAAGCGCGGGCATCGCCGGCAGTCGTATCTGCTTGGACCACCTCGTGCTTAACATCCGACTCTGCTCCAAAACACCAAGCTTCCCCGTCATAGACGGCGGGACAAAGTGCAAGCGGCATCGGCTGATCTAGGTCTACGTGGTATTTGGGAGCGGCAGGACACGGAACAGACATACAAATGGCGGAGGGTGCCCCCACGCGGTGGACTCTGCCAAGCCCGCTCGCATCATATTGCGGGTCTGCATCCAGATCGATCTCCAAGCCGTATCCCCCGCTCTTGAGGAACAGTTTATGAAAATATTCCGTGGTTTGGAAAACCGTTGGCTGTATATCCGAAAGTGCCGGCGTAGGAATCGTATCGTCGCAAACCAGATACGCGGCGTACAAATTGGATGCGGCAGTGATCATATATTTATCGAAATAGGCGTATTTTTCACAGCCGTAAAAGGATTCGGTAGGAAAACGGTTTTTGATATGAAGGATCGGTTCCATTTCCAACCAATATTCCGTAACGGAAATTGCCCGTTTGATCGCTGCCTTGAATTCACCTGCAAGCGCGATATTCCCTTCCCGCGCATAGCGACAAGCTTCAAACTCATATACGGTGATCATCCACGCCTCATTGTGCAAAAACTGATTGCTTCTGCCTCCAAACGCCATTTCACCGTTGGGAGATTGCATTTTCAAGGTCAGCAACGCCGATTTTTTCAGAAAAGCATCAATTTTTTCATAATGGCACCCGCGATAACCGTCCTGCAACAGCAACACGAACAGACCGCGCGGTACCAGATCGTACATCATGGGCTGATGATTTACGGCTTGCTTGTTATCCATATACATGCCGTTCTCATCCAACCATTGAAATTGAGAAGCGATCTGAGTATCAATGAATGTCATTGAATCACAAAGCCCCATTTGTTGACGGAAAAACTCGCTCACACCGGTAAACAGCGCCCAATTTCTGACATTGTCCGCAGGCGTGACCGCGAACACGTTATAACACGTGGTCGGCTCGATCGTAGCAAGATATCCTTTCCACCGTTCAACGGTCTCAGCGTCCACGATCCCGCTCCGCTCCACCTCACGGATACAGCACACGATCTCGCGGACCGAAAAATCATTTGCCGCCTTTACGCAAGGAATGGTCTTGCAGCAGAATTCCATCATCTCCAAAAATATCGGAAGCAGATCATGTCTCCGTCCGTGTGAGATCAGAATACCGATGTTGGCGGTCAATCTCGGAAACCCGTGTTCGGTCAAGCCGTTGGTCTTTACATCGTCAAAATATCTGAGAATGTGCTCAATCGAATATGCGGACAATACTTTATCCATCAACTCAATATACTTTTCCTTCATCGTCATTTCCTTTCCGTATCAGGCCTGCTCTCGCTGGTCCAAGAGCATTTTGGTATCCTCCAATGCCTCAATGCCATACATGACAAGCTCCTCTATAGAGCCCGCAAGAGATATCACATATTTTCCCCTGCCCCGGACATTTCTTACCGTAATATGATGCGTCTCCTCACCCGTCGCATGGCGCGCGCCGTAGAGTCTCGTATCGCCGATCCGCACGGCGTATATACCGCGGTCCATATGCGGCGACGCCGCAGAAGTATCATACACACCGTCGATCTGCACGTCATACAGTTTTACGCCGCCTTGATTCAGGAGTCTGACATTGGTGCAAAACGCCGACGTGGCAACATTTCTGATGCGGATACGGCAGATATCCGAGGACATTCCCGCCACCGCAAAGGCTTGCTCCAACCTACCGTTCAATCCGGTGACCGCAACCGAATCGTCCTCGGTAAAACCCGTAACGTCCGAGATCGTAATATCATGGCATCCTTGACGAAGATCGATTCCGTCCGCATTCTTTACCAAAACCTCGGCATATTTGTCACGCCGCAGACCGTGATAGAGAACGCCGTTTTCATCCACACCAAGATCGCTCGCACAAAAATCCACGTTTCTGATCTCACCGAAGGCACAATAGACAAAATTGAGTGCCCACCATCGCTGATTCCGACAGGCGATCCCGGAAATTTGAAAGCCCTCCACATTGGTAAACAGCAACAGGTTGTTTTTCCAAATGGGCGGCAGTCCGTTCTGCAGCTGTGTCTTCTCGGACAAGCCATTATAGGTACCTCCATCCAGAATCGCCTTTCCACGCCCAAGCAGAGTAATGTTGTGGTCTCTACCTTCTGCGGTACGTCCCTTTTCGGTATCGTGATGTTCGTTTACGAACATATTGGAATAACATCCGTCTGCCATTCGCAAATGGCAATCATCCAATATCAGCGTAAAATTACTCGGAATACGAACAGCAGCATCGATCTCCCAATTGCCGTGAACGGTCGCAGTTCGGCTTTCGTTTTCTATCGCAGCGTGAATCAGCGCAGAAATATACGCGCTTCCTCCATTGGAAAACAAGCTTTGCTTCATATAATTCACCGATCCTTTCGGTCTTCCTCAGATACTTACATTATAGCAAATCGGTCCGAAAAGTCAAGGACTTCTTCCGCAAATCAGCATCGCCGCTTTTACTCCTTGATATATTCAAATCGCACCTTCCGCATACGGCGTATCAGCGATAACAGCTCCTGTTTTCTCGGCAAGTCCAGAAAACGCTCGCAGGTGGTGAAATAGGAGGAGTACAGAAGATCCAGACCCTCCCGCTCAATACGCGCGTATAACTCATCGATCCTTGCTTCCAGATCGATCACCCGATCCCGATTGGATATTGTCAGATATCGCAACATAAAGCCAAGCGCATTCCACTGCCGCGGTGTGACCACATCTTGAAGTCCGCGCACGTCGATCCGCTCGTTGCCGATTACGATCATGCCCATATCCCACACCTCCAAGCGCTCGCTTCCGCTTCCCGCAGGATACGAGGTGAAACCCTCGTGCGGGCTGACACGGCGTTGGCTCCATTGTGCTTCCATCGGCGGCTCAAATACCACACCGTTTGCATAACATATCGATCTGCTTCTCTCCGTCACGTCACCGATCAGATAATCCTCCATCATATAGACCCGATCGGCAACGGACAGGTATTCCCCACTCCCGCCAATCACCAGGATCGTAGAAACTCCCCGCTCACGGTAGAGCTCATTGACTCTGTCCGTAAATGGCATGATCGGCTCCCGTCGGATCAGGCTTTTCATCATACGGTCGCGGATCATGAAATTGGTGGCACTGCGGTCTTCATCGATCAGCAAAAGCGTACTGCCGCTATGGACTGCCTCCATAATGTTTGCCGCTTGAGAAGTGGAACCCGAGGCATGATCGGTGGAAAAATCCCGCGGATCGTCGTTGGGAAGCCATTGGATAAACGGTGAAATATTCAGATGTCTCACACTTCTGCCGTCCTCAGCGGCTATGGTTACCGCCGTACCGTCCGTAATACAAAGCTCCCTGCCGTCCCCCAATACGTGATCGTATATGCCTGCCGCGATCGCGTCCAGCAGGGTGGATTTGCCGGAATAGCCGCCTCCCGTGATCACCGTAACGCCTTTGCGAATTCCCATCCCGCGAACGCCGCAGACCTCCACCTCATCCTTCGGTGTCGATAGAAACGGGACCGCGCCGCGCATCGGCAGATCACTCCCTTTGGACCGCGGCAAAATGCTTCCGTTGGCAATAAACGCACAAAATTCACTTGTGCTCAGCCATGTACGGATCGCATGCTGCTGCTTCGCAAGCACGATCACCTCCGATATTTCGCTCCGATCCAATCCTACAATAAACCGATCCACCGCATCCGGCAGATCACGACATAGCATCTGGATCGCCTTGCGTAGCTTTCTGCGCGGCAATTGCACCTGCAGCCGAAGGCAAAGACAGCGCTGCGGTGGACGGTTTCGCCTGTCCGTCAGAATATACACGGTCGAGCCGGAACCGTTTTCGTAATCCTTGGGTATGCACTCTGCAAAATAGGCGGCATTTCTCTGTAAGATCTCTCCGCCCGGTCGGCACAGTTCATATCTTCCGTTTTCTTCATCCGGTCGCCCGCGGTTATAAAGTGCTTGGTTTAACTCTTCCATGTAATTCCCGAAGACGCGCAGGCAAAAATCCGCAAGCGCGCATTCCGCCTCGGGTGGCGGTGGCTCTATACCCAAATCCTTACATGGAATGCTGATCGTCACGGTAGGCTTATCCTGTGCCAACTTGTGCGTGCAGGAGATATGAAACCCGATTTCACCGTAATAATACGTCGGATCATATTCCGCCCACGGCTCTATGGTGGGGTGCGACGGATCGGCAACGAGCATCCCTCCTTCGTACATTTCTTTATATGTTACCGTATTCGGTTCCATTGCCAACAGCTTGTTTTTCAGTCTCTTCATGAGCATCCTCCCTTTCTGTATGTAAGCCAAAAAATCACGTATTTTTTCCTCCTTGTTCCATGATTTTTCGTTTTCACTTATATTCCGCATGCCCTCCACGAAAAACAAAAAGCACCCTCTCGGGTGCAAAAGCATATAAAGAAAACACACCCGAGGTCGGATGTGTACCGCAGTTGTATTCCAATTGCCAATACTCAGACAATTACAAATAATACGGAGTCGATCCGACGAATATAAGCTTTCATCATTTATCGCCTCCTCACAAGGTAATTTGCATCTCTTTGCGGATTCAGTATAGCATACTGCCATATTTTTGTCAAGTTCTTTTTTTCTTATATTTATTCGTTTTTTGCATAAAAAGTCTTTACATTTTATTAGCGCTGTGCTATAATAAAGCGTATATTACATTCATCGAAGGGAGTTATATCCATGAATGGACAAACCATCCAAATTCTGATCGCAATGGTCATTTATATGGCGATCGTTGTGTTCATTGGCATCGTTTTTGCCAAGCAAGCAAACAAAAATTCCGAAAACTATTTTCTCGGTGGCAGATCGCTCGGTCCTTGGGTCACCGCGATGAGCGCCGAGGCATCCGACATGAGCGGTTGGCTTCTCATGGGTCTGCCCGGAGTTGCATATTGGTGCGGTCTGGCTGACGCCGCATGGACAGCCATCGGTCTCGCGATCGGTACATATTTCAACTGGCTGATCGTATCCAAGCGTCTGCGCAGATACAGCGTCAGAGCCAATAACGCAATCACGCTGCCCGAGTTCTTCTCCAACCGATTCCGCGAAAAGAACAAAGTGGTAATGACGCTTTCGGCCGGATTTATCTTGATCTTCTTCACCGTCTATGCGGCAAGCTGCTTTGTCACCTGCGGTAAGCTCTTCTCCACCCTGTTTGGCGCCCCCTATATTGCAATGATGCTGGTCGGCGCGGTCTTCGTTCTGATCTACACGCTGCTCGGCGGATTTCTCGCAGAAAGCGCTTCTGATTTTATGCAGGGTATCGTCATGATCGTTGCTCTGGCAGTAATTGTTATCATCAGTACCGTTCAGGCGGGTGGCATCGGTACCGTCATGGAAAATGCACGTGAGATCCCCGGATTTTTGGAGTTCTTCGGTCTTGCTACCCCCGCAGTCAATGAGGCAGGCGAGCAGATCGTCGCATTCGGAACGCCTGTTTTTGCTGAACCCTCCAAATACGGTCTTTTGAAGATCTGCTCCATGATGGCGTGGGGACTTGGTTACTTCGGCATGCCTCAGGTCCTGCTTCGCTTCATGGCGATCCGTCAGGAGGACGAGCTGAAGCGCTCTCGCCGCATTGCCATGATCTGGGTCGTGATCTCTCTTACCGTTGCCGTATTCATCGGCATCGTTGGCAGACAGCTCTATCCCACCGCACATCTGACCGCTTCTGCCGCAGAAAATATCTTCATCACGCTGGCAACCTCCTCCCTGCCCGCCATTCTCGCGGGATTTGTAATGGCAGGTATCCTTGCCGCCACCATCAGTTCCTCTGATTCTTATCTGCTGATCGCCGCGTCCGCTCTGGCAAAGAACGTATATCAAGGCGTGGTGAAGAAAAACGCCACCGATAAGCAGGTCATGCTCGTATCCCGCATCACGTTGCTTGTAATCGCGCTGATCGCCATTTTGATCGCGCTGGATGAGCAAAGCATTATCTTTAAGGTAGTATCCTTCGCATGGGCAGGATTTGGCGCAACCTTCGGGCCCTTGATGATCTTCTCTCTCTTCTGGAAGCGTACCACCCGCGCAGGCGCCATTGCCGGCATGATCAGCGGTGCGGGTATGGTCTTCCTTTGGAAGCTGGTGATCAGCAAGCTGGGCGGCATTTTCGCCATCTACGAGCTGCTTCCCGCATTTATCGTCTCTGCCATCTTCATCGCAGTCGTATCTCTTCTCACAACACCTCCCTCCAAGGAGATCGAAGAGGATTTCGAAGCCGTCAAAAACGCGCAGTAACGGATTGACACCCGACGCCCCAATTCCTGTTACGTCCCAATTTCAATCAAGGGAGAATACGCTATGAATTTCAAGCCGTTGGAAAATCATCTCAAGCAGTTTGCCGATCAGCATCCGGACATTCCGGGATTCGACGTTCTCATTCAGAAAAATCACCGCCCCGTGTTCCGTATGCAATACGGCTACGCTAATCCGGAAACGAAAGCACCGGTTGCAGGCAATGAGCTTTACTGCTTGTATTCCTGCTCCAAGCCGATCACCGTTACCGCCGCCATGAGGCTGGTAGAATCCGGGAAATTAGACCTTGACGCACCTGCAAGCCGCTACTTACCTTTTCTTGATGATGTTTTTCTGCGGAAGGATGGAGACAACCAAACCTTACCGAAGGAACTCAAAATACGGCATCTGTTCACTATGTCGGCAGGCTTCACCTACAATATGAATACCGAACCGATCCGACAGTTGATGGCAAACGGCGAGGGACGGATCCCGACCACGGAATTCGCGCGAGCCGTTGCCGCCTCTCCCCTTGCCTTTGCTCCCGGAGAACGCTACGAATACAGCCTTTGTCTGGATGTTTTGGGCGGCGTTGTTGAAGCCGTTGCCGATATGCCGTTCGGTGAATACCTCACCAAAAACATTTTCGCACCACTCGGTATGTCCCGCACGGGATTTTTCACGACCCTTTCCTCTGCCGAAAAACCTGCCCCACTCTATATTTACGAGGCATCTACCGGCAAAACGAGACGAAAAAACAACATCTACGAATTCGGTTTGCATCCCCGTTTGGAAAGCGGTGGAGCGGGCTTGCTATCCACCGTAGATGATTATGCCAAGTTTGCCGCCACCATGGCGCACAACGGCCTTTCGGCAGACGGATATCGCCTGCTGAAGGAGGAAACGATCCAAATGATGCAGACGGAGCAGTTGAGCCGACTGGTCTCAAATCCTACATTCAGCTGCGCCGCAGGTCCGGGATACGGTTACGGTCTCGGCGTCCGCACGCTGATCACGAAAGAAGGCGGTCAGCGCAGTCCGCTCGGTGAATTCGGTTGGGACGGTGCGGCAGGCTCCTACGTCATGATCGACAACCAAAACGATCTTTCCATTTTCTATGCCACCCATCTTCGCGGTTGGCATACCCGTTTCGGCGCACTCCACGCCCCCATTCGGGATCTGACCTACCAATGTCTTGGAATCTGAAATCAAAAAACACGCCGATCGCATTCGGCGTGTTTTTTGATTTTTACAACATATCATGCCTGTCCCATCAAGGACACGAAATGCGACAAGGCGAGCTCCATCTCGGGCAGCTCGGGATGCCACTTTTTCTCCCATTCCAAGGAAAAACAACCTTCAAAACCATCCTCCGCAAGTGCACGGACGATCGGCAGGATCGGCAGATCCCCTTCTCCGGGTAGAACCAGTGCTGTGCTTTCAAAGGAATAGTCCTTGATATGGATATGGCGGATATACTTACGGAAGGTCTGATAAAAAACATCCCAACCGTTGCCGTAGCTCTTGGTGTGAGCAATATCCCAGATCAGTCCGAAACGGTCGTGGTCAGCCAGCGCCTCTACTACGGGAAGCAAGGTCTCCACACGGTTATAGTCGCCGTGAACCTCCAACAGGACGGTTACCGAGGTGCCTGTGGCGGCATCACAGAGCGTGCGAATACCTTCCGAAACGCGGGCGATACAGGCTTGGCGTTCATCCTCTCCCGATCCAATCAGCTTGTTACCAAAGACCCGAATATAGGGGATACCGAATTTCTTTGCAATCTCAATGCTCTCCCGTCCCTCCCGAAGCGCGTCTTCGTATTTGGCGGGATCGTGGAAAGCACAGGAGGTGCCAAGCACCCGAGGGACAACTCCGTATTTGAGGAACAGTGCATCGGTCTCTGCCTTCTTGGAAAATACTTCGATCTTTCCGAGGTCCATCTCTCCGCCGATACCACGAATCTCTAAAAAGGAGATATTATATTGCTGAGCAAGACTCAGAATCTCTTCAAGTGAGCGGTCGGTACATCCTAAAGTAGAAAAACACAAATTCATATAGGAACACTCCTTTGATGATCGTTGTTTTTATCATATCACGCTACGGCGATTCTGTCAACAAAAAAACGCAGAAACCACATATCGGGCGTGATATTTTCCCTGACCTGAAGCTCCTTGCGTGTCATTGCCTTGCAGCACACACCTACACATTCCTCTGTCAACACTATTTCTTTCGTCTTCAGTACATTGTTCTCATCGATCTCAAATAAAGCCAAAATGTTCTGTATCAAGCAATCCGGACTTTGAACTTGATCCGGAATATTTTGACCCCATTTACTTCCCCCAAATGCAGTTTCATAGCCTCCTCACCGGCATGAATGATCACCAAGAGGGGGAGCCACTACTTTAGAAAGAGTTTTTACCGGAAGTCTATGCTGACAATGTTTTTGTCATAAAATTTTGCAAAAAAACTTGCCAGAAGAGATCAAATCATGTATAATAGAAAATACAAAATATCTATCCGAAAGGCAGCTATGTATTATGAACAACAGTATCTTTATGCGCTTTCCCGGTGGTCTTTCCAAGGCTTTAACCCTCAGCTATGATGACGCGGTCGAGCAGGACTTCCGTCTGATCGACATCATGACAGCCCATGGATTGAAGGGCACCTTCAATATCAGCACCGCCCAATATATTCCCGAAGGCTTTACCTACGAGCCCGAAAAAAAATGGGGGCAACGCATGACCAAAGAGCGTGCTACCGAGCTTTACTCCAGAGATGGCATTGAGGCCGCGCTACACGCCAATACCCATCCCCGTTTGCAAACAATGCCCCTACCTCAGATCGCTTACGAAATCATCAAAAACAGAGAAACACTGGAAGAGCAGTTCGGTGGGATCGTTCGCGGCATGGCATATCCCTACGGTACCTATTCCGATGAAGTCGTGCGTATCCTGCGTGACTGCGGTATTGTCTATGCCAGAACGACAAAGGCGACCCGTTCCTTCGACCTTCCCCAAGATTGGCTCCTCCTGCATCCTACCTGCCATCATTCTGATCCTCAGTTGGGTGAGTTGACCCAAAGATTCATCGAGAAAGCCCCCCATGCCGACCAGCAGCCGTGGATGTTCTACGTTTGGGGACATGCTTATGAATTCGTTCGCGATGACAATTGGCACATCATCGAGGACTTCGCAGAGCAGATCTGCGGTAAGGAAGACGTCTGGTATGCCACCAATATTGAGATCTGGGAATACACCGAAAACTTCAAGCGCCTCGTCTTCTCGTTGGATGAAAAATACGTATACAATCCCACCTCCCAGACCATGTACTTCCTGCTCAACAACAAGCTTCACGTTGTCAATCCGGGCGAAACCGTCCGCACCGCGGTATAAAAGACCCGCAGATGTATATCGGTATTGATATCGGCGGCACCAAATGTGCGGTCGTACGTGCAGATGATCACGGGAAAAAGCTTTCCCGAATAGAATTTCCAACGACAGACTGCGATTCTACGCTGGATAAGATTATGGAGGCGGTCGAAGTCTCGCTTCCATGCCGTGCCATCGGCATCAGCTGCGGAGGACCGTTGGATGAGGAAAACGGGATCATCCTTTCCCCGCCCAATCTCCCCGGATGGGATGAGGTCCACATCACCCAGATGATGGCGGCTCGTTTTGGCGTGCCTGCATATCTTTGCAACGATGCCAACGCCTGCGCGCTGGCGGAGTGGAAGTTTGGCGCGGGAAGAGGCACTCGGAATATGATCTTTCTCACCTGCGGCACCGGCATGGGAGGCGGTCTGATCCTGAACGGAAAGCTCTATAGCGGTACAAACGGAAACGCTGGCGAGGTCGGACATATGAGGCTTGCCGATTTCGGTCCCGTAGGCTACGGCAAAGTCGGCTCCTTTGAGGGCTTCTGCAGCGGAGGAGGCATCAGGCAGCTGGGACAAACGATGGCAAGAGAAGCCCTGCAGCGCGGTCAAGCCACCTCTTTCTGTCACTCGTATGAGGACATGGAAAAGATCACAGCCAAATCGCTTGCGTTTGCCGCAGATGAGGGCGATGAGGTTGCCCTGCGCGTCTGGGAGATCGTAGCCGAGCGGCTCGGCATGGGCATCTCTTTGCTGATAGACCTGCTCAACCCCGAGGCGGTTGTGATCGGCAGTATCTTCGAGCGTTCGGAGCATCTGCTTCGCGCGGGCGTCGAGCGGGTGATCTCACGCGAGGCGCTACCCCAATCCGCCCGTGTTTGCCGCATTCTTCCCGCGGCGTTGGGCGATGAGATCGGCGATTACGCCGCCATTGCCGTGGCAATGAAGGAGATAAATTGACATGAAACATGTAGATATTTTATTGGAGCATTATCCTCAGCTGCAATGCTGCGCAGAGGAGATCACACAGGCGATCGATGCCATCGTCGATATGGCGGCAAACGGTGCCAAATTGCTTCTCTGCGGAAACGGAGGAAGCGCCGCCGACTGCTCGCATATCGCGGGGGAACTGTTGAAGGGCTTTTTGCTGAAACGCCCCATCACGGATGCTGACCGCGCCCTTCTTTCGGAGCTTCCCCACCGCGAGGCTCTTCAGCGCGGGATCTGCGCCATTTCCCTGCCCGATCAGGGCGCGGTACTGAGCGCCTACGCCAACGACGAGGTTCCCGATATGGTTTATGCTCAGCTGGTCTACGCTATGCAAGGAGAGGGCGACGTATTCCTCGGTCTTTCCACCTCCGGAAACTCCAAAAACGTTGTCCTTGCGGCACAGTGCGCCAAAGGTTTGGGGCTGAAGACCATCGCCATGACGGGCGAGAGCGGCGGCAAGCTTGCCGACATCTGCGACATCGTCATCCGTGTTCCGGCTACCGAGACCTATATGGTGCAAGAATACCACCTGCCCGTATACCACGCCATCTGCGCACAGGTGGAAGAAACCTTGTTTGGCGAATAAATCAATTCACGACATTGATTCAAATGGAGAGTTCTATGAAACACACACTCAGATTCAACCGAGACGGGAAATTCCGTATCCTGATGATCTCGGATATTCAGGAAGCGTTGGAGATCGATCCACGCACCGTTCCCGGCATACGCGCTATGATTGCCAAAACCACCCCGGATCTGATCATTTGGGGCGGTGACAACTGCGACGGCAGATACCTCAAGACCCGCGAGGAGCTGGACCGTTATCTGAAGATCATGACCGAGCCGATGGAGGAAAAGCAGATCCCTTGGATGCACGTTTACGGAAACCACGACTACGACGTGGATGTCCCCGCCTCCGAGCAGCACGACATGTATCAGTCGTATCCCCATTGCATATCGGGACGTTCCCCCGAGGGCGTGCCCGGTGTCTCTAACTATATGATCCCGATCCTGGCGCACGATTCCGACCGTGTCGCTTATTGCGTCTACGCTTTTGACACCATGCATAAAAATCCAGAGCTTCGCCCCGGTGTCACCACCGATGATCTGCTCATCCCCAATCGCCCCAAATGCTTCCGCAAATGGGATATTGTCCGCTTTGAGCAGCTGATGTGGTATTGGAACACCTCCAAGCAGCTGGAGGAGCAGGAGGGACATCTTGTCCACGCATTGGCGGTGATGCACGTGCCACCCCATGAAATGTATATGTGCATCGATAATCCCGAGATCACCAAATTCAAGGGCATTCACGATGAGAGTTTTCAATGCGGCGTGCTGAATCCCGGTCTCTTTGCCACCGTGATGGAGCGCGGTGACGTAGACATCATTGCAGCGGGACATTTGCACAGAGATACCTTTGAGGTCGAGTACGGTGGGATCCGCATGTGCCTTGATGGCTGCGGCGGCTTCAGTCCCAAGAGCCACGACGACAGGCGCGGCGGCAGAGTTTTTGATATCAACGAGGATGGCAGCTTCGATACCTATTTCCTCGCGGTCAAGGATCTGATGGATATTACCAAGCCGGAATAAACTCACATTTTTCAAAAAGTGCTGTTTCAACAGCACTTTTTTGAATTTTTGCAGAAAACTTCCAACCTTTTTCCGCTTTTTCTTGTCTATAAGGCAGTAGCTACTGAACGAAACCCAAACGAAAACGGAGGATGAGAATGCACTATTCCCAAACAAGCGATGAGACATTGGTCACGCTGACGTTGGCAGGTGATGCCGATGCCTATGAAGAATTGGTCAAGCGTCATCAAACACAGGTTCTGATCGCCGCCAATACCGTCATTCATAATACCTATCTGGCAGAAGACGCCGCACAGGATGCCTTTGTCTCGGCATGGATGAAGCTGAATGTTCTGCGTGAACCGTCCAAATACGGCACATGGGTATGCCGTATTGCCAAAAACTGTGCACGCAATATGTTGCTTCGCATGCGGGAATACATCAGCTTCGACCTATTGGAAAACATGGAACACGAAGGGGATGAAAACACAGACGATACATGGACCTCCTCCGAAGAGCATCGGGAGCTGCATGACAGCATCGAGCGTCTTCCCCAAAAGATACGTACGGTGATCATATTGCATTATTTCGAGGGACTTAGCATCGCACAGATCGCTTCACGGATGAAGAGCTCGGAAGGAACCGTCAAATGGCAGCTCCATGATGGCAGACAAAAGCTGAGAAAGGAGCTTGGAGCTATGGATGAAAAAAAGAACGATACATTGGTAAGAAAAGTCATGAAAAAGGTGGATGAACTAAAGCTGTGGCGTTTGAAGCAAAACAAAACAGGATTCGAGGCCGTTTACCGTGATGTCCTTCAAAGCGTAGAGGCATTGCCCGAATCGGCGGACAGGTCTCACGCTTTGGCAGACGTTCTGATGCACGGCTGGTGGTGGATTCCGGACAAAAAGAATGATGCCCTGCTCGACCGCATCAAGCAGGCCGCAATTGAGGGGCACAACGAGGAGGTCATGAAGACTATCATTGATCTGGAGGATGTCAAGGTATCCGGGGATGCGGACCGCATTGAGTTTATCCGCGACACCCAGATCCCCTATCTGGAAGAGCAAGGCTTTGTTCATGCATTGGGGTGCGAATGGAACAGTCTCGCATTCTGTTATAACCGCGCAGACGAGAAAGAAAAAGCCTGCGAGGCATATCGGAAAGCCCGCGAGATTCTGAAGCCGAACAATCTCTATTATGCCTATTCGCTCAGCTGCGAGCAGATTGAAAGCTTGCCGTTGCCATGGGAAAACTTCCATCGCCATCATATGGAAGCCGCCGCATACCACCTCCGACGCATCAACGGTTCGTTGCGTTTATGGCGAAAAGACGGTTATACAAGAGGAAAATTATACGATATCGACCACACGCCCAATGATATCATTCCGAATGCGAGCCGCTGTGACGGTTTTTTCACCATTCCGGACGGCAAGGTTGGCGACAGCATCACGGGATCGGATGGGCAAATCCTGACCTTCGAAGCCGATGATCTTCGTGTAGAAACGCCCTGCGGCACCTTTACGAATTGCCAATGCTATCGATTTGAGACCGCAACGATGCTTTACCGTTCTTATTACAAGGACGGGATTGGAATCGTCAAGCAGGAGAAGTATCGCAGTGACGGTATTGAAACACGCTGGCTCAAGACCTACACCATTGTCGGCGGAGAAGGCTTACTTCCCTGTCATGCGGGAAATCATTGGGAATACGCTGCCGCATTCAACGAACAGTACGTTGGTTACGAATCACATCTGGATGTCATATATGCGGATGAGACGGACGTCACCCTTTCCTTCCGATACCACACCGAGCGCCGTGCATTTGATGAGAACGATTGGTGCGATATGCATGCGCAGATGCGCAATGAATATTTCATCGCGCAAAGTGAAAAAAGGAGAAATATACTGAATGATGTTTCCTTCGCTATGGAGCGCGCCGAAACACTTGCCGATACCCCCTACCGTAAAGCATATACTCGCGCGGCTTGCGGCACGATGCGACGTATTTTTGACACGCATCCCTCCAACGAAAACCGTACGCAATCCAATCATTGGAATTTCTTTTCGGCCCGGACGGTACGAGAACGAGACGGCGACCTTCACTTCTTCGGTGAGTATTTTACCCACAGCTTTGAATGTAAACATACCGGCAAAGAGGTACTCAGGGGCCCGGGTTACGGCGTTTTGTTCAACGACATTTACGGCATCCTGAATCAGATGGCACAAGCTCTCTGGTCTGATAAATGGGTTCCCGGCGCGGAATATACCGTGACGCAAAAATACTTTGAAAATCTGATCACCACGAAGATTATCTGTACCGAAGCAGAGGAGGCGGTAAGCACCCAAGCAGGACACTTTGAAAACTGTTTCAAGCTTACCATCCATGTAAGCGGGTGCGGCTCCGGTGTCGAATATCGTGGCGGTACAAAAGAATATTTCTTCGCGCCTGAGGTTGGCTTGGTACGTGTCATCAACTATTATCGGGATAACGAGAAAAAAACCACCTACGATCTGACAGCGTACCGCGGGGTAGGAAAAGGCTATATGCCGATGAGCGCGGGCATGGTGCGCCGCTACGAGGCTACAGATCTTACCGATGGATTTATTGCCTGGACGGAGTACGCCTACGAAGAAAATGATTTCGGAATACTGATTGTCATTACCAACCGATGCGGGGTACGCGATCTTACAGTCTAAGCATGAAAAAACTCCCATGCGCCGCGGCGCATGGGAGTTTTTTCGGGATCAATTCAATTTTTTTAATTTGGCAAAGGATGCCATCAGCTTTTTTGTGCCTGCCTTATCGAAGACGATCTCATACATCTTATCTGCGCCCATCTGCTTGACGGAGAGGATCTCTCCGATACCGAAGGTAAGGTGAGATACACGGTCACCCACTTCAAAGAGCGTCTTTCCCGCTCCCTGTTCAGCTGTCTTGAACAGATTCTTGTTTACCGTTACATTCTGCTGGTATTGCGGTTTGGCGGAATAATACGTTTTCACTTGTCCGCCGGCGGCAGGTGCCTTCGGAGGAGGCGTCATGTTATCGATCAACTCCTCGGGAATCTCCTTCAGGAATCTGGAGGGCGGATTATACTGCGTCCGACCGTAAAGCATGCGGCTGTTGGCGTGCAGGATATACAGCTCCCGCTTGGCGCGGGTGATAGCAACGTATGCGAGACGGCGTTCCTCTTCCATTTCGGCGTCGCCGCCCATAATGGTCTGCATACCGGGGAAAAGTCCATCCTCCATACCGGGCAGGAATACGATGGGAAATTCCAGCCCCTTTGCCGAGTGAATGGTCATCAGGACCACCGCGTCGGCAGTCTCATCATAGCGGTCCACGTCGGCAACCAGCGCGGTCTCCTCCAAAAATCCGGCAAGCGAGGACTCCTCGTTGTTCTCCTCGTACTCCACGGCTCCGGAGATAAACTCGCCGATGTTATCCAAGCGCTCCGCTTCTTCCTCGCCCATATCCTTGATCATCTGGCGATATCCCGAGCGATCCAAGGTCTCGTTGATCAGCGTTTCCAAAGAAACGGTCTTGGAAAGCTCGGTCAGCTCCTCGATCAGCGCGGCGAAGGACATCAGCGCATTGGCGGCACGTGAAAGCGCCACATAGCGATTCGCCTGCTGAAGCACGTCAAAAATACCGCACTGCTGCTCGATTGCGATGGCTTCCACCGCCTCCAGCGTCTTGTCGCCGATCTTGCGGCGGGGCTCGTTGATGATACGCATCATGCGCTCACGGTCGTTATGATTGTTGATCAATTGCAGATATGCCACCAAGTCGCGGATCTCCTTACGGTCTGTAAACCGAACACCGCCTAACATGCGGTACGGTATACCACTCTTGGCAAAGGTCCGCTCAATATTCGCCGACTGAGCATTGGTACGGTACAGCACGGCGAAATCGCGGAAGTGGCAATCGCCGCTCTCCACCTTCTTGTTGATCACGTCGATCATAAACCGCGCCTCGGCAATGCCGTCATCCGTCTTCTTGAGATGGATCTTTTCACCGCATCCGTTGGCAGTCCAGAGCGTTTTTCCCTTTCTGCCGCTGTTGTTGCTGATCACGGCGTTGGCACCGTCCAGAATATTTTGTGTCGAGCGGTAATTCTGCTCCAGCTTGATGACCTTGGCATCCGAGAACACACGGTCAAAGTTCAGAATGTTTTCAATGGTAGCACCGCGGAAACGGTAAATACTCTGGTCATCGTCACCAACGACCATCAGATTACGACTGCCGGCTGCAAGAATGGCGGTCAGCGTAAACTGCGCCTCGTTGGTATCCTGATACTCGTCCACGCATATGTAACGGAAGCGCTTCTGATATTGGGTACGCACCTCCTCGTCCTGCTGCAACAGAAGGACAGTCTGCATAATGATATCGTCAAAATCCAACGCATTGGAGGATTTCAGCTGTCGCTGGTATTCCTCATACACCCGCGCGATCTGCTTCATGCGGAAATCCGTTCCCGCCTCTGCCGCCATATCCGAGGGCGTCATCAATTTATCCTTCGCACGGCTGATGGCATTTTGCACGGAACGAATGGGGAGCGTTTTATCGTCGATACGGCACGCCTTCATTGCCGTGGTGATCGCCTTCTTGCTATCCTCGGTATCGTAAACGGAAAACCCGGGAGCATAGCCAACACGGTCTCCAAATTTGCGCAGGATGCGCATACAGATCGAGTGGAAGGTGCCCGCCCAGATCTCATTGGCAATGGTGGGATCGTCAAAGGACGAGGCGAGACGCGCCTTGATCTCATTTGCCGCCTTATTGGTAAAGGTAATGGCGAGCACGCGCCACGGCGGACACGGATCGCAAATAAATTCCGATAAGATCGGCAAAATGCTTTCGGTCGGCAGCTGCACCGCCTGCTCCAGCGCGGTAACGTACGACTCGCTCAACACGGTATTGACCGACTCACCGTAGTACGCGTTTCCATAGCGGATCAAAAAAGCGACGCGCTGTACCAGCACGGTCGTCTTGCCGCTGCCAGCCCCCGCAAGCACCAGGAGCGGGTGATTGACGGTAAAGACCGCATCACGCTGCTTTTCGTTGAGATTGCCATACGCCTTTTCGAACAACGCGCGCTTGGCGCGCAAAAATCTTTGATTCAGATCTGACATGTATTTCCCTTTTCTTTCCTTGTTACTCAGTATAATTGCCCTTCATGTGGCGCTCGATCTTGCGGTCTGCTTCACGCTCTGCGGCACTGTCGCGCTTGTCGTAAAGCTTTTTACCGCGGCAAAGACCGATCTCCATCTTCACATGCGCACCCGAAAAATAAAGCGACAGGGGAATCAGCGTGTATCCCTTCTGTGCCACAAGCCCGTGCAGCTTCATGATCTCTCTTTTGTGCATCAGCAGCTTTTTCTTGCGTAGCGGTTCGCGGTTAAAAATATTTCCCTTCTCATAAGGACTGATATGAAATCCGATAGCAAACAGCTCGCCGCCGTCGATCTCACAGTAGGAGTCCTTCAAATTGACCGCCCCGGCACGAACGCTTTTCACCTCGGTGCCGTACAGGGCGATCCCCGCCTCATATTTTTCGTCTACAAAATAGTCGTGATACGCTTTTTTATTCTGGGCGATAATCTTGGAGCCGCCCTTACCCGCTTTTTTGGAGTCTGCCATATTCCGAGACCTCCTTTTTATGGTTTATCTTATATATTATATACCAGAATCGGAAATAATTCAAGAGATTTCCGCCCTTTTCATAATCATTTTCAAATATTGAAAAAAATTGACCCCTCAACAACTTTTTGTCTTTTCATACTTGACAAATGGAGGAAAATACGCTATAATATTCACCGTATGCAGAAAACCAACCAAATTTTTGATAGGAGGCACATACCGTGTTTGAGAAACTGAAGGAGCTTCTCGTAGAGGAGCTGCAGATTGACGAAGCAGATATCACTTTGGATGCAAAGCTCTCTACCGATCTGGGTATCAATTCCATCGAGCTGGCAGACCTCGTTATGCTCTGCGAGGAAAAGTTCGGTATTGAGATCGAGGATGCTGACATTCACGATTTCGTTACCGTCGGCGACGTGGTAAAGTATCTGGAAACTCTCTGATCCAAGCAAATAAGGACATGGGCGATCGGGCTCATGTCCTTTTTGTTTTCTTCCGTGTCTTTTTCCGACGGCACCTTCATATATTGGCAACAAAAAGACAAGCGGAGGAACGAACCATGTTTAAAAAGAATCCCTCTTTTTCCCTGCACGCCGTTGCAGGCTTTGTGCTTTTGTGCGGTGCCTTTGCCGCGATCCTCGGCGGCATCGCAGGAGAGCTCTCAAGCACTGCCATCCCCACGGACGGCGGATCCGGTCTGGATGCGGGCAAAGAGCCGCTGCCCTACACGGTCGTCATCGATGCAGGACACGGCGGCGAGGACGGCGGCACACAAAGCGCCGCAGGATTGGAGGAAAAGACCGTCAATCTGGAGATCGCCCGTATGCTGGATACCATGCTGCGCACCGCCGGGATCCCCACCGTCATGACACGCACGGAGGATATACTTCTCTACGACCGCAATGCCAATTACAAGGGGCACAAAAAAATGCTCGATCTTGCGGCACGCCGTCAGATTGCGGAAAAGACAGAGGGGGCTATCTTCATCAGCATCCACATGAATGCCTTTCCTGAGGAGAAATACCGCGGTCTGCAGGTCTTTTATTCTCCGCACGATACACAGTCACAGGCATTGGCGCAGACGGTCCAGGCGGAAACCAAACGGCTTTTGCAACCGGACAATCAGCGGAAAATCAAGAAGGCCACCTCATCCATTTATCTGTTGGACCGCCTTCACTGCCCCGCGATCCTGATCGAGTGTGGGTTTCTGTCAAATTCTAAGGAGGCGGCACTCCTTGAGACCGAGGAATACCGCCAACAGCTTGCTTTCGTTCTTTTTTGCGCCGTAATGTCTCATATTTCCGAATACAACGCTTGATTTTTTTCGCGGGATTCGCTATAATATAAAGCAGAACAGAACACAGACGCCAAAAGAAAGGACGCAAGCATATGAAAGGGACAAAAACCGTATATATCTGCTCCGAATGCGAATATCAAAGTCCGAAATGGATGGGCAAATGTCCGCAATGCGGTGCGTGGAATTCGATGACGGAGGACGTGGTTGCCGTCAAGGAACCCTCCAAAGCCGCCGCTTCCCTCTCCCGGCTTTCTGCGGCAAACGAAAAGGAAAGCCGCGCCGTGGCATTCGACGAGGTGGAGCTCCCCTCCTATATGCGCTTTGACACCGGTATGGAGGAGCTGGATCGGGTACTGGGCGGCGGTCTGGTACACGGCTCGGTGGTCCTGCTTTCGGGTGAACCCGGAATCGGTAAATCCACCCTTCTCATGCAGATCTCCGATGCGCTCGGTGCCGCAAAAAAAGTGCTTTACGTTTCGGGCGAGGAATCGAGCGGTCAGCTGAAGCTACGCGCCAAGCGCTTGGGCGTGCAGGGTAAAAATCTGATGATCCTCACCGAGACCAATATGGAAAACGTGCTGAGTCAAGTCAACGGCGTCAAGCCCGACATACTGATCGTGGATTCGATCCAGACCATGTTCAGCGATATGGCATCCTCTGCCCCCGGAAGCATTTCACAGGTCAAGGAATGCGCGCTCGCCTTGATCGGCAAGGCAAAGCACGAGGGGATCTCCGTCATCCTGGTAGGACACGTCAACAAAGAGGGCGGCATTGCGGGCCCCAAGGTGCTGGAGCATATGGTCGACGCGGTGCTTTATTTTGAAGGGGAACGGCATCAGTCCTACCGCATCATTCGTGCCATCAAAAACCGTTTCGGATCCACCAACGAGATCGGTGTATTTGAAATGACCGACCTTGGGCTTTGCGAGGTCCGCAACCCTTCGGAGGTCCTCTTGGCGGGACGCCCCAAAAACGTTCCCGGCAACTGTGCCGTCTGCACCATGGAGGGCACGCGTCCCTTGATTGCGGAGATCCAGGCACTGGTCACCCCGACCGCTTTTCCTGCGCCTCGCCGCACCTCCAACGGCTTGGATTACAACCGCATGTGTCTGATCCTGGCGGTACTTGAAAAGCGGCTGGGCTTGAAGTTTTACCTCAACGACGTTTATTCCAACGTCATCGGCGGTCTGCGGGTGGACGAGCCCGCATCCGACCTTGCTACGGCGCTATCGCTGATCTCTTCCCTTACGGATAAATACGTTCCCGACACCACCATCGCCATCGGCGAGCTGGGGCTTTCCGGCGAATGTCGCGCGGTGGGCAATTTGGAGCAGCGTGTCAAAGAGGCGGCGCGACTGGGCTTTACGCGCGTCATCGTTCCCCTCCGCAATCTGGAAATGCGGAGTCTGCAGATAGAAGGGATCGAGATCGTCCCTATCCGCGGCATCTATGAAGCACTTAAGGAGTTGAAGTCCGCCGAGCATTTGCCGGGCGAAGGATAAAAAGAAAGATGGAGCTGCGAAGTCCGCGGCTCCGTCTTTTCCGTTTAGTAGCTAAGCATGGAGATGATCGGTAAGGTCGCCATTGCCTCTCCCTTGATGCGATACATCCCATCTTGCTCCTCAAGATACGGGAATTGCAATGACTCAATACATTGCCCAACGGTATCCTCGGAAAGCCGGCTGTGCTCAGCGATCTTCTCGGGCGAGGCATACGCCTTTTCGTTTTGAACAGTCAACTCATACAGCGAAGCGAGCACTGTCAGATTTTTCCGATCCGACAGCGTCTTCAACAGACTGCAGATCCGACCGATCCGTTCTCCGCCGAGATCCAACGAAGTATTCTTGGAATAAAACACCGACTGCCCGCGCATCACGGTCGTGATATCCGGTTCGCTGATAGCAGAATAGCCCCACTGACCGCCCGTCACGGCATCCACCGCACTATCTACAGCAGACTCTTCCTGCCTTTGCGTTTGAAAGAACCACGCGGCGTGCATGGCGAGCGCGGTATCAAGCATGTTCTCGCGTCCGTTTTTCACTATCACTTTTACGTGCGACCTCAGCACGTCCTGCTGTGACCTGGTCCGCTGATAGAAGCCGGGCTTTGCCTCGGTAACGTATCCCTCTGCCTGCATAAGCTCTGTCAGCTCCTTGGCTTTACCATAGCCGATCCCCAGCTTTCGCTGAAGCAGAGAGGTTGTGATCACCATATGTTCTCCCAAAATATCGATCGCACGGCAAAGCAACGGATCGTTGTGTTTTTGAGCAGCTTCAACCGTATTCCCCTCTTCATTGCGCTTTTCTGCTGCTTCCTCCCCCATCAATTCTCCGATTGAGATGCCAAAATATTTTGCGATCTCGGGGAGCAGTTGGATGTCGGGGCAGCACTGTCCCGACTCCCATTTGGACACCGCCTGATTGGTCACGCCGAGTGCCTGCGCCAATTCACCTTGTGTAATTTCCTTCTCTTTGCGGAGCGCCGCGATCTGTTCATTGATCTTCATTCTCTTCTCCTTCCCTGCCGCGTGGCAGATATCCTGATTTGGTACGTCTGCATTATATCATACCGGGCACCATACAAGCAAGCACGCGTTGGTTTGATGATACGTTTTTGCGTCCAACCGACGGTTGGAAATGGGCTGAGTCACCGATTCGGTAGCTCAGCCCGTTTATATTATTTTGCGTCAAACCAATTGTCTCCCATGGCGGTTCCCACATCCAGCGGAACGGACAGCGCAACGGCGTGCTCCATCTCCTCACGAAGCAATGCCAGAGCCTCTTCCGCCTGATCGCGGCGGACCTCTACCAAAAGCTCGTCATGCACCTGCAGGATCAAACGCGCATCCAAGCCGGACTCGCTCAGCCTGCGGTGAACGTGGATCATTGCCAGCTTGATGATATCCGCGGCAGTTCCCTGGATCGGGCTGTTCATGGCGATACGTTCCCCTGCCGCCTTTTGCATCTTATTTGCCACGGCAAGTTCGGGGATATAGCGACGGCGACCGAAAATGGTGGTCACGTAGCCTTTCTCATGCGCCAGCTTCACGATATCCTTCAGATAACGATCCACGTTGGGATAGCTGTGCAGATAGTTGGCAATATACTCCTTCGCCTCCGCACGGGAAATATGCAGATCCTGAGAAAGCGAGAAATCGCCCATGCCGTAAAGGATGCCGAAATTGACCGCTTTGGCGCGCTTGCGCATTTCGATCGTCACATCGTCGGGTGCCACACCAAACACGGTGGCAGCCGTGGAGGTATGGATATCCGCCCCGCTGACAAAGGCATGCCGCATCGCTTCATCGTCGGAAATGTGCGCCAGCAGACGCAGCTCGATCTGCGAATAGTCGGCGTCGATCAGCATATAATTTTCGTCCTTCGGAATAAAGAAGCGGCGCAGCTCTCTGCCCATTTCGGTTCGGATCGGAATATTCTGCAAATTTGGCTCCGCAGAGGACAGTCTGCCCGTAGCGGTACCCGTCTGGCGGAATTCGGTATGGATCCTGCCGTCCTCTCCCGCTACCTTCAGAAGCCCTTCCACGTAGGTGCTCTTCAGCTTAGTCACCTGACGGTAGTCCAGAATGTCATCGATGATCGGGTGATAGGGGCGCAGTCGGTCCAGCACCTCCGCATTGGTGGAGTATCCGCTCTTGGTCTTCTTGGCGGCGGGCAGTCCGAGGCGCTCAAACAGGATCTCGGCAAGCTGCTTGGGAGACTTGATATTGAACTCGGTTCCCGCGGCAAAATAGATGCGGCTCTCCAGCTCCTTCGCCAGCACATCCAATGCCTCTCCGTATTTGGCAATGCCTTGGCAGTCGATCTTAAAGCCGATCATTTCCATATCCGCCAAAACCGCCGCAAGAGGCATCTCGATCTCACGGAGCAGGCGCATCTGGTCGGTCTGCTCCAGCTTCTCACAGATCGGTGCACGAAGCGCCCACACATACTGTACCAAGGGCACCTCTTCTCGGTAGACCTCACCCAAATAGCCTAAAACCAAGGCAGGCAAATCGAATTTGGAGGTGGCATCCACCGCATAGGCACCAAGCATCACGTCAAGGTCACAGCGGAAGAAGGTGATCCCTCGCGCCGCCAGACGCTGATAGAGCGTTTTACAGTCATAGCAGATAAAACATACTGACGGATCGTTCAAAAAGGCTTGCAGCGCCTCTTTGCCGTCACGGCAGGCATAGATACACTCACCGTTGCAAAGCAACAAGCCATCCTCACAAAGCGCCAAGGACCACGTATCCGCAACCGGAAGCTCGGCGACGCCGCACAAGACCGTAGGCAATGCGGCACGGCTCTGAGAGGAAGTGCCATCCTCCTGAGCGATCTCCTCGTCCCGATCCAGCTCATATCGCTTCAAAAAGCCCGAAAATTCCAATTCGGTGAACAGTGCCCGCGCGAGGGGGCGATCCATGCCGCCGTAGGCAATATCCTCCAAGGATTTTTCCAGCGGCACGGTACGGCAGATGCGCGCCAACTCACGGGAAAGCATGGCGCTCTCCCGCCCGTTTTCCAGCTTGGTTCTGACACCGCGGGTGATATCGGCGCTTTCCAGCTGCTCGTATACCGCATCCAAAGAGCCGAAGCGGGCAATCAACGAAAAGCCCGTTTTCTCTCCAATACCCGGCACACCGGGAATATGGTCAGAGCTATCTCCCATCAACGCCTTAACGTCCACGTATTGATCTGCCCGCACACCGTATTTCTCCAAAAAAGCAGCCCCGTCAAAAAGCACGGTGTCGGCATTTCCCGCCAGCAGGACCTTTACACGGTCACCGATCAACTGCAAGGAATCCCGGTCGCCCGTCAGGATATACGCCTCCAGATTCTCATCGGTCGCGGTCATTTCGGCAAGCGTACCCAGAATATCGTCCGCCTCGTAGCCTTCCATCTCCAGCACAGTCAATCCCATTGCCTCTGCCATCCGCTTGGCATAGGGCATCTGCATCCGAAGCTCCTCCGGCATCGGCTTTCGTCCCGCCTTGTATTCATCGTACATTTTATGGCGGAAGGTCGGCGCATGAAGATCAAACGCGATCGCCGCATAATCGGGAGAAAGCGCGTCAAGCTGCTTCTGAATAATATTCACCATACCAAACAAAGCATTGGTACAAAGACCCTGCTTGTTCGTCAGGATCCGAATTCCGTAAAAAGCGCGGTTGAGTATACTGTTGCCGTCAATGACCAACATTTTTTTCATAAGGGCGATCCGCCTTTCTCACATGAAGTTTCACTTGAATTATTTTATCATACCCACACACGGTTGTCAATAATACGGCACGATAAAAAATGCCGACCCGCATGTGGCAGATCGGCATTTTTATATGGATTACAGCTCCACTTAATCGTAGGACTTATCTTTTTTGACCACTTCGAAGTTCTCTTTGGTCGCGCCGCACAGCGGGCATACCCAATCCTCAGGCAGATCTTCAAAATCTGTTCTGGGAGCGATGCCGTTATCCGGATCACCCTGCTTCGAATTGTACTCATATCCGCAAAGTTCGCATGCAAAAATCATTCTTTTGTCCCTCCCTTGCAAGGTATTTTGCAAATATATCATAATCCATATCAAGGAAAAAGTCAAGAAGAATTTTATCTGTATTTTGCATAATTTCTCACAGAGGATACACGGCTTTATTTATTCGTATATAACAAAGCAATCGTCAGGAATGACAATACGCCGTCATATCCCTGCACATTTTGGTCATTCACGGTAGATCAGCCACGGATCCGTGCTTTGGCGGAAAGCGGATAGATCGTCCCGATTTCTTCGCAGAAACGCCTCGATATCCATCTCACCCAGCAAAAAATCACTGCCGAACCGAAGCCCAAGACCGTCCGGACGCGCCTCAAATCCGGGATACGTGCGCATATGCCGATAGAGATACAACATCGTTTCGATGGGGCGGTAGCTGTTTCGATCCGTAATATGCAACTCCACACCCTCACACACGGTCCCCGCATGCTTTTGGAACATGGGCGTAAACCATGCTCTGCGGAAGACCACACCCGGCAGACGGTAGGACTGCATCTCATCGCAAAGGCGCTTGGAATCCACAAAGGGAGCCCCGACCAGATCAAAGGGACGTGTCGTTCCCCGCCCTTCGGAAATATTGGTTGCCTCAAAGATACAGGTACCAATATAGTTGATGGCGGCATTCACAGACGGAATGTTGGGAGAGGGATTCACAAAAAGCAGGTCGGTCTCATCTCCGTAAAGCGCACGCTTCCAGCCCTCGCAAGGAACGACCTGCAGAGGGCAAGACATACGGTAGGTGGCGTTGATATAGGAGGCAAACTCTCCAACGGTCAACCCGTACCTTGTCGGTATCGCGTATTCGCCGATTCCTGAGCGGTAACGTGTTTCATCCAATATTTCGCCCTCGATCAGCGCACCGCCGATGGGATTGATGCGATCCAGAACGATCAAAGGAACTGCCGCGTCGGCACACGCCTGCATCATATGCGTCAGATTGTAAAGATAGGTATAAAAGCGGGCACCAACGTCCTGAATGTCATATACCACAACGTCCAATTCTGCCAAAACCTCGGGCAGGCGACCGTAGGTCCGTCCGTTCAGCGTCATCAGCCGCGCACCGGTTTCTTCATCCCGTGCGTCCTCCGCCCACAATCCGTCCTGCATATTGGAGCGGATCCCGTGCTCGGGAGCAAAAAGGACCTCAAGACGACCGTATCGGGCGACTCGCGCGTAGGTGGGTATGCCCGCCCGATCTACGCCGGAGGCGGCGGTCATCAGACCGACCCGCTTCCCCTTGAACAAATGCGCAAAGGAGTCCAGGCGGTCAACGCCGTTGAGCACACGTACCATATCCCGTTATTTGTTTCCCTCCATGGCGATTTTTGCCATGGCGGCGATCATCTGTGCCGTCTTTTCCACACCGAGCACGCTGCTGTTAAAGGAGGCGTGATAGTTCTCAAAGGCACCCCACTTGCGTCCCGTATAGAAATTGTAATAATTAATGCGGCGCTTATCCGTCTTTTTGATCATATCCCGCGCCTCGTGTTCGGACACCTGATTCAGCTCCGAAATACGGCGAACACGGCAATCCAGATCCGCATAAATAAAAATACTCAGGCGGTTGTCATAATTGCGGAGAACATAGTCGCCGCAACGGCCGATCACCACGCAGTCATTTTCCTCCACCAGGCCCTTGATCACGTCGGATTGGGTGATGAACAGCTTGTCGTTGATGGGCATATCCGTGCTGAAATTTGCCGTGGTGAAGGCGCCGCTTCCCATTGCCAGCGTATACAGCAAGCTGTTGGTCACCTGCTCGTCGGCATGATGTGCTACATTGGCGTTCAAGCCGCTCTTTTGCGCTGCCATCGTGATCAGCTCTTTATCGTAGGATTTGATACCCAGGATCTCCGCAACACGCTGACCGATCTCGCGTCCGCCGCTGCCGTACTGTCTCGCAATTGTGATAACAAACTTTTCACTCATATTCTGTTCCATCCTTTCCTTTTGAGGATCGTCTTGAAATTTGTCATTATTATATCACAACCCCTTTGGTTTGTAAAGTGTTTTTGTGAATTCAGCCATATTTTTTCTTTCGGTCTATCCCGCTTTTTTTCAACATAGGATAAACAAAACGGACATGAAGCGAATATATGTGCGGAGATTCGGAGAGGAGTGCGATAGAGGAATATGAAAAAGCTACATCAATTTTTGATCAACGCCATCCTGCTCAGCGGCGTGGCATTGCTGATGAGATCGGTAGGTGTGATCTTTCAGGTGTATATCGCCAATCGTGTCGGAGCGGAGGCTCTCGGTCTGTACGGCCTTTTCTCGGGCGTATACGGCTTTTCGATCACCTTCGCTACCTCGGGCATCCATCTCGCCGCCACAAGATTGACCGCCGAGGCGCTGGATAACTCCCAAGCACCCTACGGTATTCGCAAGGGCATGCAAAAATGCTTTCTTTACAGTCTGTGCTTCGGCTCCTGTGCCGCCATCGGTCTATATTCTCTCGCGCCGATCTTATCGCTCCGTCTTCTGGATGAGATCCGCGTGCTTCGACCTTTGAGGATCCTTGCCTTTGCGCTTCTTCCAATCTCTCTTTCCTCCGCCATGAACGGCTATTTCACCGCCTGCCGCCGTGTCTATAAAAACGCGGTCGCGCAGGTCTTTGAGCAAGCGGTACGCATCGGTGCCACGGTTGCCGTGCTTGGTCTGCTCTGCCGTGATCCCGATCCGGAAAAGGCGTGCATCTCGCTGGTGATCGGAAGTACGGTGGCGGAAATATCCTCCTTCCTGCTCTCGTTGGTTCTGTACTGCGTCGATATACACCGCCAAGCCAAGATACCGACACACAGTAACTTTTCTGTCACACGAAAATTATGCGGCATTGCCATGCCGGTGGCATTCAGCTCCTACATTCGCTCGGGACTTTTGACGCTGGAGCATGCGCTGATCCCGCAGGGGCTTCGAAAAAGCGGCGCCTCCCGAGAGGACGCGCTGAAATCCTACGGAATATTGAACAGCATGGTCTTTCCCGTCATCCTCTTCCCCACCGCGCTGATCGGCTCTTTTTCCGGCTTACTCGTGCCCGAGCTCGCCGAATGCCGCGCCAAAAACAATCGCCGCGAGATCTCCTATATCGCAGAACGCGTATACTCGCTGGCACTATGGTTTTCCATTGGCACCGCCGCAGTCCTTTGCTGCTTCGCGGAGGAATTCGGCGCCGTCATTTACAACAACGCGCAGGCGGCACGTTACATACGTCTGCTCTCTCCGTTGATTCCGGTAATGTATCTCGATACCACCACCGACGCCATGCTCAAGGGGCTGGGACAGCAGGTCTACTCCATGGCGATCAATATTGCCGACTCTCTCATTTCTGTCATTCTGGTCCTGCTCCTGCTGCCGAACATGGGGATAGACGGATATGTGCTGACCGTCTATATTGCCGAGCTATTCAACACCACCTGCAGTGTGGTACGGCTTTGGAACGTCAGCGACATGCGTCCGCATGCTGTCAAATGGGTATTCAAGCCTTTGCTTTGCGCGGTGGGCGCCACTGCCCTTACCTTTTTGACATGCAAGCTCCTACCGGATGCCTCCTTGACGGCGGTATCGCGGCTCTGTCTGCACGTTTTGATGACCGTGTGTCTGTATTTTTTGCTTCTGTGCGGGATCCACGCGGTGGAGCGGGAGGAATTCCAATGGATCCGAAAGGTCCTGCTTGGCGTATCCAAAAAGGATCCCGCACCGTGAAAACAGTGCGGGATCCTCATGATTTATTTTGCCTCGGAATCCGAAGCATCGCCGGACTCGGGCAATGCCTTCTCGGTACCGAGATACTCGGGCAGCTTCATGCCTGCCATATCGAAGATCTCCTGCATGGGAGGAACGGACTTCATCAGACCGGATACGAAATTCGCGGTGGCGTTCTTTCCGTCGGGGGAGGAGGAGCCGTTGTCCCAAACCGTGATCTTGTCGATCTTCAGGTTGGCAATGGCGTCCACCTGAATGCGGGTCAGCTCTTCCAGCTTGTCGGCGATCATAAGACGGATCGCATCGTTGGACTCGCCGCCTGCCGCCTGTACGATCTGCGCAAAACCGTCTGCCTGCTTGGTCAGCATCTCACGCATACCTTCTGCGTTCGCCTGCATCTTCATCAAGATCGCGTCTGCCTCACCCTTTGCCTCGCGGCGGATCTGCTCTGCCTTCGCCTCTGCCTGGATCTCCTGCTCCTTCTTCTGGATCTCAGCCTTTACGATGATATCGGCCTCCAGCTTTGCCTTTTCCAGATTGGCTCTTGCCTGCTCTGCCGCTTGCTGAGCCGCGTAGGATGCCTCCAGCGCGCGAGCTGCCTGGATCTTCTCTGCCGCGGTCGCACGGCGCTGTGCGTCCGCCTCATGCTCACGCAGGGTTGCCTCGGACTCAGCGATCTGGATCTTGGATTCATTCTCACCCTTGATCGCCTCGGAATTGGTCTGAGACACACGTACACGCTGTGCCATCTCTGCCTCGGAAGCACCGATCGCACCGTCGCGGTCAGCCTGTGCTACGCTGATCTTTGCATCGTTGATCGCCTTAGCGGCTGCTTCTTTACCAAGCGCGGCGATATATCCGCTCTCGTCATTGATATCGGTTACGTTTACGTTCAGCAAGCGAAGACCGATCTTTTTCAATTCGGTCTCCACGTTACGGGAAACAGCTTCCAGGAACTTATCGCGGTCGGTGTTGATCTCCTCAATTTCCATGGTCGCGATAACCAGACGCAACTGACCGAAGATGATATCCTTCGCCAGATCCTGGATCTCTACCATCTTCAGACCGAGCAGACGCTCTGCCGCGTTCTGCATAACACCCGGCTCGGTGGAGATACCTACCGTAAAGCTGGAAGGAACGTCCACACGGATGTGCTGACGGGAAAGCGCGTTGGTCAGGTTGACGCTGATGGACATCGGCGTCAGATCCATATATTCGTAGGACTGGAACACCGGTACTACAAATGCCGCGCCGCCGTGGATACACTTAGCGGTTCGCATGGTGCCGTCATGATTACTGCCAACCTTACCGTAGATAACCATGATCTTATCGGAGGGACACTTCTTATAGCGGGATACGATCAGGATCAGAGTGCTGAACAGGAGCAGCGCCACCACACAGACCAGGACCACGATCACAGGAGAAAGGGCTCCTGCAACCTCTTGTGTCAACGCAGTTGTCACATTCAAGTTTTTCATACGCAAATTCCTTTCTTAGGTATAAATTATATCACAGGCTCACGCATCGTGAACCTTTTTGATCTTCGCATTGATGTCAGCAACCAACTCGTCAGTCTGCGCATCGGCGCGCATCTGTACGTTCAGAATACAGTTGCCGTCAATGTCATATACCCCCATCGTGGTCAGATGCCACTGCGCAACAGCCTCGCCCAGCGCAACATGAGACAGCTCGTCATAGGATAGCTTCAACAAGGTAGCGTCGGGGCTCTCGTCGCCGATCAGCGAAAAATTCTGAACACCGAAACCGATGTAGTCTTCTTCCTTCAGAATACCAACGCACTGATACATGGAAGAACGGAACTTACCGTCGCCGCCACGGCGGGTCAACAGTCCCTCCCCGCTCATCAGATAGCTGGATTCATATACCGGCTCCTTCGGACGGAAACCGCGCAGCTCTGCCTGATGCAGCTTACGGGTATCACGGTAGATAAACTCCTCCTCAAAAGTCTCCTTGAATTTCGCCTGGACCTCCTTGGCGGCTTCACTCAGCTCGCTATCCTTGATCTGCAGACTGAGCACCAGAAACAGGATCGCACCGACAAACATCAGCGCCAATCCAAACGGCGTGAAATGTCCCGGCAAAAGGATAATGATGGCAAAACCGATACATGCCAATGCCACCGCAATGATCGTGCTCACGGTATGGGGCTTTTGTGAGAAATATTTTTTAATTCTGTTTGCATCCATAACAATTTTTCCGCATTTCATTCATTTTACGCGGAATTATACCTTCTTTCAAGAAAATGATTTTCAGAAGAAACGTTCTTCTGTTTTTGTGTAGCGGCTTTGCGGGGGCTTGATCAGTGAGGCACCGCAGCCATGGCAATGATCGGTATCCGTCAACTCCACACCGCCGCACAGCGAGCACACATAAAGATATCGGTCAGCTCCGTCATTGGATTCGGGATACGGAAGACCGCTGTGGTGAACGATCTGATCTCCGACGTGATAATAGCGATCAAAATTTTTCTTTCGCGCGATCACGATCTTATGTCGGTGACCGTTTGTTTCCTCGACCCACAACAGCATCTGCTCTGCCAAAACGGATTTTCCTCCGCGGTTTCCGAGCAGATCGGTATTCATTACACGGCGAAAAACGATCTGACGGATCACGCCGACGTAACTCCGATCCACCATCATACGTATCCAGCCGAAGAGAAACAGTCCGGCAACCAACAGCGCGCTCAATACCAGAGAAAAACGGTAGTCAAAGGTCATATCCGTTCTGCTGTGATAATAGAAGAATACAGCCAACCAGAAAACTTCCCAGCCGAGGGTCTGCAACCATATTCTGATCCGCTTTTTGCGTACAAATGTCCGAAGATCCGCATTCTCCCGCGGGATCGTTAACGGCTCTTCCCGACGGCTCATGTCCGATTCAGCGGCTCGACCACAAGCACGCCGCCTTCGCCCACCGCCGTTACGCGGACATAGGTTCCGGTCGCAAGCACGGTATCGCTCAATGCAATCGCATCACATTCGGTCAGCCTTTCCTGCACGGTAATGGTGACCTTACCGCCTGCCTTACCGTCGGCGGGAATGGGAATATACACCTGACCTACCTTGCCGATGGCATTTCCCAGATCGATATTGCCGGAGGATTGCAGTCGGTATATCGCCTTCATCAAGTATGCCATCCCGAACAGTGTGGCAACACCGAGCAAGAACGCGATCAGAATAGAAACTCCCTTGGGGAGTGCGGTCTCAAGCAGCGCCACACCGCTCCAGCCCATGATACAGAGCATGGCAACGATGCCGCGGATTGAGAACAGCCCCAGCCCGCCGTCATCGGTGTCGCCATCCATGTTATCGTCGGCATCCACGTCGGCACCGTCTCCGCCGTCACCAAATCCGATCAGGACCATAATGGTCTGTATCAGAAGTATCAAGGTAGACGGGATGGCGATCAATGCCAGGACCTGCTGTGCGGGAACCATGGAATTCCACCAGTTTATCATAACTTATTACCTGTCCTTTCCTTACTGCTTCACCATCAGCGTCTCGACCAAACGGTCGGAATACCGCTTGACCACCGCCGCGTAATAGGCGGCAATGATGATCTCCAGCGCCTGATTCAACCGCTTTCGTGCTCCGCTCACCGGCTCTTCGTAATCGGAGGTCACCTCGGCAATACAATTGCGAAGTGAGCCCATATCATAAGTCTCATCATCGGGAAGCAAACGGTCAAGAATACGGCATATATAGTCATACAGCATCGAATCGCTGATGATATCGTCCGCGTGATCGTCCACGTTGCCGTTGATGTAACGTATCACAAAAGTGATACGATCCAGTTGCATGCAATCGCGAAGCATGTTGATGATCAGAATGTGCGCCACCTGATCCATGTCGTACCGCTTCAGTTTGGAGTTGGCTACCCACCCTCGTTTCGTCCAGTTCTGCAGTGTTGAGCCGTCAATACCGGAGATCTCTCGGATCTGTGACAGCATCACGCCGCTGGAGATAAAGAATATCTTCTTCAAAAACTCCAGTCCTGTAACATCGCCCATTTCCTTGCGTTTGAGAATGGTTCCCGGAATCAAGGGATCCTTGATTTGCAGATTCAAAACAAATTCCTCCTTTCCGTATATTCCAACGGTCTTGCTCACCGTGGCTTTCAACTGTAATCAGTATATCACACGTTCACGTGACTGTCAATACCTTTCATCAAAAAAATTTTCAAGGAGTGGATGAAATATTGCGCCGACCTCGCATCGTATTCGATCGGATCTCACTTCTGGTCCCTCTGATGCTCGTATTGGAAGGTAAATTTTCTTATACAGCATCCCTGCTGCTTGCCGCTGTGTTGCATGAATGCGGGCATCTGCTTGCGGCACACCTCATGAATATTCCGATCCGCTCTCTGCGCGTCAGCATGCTGGGTGCCCAATTGACGTTGGAGGATTCCCTGCTCTCCTATGAGCGGGAATGGATCCTTTGCGCCGCTGGACCGTTGTTCAGTCTCCTTGGCGCGGGGGGCGGCGGTCTTCTTGCCGCGCTGTGCCGCTCTGAACGGAACAGCAATTTTGCCATGATCTCCCTTGCCCTGGCACTGGTCAATCTCCTTCCCGTCGGGTGGCTCGACGGCGGGCGGATGTTCCGCGCCGCCTGCCGTCGGTACCTTTCCCCAAAGATTGCGGACAGGAGCTTGAGGGCTGTTTCTTTTCTCTTTTTTCTGCTTCTCTGGATGACCTCCGTATACCTGCTGTTGCGCGCGGGAAACAGCCTCTCTCTTTTCACCTTCTCTCTGTCCCTTTTTGTGCGTTTTTTTCTTTCCGACAACCCATAAAAAACGGAGCATTTTGGCGCATTTCAAGAGAAAAAAAGAGATTTTCAGAGAAAAGCAGAGTTATTCGGGAGCGGTTTCAAGTAAACACGTTTTATCACGTTTTTTTGCGATTTATGAAGAAATTTTCAAAAACATATTGCATTTACTGAAGATATCTGCTACAATATGTGGTACAATCGGATTTCAGAATGTCAGGTGCCGGATTTTTTCCGGCGTTTTCCATTCCATACTCCGGCTGTCTGTTCTATATTGTACGAGAGGTATTTATGTGGAATGAAACAGGAAAAGGTTATTCAACTTCAAAACATCAGTAAATCGTTTGACGGAGAAAAGATTCTCAACAACATTAATCTTTACATTCGCGATAAGGAATTCATCACCCTGCTCGGTCCCTCCGGCTGCGGAAAAACGACCATGCTTCGTTTGATCGCCGGCTTTGAGACGCCCGATGAAGGTACCATCCTTTTTGAGGGTAAACCCATCAACGATGTACCGCCTTATCAGCGTTCCGTCAACACGGTCTTTCAGAAATACGCACTGTTCCCCCATTTGAATGTGTTTGAAAATATTGCCTTCGGTCTCCGATTGAAAAAGCTTCCCGAGGAGCAGATCCGCAAGCAGGTCAAGGATATGCTGGCTCTGGTCAACCTGAAGGGCTTTGAGCGCCGCAACGTAGAGCGTCTCTCCGGCGGTCAGCAGCAGCGTGTTGCCATCGCCCGCGCGCTGATCAACCACCCCAAGGTACTGCTTTTGGACGAACCCTTAGCGGCACTTGATCTGAAGCTTCGCAAGGACATGCAGGTAGAGCTGAAGAACATGCAGAAGCGCACCGGCATCACCTTTATCTACGTCACCCACGATCAGGAGGAAGCACTCTCCATGTCCGATACCGTGATGGTCATCGCCGAGGGTGAGATCCAGCAGATCGGCACGCCTACCGATATCTACAACGAGCCTGTGAACGCCTTTGTTGCCGACTTCATCGGTGAATCCAATATTCTCGACGGTGTAATGACCGCCGATTACAAGGCAACCTTCTCCGGTCACACCTTTGACTGTGTGGACAGCGGCTTTGAGAAAAACGAAAAGGTCGACATCGTTGTCCGCCCCGAGGACGTGGACGTTGTTCCCTGCGAACGCGGCATGCTGGTCGGCGATGTGACCGGCGTCACCTTCAAGGGTGTTCACTATGAGATCATCGTGGATATTCGCGGCTTCAAGTGGATGATCCAGTCTACCGACTACGTTGCCCCCGGCGACCATATTGGTCTCTCCATCGATCCCGATGCCATTCACGTCATGAAGAAATCACGCTTTTCCAACATGTTTGGCGACTACTCCAGCTTTTCGGATGAGCTTGAAAAGCTGTCGGATCTCTCCGAGGAGGAAAACGAATGAAAAAAAGAACCTTACTGGAGCGCATGGCTTCCGCGCCGCATCTGGTCTGGATGGTTCTTTTCATTGTCGCTCCGCTTCTCTTCGTAGCATATTATGCATTTACCACGCCGGATGGTTCGTTTACATTTGAAAACATTGCAGCACTGAGCAACCATGCCGAAACGTTTCTTTTCTCGGTTTGTATGGCGCTGATCTCCACGGTCATTTGCCTTTTGATCGGTTATCCCCTCGCCTACTGCATCTCCCGCGCCAGCGCAAGAGCGCAGAAGATCCTGATCATGCTGATCATGCTCCCGATGTGGATGAATCTTCTGATCCGCACCTATTCCATGATGGCGATTTTGGACGACGGCGGCTTTCTTAACAATCTTCTGATGCGGCTCGGCTTTGCGCCAGTCCACATCGTCGGCACCGCGGGTGCGGTCATCTTCGGCATGGTCTACAATTTCCTGCCTTATATGGTCCTCCCCATCCACTCGGTCATCAGCAAGCTGGACTGGCGGCTGATCGAGGCAGCCAACGATCTTGGCTGTAACAACTTCCGCGTGCTGACCCGCGTCATTCTCCCCTTGTCCGTGCCCGGTATCATTTCCGGTCTGACCATGGTATTCGTCCCCTCCATCAGCACCTTCTATATCTCGCAGAAGCTGGGCGGCGGTACCTTCGAGCTGATCGGTGACACCATTGAGCGACAGTTCCAAAACCCCGTCACCTACCATGTCGGCGCGTCGATCTCCTTGGTAATGATGATTTTGATCCTCATCTCGCTCGCCATCATGAACCGATTCTCAGACAGTGAAACGGGAGGTATGATCGCATGAAAACAATCAACAAGATCTATACCGTCCTCATTCTCTTTATGTTGTACGCGCCTATTCTCGTGTTGATGCTGTTCTCATTTAACAGCACCAGCAATACCGGTGTGTTCACGGGCTTCTCCTTTTACTGGTACCGCGAGCTTTTCCGCAGTGCGGCTGCCTTCGCAGCGTTGAAAAACACGCTCGTCCTCGCAATATCCTCCGCGGTTCTGTCCACTCTGATCGGAACCATGGCGGCGATCGGTCTGCGCAAAATGAGAAACAAATACGTCAAGGGACTGATCACCTCCGTGACCAATATCCCCATGATGAACCCTGATATCGTCACCGGTATCTCCATGATGCTTCTCTTTGTCTTTGTCGGAACCATGCTGGGCCAGCAGGACAAGCTGAATTTCTGGACCCTTCTGATCGCGCACACCACCTTCAATATTCCTTACGTTTATCTGAACGTTTCCCCGAAATTCCAACAAATGGACAAGCATCTGCCCGAAGCGGCGTTGGATCTGGGCTGTACCCCCTTGCAGGCATTCTTCAAGGTGGAACTTCCCTGCATCTTCTCCGGTATCGTCACCGGCTTCATCATCGCCTTCACCATGTCCCTTGACGACTTCGTCATCAGTTATTTCTGCAGCGGCAGCGATTTCCAGACGCTTCCTATCCTGATCTATTCCATGACCAAGAAGGAAGTCACCCCCGATATCTACGCCCTTTCCACACTGATGATCGTCGCCATTCTGACGCTGCTCATCCTCTCCAATCTCTCCGGAAGCAAAGAGGAACGGGCAAAGATCCGCGCCCTTCGTAAAAAGAGAGCCGCGGCACGTAAGGAGGCGAAGGCATGAAAAAGATCGTCTCTTCCCTACTCCTGCTCTCCTCCCTCGTTCTCCTGCTCCTTTCCGCCACCGCCTGCGGCGGCGAGGATACAGTCACGCTGAACGTATACAACGGGGGTGAATACATCTCGGACGGCTCCGAGGGCTCACTGGACGTCAACGAGGAATTTGAACAGTATTATTATGAGACCTACGGTATCAAGCTGAAGGTCAACTACACCACGTACGCAAGCAACGAGGATATGTACGCCAAACTGAAAAGCGGCGCCACCTCCTACGACGTGATCATCCCCTCCGATTACATGATTGAAAGAATGATCTCGGAAAACATGCTGGCGGAGCTGGATTTCACCAACATTCCCAACTATCAGTACATCATGGAGGACTACCGAAACCAGTATTACGATCCTGACAACCGCTTTTCCGTTCCCTACACCTACGGCATGGTCGGTGTGATCTACAACACCGCCATGGTCGACGAGACGGATACCGGAACGTGGGATCTGCTCTGGAATGAAAAATATACGGGAAAGATCCTCCAATTCAACAATTCCCGCGATGCTTTCGGCACCTCCATGTATCGCCTCGGCATTGACGTCAATACGACCGACGAGGCACAGTGGCGGGCAGCCACCGAGGCTCTCAAGGTACAGAAGCCTCTGGTGCAAAGCTACGTCATGGACGAGATCTTCAACAAAATGAAGGGTGAGTCCGGTGCCATTGCTCCCTATTACGCAGGAGACTTTCTCTCGATGTACGATGCCAACAACAATCTCGCCTTCTTCTACCCCGAGGAAGGAACCAACGTTTTTGTGGACGCCATGTGTGTGCCCGTTGACAGCCGTCAGAAAGAGATTGCGGAATGCTACATCAACTTTATGCTGGAGCATGAGATCGCAGTAGCCAACGCAGAATACATCTGCTACGCCTCTCCGCACCGCGGAGTCATTGAGGATCCTGAGTACATCGAATACATGAATTCGATGCACGAAAACGCCATGGAGATCCTTTACCCAACCACCGAGGTCAAGGCAACCTACTATCAGAACCTCTCACCCGACACGTTGAGTCTTTTGAACGGTCTGTGGGAGGAGCTGAAGATCGAAAGCTCGGGTGGCGAGGGTGTGTATATTTGCTCCCTTGTTATCGTGGTTTTGCTGACCGTGTGGTTCGGCTACCTCTTTATCCGCAAAAAATATCGCGATAATTATTAAAGTCAAAGCAGGAGCTGCACCGAGGTGCGGCTCCTGCTTTGATCATTCAGACAGAGCACGTAATATATCGTCGGAAGAAACACCTGCCGTGGTATAGATCGATTCCGCTCGCTCACGGACAACGAAGTTATCCTCCGGCGCCAACAGATGTACTGTTTTATTCGCCATCCGTTCCGGGTAGCGACGCGTCAGCTGATCACACAGCAACATACCCATTCCGCCCGCGCGAATATCCTCCTCCAGAAGAATCAGGCGGATCGGCTTTTGAGGAAGCCTCTCAGCCACGAAGTCAGCAGCCTGCTCATAGGGCTTAATGTGTTCCAGCAGTATGATACCTGCCCGCTTTCCACTCTGCTCCTCCCAAAGCTCTGCCGCCGTCATCGCCTCGCTGACCACGCGACCGTCGGTCACGATCAGCGCGTCCGGTTGTTCGTCATCCGCAAAATCCACTCTTCCGGGACGGTCATAGGTCGACTGATCCTCAGCATAAAAACGCTCCAACACCGTGTCCTGCTCGCAACCGCTGCAATAACGGATCGCGGTAGGGGTAGGACGCGCCAAAGCGTCCGCGAGGGATCTGCGCAGCATCGCTTCCGTCACCGGGGTTTCGATGGTCAGTCCCGGAACCTGAGAAAGATATGCCACGTCAAAAATACCGTGATGCGTGGCACCGTCCGCCGCATTCAGACCTGCACGGTCTACGCAGAATACAACGGGAAGACCCTGCAATGCCACATCGTGGAGTATCTGGTCGTAGGCACGTTGCAAGAAGGTAGAATAGATGGCAACCACGGGACGCATGCCGTTGGCGGCAAGCCCTGCGGCAAAGGTGACCGCATGCTCCTCCGCAATACCGACGTCAAAGAAGCGGTCCGGGAATTGCTGACGGAACTGCTCAAGCCCCGTGCCGTCACTCATGGCAGCGGTGATCGCGCAAATGCGCTCATCCTGCGCGGCAAGCTTGCAAAGCTCGTCGCCGAAGATCTTGGAAAACGTCGGCTTTTCGTTCCGATGAGAATCGGAGGGTGGCAGACCGTGATAAATATTCGGGTTTTCCTCGGCAGGCAGATAGCCCTTTCCCTTCTTGGTCTTCAGATGTACCACGCAGCTTTGCTTGGCGCGCTTTGCCTCGCGAAGCAGATTCTCAACGGCACGCTCGTCGTTGCCGTCTACGGGACCGAGGTAGTAAAGTCCCAGATCCTCAAAATAATTACTGCCGTAAAGCATATTCTTGATCGTTTTTTTGGTATCGCGGATCAGCCTGAACAATCCGTTTCCGATCAGCGGGATCTTTTTGATAATCCGGCCGGTGGTTGCCTTCGTTTGCAGGTATCCCGGCTTGGAGCGCATTTTGGTCAGATGCCGCGCGAAACGACCGATGTTTTTGGAAATGGACATCTCGTTTTCATTGATCACGATGATCAGTTTCAAATCTTTTCGGCAATTATTCAACGCTTCGTGGATCATACCACCCGTAAAAGCGCCATCCCCCAAAACGGCAACGGTATATGCTTCATTCCCCTGCAGCTGATCGGACATGGCGAAGCCCAGCGCGGCGGAAACGGAGGTCGAGCTGTGCCCCGCCCCGAAGCAATCGTGAACGCTCTCACTTCTCTTGGTAAAGCCGCTCAGCCCTCCCGGACGGCGCAGGGTTTCAAACCGATCGCGGCGGTCGGTCAGTATTTTATGAACGTAACATTGATGGCTGACATCAAAAATAAAATGATCCTTCGGTGTTTCAAACACACGGTGCATCGCGATCGTCAGTTCAACCACGCCGAGATTGGATGCCAGATGACCGCCGTTTTTGGTGACGACCTCTACAAGCACCGTGCGGATCTCAGCCGCCAGCTGATCCAATTGCTCCTGCGAAAGCGAGCAAAGATCACCGCGAGACGAAAGCCGATCTAAAATCGGATATTCCGACATAGCTTTTCTCCTTTGTTGAGAATATTCCTACATTCATTATACCACATCTTTCGTCAAAAAGAAACCCTTTGTTGTAAATTCTCAAAAAAAGGCTATGATACCGAAAAATCCGGTATCATAGCCTTTTGAAAAGCGATTACGCGTGATGCTTTGCGATGATTCTCTGCACCAGCTTGACGATCTCGGTGATCGGGATCACCAAAATAGCCAGACCCATTGCAATCGCATACTCCTCGAGGTCAATCATGGTAAAGCCGAACAGATTTGCCAGGAAAGGAACCTCGATGACCAGAGCGGTCAGGATGACAGCGGCGACCATCGCGCCATACAGCCAGAAGTTGTGCTTCTTCAGTGCGAAGATAGAACCGCGCTGAGAACGCATATTGAGCGAGTGGAAGATCTCAGCCATGGACATGGTCAGGAACGCCATGGTGATGCCGTGATTGGATGCCCAGGATCCGGCAACCACGTCGGGATCCATCGAATGACCGATCATAAAGGCGGTCAGCGTCAGAATGGATACCATGATGCCCTGGTAAACCAGATCCACACCTACACCGCCGGAGAAGATACCCGCCTTGCTGGAACGGGGAGGCTGTCTCATGATATCCTCCTCACCGGGCTCCATACCGAGCGCAAGTGCCGGGAAGGTATCGGTGATCAGGTTGATCCAAAGCAGGTGAGGTGCTTCCAGAATGGTGAAACCAATGCAGGTCGCGGTAAAGATGGTAATGACCTCGGAAAGGTTGGAGGACAGCAGGAACTGGATCGCTTTGCGGATGTTGCTGTAGATCTTACGGCCTTCCTCAACCGCATACACGATGGTAGCGAAGTTATCGTCGCCAAGGATCATGTCGGCAACGTTCTTGGTAACGTCAGTACCTGTGATACCCATGCCGATACCGATATCGGCAGATTTGATGGAGGGAGCGTCATTGACACCGTCACCGGTCATTGCGGTGATCTTGCCCAGCTTCTTCCAAGCCTTGACGATACGGACCTTATGCTCGGGCTGAACGCGGGCATAAACGGAATACACGTCGATGACCTTCTCCAGCTCGTCGTCGGAAAGTTCGTTGAGCTCGGCACCGGTGATTGCCTGAGAAGCATCGGTAATGATCCCCAGCTCCTTCGCGATGGCAACGGCGGTATCCTTATGGTCACCGGTGATCATGATGGGGCGAACGCCTGCGGTAGCGCATGCCTTGATCGCATCGACCACCTCGGGACGAACAGGGTCGATCATGCCGCACAGACCAACGAAAATCAGCTCCTGCTCCATGGCATCGGAGGAGTAATCGGTGGGTTCAGCGGACAGATCCTTATATGCGGCGGCAAGCACACGCAGTGCACGGTCCGCCATGCCCTTATTGGCGGTCAGAATATCGTTACGCGCTTCGGCGGTCAGCTCCTTGACACCGTCTGCGGTCAGGATGCGGGTACAGCGGCGAAGCAATTCGTCGGGGGCACCCTTGGTATACTGAACCAGAGAACCGTCAGCCTTGCGGTGAACGGTGGACATCATCTTACGGGAGGAATCGAAGGGGATCTCACCGATACGGGGCTCAGCGGCAGACAGCTCGCTCTTGGGCATGCCGTTCTTGTTGGCATAGTTGACCAGTGCGCACTCGGTCGGTTCGCCGACAGCCTCGGTGTGACCTGCCTCCACGTCGATCTCAGCATCGCTGCACAGTGCCATAGCACGGCAAAGCAGCGCCTGATTGAAGGAGGAATACTCAACAACCGTCATCTTGTTCTGGGTCAGCGTACCGGTCTTATCCGAGCAGATGACCTGAGTACAACCCAGTGTCTCCACCGCAGTCAGACGGCGGATCACCGCGCTGCGCTTGGACATTTTGGTAACGCCAATGGACAGAACGATGGTAACAACGGTCGCCAGACCCTCGGGGATGGCGGCAACAGCCAAGCTGACTGCCACGATAAAGGACGGGAGGGCAACGTCCTTCAGATACTCTGCGGTCAGGGCAAAATGACCTTGACGGATGATGTTTACGGCAAACACGATCACGCAGATGATGAGGACCAGCTTTGTCAGCGTGGAGGACAGCTGGGAGAGCTTCTGCTGCAGAGGCGTCTTCTCTTCCTCGACTTCACTCAGAGCGCCAGCGATCTTACCCATTTCGGTATCCATACCGGTGCCGGTGATGACAGCCTTACCGCGTCCGTAAACAACAGTACTGCCCATATAAACCATATTCACACGGTCGCCCAGAGGGACTTCCTTCTGCTCACCCTTGAGCACCAGCGTGTCAGCAGACTTTTCAGAGGGAACGGATTCACCCGTCATAGCCGCCTCTTCGCACTTCATGGAGTTGGACTCCAGCAGGCGCGCGTCGGCAGGAACGGCGTCACCGGCTTCGAGAACGATGATATCGCCCACAACAAGCTCTTCACTCTTGACGGTGATCATGTGACCGCCGCGAATGACCTTGGACGTTGCCGCCGTCATCGCCTTCAGCGCATCAATGGCTTTCTCAGCCTTGGACTCCTGGATCACACCGAGAACGGAGTTGAGGACAACAACAAACAGGATAATGAATACGTCCGTCGGCGCTTCACCCTCAATATACGCGATCACACCGGAGATGGCGGCGGCGACGATCAGAATGATGACCATCGGGTCAGCCAACTGCTTGAGGAAACGCTGCAGAAGGGTTACCTTCTTGCCCTCGGCAAGCTTATTGGGACCGTTTTTGGCAAGGCGGTCAGCCGCCTCGGCGGCAGACAAACCGTTTTCGGAGCTTTTCAGCTCTTCAACGACCTCTTGTGAGGATTTCAGATACTCTTTCAATGTTTTTCTCCTTCCTGATAAGAGTTTCTTTGGTTACAGACTTCGGTTTCGGAACCGTGCGCGAAAAACGCTATTTTTCTCAGATACAAGAAAAGACTTCTGCAACCGTTTCGTTGCAAAAGTCTTGCTTTACCATCCTTTTGGCATCAGACAACCGGAGCGAGAAACGCTGTCATGACCGACTGTCTGAATGTTTCGCAACATCAGCTACTCCCTTTTACAAGGAATAGTTTACCACAGTTTCGAAAATTTGTCAAGCGTTTACACAAATAAATTTGCATCATCGCTCACAATACCGCCCTGATGCCGTGCGGAATCAAACGGCAAAGCCGCCGTCCACACCAAGGATCTGCCCCGTAATAAAGGATGCGGCGTCGCTTGCCAGAAACTCAACGGCATGGGCAACCTCCCGCGGCGTGCCGATGCGGCAAAGAGGCGTCTCATCCGCCAGCGAGCGGCGCGTCTCCTCATCCAGTGCGGCATTCATCTCCGTTTCGATCACGCCCGGTTCCACGCAATTGACACGGATATGTGAGGGCCCCAATTCCTTTGCCATGGACTGTGTCAATCCTCGGATCCCCGCCTTGGCGGCAGAATATGCTACCTCGCAGGATGCACCGGTCTTACCCCACATGGAGCCGATATGAACAATGGCTCCCCCGCCCTGCTTCAGCATCTGCGGCAGGACGGCACGGCTGACATAAAACGCAGCGGAAAGATTGGTATCGACCATACGACGCCAATCGGCATCGCTCACGTCCTGCATCAGCGAGATCTGCGCAATACCTGCGTTATTGACCAACACGTCGATTCCGCCAAGCGCGGAAATTGCCCGATCGACAGCACGGCGGACATCATCAGGATCTGACAGGTCCGCGGCGCACGCCACAGCGCCCGTTCGCTCAATCACTTGCTTTGCCGCCTCATGATTTTGATGATATATAAAGAAAACCCGGTCGCCCAGTGCAGCAAACGCCTCAACGCATGCCGCACCGATCCCGCGACTGCCTCCGGTAATCAGAATTTTTCGCATGATACTGCCCCTTCATTCTTTTTTCAAATATTATACCACAATACCGTACCGTTGTCAAACAGAAACGCAAGAACAAGTGCCCAATATGTGACTCACATAAAAAAGAAGATCCGGAGATGCCCGCATCTTCTTTTGTTTGGATCGCCGTCAATGTGCCTTTTTCCTTCGCTTCACCAACCCGGCAACGCGCTCCACATAAGCTTTGTACCTCGGCGTTTCGCGGATCGGATCAAACCATTCCCATCCTTCCCGCTCCGACAGCGCGCGATGGAACCATGACGGGAACAGCATATAGCAGGTACCTTCGCGGTGAATATATCGAATACGTTCCTGAATGTCCTCCGATGCCTCGCCGCCCTGCGTCCATTGGATCGTATTTCCTTCATCACAAGTCAGCCAGCATTCCTCTGAGATCCATACTGTTTGATCCAATGCGGGGGAGGCACAGCGAAGAGCGATTCCGCTTGGCTGTGCCATTGCCTTTTCCAACAAAGAAACGGTGTCCTCCAGAATCAGAAATGCCTGCTCGAACCGACCGAGCGACGTCATATAACAGGCTCTTCGAAAGCCCATCCACAAACGTGGCTCCACCCAAAAATCGACCTCACCGTTTCCGGAAATGGGATAAGCCGGCGAAGGATCGCAATTGCAGACGTGATGAAGCAGATCCAGCAGTACGTCATTGACGTACAACAGATGATGCACATCGGCGGGTTTACTCATATCCTGCCAGCTCTGCCAACTGCTATCCAGCAATTGATCCAAACGAGAACATAGATTGGATTGCCTCACCTGCTCCAGCTTGTCGTATTCCTTGCGCGTTTCGTAGCGCTGCTGTAGCAGAACGTCACGGGAAAGATCGGAGGAGGAGGCATATTTGCGCAAATATTCCTCAATATGCCCTTCGTCTTCCATACGCGCCATATATTGAATGATCTGATCGTAAAGCCACGTGTCATCGGTATGCACGGTCAGCTCGTCCGCCGTCAACCGTAACTCCGCCAAAATGGCGGCATCACGGTAAAGCTCCTTTTGGACAGCCAGCTCAAACAGCTGTATGATTGCGGGACAATCCAGATAGTTACGGCGCAACGCCACGATTACAGAAAGAACTGTTTCACGATCGCACGGTTCATTGGAGGCTTTGGAGATACGCTTCAGCATTTCGATGACTTTATCGTTCTTATCCTCCTCCGAAACACCGAGCAATTGATCGATGGAAACGGAAAAAATGCGTGACATAGCGGGAAGAAGCTCCATATCCGGATAGCAGGTATCGTTTTCCCAACGGCTGACCGATTGGTAGGAAACGCCCAGCTTTTCCGCCAGCTGTTCTTGGGTGATATGATGCTTGCGGCGCAGTGCGCGAATGTTCGTGCCGATCGTCAGTTTCATTTTGATACCTCACCTGTTCTTTTTGGGCGTATATGCATGCTATTATAGTATACTGTAGAACTGCAAAAAAATCAATAACGAATTTTGAGAATCCCTTTCACGAAAATGGTGAGCGGATTTCTTGACTTTTCTTTGGTAATGTGATACACTTTATTTATAGTTCGTACTGCTTTACTTCTTCATCAAGGGGGACATACCGCTATGATCCGCGCAACCGAAAAGTTTTTAAAAGAGCTCGACGTACTGAGTGAAAAACGGAGGGAGGAAATACGCAATGCCGAGGATCAAACAGAGATCCGCGGCACCGTTTACTACGTCAGCAATGCAGGCAATGACAAAAATGACGGCAAAACGCCCGAGACGGCATGGCAAACCCTTACCAAGGTTTCCGAAACAGACTTTGCCGCAGGTGACGGCGTTCTCTTCCGCAGAGGCGATCTGTTCCGCGGCTTTATCAAAACACGTCCCGGCGTGACCTATGCTGCTTACGGCAAGGGGGACAAGCCGAAATTCTACGGTTGGGACCATAGCCTTGCTGATCCCACCCTTTGGGAGCTCTGCGACACCGAGCATCACATTTGGAAGCTGAAGGAGCTGATCCTTGACTGCGGCACCCTTGTGTTTAACGACGGCGAGGCGCATTGCCGTAAGCTGATCCCCTCCTACATTCACGGTCGCTTCGTCTGCCGCAACGATGAGGACCGCGTTTTCGACATGTCACGGGAAATGGACCGCGACCTGGACCTTGTCTGCTTCTATGAAGGAAACATGACCGATCGGCCCACCAAGGGCGAATGCTTCCCCGTCCCGGTCATGGATTCCCAAAGCTACGGAACGCTCTTCCTCCGCTGTGACCGCGGAAATCCCGCCGAGGTATTCCAAAGCATCGAGGCACTTCCGCGCCGCTCCATGATCCAGGTCGGCAGCAATGCCAACGTCACCGTGGACAATCTCTGCCTCAAATATATCGGCATCCACGCTATTGCGGCAGGTGGTTCCTGTGTCAAGGGACTTCACGTCTCCAACTGTGAGATCGGCTGGGTCGGCGGTACCGTCCAAAGCTATCTTGGGCTGGATCCAAACTATCCGCAAGGCAGACGCGGTTCCGTTACCCGATACGGTAACGGCGTTGAGATCTACGGCGGTTGCGACGACTACGTTGTATCGAACTGCTATCTGTACCAGATCTATGACGCGGGCATCACACATCAGGTCACAACAAACGGCAAGCTGTTTGAAATGAAAAACATTCGTTATCTGAACAATCTTGTCGAATACTGCGTATATTCCATCGAATATTTTCTGGAGAAAAACGGCGGCGACACCGAAAGCTATATTGACGGATGCGAGATGAGCGGCAATATTCTGCGTTTCTCCGGCTACGGCTGGGGACAGCAGCGCCACAACACCTATACCCCCGCTCACATCAAGGGCTGGAGCTATGAAAATACTGCCCGCAATTATTCCATCCACGACAATATTTTTGACCGCGCCGCATACCGCATGGTCCACCTCGTTGCCAAAGAGGCGGAAAGCTGCCCTGTGATGCATCACAACACCTACGTTCAGAAATTCGGACAGACGCTGGGACAGTACGGTGCCAACGCAACCGCCGAGCCTTATAATTTCTCCTTTGATGAACGTGTCAACGAGCGCATTGAGGGTGTTTTGCACGACAGCGGTGCCGAGATTTATTATCTGGATTAACAAAATCAGCTCCTATAAACCGCAGGTCTATGGGAGCTTTTTCATTTTCTTGTTGCTTTTCCGAAATTTTATGATATAATTAGATCATAATGAAGAGTAATTTTTCAAAATTCAGCAACAACACAAAGCAAAGGAGATATTTCATGGAAAATATCAGAATTCAGGACGATCTTTACCTGCACGTCAACGGTGAGACACTTGATCAGCTGGTCATTCCCGACGATAAGCCCGTAGCGGGCGGTTTTTCGGAGCTTGCCGACGGCGTGGAAAAGATCATGATGGAAGAGTTTGAAACGATGTCTGCCAACCAATCCTACCCGAACGATTATCTCAAGAGAGCCTGCGAGCTTTACGCGATTGCCAAGAATGCCGACAGAAAGGCGCAGCACGGCATTGCCCCTGCGCTCAAAAAATTGGCGATCCTCAACGAGATCAAGGACCTTGGCGACTTCAGCCGCCTTTACAAGACCTTGTCTCTCGGAGGTATTCCCACGCCGCTTAACATCAGCGTGGACACCGATATGAAGAACACCAGGCAACACCTGGTCTACATTCAGGGTGCGGGCGTCATTCTCCCCGATGCCTCCTACTACAAGCCCGAAATGGCAGCACAGAAGGAGCAGATCCTCGGCATCTGGACCAACGTGGCAAAGGCCGTGATGGCAAACACGGATCTCTCTCCCGAGGAGCAGGAAAAATTTGTAGCCGACGCACTCGCATTCGACGAGATCCTGGGCGGACTCGTCAAAACGAGCGAGGAATGGTCCAGATATATTGAGATGTACAATCCGATGGACGAGGAGAAGGTTGCCGAAATGCTCTCCACTCTTGATTTCAACGGCATTCTCAACGACCTCTTCGGTCACGTACCCGCAACCGTCGTTGTGACCGAGCCCAGATTCTTCGGTGACTTCGCCAAGGTGCTGAACGCGGACACCCTCGAACTCTACAAGCACTGGGCATACGTGACCGGACTGATCAGAGCCTGCAACTTCCTCTCGGAGGAGCTTCGTGATATGGGCGGCATGTATATGCGCGCGCTGACGGGTGTTGCAAAAATGCAATCCATTGAGAAGTTTGCATATAACCTTGCATCCGGCATGTATTCCGAGCCCGTGGGCATCTATTACGGTGACAAATACTTCGGCGAGGCAGCCAAGAAGGACATCACCGAGATCGTCTACCAGATCATCGACACCTACAAGGAGCGCATCAAGACCAATGAGATTCTTGGCGAGCAGACCAAGGAAAAAGCGATCCTCAAGCTCTCCACCATGGGCGTAAAGATGGGTTACCCCGATAAGGTGAGAGCGATTTATGACAAGCTCACCTTCTGTGCGGACGATTCGCTTCTCGACATCATGCTTTCGCTGAGCGCGATCCGCGAGCAGGAAGCATGGGCAAAGCTTGACCGTCCCACCGAGCCCGAAAACTGGCAGATGCCCGGACACATGGTCAACGCTTGCTACGATCCCTTCGTCAATGACATCACCTTCCCCGCTGCGATCCTGCAGGCGCCCTTCTATTCCTTCTCCCAGACCAGAAGCCAGAATCTCGGCGGTATCGGCGGCGTGATCGGTCATGAGATCTCTCACGCCTTTGACAGCAACGGCGCCAAGTGCGATGAAAACGGCAACATCAATGATTGGTGGACCGAGGACGACTTCAAGAGATTTGACACGAAGGTAAAGGAAATGATCGCGCAGTTTGACGGCATTGAGCTTCCCCAGGGTAAGGTCAACGGCGCGTTTATCGTCAGCGAAAACATGGCGGACAACGGCGGCATGTCGGTCACCCTCGATATCATGTCCAAGACGGAGGGCGTTTCCTACGAGGAATACTTCACCAACTGGGCAAAAGTATGGTGCCAGAAGGCAAGACCTGAATACGCCCAGATGCTTCTCTCCGTGGACGTACACGGTCCCTGCATGCTCCGCGCCAACATGCCTCCCAGAAACTTCAAGGAGTGGTATGAGACCTTCGATGTCAAGGACACCGATCAGATGTATCTCGCCCCCGAGAAGCGTATCGTGATCTGGTAATTCCCTAAAAAGCAGTGTCTGCCGCAAGAAGACAGACATCTCTTACAACCCAAAAAGACAGAGAAATTTCACTTTCTCTGTCTTTTTCTTGTCCCGATCTGCGCGGCGGCAGATTACGGGAGAGGGATATTCTCATCCGGTTTATTGGGTCATTTTTTCTTGCTTGACCTTATGATCGATCACGTGGCGAGAAGCGAGCTCGTTGTGAATATCCTCCAGCGTGATACCCATCTGGATCATCATGACCATGACGTGATAGGTCAGATCGGAGATCTCGTAGATCGTTTCCTTTTTATCGTCTGCCTTGCCCGCGATGATGACCTCAGTACACTCCTCGCCCACCTTTTTAAGGATCTTATCGATTCCCTTTTCAAACAGATAGGTGGTGTACGAGCCTTCCTTCTTCTCGGTCTTTCTGCCCTCGATCAGTTTCATCAAGCCCTCCAGCGAGAAGATGCCTGCCGCTTCCTCGGCATTTTCGTAGATCACTTCGTTGAAGCAGGAGTCGGTACCCGTGTGGCAAGCGGGACCGTCCTTGCGCACCTCTACGGTCAGCGCGTCGCGGTCGCAATCGGCAGTGATGCGCACGATATGCTGGTAGTTCCCGCTGGTTTCTCCTTTGAGCCACAATTCCTGACGGGAACGGCTCCAGAAGCAGGTCAAGCCCTTCTCCAAGGAGATCTTCAGGCTTTCACGGTTCATATAGGCAACGGTCAACACCTTCTTGCTCTCAGCATCCACCACAACGGCGGGGATCAGACCGTTTTCGTCAAATTTCAAAGTTTCAATATCAAACATAGTATGCGGTAACCTTTCTTGGTTGAAATCTTATTGAGGAAGATCCAGTTGGATTTTATGATTTTCGATCAGCGGCACCATGCCGGATTGTGTCCAGTCGGGCTCGACGTCATATACCCACGAGGTGCTCGATCCTTCGATCGCGATCTCGCCCTTCTCGGTGACCGTGACAATGGCAGAGAGCGGATCGGTGAAAAACCACGTATTCTTTGCCTGCTTCATGGTATTCAGAGGCAAATTCCGGGGCGCCCCCGCGGGCTTGCCGTCGGCATCATAATCTTGAAAACCGTACGTCATATCTTCCGTGTAATGGAAATCGGGATGGGGCTTCCAACCGCCATTGTGAACAACGTTGACGTCCCAATAAGCAATATGATCTATTACTGCGAAATGATCCGTATGAAGATGGCCGTTTGCCACAAGCAGGACCGTGCCGTGATATGCGTTGAAAATGGCTCTCGCCTCTGCCGCGTCGGGAATGGGAGACCATTGCGGGGACAGTGAAGCATGGGTGAACACAAGCACCTTTTTGCCCTGCTTTGCCGCATCCGCCACAGTTGTATTCAGCCACGCCAATTGATCCGGACCGAGGCTGTTCCACTTTCCATTCTCACGGGCAGGACAGTGGCTGCCGTCGAGATTGCGCTCCCACGCGCCATCGGAGCGGAGGGAGTAATTGGTATCCAGACCGATCAAACGGAAATTTCCGATATCCGTCGACCAATAACCGATGCGGTCGCCCTCCGGTCTGGATACGGGGCGGTTGCAGAGATGGGCATTAACGAAAGCCATCTTGTTTCCCGTCTCCAGCTCATGGTTTCCGTATACACCGTAAACAGGCAAGCCGTAGGGATTGTTCACGTAAAGATCGACCACTTCGGGAGAGCCGGCGTAATCGTTGCTGAAGTCTCCCATATGGATCACAAAGTCAGCGTCTGCGTCTGCAGCTCGTTTGAGAATGGCTTCCAGCGAGGAAACCGGTGGTATATACATCCCCTTTTTATAGTGATAATCGGCTAACACTGCAAATTTCAGCACAGTTTTCCCTCCAATCACAACCGAACGTTGATCCCGTTGTTTCTGAGCTCTTGCTTCAGATCCTTAATGGCAACCTCGCCAAAATGGAAGATCGAAGCGGCAAGCCCCGCATCCACACCGGGAAGCGTTTTGAACAGCTTGGTAAAATCATCGATGCATCCCGCACCGCCCGAGGCGATCACGGGAACCTTCACCACGCGACAGACGGCATCCAGCATTTCCAGATCAAAGCCCTGCTTCACGCCGTCCGTATCCATCGAATTGAGCACGACCTCTCCCGCACCCATGCCGACGCAACGGCGGATCCACTCGATCGCCTCCATGCCCGTATTCTCCCTGCCCCCTTTGGCGAAGACACGGAAAACACCGTCCACACGGCGCACGTCAGCAGAAATGACCACACATTGGTCGCCGTATTTCTTTGCCGCCTCTTCGATCAGCTTAGGATTGCGGATCGCGCCCGAATTGACGCTGACCTTATCGGCACCGCATTTCAGCACGCGGTCAAAATCCTCAACGGTGTTGATGCCGCCGCCAACGGTGAGCGGGATGAATATGGTACTTGCGACCTCGCGAAGCACGTCGGTAAAAAGCGCACGTCCTTCGGCGGACGCGGTGATATCATAAAACACCAGCTCATCCGCACCGTTTTCGCTGTAGTATTTCGCCAGCGAAACGGGTGAGGAAACGTCGGCAAGATTCAAAAAATTAACACCCTTGACAACACGCCCGTTCTTAACGTCGAGACAAGGAATGATTCTCTTGGTGATCATACGCTTGCCTCCTTGATTGCCTGTGCGAGATCGATCGCGCCGGTATAGTAAGCCTTGCCGATGATGGCACCGTAAAGCTTTTGTGCGCGCAACGCGCGAATATCCTCCATACTCGACACGCCGCCCGAGGCAATAAAATGAATGGAATACCGAGCCGAAAGAGACGCATACAGCGCGCGATTCGTTCCCTGCATTGCCCCGTCACGGGAGATATCGGTCACGATCATCGTCTTGACGCCGATCTCCTGCATGCGAGCGCAAAAGTCATCGCAGGTCAGTGCGGATTTTTCGGTCCAGCCTTTGATGGCAACCATACCATCCTTGATATCGGCACCGACGGCAATGGCATCGCCAAACTCGGCAACAGCCTGCTCCACAAAGCCCTTCTCCGTTACCGCCGCCGTGCCGAGAATGACACGGTTAACACCAATGGTCCGGTATGCCCGAATGGTCTCCATCGAACGGATGCCTCCACCTAACTCCACAAACAAATTTGTGTTTTGAACGATCTTTTCAATGGTCTTCAGATTGGGTGTCGTGCCGTACCGTGCACCCTCCAGGTCGACCATATGCAGATATTTTGCGCCTGCCGCCTCGAATTTCCGTGCGACATTCAGCGGATCTTGATCGTAGACGGTCATTTGTGCGTAATCGCCCTTATAGAGGCGCACCGCCTGACCTTCATACAAATCGATAGCGGGAAAAATATTCATCTCAGAAACCTCCTTCGCAAAACGCGCGCAGGATGTTCAAGCCCACGTCTCCGCTCTTTTCGGGATGAAATTGGCAACCGCATACGTTGCCGTTTGCCACCGCGGCAGTCAACTCTGCACCGTATTCGGCGGTAGCGATCACGCTCTCCTCACAGTCGGCGGCATAATAGGAGTGGACGAAATAAACGCAGTCCCCCTCCTGCAGATAGCGGAACAGTCCGTGCTTTTCCGCACCGAAATGAAGCGCGTTCCAGCCGATATGGGGGATCTTCAGATCCCCGGGGATCACGTCGGCGATCGGACGGACCGTGCCGCGGATCAGTCCCAGTCCCTTATGCTCACCGTACTCCAGACTTTTCTCAAACAGCATCTGCATGCCGAGGCAAATCCCCATGATCGGCTTTCCCGCGGCGGCCTCCGCCCGCAGAACTTCATCCAATCCGCTCTCGCGCAACTTGGCTGCGGCATCCTCAAACGCGCCGACACCGGGCAGAATGATCTTGTCGGCACGGCGGAGCTCATCGGCATCCCCCGTCACGATCACGTCGGCACCGATGGTCTCAAGGGAAGAACGGAGGGAAAAGAGATTGCCGACACCGTAATCAACAACAGCGATCATTACAGCACTCCTTTGGTGGAGGGGATCTCATCAGCATAGGCGGCATCGATCGCCACCGCGGCGCGCAAAGCGCGGGCAACCGCCTTGAAGGTACCCTCAATGATATGATGGGAATTGGTGCCTGCCAATTGGCGGATATGGAGCGTCAGCCCCGCACGGCGCGTCAGTCCCTGATAGAATTCCTCTGTCAGCTCGGTATCAAAGGTACCGACCTTTTCGGTTGGGATCTCCAACCCGTAGCAAAGGCAAGGTCTGCCGGAAATATCCACCGCGGCAAGGATCAACGCCTCATCCATGGGAAGCGTGATATCTCCGTAACGGACGATACCTCTCTTTTCACCCAATGCCTGCGCAAAGGCATCGCCCAGCGCGATTCCGATATCTTCCACTGTGTGATGGTCGTCCACGTCGGTATCTCCATGGCAGGTGACATCCAGATCAAATCTGCCATGCTTGGCAAAGAGCGTCAGCATATGATTCAGAAAACCGCAGCCGGTATCGACGTGAGATACACCGCTGCCATCCAGATCGATGGTGAGGCAAATATCCGTTTCTGCCGTCTTTCTCTTGATTTCAGCCTTTCTCATATCAAAAAGCTCCTTTTCTTATTCTCCGAGAATTTCTTTCACGGCGCACAACAGCGCATCCATGTCAGAACGGGTACCGATGGTGATTCGGTTAAAGTTCGAGATGCGGGGCTTGTCAAAGTGGCGGACCAATACGCCGCGCGCCTTCAGCTGACGGTACAGCTCCCCACCCTCGATCCGATCACTCTCGGCAAAAATGAAGTTGGCGCTGGAAGGAAGCACGCGGAAGCCCAGCTTTTTCAGCTCCGTCACCGTATATTCTCTGGTCGCCATAATCTCGCGGCAGCATGCGCGGGTATATTCCTCGGCGTCTACCGTTGCCGCGCCCGCGATCTGCGTCAGGCGGTTGATATTATAGGGGTTGGTAGAGTATTTGATCAGTTCCAGATCGGCGATCAGTGCGGCATCGGCAATGGCAAAGCCGAGGCGCGCGCCCGCCATGGAACGGGACTTGGAAAAGGTCTGCACCACCAGCAGATTCGGGTAACGGTGGATCAGCGGCACGCAACTCTGCCCGCCGAAATCCACGTATGCTTCATCGATCAACACCACCTGATCGGGGTTGGTCTGCAGGATCTCTTCGATCTGAGACAAAGAGAGCGTCATGCCCGTGGGGGCGTTGGGGTTGGCGATCACGATCATCCCATCCCGATGGCAGTACTCTCGGTGATCGATCGAAAAATCCTCGCAAAGCGGCACGCGGGTGGCGGGAATGCCGTAAAGATCGGCGAAGACCTGATAAAAACCGTAGCTGATCTCCGGGAAGATCGCACCGTGCTCGCGGTCACAGAGCGCCATAAAAGCAAAATTCAGAATGTCATCCGAGCCGTTGGCAAGATAAACGTTTTCCTTTTTCACGCCGTAAAGGGCGGCAAGCTTTTCCCTCAGGACGGTACATTCGGGGTCGGAATAAAGGCGGAGCTTTTCCACCTCAGCGCGATTCACCGCGTCCACCACCGAAGGCGCGGGCGGATAGGGGGATTCGTTGGTATTCAGCTTGATATATTGCATGTCCCGCGGCTGTTCGCCCGGTACGTATGCCTCGAGATCCCGGTAGGCAGCATTGAGGAAACGGCTCATTGGTCACGGTCCTCCTCAAGTCTTGCGGTAGCGCTTCTCGCGTGGGCACCAAGTCCCTCTTTTTCGGCAAAGTAGGCAACCTTTTCTGCCACCTTAGCAAGCGCATCCCGCGTGTAATAGGTGTATTGCGTCTTCTTAACGAAATCATCCACCGACAGGGGGCTGGAAAAACGCGCGGTGCCGCTGGTGGGCAAGGTATGATTAGGGCCTGCAAAATAGTCGCCCAGCGCCTCGGGACAGTTGCGCCCCATGAAGATCGACCCCGCATGGCGGATGGCGTCCAGATAATCGAAGGGATTGTCCACGCAAAGCTCGAGATGCTCGGGCGCGATCTCGTTGGCGATCTCGATGGCACGCATCAGATCGTCTGCTACGATGATCTTGCCGTTGTTGTCGATCGACGCGCGGGCGATCTCGGCGCGCGGAAGCAGAGGGATCTGTCGCTCCAGCTCTGCTGAAACGGCATCTGCCAGAGCCTCGCTGTCCGTCACCAGCACGGCGCTTGCCAGCTTATCGTGCTCTGCCTGAGAAAGCAGATCCGCCGCAACCACACGCGCGTTGCTCTTCCCGTCTGCCACCACCAGAATCTCGGAGGGACCCGCGATCATATCGATGGAAACGGTGCCGTATACCTGCTTTTTTGCCTCGGCAACAAATGCGTTTCCGGGGCCAACGATCTTATCCACCTTAGGTACGGATGCCGTGCCGTATGCCAGCGCGGCGATCGCCTGTGCGCCGCCGACCTTGAAAATGCGGTCGACGCCCGCCACATATGCGGCTGCAAGAATTACGGGATTGACCTTACCCTCGGCATTGGGAGGAGTGGTGATCACCAATTCTCCGCAACCGGCGATCTTGGCGGGAATGCTGTCCATCAGTACCGTAGAGGGGTACGCTGCCGTGCCGCCCGGCACGTAAAGACCTGCCCTTTCCATAGGGATGATCTTCTGTCCGATGACGATGCCGTCCTTTTCGTTGATGATAAAGCTGTTGCGCACCTGCTTCTCGTGAAACGCGCGGATATTTGCCGCCGCCTCACGCAGGATCTCCAAAAACTCCGGCTCCACCAAGGTAAGCGCTTCTTCGATCTCGGCGGGGGTGACCTCAAGAGAGGTCAGCTTGGCATGATCGAACTTTTCACAATAGTAGTACAGTGCCTCGTCTCCCCGTGCGCGAACATCGGCAATGATATCCGCCGCGATCTGCTCCACATTGACTGCGGGCTCCACACGGGCGAAGATCTGATCATGAGAGACCTCGCCGTATTTGTATATAGAAATCATATCATTATCCTTCCTTATTTTGCGGCTTGCTTTTCCGCCACCTCAGCGGCGATCCCGGCGGCGATCCCGGCGGTGATCGCTTCGATCGCCTCGGTCTTGAACTTAAAGCTGGATTTATTGGCGATCAGACGGGCGCTGATGGGCACCACCGTCTCGAACGGGACCAGATCATTCTCCAAGAGCGTCGTTCCCGTCTCGACAATATCCACGATCACGTCGGAGAGCCCCAGGATCGGCGCGATCTCAATGGAGCCGTTCAGATGAATAATGTCGATATCACGTCCGAGTCCGTGATAATAGTTCCGCGCAATGTTGGAAAACTTGGTTGCCACACGCAACGTCGTCTCCGGGTCATCACGGAAATCCTTTTTGGCGGCTACCGCCATGCGGCATTTTCCGATATCCAGATCCAGCAGTTCATACACGTCCGGCTCATATTCCAGCAAAATGTCTTTTCCGGCAACGCCGATATCCGCCGCGCCACGTTCTACATAAATGGATACGTCGCTCGGTTTGACCCAAAAATAGCGAATACCCACCTCTTCATTCTCGAAAATCAACTTTCTGTTGTTTTCATGGATAGACGGACATTCATATCCTGCCTTTTCAAACATGGCAAGAACCTTCTCGCCAAGTCTCCCCTTGGGAAGTGCGACATTGATCATCGTCTTCATTTTTCTTCACCTCCCGCGGAAAAGCGAACGATCTCGCCAAAACGCATCTGTGTCGGGATCTCGCGCTGCAGAAGAACGCTTTTTCCCTGTTTGTTCCACTCGCTCACCGCGGCACTCAGTGCCGTGGGATCGTCCTCATCACGATACAAACAAAGCACGTCGGCATCGTAGTCTCTCTTTTCACGATGCAGTCGCTCCAAAAGATCCAGATAGACGGCGAAGCCAACGGCACCGCCCTGCTTACCCATTTTCCGAAGCAATCTGTCGTACCTGCCGCCGATCAGTACAGCGGAAGGAATGCCGTCCACAAAGCCTTGGAACACGATACCGCTGTAATAGTGAATATCGTGAACCACGGAAAAGTCCAGACGGATCTGCGAGGAAAAGCCGTTACTTGCCAGCACCTCGGCGATCATGGTCAGCTCGCAGAGCGCAGACTCTACCGGCAGATCGGCACACAGCGCCTGCAACGCGGGCAGGATCTCACCGATCGGACCGTAGGTTCGGATCAGCTGCAACAGGCGATCGCATGCCACGTCGTCTACACCGTTGGAAAGGCAGATCGCGCGGGCGCCGTGGGTATTTTTCTCGCCGAGTGCCGCCAGCAGATCGTTTTGTGCGTCGGCAGGCAAATGCATCTCCTCCATCATAGCACCGACGATTCCCATATGAGAAACGTCCAGCACAAAATCCGCGCTGATCTTTTGAAGGCTCTGCGCCGCCAAAAGCATCACATCACAGAGCTGCATCACATCCAGATCACCGATGCATTCCAGACCTGCCTGCATCAACTCCTCAAACGCGTGGGTGCTGCGTGAGATGCGGTAAACGTTTTCGTTGTAATAAACCTTCTGCACACACCCTTTTTGCCATTTCGCGTTCTTCACGATGGAAAGTGTCACGTCAGGCTTCAACGCCATCAGCTTACCGTTGGTATCGGTAAAGGTGATCACGCTGTCGGACACCAGAAAATCCTTATTTTTGCTGTAAAGATCGTATTCCTCGAATTTGCCCATCTTAAAACGAGTGTATCCGTGAAGCCGATACAGCTCGCGCAAATCGTAGATCATACGCTCATCGTATTTCAATACCTGCTCATTGAGCGTCATGACTGTTCCTCCTTCAGGCGCTTCATCACCAATTGATAGCCGTCACTGCCATATTGCAGGCACTTGTTGACACGGCTGATCGTTGCCGTGCTGGCACCGGTCTCCTTAGAAATCTCGGTATAGATCTTCCCTTCCGTCAGCATACAAGCCACGTCAAAGCGCTGTGCCAGATCAAGGATCTCATTGACGGTACAAACGTCCTCGAAAAACTGAAAACATTCCTCGCGGGTCTTTAAGGTCAAAATGGCATCAAACAGCCGCTCGACCGATTTCACATGCAATTTATCCATGGTCGTCCTTTCCTTGCGGTAACGTATATTTTTTACAATATAATGATATATTTTACCACTTTAGCGAGATAAAGTCAATAGCAAAAATGCAGTTATTTCATCTTTTTTTACAAATTGAGAAACACTTGGAACTCCGTGCTCTTCATAGGAATATCCGCCCTCTTTTTTGTCCATCCTACTATATGAAAAAATGAAAAAGAAAGTGATATTTTCCTTATGCTTCCATCCTTCAACCCACCGGATATTCTTCCGCTTCCGCCTCACTGGACCGTTCGCCTCTCCCGCTCGCTTTTTGTTTTCTCATCCGGCGGTGCGCTCTACTTTTTTATCGAGATCCTATGGCGCGGATACTCTCATTTCAGTATGTTTTTGTGCGGCGGTCTGTGTTTCTCGGGTATATATCTGATCCACCGTATATGCTGTGCGGTACCGCGCCCGCTCCGTTGGCTTTACGGAGCAGTATTGATCACCGTGGTCGAATTTTGGTGCGGTGTGATCGTCAACCTCCTGTTGGGCTGGAACGTCTGGAATTATACTGCGCTCCCTCTCAATCTTCTCGGTCAGGTCTGTCTTCCCTTCACGCTCATATGGTTTCTGCTCTGCATCCCCGCAGATATGATATGCGGTCTCTTTTGCCGCCTGTTTCGTATAGAATTGCCGCAAAAATACTAAAAACCGTGGGGCTGAGGCACCGATTCAGTGCCTCAGCCCCTTATTTCACGATAACTTACTGTTTTTTGCGGGCGATCATCTTGAGAGCGGCGGCAGCCAGCGCGGCGGTAGCAACCGCGCCTGCCACACGCTTGCCTGTGCGAATGGTCTTGCCATGCTTTTGCACAAACTCGTGTCTTGCGGCGGCCTTCTTCTCTTCCTTGCGCACCTCGCCATCCAGAGTCAGCGGGCGCTGATCACCAAGCAGCTCACCCGGTGTCGGTACGGATTGAGCGGTCAGCTTAACGGAGGTACCCGTAATGGTGGGACGGTATACGTAAACGATCGAACGGTCCTCATGCACGTCTGCGCCTTTGGCAAACAGACCGAAATTATACTGCGCACGGGAAATGATCTCATTACCACACAAAAGTTCCAAACGGCGCGCGCTCTTCGATCCGTCCACCACTTCCTTCTCAATGCGGAAAAGGTTTACGCCCTCGGTCAGCGCCGTACCGAAACGGAGATTGAAATCCTCTGCCGTCATAGGCGAATCGGGCGGGCAGATCCACAGTACCGCGCAGGATCTGGGCGGAATCACAATACCGCTCAGAGACTGTGTGCGGCTCTCGGTGGGTGCTTTACCCGTTGCGGACCAAAGACGCAGGGTGTATCCGTTCAGATCCTGCACTCTGTTGGAGGCATTGTACAGCTCCACAAAACGGTAAGCATTGGAAATACTCTCTCCATCGTCCGAAACATACGCGGCGGTGGCAGGAAGGATCTCCGAGATCATCACCGGCGTCAGCACACTGAAATCGGTGTCACAATAGGTCTTGCCGTCGATCTTTGCCGTAACGATCACCGTCACACGGCGCATGCCTGCCAGATCGGGCAAAGTGCGAACGACCGTTTTCTCCGCGCCGGCCATCATGTTCTTCAGATGTACCGTCTCATAGGGCTTGCATCTGGTCAGATCAGGACCGCCCACGCCGGTCAGATAATAGCGGAGGCATACGTCAGTCATGATCGACTCGGAACGGTTGGTGAAGCGAACAGACAGACTGTTGGAGCGATAGTCCTGATCGTTGGTTCCCAGCATCATCTCCGAAATTGCCAGCTTGCCGTTCTCTGCCCCATCGATCCAGACGGGTGCCGAAACGGTGTACGTCTTATTGTTCAGGATCTTTACATAGTAATAATCATAATGCGGCGGCAGGGTCAGCTTCCATTCATAGGACTGGCGCGCACCCACATCCACGCAGGCGACGACCATATTGTCCTCGGCGATCAGCTGGATCATGCCGATACCGGTCTCATTTTCGGTCTCCAGACGGATGTGGAACTCCAGCTTTTCGGGATCCTGCAGATGAGAGCCGAGCCACTCACCGTTCACGGTGTAATACAGCTTCAGCGTCGGGTCTCCTGTGGTATACGCCCGCCGCGCGTGGAATGCCTCCAGCACGTTATCACGGGTCAGTGCGGGAGCAAGCACAACACCGGTAGACGCGGTTGCGGTTGTCCAGTTAATGCCGTGATTGTCCTCGTTGAAAACAGGTGCCGTATGCCAGCCGACGTGAAGCGAATTGCTGTATTCGCGGTCAAAGCCGGCACCCTTGATCTCATTGAGCATCATTCGCGCGTCGATCTCCTCATCCCAATGGGCAAATTCATCGAAATTGCCCCAGGAAAGCATGGGATGATTGAACATACCGATCGACTTGGGATCCGCCTTCAGCTTATCGTACATCTCGGGAAGGCTGACGTTACTGATATCGTGCTCGATCCAATCGGTATTCAGAACGTTCATATGTCCCCAAAGACCGTTCTCGCCGTTATAGGTCATCTCCCACCCGTAGATGGAAGCAAAGCGCCCCGGCTCATCGTAACGGTCGGAGATCTCGATCTGCTTTTCGTAGACCTCTTTACCAATGTGGTGGGAATGGTCGGTCACCGCGAAATAATCGACACCGCCGATATCACGCGCATACTCGATGGCGGAGGCGGGATCAAGCGCACCGTCGGAATCGCCCGTATGGGAATGGACCTCGCCGCGGTAGCAATACATTTCCATCGGATCTGCCACCGTAAAGGCGATCTTGCGGTAGGTCTTGTTCCCCAGACAGTCGCGAATGAAAATCTCATAATGATGAGCACCGACCTTCAGCGCCTTTTGCGGCGTATACGTCACGCTCTTGGTGGTCCACTTTGCCTTAGCCGTTACCTCCTTGCCGTCCACGCAAAGGATACCCGATTCCGGCTCGACACCGGAAATATCCTCATAGCAGATGCGGAAGGTGGGCGTGGTGTTCAAAGAACCGTAGCCCTCGGAGGGGTATACGGACGAGAGGCAGGGTCCTTCATTATCCATAACGTGAGTGGTAAGGCAGGAGTCCGAATTACCGAACAGACCTTCGCGGAAACTGCCATCCACCGTGATATAATACTGAAGATTGGGCGTTTTTCTCAAGAAAGCATGAGGAACGGTGGCACTCCAAACGTTTTCCTCTTCCGTAGGATACGCGAGGATCTCTTCAAAGCGCTCATCGGGAAGCAACACGTGGAGCTTCGCGCCGCACGCAGCCGCGCCCGAAACGGCAAAGCGGACCGTCAGATCGCCGTCTGCCAGATAGCAGGTCTCGGTATTCCCCAGCGGAATGACCGAAGGAACGTCCGTTTCATTCAGGTCAGGGATACTCTGCCCGTAGTCCAGCTTACCGGGCGACATGCGGACGTGGTGTGCCAGATTCACACCCACCTCGGGACGGCGAACGTCGATCTTCCAGGCGGAAGAGAAGCGAACGGGCGTATCCAGATGATACGGAACCCCGTTATATACCAAACGGTAAACAGCGCTGTCATACGAGCCGCCGCGCGGCGCGATCAGCAGGGTGATGGCGCTGTATTTGATAGACAGCTCAAAGGAATTGACTCTCGGCTCCCACACACCGCTCTCCTCATTGAGACGCCCCAGCTCCAGCGGGATGATCTTCATATTTTCGGGAGAGTACGTCTCATTCGGTGCGTAAACGATCTCGCTGAGTGCCTCACAAAACGCCTCATTTGTCAGATAAGGCTCATTTTCAGCCTCGTGAAGCGTGTGGGGAATAAAGCGAAGGACCGCCACCTCACCGGGAGAAAGTAACATTTTTCCCGGCTCATCTGCCAACATATTTTCGCGAACGGGGGCGTTATCATCCCGCACCTCGCCGTTGAAGGTCATCAGCTTATAATCATACAGATCCACAACACTCTGTGTGGGATTGATCAGCTCCAGATAGTGGACCCCCGCCTTGTGCTTGCCTCTTCCGAAGATCTCGGTGATCGCCAGCGGCGGCAGTTTATTCTCTTTCACCAGCGGAACCGTATATACACCGCTCTTTTTTCCGCCCTCGTAGAGCGAATAGGTCAATTCGCCCTCCACAGAAAGATCCGCGGCAGGGATGGTTACGGTCAAGCGGCTATACTTCGTATCCTCATAGGTAAAGGAACCCGTGATGGCGGGCTTGCAGGTGCGCGGAGCGGCACCGTTGACACTGTAATCCAACTCGGTCCCCTCTGCCACGGTGCTGGCACCGAGCTTGATGGCATGAAGGGTCAGGTCTCTTCCGCACAGCGCGAAGGCAGGCGAAGTATGAAGAAACAAGCGCTTATTCGGATTGGGAATCATACTATTACCTCACTCTCCGATACGGATCTTTTCCGCATCTTTCGGTTATATCTTACATAAACAAACATAGCAATATGGGCAAAAACACCGCGGGCAGATAATTCATCACCTTGATCTTGGTCAGCCCCAGCATATTCAGAGAAAGACCGATGATCAGCAACGAGCCCACAGCGGACATCTCCGCGATCACACGCTCGGTCAATATCGGCTCGATCCAAACGGCAAACAGCGTAATACTCCCCTGCAGTACAAACACGGAAAGGGATGACAGCAGCACGCCAAAGCCCATGGAGGAGGCGAACACAACGGAGGAAATCATATCCAGCAAGGATTTGGTATATTGCACGGTGTGATCACCGGAAAGACCGCTGTTCAGCGAGCCGACCACCGCCATTGCCCCCACGCAAAACAGGAGGCTGGCATTAACGAAACCGACCGCAACGTTTCCAAAACGCCCACGGGTCATTTTTTCGATCCATTGACCGAGACGGTTAATCATACCGTCCAGATCACACAAATGCCCGATCACCGCGCCGATGACGATAGACAGAATGACCAGCAGCATATTTTCCGCCCGGATCGCACCTTGCACACCGATCAGAAAAACACACAGTCCCAACCCTTTCATGATGGTGTCGGACAAGCCGCCCGCGCGGGTCGCTTCACCGTCCTGTGTCACACGGAGCAATCGGTGCAATAGCAAACCGATCGCCGCGCCGCCGAGGATCGCCAAGGCATTGACGATACTGCCCCAAAGTTTCCAATGTTCCATAATCAACCTCTTATCGGAATACCGCGCCAAAAATTCCTCAAGGCACTTCTCTCCGCAGGCGAGGTCTTGACGGAAACGCTTTATCATATTTTACCACACTTTGACACAGGATGCAATAAAAAAAGCACAAAAAACAAATATTTTTCCCAAAATTGAAAGGGGCTGACCCGAAGGGATCAGCCCGCAAATTTCATATTACTGACCAAAAGTCGTTGCACCGAAAACGCTTGCAATGAACTTTGCCACGTCGATATTCTCGGTAGCGTTGTTCTTGAAGTACTCGGTCTCGGAGCCCACCGCATACAGAGGAACGTCTCTGTTGGTGTGCTCGGTGTAGGTAGAGCTGGTATGCGAGGTCCATACATAGCCGTATTGGTTGTTGCTATTCTCGGTAATACCGCCCGTCTCATGGTCTGCGGTGATCACGAGCGCGGTGCCGGGATGGCAAAGCACGAACTGAACGGCATAAGCGATGGACTCATTGTAACGCTTTACGGTGTGGATCACCTGCTCTACACGGATGTTGTGAGCGTGCTTATCGATGTAGCCCTCCTCGATCATGGCAAAGAAGCGGCTGTCGCCCTCGGAGATCGTCTGCAGAGCCACGCGGGTCTCGTCAATCAGCTTATCGTCCACAGAGCCCTTGCAGTATTCGATCATACCGTTTTCGATCAGATCGTCCACCTGCTTCTGCAGGATCGCGGTATCGTTACGGGAGAAGTGATGGCAGAGGAATCCGCCGGGGGTCGCACCGGTGATCACGTCGGTGGTCAGAACTGCCGTCTTAGCGCCGATGGAGTCGGCAAGCTCGCGAACATTCTGAATGGTCTTGACATACTTATTGACACCAACGTAGCCGTTCACGGTCTTGTGGCCGGTTGCAAGCGCGGTAGCGGATGCGGCACTGTCGGTAAAGGTTGCCTTGCCCTCAATAACGGACTGAGACTTGGTCACGGAGCTGCCGATATTGGGAAGCTGCTCTGCCACAAACTCAGAAAGTCCGTTGGCAAGAGCCAGATTGACATGGTTATGACCCATACCGTCGCCGATCATCAGAATGGCGCTCTTTGCTTCGGCGGCAAAGGTGTAAGGCTGAGCGGACAGCGTGGTGGGCAGCGTGGTAACGTCCTGATTGCCGCTGACACCTGCGGGCTTGACATATTCATTCAGGAATACGCCGACACCTGCACCGACCAGATAGGAGTCACCCTGCATCACGATCTTCTTATCTACCGCACCCAGAATATACTGACCTGCGGGGATGGCGGAGGTCACGGAAGAAGAAGCGGCACGGTTGGTCTTACCTACCAGGAACTCATATTCGGTCTCGGGCTGATCATCGGTTACGACATTCAGGGTAATGCCTGCGTTGGTCTTGACAAAGTCAGCCAGATTTACACCGGCATAGTAAGTATACAGATCGCAATTAAGCGGAACAACGATCTGATATTCACGGATATCCACACCCTTGATGCTGATGCCGTCGATGGGATAATCGTGCGCGACAACGTCAAAGAGGTTATCGGGAACGGTCAGCTTGCCGGTCTCTTTGTTGAGATAATTCTCCACAAAGTAATCTACGGCACGAAGGGTTGCCTCCTCGTTACCGCCGGTGATGACAAGTCTTCCGCCTGCATAGGTGATGGCGAAATCCTTTTCACGGATCTTGCCCAACACGTCCAGCGTCTGAGGACGGTTGGTGGTACCGATCACGATCTCCTTTGCCTCAGCGGCAACCTCATCACCGCGCTTGATCCAGTCGGTGTTGTAGGAGAGGCTGGCACCGGTGGCTTCCTTGATCTGAGTGCGCAGGGTGGAAACGCGCTGAATGATCGCCTGAGAGGAAGACTCACTGCGAACCAGCGAATATTCCGTCTTGCCGTCTGCGATCAGATCCAGCATTTCAACGGGCTTTTCGGTTTCAGCGGGCGTTGTCGCCTCGGTAACGGTGGTAGCAACCGTCGTCTGGGCGGGATCCGAGGGGGTTCCGCACGAGGTGAGGCAGCCAAGCACCATCAATGTACACAACAACAAAGATAACAGTCTTGTTTTCATAACATAATCCTTTCTGTAAAAAATCAAGATGGCTTGTTAAATATTAGTATAGCACTTTTTCGTAAAAAGTCAAGAATATTCCGATAATTAAAGCGCGCTCAGATCATAGATTTCACCGCAGCGCGGGATATGGCACATGGTCCCGGGGCTGACGCGTAAGATCTCCTGCGAGATCCGCTCGGCGTGCTCATGCCGCCACATATCCGCGTCCTTTCTTCCGTTCTCATACAAATGAGCAAAAAAGACATGCTTTTGCGAGAATCGAAGCATAAATTTGATATACGGCTCCAGGATCCCGTCGTAAACCGTATTCACGCCGTTATGGTCTCCCAGCCACACGTTGGCAAAGCAGACGTCAGCCGACGGCAGATCAGGAAGAGTGTCCGTTGAAAAATCGCGGGTGTCCACCGGAAATGCCATAGAAAGCCCACCGTCCGTGGTGATCAGGTATCCGTACTCGTCGGTTCCCTTTCCCGTGTCTGGGCGGAAATGTCTTCCCGGAAACGGCAAAACGGTCAAGGGTCCCACCCGGATCTCTTCCCACGGACGCGCGACCAGAACCTTTTCGGGCGACACACCGCAGGCAATGACCTTTTCCAAAAGAAAGTCGGGGATGATCCACCTCAGGCGATTTTGCGCCAGCTGACGAACGGTCCGCTCCTCAAAATGGTCCGCGTGCCCGTGACTGATGATCATCAGATCAAGCGCGCCAAGCAAGCTTTTCGCCTGCCGCGGGGTGTCCGCCAAACGGTACGCCTGGCGGAAGGCGACGTCCATCGCCCAGTGAAATCCCTCGGTAGCAAACAAAAAAGAGGTCGACGTCAGCAACGAAAAGCGGGTCCCGGGCTTATCATCTGTCAGAAGAGAGAGAGCTCGCCTCAACTCTCCGTCGTACCCTCTGCGAATACGCTCATACAGTCTCGCACAATGGGGCATTGCCTTACGAAGTGCCGACACGGACGATCTGATCGCTTCGGTAGGTATTATTTTGCTTGAGAACCGTTTAAAAGTCAACTCAACGTTGTATGTGCCAAAATAACCGTACGCCATTTTTTCCAGAATTCTTTCAAGGGGCAATTCGTATTCTCCAAGCGGATAATGGGTCTCAAAGCCGTTCAGCGCATGCACGTGCGTGTGGACCACACGGTCGAAAAATGCCTTGGGCGGCATTTGCCATTCCCCGTCTCCCACTCTTGTTTTCATATCATAAGCATAATGCCCCATATCGAAGCAGATGCCCACACAGTCGCAATCCGCTGCCTCCACCGCCTCAAGCACCAACGCGGCACTGTCGCCTGCGCTTCCATCGGGCAACAAGCGGTTATTTTCCAATGCCCAGACGATGGGATATGCCAGCACAGCGGCACGGTCTGCCAGCGCGCGAAGCATCGCCGCATTGTCTCCGTCGATCGGGTGGATCACCACGATCCATTTCTCCTGATATCCCGCGGCAAATAAAGCGGAAAGAGGACCAAACACATCCCGCACCGCGCTCTCAGCGGATGATACCGTTGCATGCACCGTGATCTCCATTCCCCGTGCGCGCAGTCCTTCGGCAATACGCACGACATCCTCCGGTGAGCTGTCCGGGCGGACCGAGCGTATCTCCACGCTTCCCACTCCCTGCTCCGTCAGAGTCTCCATGATCTCTTCATATTCCGCGCCGCCACGGCGGAGCAAGGAATACGGCAAAGAAACACCAACCATATCTGAACCTCCCTGTATCAAAAATGCCGGCTCACCGAACAGTGAACCGGCATTTTCCTGATTTTATGCCATCAGCGCTTGTTCAAGCCAGATCTCGCCCATACGGAATGCCTCATAGAGACCGTCCTTGCTTGCCTGCTTATAGATCTTATTGGGATCCTTGGTATCTATGATCTGAATCAGGATCTTATCGGGAATCTCGGTATTGTTGAATTTTTTATAAGACATGATCTCCAATACCAGAACACATTTCTCGCTCATATCGCCGTAGCAAATGATATTCTCCTCGCGAACAAGGGGCTTACCTTTATATTCCAAATACTTTCCGCTTGCTTTCTGTCTGTTTTCCATGCGAAATCTATCCTCTCTTTCCTATATCATTCCGTTTAAATCTCATTCGATTTATTTATTATATCACGAAAAATCCGACAAGTCAATAGATATCTGCCAAACTGTCCGTTTTTTGTCTTCTCTTCGCGCACAACTCACCGTCATTCCATATGCGGAGGGCATTTGATCCACAGATCTGCCTCAGTCGGCACGGGCAGCGCCAGGGAGAAAAGTGCGTCCAGCGAAAGGGCAAGCTTTGCCTGCCGCTCCGCCGCAGGGGAGACAAGTGGCGCATCGGCAAATTTCGCAAAGATCGGAATGGGCGACGTCCCCTTCCATTGCCGCAACAGCACGCGCCCCTTTTCATTGGCGGCAAGTAGCGAAAGATATGCGGGCGGTGTTTTCAGATCCTGCACGGTCACACCCGTCATCGCAAACAGGACCGCCCGTCTCAGCCGCGCATTGGTATAGCTCTTTGAAGCGGAAGCGGCAAAGAAATCTTCCAACGTAACGGAGGCACGCGCCGCCTCATGCAGACGGTTGGACAGCCCCCCCTGCATTTCCGCAATGTTTTCATAAGCGGCAGGATCGTACAAACGGAAAAAAGCAAGTATAGCGGATTCCAAACGTGACATCAGAACAGGTGCTTTTTGTGCTTTGATCGCTATTCCAAGCACTTTTGACGCGCTTTTCGGAATGATATCCAACGATTCGTTGATACACCCTTGTGCAAGCAGGCGGCGAATCGCCGTAGCAGAGGGCAATTGATCTTGCAGGATCTCCTGCTCGGTATAATCGCTTCCGTGTCGCAGAATAGGCATCGGACGCATACGGCTTTCGATCGCGCGTATCGCGCGCATATACTCCAATGCCAGAATATCGTTGGAGCGGAAGCCCTCGGAGACGCCCATTCGCATCCCCAGCTCCGCAAAATATCCCTGCGCACTTCCCTCGCCCCGCTTTTGACGGAGACGGACGCTTTCGAAGAACGCTTCACTTTCCGTCACATCTACCGCTTTTTCCAACAGAGCCGCGTCGGCACATTCACTGCCGAAGCTCAACTCATCCATGCCGAGCGCGTCCAGGATCGCGACACCTGCCCCCGCAAAATAGGAGGCACTGGCGGCACAGTACGGATATGGCAACTCCAATACCACATCAGCACCGCAGGAGAGTGCCATGGATGCGCGGGTAAATTTATCCGCAATCGCCAATTCCCCGCGTTGCGTTGCATGTCCGCTCATCAGACAAACCACGGCGGCATCGGGCGCCTCGGCACGAATGCGGGCGATCTGATAGGCATGTCCGCCGTGAAACGGATTGTATTCGCAAATAATGCCGATCTTTTTCACGGTCCTCTCCTTTCCTTTTTTAAAAAAGCGGCTCAGCTCATGCCAAGCCGCCTGTAGCTCAAGGCAATATGCGTGCCAACCACACATCGGTATATTTTTCCATAGCGTCAAAATCCATTGCCGCTCCATATGCGGTTTCCATAGAGAAGTGAAGCTCGCGGATCCGCTCTGCCGTCTTGCATGCCGCGAGGAGCATGTGATCGCGGCAACGCCGTGCCTCACGGATCCCTTCCGCGGATGCATCACCAAGCGGACCGACAAAACGGCGCATGGAAATACGTCTCACTGCCTTCTCCTTCGACTCCTCACCACACGGCGGCAGGTCGGCGCGGACAAAGCATATGCGGGTATCCGGGAAGCAGATCCCATCCACGTGAGACGGGATCAGCGGATCGTAAGAGACCCACGTTCTCATATGCCGCTGCCGTGCCATACGGCAGAGCTCATCGAAAAAGCGATACGCCGTTCCGCCGAAATCTCGGATGGCATATACGGTATCGGACGCGTCCTCAAAGGTTCCGTATCGGAACCGCCCCCTCATGCCGACAGAGGAGGTCAGCATCACCTTTTCCGAAAAGCCCTTCCCGATGGGATCATGAGACAGGAGCCGCGATACCGTATCCCGTATTTTGGTATGATCCAAAATCGGAGCGATCTCCGCCTCCATATTTCGCTCGCATTGCCCTGCGGCACGAAGGTAACGATAAAAAACGGCATAGCACTCGGCTTTTTCCCGACCGCGCGCGTCCAATGTGTATCGCTGTGCCTTCAGCGCAGCCGTTGACCAGAAATCTCCGACGTACAGGATCTCATCCCTCGCGCCCGGCAGCTCCATTTCAGTCACGTGCGGCGCAGTACCGTCCAAGATCGCGATACACTCCGATCCACGGTGCAAAATAACGCCATCCAAGGAATGCGGGTCGGATGAGCAATAGATCTCCTCCACCTCATATCCCCGCTCCTTAGCACGTCGGGCGGCACGCCGCATCAGCGTGCTTTTTCCCGTCCCCGGACCGCCCTTGATGATGTAGCGGTGTGACAGATCCTCGGCAAACACACGGTGATAAAAGCTCCGGAAGCCGTCCTCGCTGTTGCATGCCGCAAAATATCGCAGCGGCGCTCTTTCCGTCAATTCAACCTCCACCTTTCTGTTATGCAGATATTACAGTATATGCATAACAGAAAGTCGCGGTCAGCTCATCGCGATCTCAAATCGCTTACGGCAGGTATGATGAGACACGGTAAAGTCGGAATCGGGAGTGATCTCGATCAGCGTGCCACCAATGGCATCATCCCGATAATAGGTCGCCGTTCCCGTTTTAGTACCGTATGCCAGCAGGACACCGTCGTAATGAATGCATGCATCGTTTTTATGCTCGTGTCCCGCAAAGAAGCCGCGGGTTCCCACCGATCTTGCCATATTGTAGAAGGCTCCGTCGGCATCGATCCGCTTGGAATTATGTTCACAAACGATTCCAAAATCGCCTTCCTGATCCGCCAAGAAGTCCTTTTTAAACTCATAATTGTATTTTTGGATGAAAGCTTCGTCATATTTTTTCAGCGGAATATGGAAGAATGCCAAGGACGGAATCTCCTCCTGACACTCCTTGCAGATCCGCTGAGCGGTATCACGGTACCACGCGATCTGATCGGGATAAATTCCCTGCTCATGGCAGATCAGATCGTAATCCACGTTATCCTCCGTGATCCCCTCCTCGGGCGCCCAAGCGTCCCCCACCAGACGGCATCCGTTGGTGTCCAACAGATACAGCGTCATGGTGTCCTTTTCGCTCGTCGCGCACCGCAGTCGGATGGCATAATTGCCATGACCGGTGACGTTTCCTTCTCGGAAGAGACAATGAGGTGCCTTGGCAAACTGCTCCATCTGCCAACGCACGCCTTTCCTGCTCTCATTGTCATGATTACCGAAGACGGGCGCCCAAGGCGCGCCGATCTCCTCCATGCGGTCACAGAGCTTTTTGGTCATCGCGCCGTTATCGTCAAACTCACCGTATACGTTGTCTCCCGTCAGAACGATCAGATCGGGACGCAGTCGCTCGGCGAGCTCATAAACGTACTGAAAGCAACGGATGTCCATATCCGGAACACCCTCTTTGAAATACGCCCCCTTGATCTGACGGTCGCGGGTGGGATTGCGGGTGCAATCCAGATCGATGATTTGCATATCCGTCAGCTGCAGAATACGAAACGGACGGTCTGCGGTGTAGACGATCAACGTCTCGGGTGCGTCATCGGTCGCTCGAATGATTTCTTTGATCATGATTTCACCTCTTTACTCTCCGCAGACTTCTTCCCAAAGCGCCTGCGCGGTATCAAGCAACGTCTCGGCCCCCTCTGCCTTCAGGTAATCACGGGAGCGGAAGCCCCACGTCACGGAAAGGCACGGCATCTCACAGTTGCGTGCCGTCACGATATCCACCTCAGAGTCGCCTACGTAGGCTGCCTGGTCACGGGTAAGTCCCAATTCCCGCAGTGCCAGATCCACTGTATCGGGTGCGGGCTTTTTGCGAATGCCTGCCGCCTCGTTCTCACCGATGGCGACGGGGACGGTATCCGCAAACCAGGCTTTTGCCAGCTTTTTCACCGCGTAATCCGCTTTGTTAGAGACGATCGCCGTCTTCACGCCCGACTCACGCAGTTTCTCAAGCAGCTCGGGGATCCCGGGATAAGGCGCGGTCTTATCTTCGCAGTGTGCGCCGTAATATTGCTTGAAATCGGCAAGCACACGGTCAAACAAGAGGTCCTCCCTGCCGCCGGGCACCACACGCTCGATCAGCTTCGCCATGCCGTTTCCAACAGCGGCACAGACCTCGTCACGCGTCTTGGTCGGATACCCGTGCATCCGCAAGGCGGCATTGACACTGTCTGCCAGATCGTCCAACGTGTCCAGCAACGTGCCGTCCAGATCAAAAATAAGAGCTTGATATTTCATGATTTCATTCCTTTGCCATTTGATCAAGAGTCTCCCCGGTCAGGCGGTAAACGGTCCAATCCGACATAGGGACAGCCCCCAGCGAGCGGTAAAAATCAATGCTCGGCTGATTCCAATCCAAGCAGCTCCACTCCAGTCGCCCGCAGCCTCGCTCCAGTGCGATCTGCGCCAGGCGGCGAAGAAGTGCTTTACCGTATCCTCTGCCGCGATATTCCTGCAGAACGAAGAGGTCCTCCAGATAGATCCCCGCTCTGCCGAGGAAGGTAGAAAAATTATGGAAATACAGAGCAAATCCCACAGGGGTCGTTCCCTGCTGCGCGATCAGCACCTCTGCCTTCTGCTCGTCAAACAACCATTCCTCCAGCAGTGCCTCGGTGGCGACTACTTCCTTCTCCAGATGCTCGTATTCCGCCAATTGGCGAATAAATTGCAGGATCTGCGGCACGTCCTCGCGCACCGCTTCACGAATCGAAAATGTTTCTGCAGACACTATCATCAATCCTCCATGCGCTGACCGTATTCGAGTAGCTCGAGCCCCTCGTTATGCTCCAGAATATAACGGATGCTCCACTCGCTGGTGAACAGCAGGTAGTTGTTTCCGCGGAAATCCTGCACCCATTTGGTTTCATAGAGATAGAGCGACTTGGGATCGACCTCCTTGGGGAGCAGGCGAATCACGCTGTAAGGCTGAGGATATTTGCGGTATTCCACGTTATACTCGCTCCGCATACGTGATTCCAGCACGTCAAACTGCAACTCACCAACCACGCCCACGTACACTCTCTCCATACCGGATTCGGGTTCGATAAAGATGCGGATCGCACCTTCTTGCGCGATCTGGTTCATACCCTTGGCAAACTGCTTGCGCTTCATGCTGTCAAGCTGCTCGACCAGAGCAAAGCGCTCGGGCGGGAAATTCGGGATCCCCTCATAAATGATCTTGGAGCCCTTGGCACAAACGGTATCGCCGATAGAGAAAATACCCGGGTCGAAAACACCGATGATATCGCCCGCATATGCCTCCTCAATGATGGAGCGCTCTTGCGCCATCATCTGCTGCGGCTGAGACAGTTTGATCTCCTTCTCGCCCTGCACGTGCCAATACTCCCCATTGCGTTCGAATTTACCCGAAACGATTCGCATAAAAGCGATGCGGTCACGGTGCGCCTTATTCATGTTCGCCTGGATCTTGAACACGAAGGCGGAGAAATTGGGATCAAAGGGATCGACCACGGCATTTTCCGCGCGGCGGGAAAGCGGCGCGGTGGTCATTTGCAGAAAATGCTCCAAAAAGGTCTCCACGCCGAAGTTGTTGAGCGCGGAACCAAAAAATACCGGGCTGAGCTTGCCGTGGCGAACCTTTTCCAGATCAAAATCCGCGCTGGCGGCATCCAAGAGATCGATCTGATCGGTCAGATCTGCACGGAGGTAGGGACCGATCAGCGCATCCATCTGCGCGGTATCGGTAATGTCGCAGTCGATGGCGGACAGTCTGTCACGACCGCGGTGCGAGTCACCGAAGGCGAGGATCTTTTGCTCGCCGCGATCGTATACGCCCTTAAAGTCCACGCCACAGCCGATCGGCCAGTTCATGGCGTAGGTATCGATACCGAACTCCTTTTCCAGCTCGTCCAAAAGATCGAAGGGGTCTCTTGCCTCGCGGTCCAGCTTGTTGATAAAGGTAAAGATCGGAATATCGCGCATAGCACACACCTTGAACAGCTTGCGAGTCTGGGGCTCGATACCCTTTGCCGCGTCGATCACCATCACGGCGCTGTCTGCAGCCATCAGGGTACGGTAGGTATCCTCAGAGAAATCCTGGTGACCGGGGGTGTCCAGAATGTTGATGCAGTACCCCTCGTATTCAAACTGCATGACAGACGAGGTAATGGAGATACCTCTCTTCTTCTCCATCTCCATCCAGTCCGAAACGGCATGGCGATCCGACGCCTTTCCCTTGACGGATCCCGCAGACTGGATCGCGCCTCCGTAAAGCAAAAACTTCTCTGTCAGCGTGGTCTTACCTGCGTCAGGGTGAGAGATGATGGCAAACGTTCTTCTTCTGTTAATTTCCTGCTGTAAATTCATCGGCATAATCATCCTTTATACAATTTCATAAGTGCAAATTTCAATCCTTTTTATTGTACCACAAAATCTTCTCTGATGCAAGTTTTTTTCAAAAAAACAACAGGGGGATTTACAAATCTCTTCAAATATGATAAAATACAAAAAAAACACCTCACAAGGAGGATACGTGATGACACAACCGCAAAAGGACCGTTATACCAAGTTAGGAGAGAGCGTGGTCAAGACGTTGAAGGCACGCCATTTCGAAGCCTGCTACTGCCCTGATGTCGAAAGCGCGCGCCGTCAGCTGCTGGAGTGGATCCCCGCGGAGCATACCGTGGCATGGGGCGGCTCTCAGACGCTGGAGGAATTGGGCGCGCAAGACCTGCTCCGTGCGCGCGGTCAGGCGCTGATCGACCGCGACACCGCCAAGACTCCCGAGGAACGGAACGCACGGATGCATGCCGCGCTGAGCGCCGATACCTTTATGATGAGCAGTAACGCCATCACCGAAAACGGACAGCTGGTCAACATGGACGGCAACGGAAACCGCGTTGCCGCGCTGATATACGGCCCGAAGAGCGTGATCGTTGTGGCGGGTCTGAACAAGATTGCCAAGGACCTCCCTGCCGCCATCGCCCGTGTCCGCGGTACGGCGGCGCCGACCAACGCCCAGCGCTTCCCCGTCAATACTCCCTGCAAGACCACCGGCACCTGTGCCGACTGTATTTCTCCCGACTGCATCTGCGCCAATCTGGTCATCACCCGCGTCTCCCGTCCCGCGGGCAAGATCAAGGTCATTCTGGTCGGAGAAGATCTCGGCATGTGATCTGCTCTCAAAACAGAACCCATCGGCAAATTTTGCCGATGGGTTCTGTTTTGATTATTCCTCATCAATATTTTTATTGATGGCAAAACGCATGATCTTGCGGGAGGTATTCTTCACAAATTCCTCCTTGCGGATCTTGACCAGACCGACAGCCTTATAGGAAACCATACGGCTGTTTGCCTTCCTGACCTCATCCTGGAAGTAGGTCTTGACCTGCTCCTCATCCTCCTGCTTGATACCAACCAGATCCAAGGCGTCGTAGTCGGGATAGATCTCAGCTACGATGACCTCCTTCTTTGGATTGACCTTGCTCTCACCGGCATATACCACGACCTCACCCACACCGCGGATGCGGGAAATCTCGGTCTCGATCTCCTCGGGGTATACGTTCTTGCCGTTGGAGAAGATGATCAGATTCTTCAAGCGTCCGGTGATATAGATCCAGCCTTCCTCATCCAGCTTGCCGTAGTCACCCGTCTTGAAATAGCCCTCTTCGTCAAATGCCGCCGCCGTTGCCTCGGGATTCTTATAATAACCGAGCATCACGTTGGGACCCTTGACACAGATCTCGCCTTCGCCGTTCTCATCCGGATCGGCGATCTTGACCTGCTCACCGATGATCGGCACGCCGACACTGCCCTTCTTCTGATAACGGTTGCGGTTGCAAGAGATCAGGGGGGCGCACTCGGTGATGCCGTATCCGTTCAGAATGGTGATACCAAGCGCGTCAAAGGTATCAATAATGTCCTGGTTCAGTGCCGCGCCGCCGCAAATGATCATCTGCAGCTCGCCGCCAAGCACGGACAGAACGCTGGAGAACAGCTTACGACGCGCATCGATACCGATCTTGCGAGCGGCATTGGAGACCTTCATCATCTTGCGAAGAAGACCTGCCTTGCCCGTTTTCTCGGCGGTGGACCAAATGCGTTTATAGATCGTTTCCACAAAGAGAGGCACCAGCACCAGATGGGTGGGCTTCACCTCTTTGATCTCCTGCATCATATAGCGCAGACCGCTGGTGATATAGACCATGGAGCCCTGCGCGAAATGTCCCACGAAATTGACGGTAGAACCGAAGGTGTGGTGGGGCGGCAGGAGACACATGGTACGCTCGGTAATGGCAAAGTTATACATACCCTGGGTCATATCCGAACAGATATTGGTCTGGGACAGCATAACGCCCTTGCCTTTGCCGGTGGTACCGGAGGTAAATACAATGGATGCCAGACGGTCAGGGTCGATCTCATAGGTATAATAGGAATGATCCCCCTCCTCGAAGCGCTTCGCGCCGTCTGCAATGACGTCAGTGATGCCGATCACACCCTCCACCTCGCTCTTGCCCATGCAGACGAGCGTCTTGAGCGTGGGGATCTGTTCCTTCAGCGCCATGATCTTCTCCTCCACCACGGGACTGTATACGATCATGGAACACTCGGCGGTGTTGAAAATGCCCAGCAGATCTTCCAAGGGCAGATCCTTATCTACGGGAACGGTGACCGCGCCAACGGACATCAGCGCAAAGTAGGACGCGACCCAATAATAGGAGCTTTCGCCAACAATGGCGACCTGATGCTCACGCGCGTCCAGCGCGATCAATCCGGTACCCAGATTACGGATATCCTCACGTGCCTGCGCATAGGTCACCGTGGTCATCTGCTCGTCATGGGGATTGGTCCGGTAGCCGAAGGCGATCTTATCCGGATACTTGTCGGCAACGTTTTCGGTCATCACGCGAAAATCGCGGAACACCGTTGTCTCATAAAGGGGGTAATTTTTCTTGTAATTTCTCATCTTCTGATCTCCTGTTTTATTCATTGCCCTCTTGCGGCGTGGGAAGCCATACCGCACAACGGGAGGTCTCATCCCACGTCTTACCGACAGAGGAATAATCGGTCAATACAAGCGAGGTACCGTTCTTCTGCGGAACCCGGACGGCGACAAGACATGGATAGGGAATTTCCGAAGCCGCCAGCAAAGAAGCGTTTACCGTACCGTCTGCAAGCTCTGCCGGGCAGACCGGCTCATCCACACTTCGGCCAAGACGGTTGTCTCCGCCAAGCATCAGCGGACCGCGGCGAAGCGCAACGTGGTAGCGGGACTTGGGGTCCTCAATATATTCGGTGGGAATGATGCAATTATTTGCCCAATCCACCTGAACGTGCAACTCATCCTTTCCGTATCCTACACCGATGGGATGAATGCACTTGGTACGCATATCCAACGTCAGCGTCATACCGCATTCGCCTTCTCCCGCAGGGATCTCCACAGGGAGATATGCACCTGCCGCGGCACATGCCTTGGCGGTAGCACCGCCGCTGACCTCAAGCACGTTCTGCTCACTCCATGCAGGGACGCGCAGATAAAGCGTAAACGCCTCGGTGTTCTCCTTTTCAAGAGCAAGGCGGATCGTGCCGTCCTTGGGATATTCAGTATCGATCCGCAAGGTCAAGGGGGTGCCGTCGGGTGCCAGCGTCTGTACCCTGCCCACCTCATAGAGGTTCAGATAAAGTCCCTGCTCTCCTCTCTGAAGCGCCACGCGGGAGAGAAGACCGATACCGGCAGCCGCAATGCAGGCACAGCAGCCGTAGTAGGTATTGTCCGCCATCACCTGCAGACCGCCGACCTTTCTGCCGCGGGTATCGGGTGTCAGAGGGCTATAGCTGTCAAAGGGCAACGCCTCGGGGCGAAGCTCGGGGTATTTCTGGAACGGCAGACCGTCCGGGATCTTATGCTCGGTATTGAGCGCTCCCAGATATCCGTTATAGAAGGACTGCTCGATCTGATCGGCAAAAGCAGGGTCGCCGGTCAGATACAACAGTTGCATACAGAATTTCATCCACGTCACCGTCACACATGTCTCCTGCATGATATCGGTATGATCCGTGGAGGTCTGGCGGAAGGTGGAATGGTCGAACAACTCGTGAGTGCATCCGCAGGAGCCGATCACCGTGACATCCGATTCCATCACGCGGTGCGCAAATCGTACGACGGTATCCAGATACTTTTGTTCCCCGGTCACTCGGGCGTATTCCAAAAGTCCCTCAAAGCAGGACATCATCTCATATGCCTTGGTGACAGGATATTGGTACGGATACAAACGGTCCTCGTACGCCAACTCAAACAGATTTTCACCATCGATGGCACCGGTCGAGACGAGGTATGCGGAGAAATCGAGATATTTCTTCTCCCCCGTCAGATGGTACAGGCGCACCATCGGCTCTAAGATAGAAACGGAATTGAGACCGCGCCAGTTGCGGGTGGCAAGTGTGACCGGCTTCTTCCCTTCCTCAGAAGGACCGATATGCGCAAGGATCACATCCGCCTGACCGCGAAGTGAGGCAACGATGCGCGCCTTCAGATCTTCGTCATGGCATATCTCCCAGAAATACTCCATACCGAGCATGACGTATTTGCGGGACCAAAGATCCCAGCCATCGTATTCGGTTTCGGGCGAATAGGAAGAGATCCGACCGCTCGGATCGGCGGCTGTCAGCATATCCTCCACCGTCGTACGCAAAACAGCCTCCAGCTCGGCATCGCGCGTGGTGGCACAAACAAAGCACGCACCGCGCATCATCTTGCCCCAATATTCTCCGCGCCAACCGCGGTTTTTGGAGTCCGCCTCTGTACGGAACTGGTTGACAAACCGTGTCCAATGCTCGGAGGACATCAACTGATATTGCTTGGTAAATGCCAATGTATCGGCAAAAACACCGCCAAACTGATATTCCGCATAGCTGTCGGCACGCAAGCGGTCCGTCTGCTGACGGCAGGCTGCCAGCGAGTCCGCCAAGCGGAACGAGTGGGTACGGGAACAACTCATATCAACACATCCTTTCGGAAAAGATCTGATAGACTTCAAGTCAAAGTAATACATATTAAGTATACCATTTTCTTCCCACCGTGTCAAGGAATTCATTTCAAAAACGAAGAAAAAGTCGCGCGACTCATCAGTCGTACGACTTTTCTTTTATGAGGGAGAAACGAGTTCTGTTTCGCCCGGTTCTCCGGTCGTGTCGGTGGGTTCCTCCGCCATATTTTCGGCAGGTTCTTCCGTTGTCTCCGCAGGCTCTCCTGTGGTTTCGGCGGGTTCTCCCGTTGTTTCCGCAGGTTCTCCTGTGGTTTCGGCAGGTTCTCCTGTGGTTTCCGCAGGTTCTTCCGTGGTTTCAACAGGTTCTCCCGTGGTCTCCGCAGGTTCTCCTGTGGTTTCGGAGGGTTCTCCTGTGGTTTCGGCGGGTTCTTCCGTGGTTTCAACAGGTTCTCCCGTGGTCTCCGCAGGTTCTCCCGTGGTTTCGGCGGGTTCTTCTGTGGTTTCCGCAGGTTCTTCCGTGGTTTCGGAGGGTTCTTCTGTGGTTTCGGAGGGTTCTTCTGTGGTTTCCGAAGGTTCTCCTGTGGTTTCGGAGGGTTCTTCCGTGGTTTCCGAAGGCTCGTCCGTTGTCTCGGAGAGGTCTCCCGTGGTTTCGATCGGTTCGGTTACAGGATACTCCGGCTCAACGATCGGGGGAACTTCCCTATCATGATAGGAATATGGCAGATACTTATCATACTCGATGGGGATCTGTATTTCGCTGATCTCTCCCTCCACCATCAGCCAGACCTTCAATACGCAATACTCGCGGTTATGATGGAAGAATACCGAACGCTTGATCGCTTGAAATTCCGAGGTATAGAAGGTGATATCCCGCTCCAGCGCCTCATCGCGTTTCAATTGGTATGTTGAATCGATGCCCGCGATCTCGGACGGACTTGCAACATTATCTCGCACCGGGACCAGATTTCCGTAGGTCATTTCAGCACGGACATAATAAGACGGCTGCGACACGTCGAAGGTGGAATGAAGCTTGATTGGCTCGATGCCAACATTTTCCACCTTGACATGCATGCGGATATCGTCATCCGTGCCGCAATGCACCTCCGGGAAGTTCACGGTAAAACGCACGTCGCCGACCAGACGAACGTACGATTCAGGCAGGACCAGCGACTGGATCTCCTCCGCACTGTTCCACGAAAGGGGCAGATAATTCACGTCCGTTGCGGCGCGGTATGTATTCTCGCCCGCCCCAAACCAAAGATTCATCTCATAGGTGTCGGCATATTGGTCGCTGAAAATCGATTCTTCAATATTCTCATATGCAGAGGTGTGGAAGGTCACCGTGGTAGCGATCAGTTTTCTGTCGCGCACTGAAACTGTCTCCACACCGCCCCCCAGCTCCCGATCCGGCTCATATGCCACGGTCACGGGCACCTCATACTGACCGTTACCGTAGGTCAGCGAGGCGTGGACCAGCTGTTGGCGGCTGATGATGGGCTCGGGCAGATCAAAAATCAGCTCATCCCCCGTATAGTTGGTCACGTAAACGGTCAGGACGATATCGTCCCGCGGCGTAAACATCTTTTTTTCAAAATTCAACGTAAAGTTTACATTTTCATCCGAAACGGTCACAAATCTGTTATTGATGACCAAACGACCGTAGTTGAATTCCAGCAACTCCGGGCTGGGATCCGTACCGTCGCCGTTTCCCGAGGTCTCGGTACCCGGCAATTTGCCACCCTTACCGCATCCGGTCAACAGCAGGCAGGCTGCAAGGATCAGCAACAGATAGCGCAATTTATTTTTCATGACCGTGCAACCTCCCTTTTCCGTTTTAGTATAATAAATTATTATATCATATTTTTGTAGAATGTCAATGCATCAGCGCACTTTTTTGTCACATTTGCGAAATATATTTTGAGCCAAGCGATCCGCGATATGTAAAAACGCTCTCTATATATAAGACGCAAAAAAAGCGCTTTCGTTACACCTTTTTAAAATTTTTTTCAAAAAATTTTAAAAAGCGACACCGCAGAATACTGCGGCATCGCTTTTGGGATTATTTATACGCTGTGTACGCCGAGTGCGGCATCTGCCACGCCGGAATCCAGCCCGTATTTTTTTGCTTTTCTCTGCTCGAAGAACTTCACCGCGACCTGCTCAAACATAGCACTGGTCAGTACGTCCTCATCCTGCTCCATATAAGGCGCTACCTTGGCACGCTGCTCCTCAAGCTCGGGGGCCAGAAGGTCTGCGGGACGGCAGGTGATACGCTTTTCGTCGCCGATGATCTTCTTGACAAATTCAGGATCCACTTCCACAGGGGTCTGACCGTATTCACCGCGGATCATGCCCTTGAACTCCTTGGTGACCATCTTATATCTCTCGCCGCCGATGACGTTGAACACCGCCTGCGTACCGACGATCTGGGAGGTGGGGGTAACCAACGGCGGATAGCCCGCATCCTTACGAACGCGCGGAACCTCTTCAAGCACGTCGATCAGCAGTTCCGACTTCCCTGCCTGCTTCAGCTGAGAGACCAGATTGGAGAGCATACCGCCGGGAACCTGATAGCGAAGCGCGTTGACGTCCACCTTCATCACCTTGGTGTCCAGCTGACCGGATGCCAGGTATTTCTCGCGCAGTGCGGTAAAATGCTTGGTGACCTCATCCAGCGCGCCGAGATCGATACCGGTATCGTATTCCGTGCCTGCCAGCGTGGCGACCATGGACTCGGTGGCGGGGTGGGAGGTGCCCATCGCCAGAGGAGAGATGGCGGTATCGATGATATCCGCGCCTGCCTCAATGCCCTTGATCAGCGTCATGGATGCCAGACCGGAGGTATAGTGTGTATGAAGCTGGATCGGAATGCTGACGGTGGACTTCAGCATCTTGACCAGATCATAGCAAGCATAAGGAGTCAGCAGACCCGACATATCCTTGATACAAATGGAATCCGCTCCCATATCCTCCAGGCGCTTTGCATACTCGGCAAAGAACTCGTTGGTATGGACGGGGCTCGTGGTATAGGAGATGGCAGCCTGCACGTGACCGCCCTCGCGCTTGGTGGCGCGGATGGAGGTTTCCAGATTGCGGGCGTCGTTCAGCGCGTCGAAAATGCGAAGAATATCGATTCCGTTGGCAACTGCTTTCTGGATGAAATATTCCACGACGTCATCGGAATAGTGGCGGTAGCCCAGCATATTCTGTCCGCGGAACAGCATTTGCAGCTTGGTATTTTTCACATGGGCGCGAATGGTGCGCAATCTTTCCCAAGGATCCTCATTCAGAAAGCGCAGGCAGGCATCGAAGGTAGCACCGCCCCACGCCTCCAGCGAATGGTAACCGATCTGATCCATCGTGGAAAGAATGGGCAACATCTCTTCCGTGGTCATACGGGTCGCGATCAGCGATTGGTGACCGTCTCGCAGGACCGTTTCAGTAATTTTAATTTTCGGCATATTCCTACCTCATCAATTCATGGTCAACAGCACGTCATCGGTAGCGACAGAAGCGCCCTTGGAAGTATTGACAGAAGCAACGGTTCCGTCCGCGGGCGCGCAAATATCGTTCTCCATCTTCATTGCTTCCAGAACGCAAAGTACGTCGCCCTTCTTGACGGCATCGCCTACAGCCACATTGACCTTCAGAATGCTGCCCGGCATGGGCGCCTTGATCACGGTTGCACCGGCAGAGCCCTGTACCGCGGGAGCGGCAGGTGCCGCAGGGGCAGTAGCGGGGGCGGCAGCGGGAGCAGCGGGTGCCGCAGGAGCGGCAGCAGGAGCGGCGGGAGCAGCGGGAACTACGGGAGCCACGGGGGCAACGGGAATGGAGGCGCCTGCGGCAACCTCTTCTACAGCAACCTGATATTGCACACCGTTCACGGTAACAACAAATGTTCTCATAAATCTAATCCAACCTTTCGTAATTGTTCATTCAATTTATTTGCGATTCCAGGGCGAACGCTTGCCCACATGACGATAAGAGACTACGCGGAAGCTTGTACCGGGATGCTCGCTCTCCCAGACTACCGCAATGGCGGCAGTAATGGCGGCAAGCAGTGCGCCGTCATCGGTTGCACTGCTCTGTGTCGGGACAGAGGAAAGATGCGCATCGACGGCATTGCTCTGTCCGGAAACGGGATCACCGTGATTGGTGATGCTTCTCTTCAAGGCAATGGCGATCCAGATGGTGGCAAGCACCATAAACAGGATCAGCACAGCCAACAGTGCCAACACACCGGTATAGACCCATTGATCTGTCAGAATGGTCTCGGAAGGCTCCAACGCGGGGAGCGCTGCAGATAACGAAAAAGTGTTCATTTCTACCTCCTATATATTACAGCGGCAGATTCGAATGGCGGCGGTCAAAAGAACCGCTGCTCTTCCGAGCCAGCATATAGAAGGCAGTGCAAACGCGGGCACGCAGCTCGGGGAGGGCAACCAGATCGTCTACCACACCCTGGCTTGCCGCGATTGCGGGAGCGGCATGCTCCTCACGCCATTGCGCCTCAAGCGATTCTCTGCTCACCTCGGGCGTGATACGGTCATTCCAAAGGAAAGCGACCGCGGCCTGCGGAGACATGGTGCTGATGCAGGCATCCTCCAACGCAAGCACGGTATCTGCACCAACGGAATGGGAACCCATCAGGGTCAGCGCCGCGCCGTATGCCTTGCCGGTCACCACGGTCACCTTGGCATTACGGGAGGTCGAATAGCTCTGTGCCAATCTTGCCAGTGCCGACGCGGCAGGGTCGCGCTCAGCCGCCTCACATGCCAGCACGCCGACGGAATCCACCAGCGTCAGCACAGGAATATCAAAGCAATCGCAGAAGGACAGGAAGCGGGCGGCTTTTCTCGCGCCGTCGGGAGAGATAGCTCCCTCACCCTTTGCGGGGTCATTTGCCACGATACCGCAGACGTAATAGCCGATCGAGGCAAGACCGATGATCATATCCTGACCGTAGCTCTCATGCAGCGGCAGGAAATCGCCGTCATCGGCAAGAGCGGCGATCAGCGCCTTCACGTCGTACGCGCCGTTTTCACCGCGTTCGACTGCGATCGCGCGATTGAGATCGTCCGAGCTGCGAACGGTCTCGGTGCCATCCGCGTTATTGGAGGGGATCATCGAAAGAAGCTTGCGCAGCTTGGCGGCGGCGCCGATCTCATCCTCCTCCACAAAGGTTGCCACGCCGCAGGCGGCGGCAGAAGCTGCATTGCCGTTCTCCCCACCCAGCACGAAGGGAGAGGTAATATAATATTTTGTTTGTTCGGCAAGCATCACGGTAAAATCAAACATAGCGGCAATGGTTGCCGACATGCCTGCGCAAGTACCTGCCACGTATGCGATCTGCGGGATCACGCCGGAGGCGCGGGTCACACAGCTCATCACTCTGCCATATGCGTCCAACGCCTGCGCACCGTCCTCTACGGGAGCGCCCGCGCTGTCAAAAATACCGATCACAGGTGCGCCGCCCATCATCGCCATCTGATAAATCCTTTCGATTTTGGATGCCTGAAGCGCATCCATTGCACCAAGACGTCGATTGGGATCCTGCGAAAAGATATAGACAAGTCTTCCATCCACAGCACCGTAGCCGCAAACAACACCGGTCAGCTCTGTATTATCCGTATTTTTTCCGACATAAGCGCCGACCTCCACGAAGGAACCGGGATCCAATACGGATAGGATCCGGTCAACGCAAATCGTCTGATTTCTTTCCATAAAATACCTCCCTTTACGGTGAAAACGCACGTCTCTGTCACACGAAAGCGACGAACAACCCATTCTCCCCGATTATACTTTATTTTATCATAAAGCCAAGGCGCTTGTCAATGCCTCGCCTTCCATTTTTGGCAAGACATTCCATCAAAATAAACGCCTTCCGATACGATTTGTCATCTTTGTGCAAAAAGCCGATGCCTTCTTTGTACAAAGCGACAAGTCATCACAAAACGACATCCAACACTTGGCAAATCGCAAAAACGTGATATAATCATTATGGTAGCCCGGCGCAAAAATTAAGCAATTTTTCTCAAAAAATGTGACCATTCCCTTTTTTATGCGACAGATAGGATAAGAATACATCATACAATAGAGGAGGTGCTATTATGTCAGAGGACGCCTTGATCTTAGCGCTCTATCACAACCGCGACGAACGGGCAATCGCCGAGACCAAGAAAAAATACGGAAAGCTGATCTATACGATCGCCTATCGGATCCTTGGCAACAGAGAGGACTCGGAGGAATGTGAAAACGACACCTATCTCGGCGCGTGGAATGCCATTCCGCCGGCACGTCCGCAAAATTTTCCCGCCTATCTTTCCGGCATGGCGCGCAATATCTCCGTCAGCCGCGCTCGCGCTAACAGTGCCGACAAACGGGGCGGCGGCGAGGTGGCACTCTCTCTGCACGAGCTGGAGGAATGCCTCCCTGCTCCCTCGGAGGTCGGCAGCGAGCGGCTGGCTTCTCTGCTCAACGGCTTTCTTGCCGAACTTCCCAAGCAGGAGCGAATGGTATTCGTCTGCCGCTATTGGCGGTGTGATTCCATCGCCGCTCTTGCCACGCAGTTCGGCTTTGGGGAGAGTAAGGTCAAAATGATGCTGATGCGCACCCGTGAAAAGCTGCGCGTATTTCTTGAAAAGGAGGGATATCCGTTATGACAAACGGTAAGATATGGCAGGACGCGATGGGGATGATCGACGAAGCCTATATCGCCGAGGTCATCGAGCACCGTCCGACTCGTTCCCGCCTCGCGGGGCGGCTGATCCGCTGGGGATCGCTGGCGGCTTGTCTCGTGTTGATCGCAGGACTCGGCTTTGGAAGACTTCACACCAAGAGCAGTACCGACGAGGCGCTGAATATGGAGAGCGGGTTACCGCCTGTTGACCCGGATCAGATCCTGTGGGAGCAGGAATCTGACACCTCTGCTTTCCTTTCGGGAAGCATGGCTGCTGACACCTCCGACTCCATGGCACTGATGACCCTGAACGGCTGGAAACTCTCCGGAGGGCTGTACCTCGCTCTCCAGGAGGCGGATCGAGATACGTATATCGCGATTTTGGTCAGACGCAGTTACGATTATACCGCAAGGATGAATTTCACCTATCAAGGAAAAACACGCGCCCAATGGCAGGTGGAGCACGACATCCTGCAGACGCAACAACGAAAGCTCGGTGAGTTTTCCAAGGAGGGACAGCTGCTGAAATACGGCGAAGCGCTCTATACCACAGGCACCCCGGATGGCGAACGGTGGACTCGGGCACTTTATGAGGAGCGTGTGGATTTTTACGGCGAGTACTTCATCTCTCAATATACACTCAACGGAGAGTTGCTTTCAGATAAAATCGAGCAGGAAATGACCTACAATGAAGCACGTCTTGCGGAATTGTCCAAAATTCTGGTAGATCTGAACGATGCTTATATCGAGCAAAACGCGCGGGAGGATCTGCGCAAATTCGCCTCCAAGGACGTTTACTGCACCCTCAAAAACGGCAGTCTCTATCTCTTTGTCACCAAGGATGAGCTGAAGGGTCTACGTGTTGCCAACAAGGCAAAATATATGCTCCACCTGGCAAACAGAAACACGTTTGAGTATGAAGAAGGAATGACGGCGATCCCGATCGACGAAACGGTCACAGGATTTGACTGTACCAAGCTCACCTTCTACACCGACGGTGTTCGCTACAGTACCGTATCGAGCGATGCGGAGGCACTGGAGGCATTTCGCTATCTGGCAGAGCGCTGGCAGTACACCGCCGACTCGGTCACGCTCGAAATTCACAGCACACCTCAGCTGACGGAGGAACAGCTTGCGGGAATGCGTCACAGCACCGTTTATTTCTCCCCCAACTCTTCCCTGATCATTCTGAACGTCAAGATGAAGGACCTGGATCCGACGGCAATACGTGATCTTTCCCTGCTCCCGCAGGTCACGTCGATCTATATCGGTCCGCCGCTGTTTGCAGATCATGCGGGATGAAACGGCAAAAGGGACTGATTCGCTTTTCAGCGACTCAGCCCCTTTTCGACTGTCGGTCAAGGTCTCAAACACAGCTGTCCGTCAATCATGTCGTAATGTATTTTGCAAAAATCCGCCACTGCGGGGTCATGGGTCACAATCACAAAAGCCGTACGGTCACGCTGATTCAGGCGTTCAAACAGTCGGAGCATCTGTTCGGTGCTTTTGGCATCCAGCGCACCGGTCGGCTCATCCGCCAGGATCAATCTCGGCTGATTCACGATTGCCCGTGCGATCGCAACTCTCTGCTTTTGTCCGCCCGACAGTGTTGATACCTTTTTATACTGCAGATCTTCAAGACCGACATCCTCAAGTGCATCCCGCACACGCATCGCGAGATCCTCAGGGGCTTTTTTACTGAAATACAGGGGCAAAGCAACGTTAAAAAACACCGTTTCCTTTTGGATCAGCATAAAATCCTGAAATACAAACCCGATATGACTGTTTCTGAACACCGTCATTTCTTTTTCCTTCAGATCTGCCATACTTTGTCCGTCAAAAATATATTCACCCGAATCAAAGGTATCCAGCAATCCCAAAATATTAAGCAACGTTGTCTTTCCACATCCGCTTGTACCGCAGACAGAAATAAAATCACCCTCAGAGACCGTCATACAGATATTCTTCAACACATGCTTTTGCTCTGCCCCATCGGCATAAAATTTATCGATTCCGCTCAATTCGATCATTTTCGATTCTCCTGTAAAACATCAACAAGTTGTTTTTTACCGTAGATCACATCGGAAGAAATCCAACTGACTGCGCAGATCAGCAATGTATACCCCGCGATCACACCAATCAATCGCGGAGCAATGACCGCATTTTCCAAAATCCGATACAGGTGCCACTTATAAAAAAAGCAGATCACCATACTTTGAAGCAAGAAAGATACCGTCGCGATCAGAATCACACCGAGAGAGGAAAGCATCTTTTTCTGCCAACGGCGGCATCCGCAAATGGCATACACGGCAAGCTCGCGGTGCTTCTCTCGCACGAATGACAGCGACATGCCAAAAGCAAGGATCAACGACATACCGCTGAAAAGCAACAAATACCGCACATAAAACATGCCGAGCTCATATTCTTTTTCCGTATTTTGATCAAGCTCGCGAAAATCCATAACCAATCCCATCGCGCGAAGCGCCTGCTCGGTCTGCAACGGGATCTCCCCCTCAAACAGTACGAGAAAATTGCGTCCGGTCTGAAAAGCGTCCCGAAACGTACGGTAAAATACGGAAGTTTCCGACACGATCATATATTTCTGCAGATGACCGTAAGCGGGATACTGCAGATCCTGCAGCGACAACGCCGTCGCCGATCGCGTCAGCCGCAACACGTGTGAGGTGTTTCCCATCACGCCCTGCACCGTTATCGGATATGTGACCGTATCAGATCCGTTCCGAAATGTCAGCATGAGCTTTTGTCCGATCACATTGCGCATAGCACCGTATGAGGATATCACAACGGAATCGGATGAATCTACCCACTCTCCGCGTATTGCATGAGGTCGGAAGTGTTTTGCCATCCACTCATGATAAACAAGGAGCGTATAACTTTCATTGTTACATTCCACGTGCAGCTCACGTGTCCGGATCACTTCCCGAACACCGGGAAGTTGGCTGATCTTCTCCCCCGCCTCTTGAATGTTTTCCTGATCCCAAATCGCCTCGCCTAACTCAAATTGCATCAGATATACACCGTGAGCGTTTTGTATCGAATGGATCTGCCCGTCAATTGCCCGATGATAGCGCAACAGACCGATTGCAACGACAAGCGACTGCATAGACAACGTCATCACCAAGAACAGAAACACCAATCTAACAAAGCTGCCTGCATACAGGCTTTTACAAAGGCGAAATATATTCAAAATACTGTCGCCTCCTTTTTGATACGGTAACTGTATTTTGAAACGATCTTGTGCGCAAACGGCATCGTACAACACAACGCCAGCAAACCGGTGGTCAGCATGATCACCATATAATCCTGCACACGGTATACGACGCCTGTATAAAGATTAAACTGCGCAAACCAATTCTCGTAAAAAACACGGTGCGTCAGGCATGCCAAGCCGCCGAACAGGAACAAAATACACCATTGTTCAAAAACGATCAGCTGCACAATACGCCGCGGCGTTGCTCCGTGCAAGCGAAATATAAGATCCACATACAGACCGGATTGTAACATATCATACAGAATAAACGCCAAGGACAGAAAAAGCAAAACATATAACACCGTCATTACGATCACCGCCTGAGCGGTAAGCTCGCGATCCTGTGCTATATAATAATCCGCATTTTTCACGCGGCATCCCGGAAATTTCGAGATCAAAAGCTGTGTAAATTCATTCTGTTCCCGACGTCCCGGTTTGGTGTCCAATACGATCCGAAAAGAATCAACCTTCAGATTCAAATCATGAAAGTCACTGTAGGTGATATAATTCTCGGTAGAGACACCGACCACGAAATATACCTTTCCCAACAATTCAAAGGTCTCTGTCTGCCTGTGCATCGCTGTGTTTTGGGAAAGGATCAATTGATCTCCGGGAACCGTTCCGTCCGGCACAAACGCAGCATCAGAGATGTAGTCTTCAAAAATCCGATCGTTCCTGCTCGCCTTCACATCCAGCTTACCGGGCTCTATGGCGGAGTTTACGATTATATCTTCCACCTGATACGCACTTCCGTACGGAATATTCATCACGTCCGTCAGGTCCAGTTCCCTGATCGGCACGGGCTCTTGCAGATAGACATCGAAGGAGCGGTAATATTTCTCAGGCGTTTCTTGGGTCATATGCGGCATAACGTTTCCATACAGCATGACCATAGCCAGAGTGCAAATAAAACAGCCCAAACAAAAGACCGTCATCTGCAACGGATTGGTACGAACATGGAGCCGTATCTTATGAAACAGTAACAAAAAGAAACGCATATACTTCCCTCCTTTCAGATAACACAAAAGGGCCGACTATTTGCAGTCAACCCTTTGTGCTTCGCTTTGTTGCGATAATCAGATGTCTTCCTTAACCTTGGATGCCTTACCTACGCGGTCACGCAGATAGTACAGCTTGGCACGTCTTACCTTACCGGAACGGATGGTGTCAACCTTGGCAACATTGGGGGAGTGGAGGGGGAAAGTCTTCTCAACACCTACGCCGTAGGAAACACGTCTTACGGTGAAGGTCTCGGAGATACCGCCGCCGTGCTTAGCGATAACGGTGCCTTCGAACAACTGGATTCTCTCCTTGTTACCCTCTTTGATCTTGTTGTGCACACGAACGGTGTCACCAACGTGAATCGAGGGAACCTCTGTCTTCAACTGCTCATTTGTAAAAGCCTTAATCAGATCCATTATGGGCCTCCTTAAAAATCCGGGCATTCATGCAGAGCTTCGCAGCGGACTGCCCTTGTTCTTGTATTCACATACTTGGGTATTATACCATACTTTTTCTGAAAATGCAATAGTTTTTCGAAAAATATTTTTGATTTTTTGTTGCAATAAAAGCAGAAAATGCAGAGCACTTACTCCCCGTGTGTCCTCGCGTAAAGCTCGGCAATGCGGCGCTCGGCTTCGTCGGGACGCAGCTTGTCGGCGGCATAGGCGCGGCGCAACAGCTCGCCGGGGATATAATCGTCATACTTCTCAAACACGGGATTTTCATTTGCCCCCACCAGCTCTTCGCAACGGATGCCGCGGCGGCATACCTCCTCGTAAAGCTCCTCGGCAAAGGAGGCGGGATCTCCCTTCTCCATTTTGAAGGTGATATAGCATCCGCCCTCAAATTCCAGTCCGCTGACACGGGAACGCACCGCGGTCTTTGCGATAAATTTTCTCAGCGTGCGGAAGGAACGGGTCCCCAACCACGGAAACAGGCAATAGGAATAGCCGCCGAGGTGCACCAAGGGCTGCTCCAGCATACCCGTATTTCTCGCCAGGTGTCGGGCGACCTCCAGGCGGTGGACAGCGTTGGGCTTGAGATACGGATAAACGGTATCCTCCTCCAGCACCTTCTTCATCCGCTCCAGAATACGCGTATGGATCTCACCGTAGTCACCCGGCCAGGAGACCTCCATCTTTCCCTGCACCGAACGGACGTAGATCAGCTTGCGGGCAATATCCAGCTCCTCCACCTCCCACACGCGCCCCGCCAGCGCAAAGCGGTCTCCCACCGGCGGCGGTGTGGTAATGGTGCCGATCTCATCCGAGCCGCAACGGACGGTATAATCCTCGGAATCCTTGAACACGGCGTAGAACTTGAAGCTTTTCAGCAGACGCTCCCCCGCAAGACCGACGATCAGCCCCTTCTCCTCCGTCATCTCCAGATAATCGTTCTGAAGCATGGAGAGAATCAGCGTGCGGTATTCCTCCTTGGAAACGTGGGCAAAGGGCGGCAGATGCAGGACACGGTCGGCAAGAAGGCGCGGTGTCAACTCACCCGACGCGGCAAGCGTGCTGAGTGTCTGGTGGAACAAAAGACTGAAAGGATATTTCCTTGTGGCGGGCGGTTCGATGAAACGCTCTTCAATATACAGCTGTACGATGGCGATGGCGCGCAAGAGCCCCCACGGGATCAGTTGCGGCAGAGGGGTATTGGGAAGCGGGTCCTCCTCGCGGAACACCATCATCATCTCGGGCGGTTGCCCTCGCCGCCCCGATCTGCCGAGACGCTGAAGAAAGCTCGATACGGAATTAGGCGAATCGTTTTGCAAGATCCGTTCCAATCTGCCAATATCAATTCCCAGCTCCATCGTGACGGTGGCGCAGGTGACGGCGTGGACTTCCTCATCCTTCATCTTCAGCTCTGCCTCCTCCCGAATGGAGGCGGACAGATTGCCGTGATGGATCAGAAAGATATCCGGTTCCCCCCGATTCTTCGCAATCTGACGGAGGGTAGCGGTCACGTATTCCGTCTCCTCGCGGGAATTGGAGAAAACGAGGGACTTCTTATCCCGCACACAGTCATACATATACTCATATCCGGCATCGATGACGGCACGGGCAGGGCTATTCCCCCCCTCTTCGCGCATTTGCTCCTCGGTCAGCTCGGGAATTTCCTCTTTCTCCTCTGTCTCCCCTGTCTGTCCGACACCCTCCTGTGCGGCTTGCTCCATTTTAGTATTTTGAATATAGAAATGCTCCATTCCAAGCCGCCAGCGGATCTTCTCTTCCGGAAAATGCGGGATATCACAAGGCAGGTCCGTTCCGCTCGCCAACCAGTCCGCGGCGGTCTGCGGGTCACCGATGGTGGCAGACAGCCCGATGCGGCGCGGCACGTGTCCGATGCGGTGTGCCAAGCGGGAAAGCTGACACAGGATCTGGTTGCCGCGGTCCGTGCCCGTCAGGGTGTGCAGTTCGTCCAGCACGACGTAGCGCAGATCGGCAAACAGGCGTGAGATATCGTTGGAGCGGTTGATCAGCATACTCTCCAGCGACTCAGGCGTGATTTGCAGGATGCCGCGGGGATTTTCCAGCAGCTTTTTCTTGTGTGAGGCGGCAACGTCCCCATGCCAATGGGTCACGGGGACACCGCTTTCCCGCAGTACGTCCTCCATGCGGGCAAACTGGTCATTGATCAGACTTTTCAGCGGCGCGATATACAGCACACCGATACTCTGCGGCACATCCTCGCCAAATTCCGAAAGGATGGGAAAGAACGCCGCCTCCGTTTTGCCGCTTGCCGTGGAGGTGGTGAGCAGAAGGTGGTTTCGCGTATCAAAGATGCACCGCGCCGCCTCGATCTGGACCAGCCTCAGCGAATCCCATGAGCGCGAATAAATATACTCCCGAATATACTCCGGAAATCTGGCAAATACACGGTCAGCTTCTGTCATGCTACATCTCCTTTCGGCTTTTGTATCCGATCAAAAATCAATATCGTTAGGGTCAAAATCGGTACGGCGCGTCCGCCCCCCGGGCTCGCTCTCCGACGCGGCGGAGGAAAGCTCCTGCTCCTCACGCTCCTCTACGGCAGTTTTCAGCCGAATGGTTCCCTTGCCTACGATATCCGCAAAGGTCGCCGTCTCGTTTTGCATCAGTATATTGAGGACGGTCATATAGTCACGCAACATCTCTCGGGGGGTGATCATATCGTTTGCCCCCGCGCGCTCCAGACATATCTGCAAAAAGGCGATCTGCTCCTCCTCGCTGATGCGCGGCTCCCAACGGTAGTTCTGCGCGTACAAATGCGTCACGCGGCGGATGAGCGCAAACAGCTCGTCGTCGGTCAGCCTGCGCAGGCGGATCACAGGACCGATCAGGTTCTTGAAGCCCTCAAGGGCAAAGCGGCTGTCGCAAAGACGGCTCCGCAACGCCTCATAGCTGAACAGTCCCCGTCGGGGATCCTCCAAAAATTGCGGCGTACCGCCCAGGATCAAAGCAAGCCCCGGCGCGCGACCCTGCAACGTATCGTTGAACATAGCGAGAATTTTCTCGTAATTATTCTCTCTGCTGACGCGGTGCGTGATTTTATACAGATTGACGCACTCATCCACGAAAACGACCAGACCGCGGTATCCCATGCGGCGGGAAAGTGCCGCCCAGAGCTTGAGGAAATCATACCAATTATCGTCATCAATGATGCAGGATACCTGCATGCCCATCGCGCCACGCGCCTCGGTCTTGGTGGCGTATTCGCCTCGCAGCCATCGCATACAGGCGCTCTTTCGCTCATCGTCCCCATCGGTATAGGCGTGGTAATAGGCGGTCAGTACGCGGGCAAAATCAAAGCCGCCTACCAAAAATTCAAGTTCTCTCAGCTCGGCAAAGATCCGCTCGTTCAAGCGGCGGCGGAATATATCCGACTCGGGGTCAAGTACCTCCCCTGCCAGCTCACCCTGCAGGCTCGCGATCCATCGGGCAATGATGCGTGGCAAGGCACCGCCGTCCGGTGCCGCCTTGGAGGCAAGGTTTTTCATCAGCTCACGGTAAGTGGCAACGCCGCTTCCTCCCGTGCCGTAAAGTCGACGCTCGGGGGAAAGATCGGCATCGGCGGTCAGAAAATCGCGCTCCAACGCATAGCCTCGAATCAATTGCATCAGAAAGCTCTTGCCGCTTCCGTAGCGTCCGATCAGAAAACGCATCGACCCGCCGCCCTCGTTTACCGCTTCCAGGTCCGAGAGAAAGGCGCCGATCTCATCCTGACGCCCGATGGCAATGTAGGGCGCGCCCGCACGGGGCACCACACCTGCCGACACGGAGGACAGAAGTGAAGACAGGATCCGCTTGGGGATCTTTTCTATTTGTGCTTGGCTTTGCTCTTGATTCATCGTTTCCGTTCCCTTTCTACTCGGTCTTTTCAAAAATCTCACGGTAATCCTCGATCACGGTGTACCCACCGCGCTCCCCCTCCTCGAGGATGATATCGCCCAATACCTCGACGGCGATCTCGTTGATGCGATCCGCAACACCGTCGATCATCTCGCCGCGATCGCGGGCAAAGGTTCGCTGGGCTTCCACGTCACATGTCAACGCGCTGTTGATAAACAGAATAAATTCAGAAAATTCAGTCAAGGAATCTGCAGTTTCATCGGCTTGAACCGCCGCTCGTGATGTATCGGGGGGCAGCACCGGCTGTTCGCATTTCTCTTCCTTCTCCGTTTCCTGCATCAGCTCCTTCGCGTCAAAGGCAGAGATCAGACGCTCGGTGGTATGCCAGCTGACTGCCTCGATCTCGGCGGCACGTTCGGCGGAGATGGCTGTTTTCGGCACGTCGTAAAGTGCCTCGTACGCCTGCTTCGGCTCGGACCGGACCGTGCGTGCTCTTGTGGGAAGCGCCTCTTTCAGATAGCGGTCGACACAGTCGCGAAAGGTCTGCGGCAAGGCGTACAGACCCAGACGGGACTTGACGCCGAGATAAGCACGCAATTTGTTTTCCGTATACTTCATGATGTCCGTCACCAGGATCCGAAGCTCATGGGAACGGGCAAAGGAGCAATAGTCGATCTCAATGCGACGTTTGATGCGATGCGAGCAGAGAGCACCCGTATAAGCATCGCGGATCAAACGGCTCTCTTCAAGACCCGCCCCGGTCATACGCGCCCCCACCTCGCCGCTGTCTGCCATGCAGGCGCACAAAGCCCCCACCATGTGGCGGTCAAACAGTGCTCGGTTCTCCCCTGCCGCGAATTTACTTTTGGTATAGGCATAATTGGAACCAAAGGAGATCAGCGCGGCGGCATAGCGCTCGGAGGCTGTCGTGTCCGACACGTAGAATTCCTTCAGCGTGCAATCGGAGACCGAGCCAAGATCCTCCAGCGGCGGCGGAGGCAGACGGTGAATCAGGCTGTAATCGCAGATCCACTCGTTCAGAAGATGCCCCAAACGGGGATAGGTTGCGGCAAAAGCACGCCGCAGGGCGCAGAGCTGTTGCTGACCGAAACGCACGTCCACCGTATCTGCCAGATTGATGATCTCGAAGATATACAGCATGATATAGCTGTAGTCAGTGGGGATCACCTCACCGCGGCGCATACACTCCCGCCAATACAGATACCACGCGAGCTGGGCGCGGTTCATTTGCGAATATTGCGGCACGTAGGAGAAAAAGGCCGCGGGCGCGCACGCCTCGCCGCACTTTCCGTAAAGCGCCGCTGCCTGACGGCAAAAATCCTCATAATACTGATAGTCGGTCTTCCATCGGTAAATTCGCACACGATGCAGCATGGAGCCCTCGGGCGTGTATTCCTCATCCGGCTCGGGCGGCTTGCGTGCCGGCTCGGGAGTATGCGGAGGAATATACCGCGTGATCACCGAGTCACTTTCCTCTTTTTGGGGCGCGCTCGACGTCGGTGTCTGCCGCTGTTCCGACAGACGTGTCAGGCGTGTCTGTTCACCGCCCACCATCTGCTCGGGCGCGACGTGGACAAAGGCTTGACCGTCACCTTTTCCATCCGTGATCTCCGTCAGCTCAACCGCGGCGTGCGGACGCACAGGTGATTTCTTTTTCGGGGGCACGAGATCGGCAATATCCCAAAAATCGTCGGTTTCCCGCTCTCTTGACGCCTGCGGATCTTCCGCCCCAATCCGACTTTTCCCGTCCTTTTGAGACACCTCTCTCACCTCCTCTTTCGTATCATTATATTATAGCACGGATTGAAGTGTCTGTCAATTCTTTTCGGAATTTTATCCTATCCGATTTTGTGCGGATTTTGTGCGGTCACAATCTTTTTTCGCCGCACTTTCGTTCCCGCTCTTGACAATCCCGCCGTTCTGCGGTATCATTAAATAAATTAAATTTTGCAACGAAGCATCAAAAGCCACGAGTTGGCACGGAGTAAGGTTATGAACATCAATGACACGATTGCGGCGATCTCCACGCCGCACGGGAAAGGCGGCGTTGCCGTTATTCGCATCAGCGGCACGGATGCGATCCCCATCGCCGAGCGGGTCTTCCGCCCCAAAAACGGCAAGACCTTGAGTGAACTATCTCCCAATATGACCGTATACGGCGACATCTGTATGCCGTCCACAGACGGCACGCCGCCGCAGACCATTGACGACGGCATGGCAGTCTGCTTCCACGCCCCGCGGTCCTTCACCGGTGAGAATACCGTAGAAATTTCCTGCCACGGAGGTATTCTGATCTCCGCGCAGGTGCTCTCCGCCTGCCTCGCCGCAGGTGCAAGACAAGCGGAAGCGGGAGAATACACGCGCCGCGCTTTCATCAACGGAAAGTTGACTTTAAGTGAAGCAGAAGCCCTAGGCTCCCTGCTTGACGCCAAAACGGAGGGGCAATTGCTTCTCTCCCGCAACGGTATGAGCGGCAAGCTGAGCGGCAGACTTCTGAATATTTACGACCGTCTTTGCGAGATCGTCACCAGCGTATATGCGAGGATCGATTTTCCCGATGAGGATCTGGCAGAGCTGACCCCGGAGGAGATCCACGAGCGACTCTGCGCCGTGCAAAATGAGTTGAAACAGCTTTGCGCCACCTACAGCTTCGGGCACGCCGTTTGCGAGGGCATCCGCACCGTGATCTGCGGGCGGACCAACGCAGGTAAAAGCTCGCTTTACAATCAATTGGTCGGCAGAGAGGCGGCGATCGTGACCGATATCGCAGGCACCACGCGGGATCTTCTGGAAGAGACCGTCACCGTGGGGCACGTCATGCTCCGCCTGTGTGACACCGCGGGACTTCGGGACAGCGATGACCCCGTAGAGCGGATCGGCATCTCGCGGGCGAAGGAACAGCTGTCTCAGGCAGAATGTATTCTTGCCGTGTTCGACCGCTCCGTTCCCTTGACGGAGGAGGATACTTCCCTTCTTGCCCGTCTCCGCGCCGCAACCGTTCCCGTCTTGCTCATACTCAACAAATGCGACCTGCCGCCCGCATGGGATGAGAAGCTTCTGGGCGGCTTTGCCGCGGAGCGCATCCTGCGGGTCTCCACCCTGCGGGACGAGGGCATCGACGCGCTGAGAGAACGCATTCAGCGCATGTTCTGGGACGGCACCTTGGACCTCCGCTCGGATGCGGTGGTTGCCAATGCCCGCCAATACGCCGCGCTGAGCCGCGCGCTGGAGCACGTCCATGCCGCATTGACCGCCGCCGAGGCATCCTTCAGCGCGGATATATCCTGCGTCGATCTGGAGCTTGCCATGTCGGCGCTGGCGGAGGTGGACGGACGCGCCGTCACCGAGGATATCGTGGCACAGATCTTTTCACACTTCTGTGTCGGTAAATAAAGCACAAAACGGAGGAAAATATCATCATGAAAATTTTGTTTATCGGTAACAGCCACACCTATTATAACGGCGTTCCCCAGCTGGTCAAGGAGCTGTTGGAATACACCGGTGTCCACACCCACGTCACCATGTCCACCGAGGGCGGAAAGGGTCTGCTCTATCATTGCAACCGTGAAGACGTCAATTTCAACATCCGTTACGGCGGGTATGATGCCGTCGTTCTTCAGGACAAGGCGTCTCACTTCAATGCGGACGAGTTCAAGGAGGGCGGACGGACGCTGGTGCGCAATTCGCTCGGCGACTCCCCCGCGCGCCGCGTTCTTTACATGATCTGGGCAAGACGGGACGAAAAGGAGCTTCAGGAGCATATCACACGCTCCTACGTAGAGCTGGGCGAAGAGATCCACGCCGCGGTTGCTCCTGCGGGTGAGGTCTGGCACAAGATGCTGAGAGAGTCGCCCGAGCTGGAGGATCAGCTGTATCATCCGGACGGCAACCACGCCAAGCCTCTCGGCTCCTATATTGCCGCTACTACCCTCTTCTACGCCATCACCGACCGCAAGCGTCCTATCGCCATCAAGGAGGGTGCCGAGCCCTCGACCCGTCTGGGACTTGACGTCGAAACGGTCCGCCGTATCCACAAAGAGGCTTGCGCCATGGTCCGGAAGTTTCACAAAGAATGAATCAGATCAAGATCGGTAATGTGATCCTGTCGCGCCCTCTTTTCCTCGCACCCATGGCGGGCGTGACCGATTATGCCTTCCGCCGTCTGTGCCGTGAAATGGGGGCGGAGTACACCGTCAGCGAAATGGTGTCGGCAAAGGCACTATGCTACGAGCAGTTATGCAAAAAAGGAAACGCGGCGCAACTGGCGCGCACTGCCCCGCTCGCCCGCGTCCGCGCGGACGAAGCGCCCATGGCGATCCAGATGTTCGGCAGTGAACCCGAATTTATGGCGCGCGCCGCCGCCATGCTGGAAAGCGGCGAATATCTCGGCTGCACCTCGGAGATCCCGCCTGCTGCCATTGACATCAACATGGGCTGCCCTGTCCACAAGGTAGTGGGAAACGGCGAAGGAAGTGCTTTGATGAAGGATCCCGCACGGGCGGCAGAGATCGTTCGTGCCGTCTGCCGTGCAGTCAAGCTCCCCGTCACGGTCAAGATCCGCGCAGGTTGGGATGCGGACCATATCAACGCACCCGAATTTGCCAAACGGATGGAGGATGCGGGCGCATCCCTGATCTGCGTTCACGGCAGAACGCGGGAACAGATGTATGCACCGGGCGTGGATTATCAAGTGATCGCCGCGGTAAAAGCCGCCGTCTCCATTCCCGTCCTCGGTAACGGAGATCTTCGCTCCGCCGCGGATGCCAAGAGAATGTATGAGATCAGCGGCTGTGACGGCTTTATGGTCGCGCGCGGAGCCACCGGTAACCCGTGGCTCTTTGCTGAACTTGCCGCCTGGCTGGACGGCAGATCCTACACCCCGCCCACCAAGGAGGAGCGTCTGGCGCTGGCACTGCATCATGCCGAGTTGTGCGTGGCGGACAAGGGAGAGCGTATCGGCATCCCCGAGATCCGCAAGCACATCGCCTGGTATCTGCGCGGAATGAACGGTGCCGCGGCAGGCAGAAACCGCGTGATGACGGCATCCACCTTAGAGGAGATGCGAGAAATTCTGCATGGTATGTAATGAAAGGATGTGACAGAATGAACGACATTGCGATCTGCGGCAAAAACACGCGCTTCTGCCGCATGTTGGAGTTGGAATTGCGCGCGGCGGGTTATTCTGTCACCCGGGAGCCCAACGGCGGCAGTTTTCGCCTTTGGATCATGGATCTGGATACTTGTACCATCCCCGAGCATCGGTCGGACCGCATCTGTCTCGGCATAACGGAAAACGAAGCCGCACTGTCGGATGAGCAACGCGGACTATGCCGCCATATTTTTCCCCGCCCACTGCACATGGAGCATCTTCGCGAGGAGGTGGCGCTCATACTCTCGACCGAAATGGCGATATCGCCAAGCCGCTCTCCCCAAGCGCATCTTCGTCTGACGGAGCGAGGCTTTGTGTTGGACGGTGAACCGCTGGTGCTGACGGAAACCGAGCACACCGTTCTGCAAGCCCTTTACGATCAGCGCGGGCAGACTGTGCCGCGCGATACTCTTTGCAGACTGCTGGGTAACGAGACCAATGCCAAGCTTGCCGACGTCTATATCTGCCTCCTTCGTAAAAAGCTGGAGGTCAGCGGCACACCGCGTATGCTCTTCACCGTCCGCGGCTTGGGCTACCGTTTAGAGCGTGAAAGACATTCGTAAAGCGCAAATTCTCGAAATCATAGAGACATTCCACGATCTTGGGGTGGTATTCTCTCTGTCGAAATGGTAGAATACCGGTGTCAGAAGAAACATTTCCAAGGAGGAACCGCAATGGAAAAGAAAACGATCGGCAACTTTATTGCCGCTTTGCGAAAAGCCAACGGCATGACACAAAAGGATCTGGCAGACCGCTTGAATGTATCTGACAAGACGGTAAGTCGCTGGGAATGCAATGAGGGTGCTCCCGATCTTTCCCTGATCCCCGTGATCGCCGAGATCTTCGATATCACATGTGATGAGTTGTTGCGTGGAGAAAAACGCGCTACAACAGAAGCTCCGCCCGAAACAAACAGTGCAGGTCTCACGCCCAAAGCAGAGAAACAGCGTCAATGGTTGCTCTCGTGCCGTCTGTCTGTCTTCCGTTCACGAAGTTACATCTCCATGGGGATCACACTCTGCGGTCTGATTGCCGCCATGATCTCAAACCTCGGCTTTTTGCGCGCGTATATCGGCTTCTTTGCCGGTGTGTTCTTTTTCATTGCCGGCGGTGTCAGTCAAATGATATGGCTCAACAATGCACTTACCGCGGGATCGGACGATCCTGCCACACAGGAGTTGACCGCAGATATCGGACATTTCCGCCATCAGATCATCCGCCTCTCGGAAGGATCCTTTGGCTTGATCGCGGTCCTGTTTGGTGCTACGCTGCCTCTTTTGATCCTGCCGCGAGACTCCCACGTAGGGCTCAGCGCACAGTCATGGCTTATGTACGGTGCAATTTTTGCTCTCTGCGCATTGCTTTTGACCGCCGTTATCTGTTTTTTCCTCAATTATGCGTTACTGAAACGAAACCTATACACGCTGGAGTCCAAAAAAGCCGAGATCTACCTGCACAACCGCAAATGGAAAAAGATCTGCGCCGCCATATTCCTCGCCACACTCTCTGTAACGTTACTTCTTCATTCGGCACTCACGACCGTGTGGGGACCATGGTCCATCATGAAGGGCACAGAGTTCTATGATTACGACAGCTTTATCGCCTACATGGAGACAGATATTCCCTACACCGGAAGTTACGGTTCCAATGGGATGGACGTGGTGGCGATCGCACCTGCGGACGGGTTGTATTATGATGAAGCAGGAAACGTGATCCCCGAGGAAGAAGCACTCCGAAGAACACTGGAGGATCGGGACGGTAACGTGCTGTGTGAGTATATCGAACGAAACCAATCGGTCTGCTCGATCCGCTGGACGGATGAAAGTATCTTTCCCATCACGGTATGCACGTATGACGACCTGCAAGTAGCACGCGCCACGGTAGCCGTCAGAAACGGAATTTTCATAACGGTTTATTGCATGGAAGCTGCACTGATCTTATCGATCTACCTGTTAAAGAGGAAAACCAAATAGAAAAGCGACCTCGGCGGCTCCAACGAGCCGCCGAGGATACTTTTTTTATTGAGCCATATGCTTCATGGTCTTCTCCACCAGCACGTCGACCTCAACCAGATCGACACCGAAAATGGAGGTCTTCAGCTTGCCGTGCAGGGGGGCGAGCCAACAATCACCGATCGCGCCGACACCGTTGCGCATACCGAGAATGGAGCCGACGGTGGCGCCGTTACAGTCGGTATCGAACGCCTGCTCCACCGCCATACAGATCGAACGGGAGAAATCTCCCTTCCCGTAAAGAAGCGAGGCGGCAACGATCTCGGCATTGGAGATGGTATGGCACCAATCATGGGGATCATACTCATTCCAACGGGTATGCAGATCGGCAAAGAACGCCTCCTCGGTCACGCCGGCTTCATACTGCCCGATCAGATTCATGACAGCCGCGTACAAGCGGGAGGTTGCGGGGATCTGAGACAGACCTCCCAGCAGGATCTCCTTGATATCATCCGTCACCGCGGCGGTGGCGATAGCGGCGGCGACGAACATCTCGCCGTAAATACCGTTCTTGACATGGGCAATGCAGGCATCCCGCCATGCCATCTCAGCAGCCCTTTCGGGATCGCCGGGATTGATGTAACCGAAATAGTCACCGCGGATCTGCGCGCCTACCCACTCGCGATAGGGGTTCTTATACGACGCGGAATCGGGCGGAAAATAACCGTTGATAAAATTACAATAGGCAATGCGCTCTGCCGTGCAGTACGCGTTCTTTCCCTGCTTGCTCAGCCACATGCGGGAAACGTCAAAGGGCGTGAAATCCTGACCGTATTTCTCCAACAGAAGCTGGTAAAGCACGGTATAGTTGGTATCGTCGTCTACGGGTGCGGCATCCACAGTGTCGGCAAAGCATCTGCCTGCCAGCTTGAAGCGGTAGGTATTCTTCTGCTCCTCCGTCACGTCGGTCGAAAGAATATAGCGATGGATGGGATAATTGCCCGAGCCCTTCAAAAGCGGCAGAAGCTCGTCGGAGCGAATGCCCTCCACGGGCTTGCCCAACAGACATCCGATGATACGTCCATACCACGCGCCGGCAACACGGTCGCGGAGATCGGCGGGAGCGTCCTTCTTCTCCGCACACAGAGAGGCGTCTCGCGCGGCGAAGATAGATTCGAGATCGGAGGGCTCCACATAAGCAAAGTCCTCACACAGGGGGGCGTTTTGAACGATATCAAAAAGCACGTCTGCCATTTTCTCTTTGTTCTCATCCAACGGCATGGCGGAAACCGCTTCAAAAAGTGAGCGGTACTTTTCGATATCCAAGCCCTCATCCATGCATTGACGGAATTCGGTCATCAGCTGAGAAGCATATACCTCCCAGCCGTGCAGCTTTTCGGGGGAACGGCGGATCTTGCGTTTGTTTTCCATAACAGCCTCCTTATTTGATAACGATCAGATCATATTCTCTACTGCCAAGTCCGATCTTCTCGGCATGCTCCAGGCAAGAGCGCCATTCGGACGCGGGCGTGGAATTGCGGAAGGGGTCCTTGAGGTCTACGAAGCCATGCTTCCCCATGCGGTCGGAAAGCTGACTGTTGGGCATGGGGTGCGCCTTCATGCAGGCATCCACGCAAGCCCAATCCAGCGCCAGCGGGTCAAAGGACGCGAACATACCGATATTGGGCAGGATGGGGGCGTCATTCTCGCTATGGCAATCGCAGTTGGGCGATACGTCTACGATCAGCGAGATGTGGAAGTGGGGTCTGCCGTCCACCACCGCCTTGGTGTATTCCGCCATCTTACAGTTCAAAAGCTCGTTGGCATTGTCATTGTGGAAGGAGATCGCGTCAAAGTTGCAGGCGCCAAGGCAGCGACCGCAACCAACGCAATTGGCATCATTCACGCTCATTTTGCGTGTTTCCTCATCAAAAATCAACCCATCGTTGGCACACTCCTTCAGACAACGGCGGCAACCGCGGCAGCTCTCCGCATTGATATAGGGCTTGCCGCTACTATGCTGCTCTTTCTTGCCTGCGCGGGAGCCGCATCCCATACCGATATTTTTGATGGCACCGCCAAAGCCCGTCATCTCATGTCCCTTGAAATGGGAAAGGCTGATGAAAATATCCGCATCCATGACCGCGCGTCCGATACGCGCCTCCTTGACGTATTCACCGCCCACGACGGGAACGGCTACGTCATCGGTTCCCTTCAGACCGTCACCGATCAGAATGGGGCACCCCACCGTCAGCGGTGTGAAGCCGTTTTGCCAGGCACACTCCAGATGCTCCAGCGCGTTCTTGCGGCTACCGGGATACATGGTGTTGCAATCGGTCAGATAGGGCTTACCGCCCAGCTCCTTGACCAGGTCTACCACAGCGCGGGCATAGTTGGGGCGAAGATAGCTGATATTTCCCAGCTCTCCGAAATGCATCTTGATGGCAACGAATTTGCCCTCCATATCGATCGTCTGTATGCCCGCCTTCTTCAGCAACCGTTGAAGCTTGGTGGGTAAGCCCGTACCGATATTGGTACGGAAATCCGTAAAATAAACTTTCGACTTTTCCATATATAACTCATCCTTTCGGCTACCTGCCACTCTGTTTTCTCTATTGTATCATATTGTCGGACGCGGTGCAAGCATTCAGACAAATTTTTTTCATTCTTATGCCCATTCCACTCTGACAGCATGCTTTTGTAACGGTTTCGTTTTCCCAAAATGACGGCGTTTCGCCGCCCACGCACAAATGCCGTTTAAATAAATTTATTTTTCCAACTTCTCTTCCCAAACAAACCGAAATGTAGTATAATAAAAAGGCAGTATATTTCAAAGGAGGCTATGCCCATGGCACAATTGATAGATTACAACGAGCTCCCCGAGATCATACGGAATTTTGCCTCCTATAAAACAGGCATTCAGGGCTGCTCCAAAAAAACGGTGGATGAATACTTGCTGGACCTGCGCACGTTCTTCCGATTCATGATTGCCAAGCGTGACGGCATTCCCGTGGAGTCGGACGAATTTGTGGAGATCGATATCCGTGGTGTGGACGTTGATTTCATTCGTGATATCAAAACCGAGCAGATCTACGAGTTTCTCATGTACAGCGGTGACGTTCGCAAGAACCTATGGGCGGCAAAGTCAAGAAAGCTATCCGCCATCAAGGGCTTTTATAAATATCTGACCGTCAAGCGGAATCTTCTGGAGGAAAATCCCGCCATCAACATTGAATCCCCCAAGGCGAAAAAATCCCTTCCCAAGGTGCTGACCCTGCAGGAAAGCATCGCCCTTCTGGATGCCATCAAAAACGACAAGGACTCCAAAACACAGCAACGGGATCTGACCATCGTCACCATCTTTCTCAACTGCGGCATCCGTCTCTCCGAGCTGGTCGGCATCAATTACAACGATCTTGATCCGGAGCTTCGCTCCATGCGTGTTCTCGGCAAAGGCAACAAGGAGCGTATCGTATATCTGAATAACGCCTGCCGCGAGGCGATCTCCGAGCACCTGCAGACCCGCCTTGCCGAGCCTCATATCCGCGCCAACACCAAGGCGCTCTTTCTCAGCAACCGCGAGCAGCGGATCAGCGCGAAAACGGTGCAATGGATGGTCTACAAATATCTGGAAGCCGCGGGACTTGAGGCAAAGCACTACTCTGTCCACAAGCTGCGCCACACCGCCGCTACCCTGATGTACCAGAGCGGCAAGGTAGACGTGCGCGTGCTCAAGGACATACTCGGGCACGAGCAGCTCAACACCACCCAGATCTACACCCATGTCAGCAACAAAAACATGGAGGATGCCATGGGTCAAAATCCGCTCGCGGATTTTCGTCCGAGCGAAACGCCGAAATCGGATGACCCGGAGGAAAGATAAAAAAGAACAACGGTCGGTCGCATATCGCAACAGACCGTTGTTTTTTATTCTAATTCCATCATCATTTCAAGCCTTGACGGCAATTTTCGGATGTGTTTTTTGATAAACAGCGGATACAGATATTCCCGCTCCACCACATCGAAGGTCATCCATGTAAAGCGATGCGCATGCTTTTTCTCCGCGCCGTCAAAGGATTCACCGCGGGTCAGAAGATCGGTTCCCGCAATATCCAGAAGATAGTACAGGCACAGCTCGTGATAACGCTCGCCGCTGACATCCTCCGTAAAAAAGGATTGGTTCAGCCACAGCGGACGGTCGATCCGCGCGTCGATCCCCAGCTCCTCCCTCACCTCACGAAGCACGGCATCCTCTGCCGTTTCATGGAGCATCACCCGTCCTCCGGGCAGATAATAATAGGGGCTGCGCTCATCCTTCATCGCAAGCAAACGATCGCCATCGGTGATCACGGCACAGACACGGTAATTGAAGCGCCCCTCGGAAGTCCGGAACGTAATATCCATCGCCCTTACACGCGGTCAAAACCAAGGAACCTGGTACCCTGAAAGGTCAGCTCTCCCCGGTCCCCCTCGATCAGCATGCCGTATTCGGGACCGCTGGTCTGCAGCTCCATGCGGTCTCCCGACTCCACCTCAAAGGTAACGAAATAGCGGGTGTTGGTATGGCGGTGATGATCGTGGTGATGCACGCTGACCTGATCGCGCTTGGCGATCACCGTTGCCGGCACGGTCAGACGCGGAGAGTTGTTGTTCTTATGCTCCTCCTTGATGCTCCTGGCAAAGGTCATGATGATCATACCAAAGACGAAAACGAACATCACCGTAAAGATGATCGGAAATACGGAAAACATGAAACCCATTCTGTGATCCTCCCTTCATCCGAGACCGTCAGATCTCAAACGCGAAGTAATTTTTGGCATTGTTGTAGCAAATGTCGACCACCAGCTGTGCCAACGCGTCGTAGTCCGCGGGATACTGCCCTGCCTCGACCCAATCGCCGATGAGATTGCAGAGGATACGACGGAAATACTCGTGGCGGGGATAGGAAAGGAAGCTACGCGAATCGGTCAGCATACCGAGATGATTGCCAAGTGCCGAAAGCGCGGCATAGGAGCGGAGCTGATCACGCATACCGTCAATATGATCGTTGAACCACCAAGCGGAGCCCTGGGTCACTCTCGGGACGCCGCTGCCGTCACCGACACAGTAGGTGCCGCAAAGCGTACCGATGGCGGCATTGTCGGTGGGGTTGATGCTGTAAAGAATGGTGCGCGGCAGTGCGTTACACTCATTGAGATAATTCAGGAGTGCGGCAAGAGCGGGCATGAACGAGGGACCCATGATGGTATCAAAGCCGGTGTCGGGACCGAGCTTCTTGAACATATTCTCGTTGGGGTTGCGAAGAACGCCCATGTGCAGCTGCATGCCGATATTGCGCGCCACGTACTGCTGACCGAAGAAGCGGAACAGCTGAGAGCGGAACAGCGTGACCTCCTCCTCGGAGATCCCCGCACCGTCGCTTGCAATCGCCTTCTTGAAGATCTCGTTGGCGGCATATTCATTCGGAACGGCAAAGGTGGGCAGATCAAAGCCGTGGTCGGCAACACGACAGCCCGCCTTCTCAAAGCGGTCAAGTGCCACGGTAAGCGCCGTCTTCAGCGTCTCATAATCGGTGATCTCCACGCCGTTTGCCTCGCCCAAGCGCTTGATATAGGCAGCAATGCCCTTCTTATCGATCTTCCAAGCCGCGTCGGGACGGAAGGTAGGCAGTACCTTAGTCGCAAATCCGCTCTCGGCAAGCTGCATGTGATATTCCAGCGAATCGGCGGGATCGTCGGTGGTACAGACAACGACCACGTTGGAGCGGCGGATCAGGTTCTGCGCGGTCATATCGGGAGACTGCAGCTTTTCGGAGGTCAGCGCCCAGATCGCGTCACAATTCTCCTCGTTGATGGTCAGATCGCAATCAAAGAAGCGGCGAAGCTCCAGATGACTCCAATGGTAAAGCGGGTTGCCGATCAGCTTGGGCATGATGCGGCACCACGCGCGGAATTTGTCATAATCGGAGGCGCTTCCCGTAATATACTCCTCGGAAACACCGCAAGAGCGCATGGCGCGCCACTTATAATGATCGCCGTAGAGCCAGACCTCGGTGATATTCGAATAATGCTTATTCTCCGCGATCTCACGGGGAGAGAGATGGCAGTGATAGTCGATAATAGGAAGATTCTCGGCATAGGTATGGTACAGCGTTTTTGCAGTAGAGGTGGTCAGAAGAAAATCGTTTGTGATGAAGTGTTGCATGGGCGACTCCTTTTATCCGAAATATGGTTTCATTGTAGCACAAACGAGGCGCAAATGCAAGATATTTGCGAATATTCGCATCTTTTTTTGCAATAGGCATATACAAAAGCAAAAATTTATGTTACAATAGTATAGATAATGAAATTCCAAGCAAACACCGAGGTACGACATGCGATTCGACACCCACACTCATTCCTGCTTCTCTTTTGACGGAGCGCCCAATGCCACACCCGAGGCAATGTGCCGCGCCGCAATGGAAAAGGGGCTGGACGGGATCGCCATCACCGACCATATGGACATCAACCGACAGGTTGAGGGATGGGGTATTCTGCTTGATCCCGACGCGCAGTGGAAAGGAATCTCGGAGGCAAATCAGATCTTTGACGGACAGTTTCACTTCAGCCGGGGAATTGAGCTCGGGCAGATCCTGCAATACCCGCAGGCAGCGCGGGAAGCCCTTGACAGATATGATTACGATTTCGTTTTGGGATCGTTGCACAATCTTGCGGGGGCGCCCGACTTTTCCAAAACGAACTTTGCAGAGATGAGCGTGCCGATGATGCACGGTTTGTTTGAGCGTTCGATCGACGATCTGATCGGTATGTGTTCCTTTTCCGGTCTTTGTGCGCTGGCACATATTACGTATCCGTATCGCTATATGGTCTACAGCGGGCGCGGCGAGGACTTTGATATGACACTGCATTATGATCATCTGCGACAGTTGTTCCGCACTATGGTCGAGCACGGGATCGCTTTGGAATTGAATACCTCACCGCTCCGCCGCGGGTATGACCTGACACTCCCCGACCGCGATCTGTTTGCCATTTATCGCGAGTGCGGCGGCGAATTGGTGACGGTCGGCTCGGATGCGCACACGCTGGATGACATCGGAGCAAATATAGAGGATGCGTATGAGCGGCTTCACGTGGCGGGCTTCCGCTATGTGGCGTATTACAAAGAGAAAAAGCCGCGGCTGTTTCCAATTTGATGAGATGCTATAACCGAAAGGAATTATAATACTATGGATCTTACCAACTTCAGTCTGATCTACCCCAGTACGGAAAGTCAGAAGGACCACTACAGCGGCAAACACGTCCCCAAGATCGACATGTTTGTGCTGGAGGAGCTTGGCATGCTGGAGATTCTCGATTTGAAAAACTCCGAGCTTTCCGACTTCTTTACCACCGACCCCGCTGTTATTCAATACCGCACCGAAACCTTTGAGGATATGCTCAACAATGAAGGGATCTCCAAAACGCTCAGCCGTCTGATCCCCATCCTCAGCGATATCATGGAGCTGCGCCGCCTGGAGGCGGACAGCGGTGACACGGCGTCCTATCTTTCCAGCCTGACCGAGATCGAGCTGTATATCTCCTGCATCGACGTTCTCCATGCAGGACTCTCCCCCATCCGCGGCAATCTGCGCGGCGGCGCCTTCACAACGCTCAGTGATCGCGTCACGGAGCTGGCGGAAAGCGAATATTACCGCGACCTCAACGAAAAGCTGGCAGAGCTGACCACCCGCGTGCGCGAGATCAAGAGCGTGACCATTGGTGTTAATCTGGACGCGCAGCTTCGCCCCAGTGAGGCAGGCGTGCTCTCCATCAACCCCGAGCCCTTCCGCTCCGGTGACGTGCTGGAGAAGATCCTCCGCCTCAATTTCAAAAACGACCAATACACCTGCATCGCCAACCTTGTTCCCTTCGGCAAAAAGCAGAGTGAAAACCAAAAGATGGCACTCTCTCTTGCCTTCAATTCCGCCATCAACGAGGTCTACAAATCCTCCCTCCGTTCCTGGAAGAAGATCATTCAGACCTACGTTCTGGAAAACACCGATTTCCTTCTCAATCTGATGCCCGAGATCGAATTTCTGGTCAAGAGCACCGCACTTCTTCAGAGCCTGCGCGAGCGCGGTTGCGCGCTGACCAAGCCCGTTCTCGCTCCCGCCGAGGAACGCCGCTTTGAAGCGATCGAGCTTTACAATCCCTGCGTTGCCATGAAGGTGGACGACGAGATCGTTTCCAATGACATGGTCTTCGATGAAAAAGCCACCATCTACGTACTGACCGGTCCGAACCGCGGCGGTAAATCCGTCATCACCTGCGCCACGGGTCTGGCGCAGGCAATGGCACAGCTCGGTATGTACGTTCCCGCCAAGTCCTGCACGCTCAGCCCTGTCGACGGCATTTTCACTCACTTCCCCACCGGCGCTGACGACACCATCGACAAAGGTCGTCTCGGTGAGGAATGTGCCCGCTTGGACGAGATCTTCCGCCAGATCACCGGAGAAAGCCTGGTACTTCTGGACGAGTCTCTTTCCTCCACCGGCTCCTACGAGGCATCCTATATTGCCGCCGAGGTGCTGGCAGGCCTGAGCCGCGCACACTGCCGTTGCATTTTCTCCACGCATCTGCACGAGCTGGCTGCCGAGATCCCCGAGATCAACGCCCGCACCGTAGCGGACGGCGGCTCGCCCATCGACACGCTGGTCGCAGGTATTGAGGAGGGTAAGCGCTCCTTTAAGATCCACCGCGCAAAACCTGACGGCAAGAGCTATGCCCGCGATATCGCCGGCAAATACGGATTGACGTACGAAGAGATCCTGCAAAAGCTGGAGCGAAACGGGCAATAAAAACAAAAGAAGACAGAGGAGCCGTATCGGGAGGTTCCTCTGCCTTTTCACTTCACAAAAAAGTTACTTTTTTTATGAAAAAAGCCACTATTTTTATGTAGATTTGTCCTTTTATTTATGGTAAAATAAAGAAAAGGGTTTTATGTCATTTCGGTCATATCCTATAAGGAGGAATCACATATGCGATTTCGTCAAGTACATTTGGATTTTCACACGAGTGAATGTATACCTGACATTGGAAAGCGCTTCGACAAGAAACAGTTTCAAGATGCATTGCGGACAGGACACGTAGACTCGATCACAGTTTTTTCCAAGTGCCACCACGGGTGGTCGTATCATCCGACCAAGGCCAATCGAATCCATCCCGAGTTAGGCTTTGATCTTTTGGGAGCACAGATTGAGGCGGCGCACGAGATCGGTGTGCGCACACCGGTCTATATCTCAGCAGGATTTGATGAAAAATATGCTCATGAACACCCCGATCACCTCGTTCGCCGACGTGAACAGGTACTCAATCCCCCCGAGGATTTTTCACGCGCCGGTTATCATCTGATCTGCTTCAATACCCCCTATCTCGACACGCTGATCGCGCAAGTCAAAGAGGTATGCGAAAATTATGATGCCGACGGACTGTTTCTTGATATTACCGCCCCCCGCGTTTGCTATTGCAAATACTGTATGCGCACATTGACCGAGCGCGGCTTGGATCCGATGGATCCCGACAACGCCAAAACGCTGAGTGAAGAGGTTTATGCCAATTACACCACCGCTATGCGCCGTGCCGCCGACAGCGTTAAACCCGGCATTTCCATTTTCCACAATTCGGGTTCCACGCCCCGCGGCAGACGGGATCTCGCAGGAATGTCTTCACACACCGAGATCGAATCCCTGCCCACTTCAAGTTGGGGCTACGACAATCTCCCGATGATCTCTCGCTACGTACAGATACACGATCGCGAGTATCTCGGTATGACGGGCAAATTCCATCTTTCCTGGGGCGAATTTGGCGGCTACAAGCATCCCAATGCGCTGATCTGGGAAACGGCGCTGGCAGTTGCCAACGGCGGTAAATGCTCGATCGGCGATCAGCTGCATCCCCTCGGCAACATGGATATCGCAACGTATACCCTGATCGGTCAAGCGTATGAGGAGATTGAAAAGAAAGAGCCCTGGCTGGACGGCGTGAAGGCAGTCACCGATATCGGTATGCTTTCTTATGACGCATGGTTGCTTCGCCATCCCGAGGAAAAAGCGGCGGATAAAGATGCTTCCCGCGTCGATGTGGGGGCTATGCGCATTCTGCTGGAAGAACAATATCTCTTCGACGTTTTGGACGAGGAGAGCGATTTCAGCCCTTACAAGCTGTTGATCCTGCCCGACAATATCCGGGCTGACGGCGCGTTGCGCCAAAAATTGGACGCTTACGTAGCGAGCGGCGGCAAGCTTCTTGCCAGCGGCAAATCCGCTCTATCCCCCACGGAAAACGGTGGCTATCAATTCGCGTATGAGCTCGGTGCGCATTATGACGGGGCAAGGGAGATCAGCCCCGTTTATATGGCAACGCATGAACAGATCGACCGTATTGGCATTGCCGACCAAATACTTTACGCACCCTCCGAACAGGTCTCGCTGTGCGGCGGCGAGTCATTGGCAACGCTGAAGGAGCCCTATTTTGCCCGAACTGCCGAGCACTTCTGCTCACATCGCCACGCCCCGCAGGATCATAACAAAGTCAGCGTCGGCATGACAGAGGGCAAGGACGGTATTTATATTGCAGAACATATTTTCCGCGAATATGCCACCGTTGGATCACAGTTTGCCAAAAATCTGGTCACGTACGCCATTGATCGCTGCCTCGGTACCCGCAAGACCCTGCGCACTGCCCTGCCCTCGCAGGCGATCGCAACACTGATGGATCAACCCGAAAAAAAGCGTATGATCCTGCATCTGCTCTACGCGCCGCGCACCGTCAAGGGCTCGAACAAGATCGAGGTCATTGAGGATTGCGTGCCGCTGTATCAGACTCCCGTAACGGTCTGCGGACTTGGCAAAAAGATCAAAAAGGTCTATATTGCCCCCTCGGGCGAAGAGATCCCGTTCCGTGGCACAAACAGCGCCACCTTTATCGTGCCTAAGATCAGTATCCACACCATGGTGGTGCTGGATTACGAAGATTGATCTTGCATGTTTACCGGTGTCAATCTGCTTCAGGTCGGCTTGACGGATACAGACCCGCAGGCATGGCAAGGCGCCAGCTATCGCGTGAACCGTATCCACCTGCCGATCCGAGGCATGGCAAATTATCGGAATATCAACGGAATGCGTCGATTGCAGGTCGGCTCTGCCTATCTCTTGATCAACGGATTTACGCAAGATCTTTCCATGATTGACGGGCATCCGTATTATCACCTGTTTTTCGATTTTCAAACCAATCCGCCCCTGCACAGTCACGAGGCGTTGGAGATCCCGTCCGAATCGGATTACTTTGTCCATAGCCTGCTTCGGGCGGCACAGCATCTGTTGAACCAGAACACATTGATCATTCAGCGCTTTGCTTACACACTCCCCTCCGGCTCCCCCGCCTTTGAGGAAGCGGAGCAATTGCTTTGCGCACTGATGACTCACCTGGATCACCGTTACAATATCCCTGTGGTGGAGAATCGAAAAATCGATGCCGCGATCCGCTATATTCGTGAGCATTTCAACGAGCAGGTGCAGAACGAAGACATTGCAGCAGCACTGCATCTTGACAAGCGGTATCTGATCCGTCTGTTTACCCGTTATATGGAAATGCCACCGTATCAATATCTGACCCAGTGCCGCATCGAACATGCCCGAGACATGTTGCTCAACGGCAGGGCGATCAAAGAAGTCGCTATCACCTGCGGATATCAGAGTGAGACTGCCTTCCGTATCGCCTTCAAACGCGTCATGGGATGTACCCCCAAAGTAATGTTAAAACAAACAACAGAAACCACGAATATATCCTCAATCCCCAAAGAAGAATGAAAATTTCCTGAAAAACAAACACTTCCCCATTTCTTGTTGCATGCAACAAGGGTAATTTCAAAAATATTTTTGCCGCTGTAAAAGCGGCGGAACGGAGGCTGTTATGAGAAAAAATCAACTGATCGGAGCAAATCCCGTCATCGGTATCCGCCCTGTGATCGACGGCAGACGCGGCAAGCTGGGTGTGCGCGAGTCGCTGGAAGACCAGACCATGAATATGGCAAAGCGTGCCGCCAAGCTGTTTGAAGAAAACCTGAAATATGCCGATGGAACACCCGTCAAGGTCGTCATTGCCGACACCACCATCGGCCGCGTGGGCGAGACTGCCGCCTGTGCCGAGAAATTCCGCCGCGAGGGCGTTTCCATTACCCTCTCCGTCACCCCCTGCTGGTGCTACGGCTCGGAGACGATGGACATGGATCCGCACACCATCAAGGGTGTCTGGGGCTTTAACGGCACCGAGCGCCCGGGCGCCGTCTATCTTGCCGCCGTTCTTGCCGCGCACGCCCAGAAGGGTCTGCCCGCCTTCGGCATTTACGGCAAGGACGTACAGGATCTGGATGACACCACCATTCCCGATGACGTCAAGGAAAAGCTGCTCCGCTTCGGCAGAGCCGCCATCGCCGCCGCTTCGATGCGAGGCAAGTCCTATCTGCAGATTGGTTCTCTGTGCATGGGCATTGCCGGCTCGCAGATCGACACCAACTTTATAGAAGATTATCTCGGTATGCGCGTCGAATCCATCGACGAGGTCGAGATCATCCGCCGCATGACTGAAGGTATCTATGATCATGAGGAATACGAGCGCGCCGTGGCTTGGGCAAAGGAAAACTGTCGCATTGGCTTTGATAAGAATCCCGAGTTCATTCGCAAGAGCGATGAAGAAAAAGCAAAAGACTTTGAATTCACCGTACTGATGGCGATGATCATTCAGGACCTGATGAACGGCAACGACAAGCTGCCAAAGGGCTGCGAGGAGGAGATGGTGGGACACAACGCCATCGCCGCCGGCTTCCAGGGACAGAGACAGTGGACCGACTTCTATCCCAACTGCGACTTTGGTGAAGCCATTCTCAACTCTTCCTTCGACTGGAACGGCACGCGCGAGCCATATATTCTTGCCACCGAAAACGACACCCTCAACGGTCTGGGCATGCTCTTTATGAAGCTGCTCACCAATCGCCCGCAGATCTTCGCTGATGTCCGTACCTATTGGTCGGAGGAGGCTGTCAAGAGCGCGGCGGGCGGCTACACCATCGAGGGCAAGGCAAAAGACTGCGGCGGCTTTATCCACCTGATCAACTCCGGCGCCGCCTGTATCGATGCCAATTGCCGTGCCTTGAATGCGGACGGCAAGCCCGAGATCAAGGAATGGTACAACGTGACTGAGGACGATCAGAAGGCAATCATGGAAAACGTGGAGTGGTGCCCTGCCGACAACGGCTATTTCCGCGGCGGCGGCTTCTCTTCCCGCTTTGTCACCAAGGCGGAGATTCCCTGTACCATGATCCGTCTCAATCTCGTCAAGGGTCTGGGCCCCGTGCTTCAGATCGCCGAGGGTTGGACGGTCGAGCTGCCCGATGAGGTGACCGACGTGCTGTGGAAGCGCACCGACTATACCTGGCCCTGCACTTGGTTCGCTCCCCGCTGTGACGGCAAAGAGGGCTCGCCCTTTGAGAACGCTTATGAGGTCATGAACCATTGGGGCGCCAACCACGGTGCCATCAGCTACGGCCATATCGGTGCCGATCTGATCACCCTCTGCTCCATGCTCCGTATTCCCGTTTGCATGCACAACGTTCCCGAAAAGGACATCTTCCGCCCCGCTTGCTGGAACGCCTTCGGCTCCGACAAGGAAGGTCAGGACTACCGCGCCTGCGCAACCTACGGGCCGTTGTTTAAGAAGTAACTCTACTAAAAAATCCGCTGTGCGCTTGGCACAGCGGATCTTTCGTTATAACAGCTCAAATGCCACGATCTCGCCGTTTTGTGGCAGATCACCGCCTGCGGTGGCTTGGATCATCAAGCCGTGTCCCGCGATCACTACCTTATCATAGTGTCTGTACTTTTCCAACACGCGGATGACACGCGCTCGGATGGATGCGGCATCCTCCCAAGCCTTCTCCTCCCCGGAAGGATATACTCCGTGATTGGCTTGGTACTCCTTGTACGCACTCTCAACAAGCGCGTCATCATAGGAAAAATCCCGACATGCCAGACATTCATACAGATCGGTCTCGATCACGATATCCGCGCCGAGCTCTTTGGAGAGGATCGCGGCTGTCTGAACGGCGCGGGTATAGGGTGAGCTTAAAATCAGCTCCGTTCCCTTCAGCCTATCGTCCTTTGCCGTCTTTTTGATCTGCTCAATGCCGAGCGCCGATAGTGGGGCAAGATTCACACCAAAGCCTTGATATATCTTGGTATTCCGTTCGGAATAGTCGGTCTTTCCATGTCTGACAAAATAGAACATCGCTCATCCTCCGGGATCATTCTACGCCGATCTCCAAAAACTCAAATTCGTCCGCCGTGGCGTCGAGTCTTGCACGAGTACCGATTGGGAAAACGGATTGATAGATGCCGTGTCCGAAGTCCTCGCAATGGACCACGGGGATCTGATACTTCTTGCCGATCCGCTCCAGGATCTGATCAATCTCGGGATAATCCTTGGTCGAATAGTGACCGAAGATCAGCCCCGTCACCGATTCAAACACGCCGCGATGCTCCAGATTAGAGAACCACTTGGAAACCATAGACGGCGGGCTGAAGCGCTCGTGATCTTCAATAAAGAGCAGATGCGGCTCGCTGTGGTCGATATGATACCATGGAAGTCCCTGCAGGGCGGCAAAATTCTCCAGATAACCGCCGATCAGCGTTCCCTCGCAGGCGCCGGGCGTGATCATACGCCAAGAGCCGCTCTTGCGGTGCTTCAGATGGGGACGGATCAGCCGTCCGTCAAAATTCATAAAATTATAGAGTGACACGTTGGCGAAGGATCGGGGAGAGATGCCGTAAAAGGTCACGATCCCCGACATGCTCTGCAGCGCATTGAGTATGGTCGTACTGTCGCTGTAGCTGCAAACGACCTTGGGGTTCTTGCGCAGAAGATCGTAATCGATATAAGGCAGTAGCTCATTGCCCACCTCGCCGCCGCCGAACATGACCGCATTCACGTCCGGATCAGCCAGCATGGCATTGAAATCCGCGGCACGCTCCTCCACACTGCCCGCATAACCGTTGGTATCGGAATAGAGATTCGGCGCGCGTTTGATCAGAAAACCAAGCTGCTCCAATCCGCGAAGTCCCGGTTCCATTTTTTCGGGCGTGGTGACCAGACAAGGGGCAACGATACCAATGGTATCGCCCGGCTTCAACCGTTTCGGTTTGATCAGATTGCTCATATTACACCTCACAGATAGAAAAACCGCCGGAGCTTTAACACCCCGGCGGTGATTTTTGAAAATTGCCGTACGGGACGGACTTTTTAGAACTCGATTGCCTTTTCAATATAGGACTTCAGCTCGGTGATCGGGATGCGGACCTGACCCATGGTATCACGGTCACGAACGGTCACGCAGCCGTCGTTCTCGGAATCAAAGTCATAGGTGATGCAGAGAGGAGTACCGATCTCATCCTCACGGCGGTAACGCTTACCGATGGAACCGGTCTCGTCAAAGTCAACCATGAAGTACTTGGACAGATCTGCATAAATCTCCTCTGCCTTCTCGGAGAGCTTCTTGGAAAGAGGAAGAACTGCCGCCTTGAAGGGAGCCAGCGCGGGATGCAGATGCAGAACGACACGGGTGTCATTCTTCTCGGCATCGATGACTTCCTCATCGTAAGCATCGACCAGGAATGCGAGAGCAACACGGTCAGCACCAAGAGAGGGCTCGACAACGTAAGGAATGTAGTGCTCGCCCGTCTCAGCATCGAAATAGGTCATATCCTTGCCGCTGTGCTCTGCATGCTGGCCAAGGTCATAATTGGTGCGGTCAGCTACGCCCCACAGCTCGCCCCATCCGAACGGGAAGAGGAACTCGAAGTCGGTGGTTGCCTTGGAATAGAAGCAAAGCTCCTCGGGATCGTGGTCACGCAGACGCAGGTTCTCGTCTCTCATGCCGAGATCCAGCAGCCACTTGTGGCAGTAGTTCTTCCAATAGTTGAACCACTCCAGATCGGTACCGGGCTTGCAGAAGAACTCCAGCTCCATCTGCTCAAACTCACGGGTACGGAAAACAAAGTTACCGGGAGTGATCTCGTTACGGAAGGACTTACCGATCTGGCAAACGCCGAAGGGCAGCTTGCGGCGGGTAGAACGGGCGACCGCGGGGAAATTCACAAAGATACCCTGCGCCGTCTCGGGGCGGAGATATACGGTATTGGTGCTGTCCTCGGTAACGCCGATGAAGGTCTTGAACATCAGATTGAACTTCTTGATGTCGGTGAACTCGTGACCTCCGCACAGAGGGCAACCGATGTTCTTTTCCTTGATGAAGGCAGCCATCTGCTCAAAGGTCCAGCCGGCGGGATTATCGTCGGTACCGTTTTCAAAAGCGTATTCCTCGATCAGCTTATCGGCTCTGTGGCGCGCTTTGCACTGCTTGCAGTCCATCAGGGGGTCGGAAAAGCCTCCCACGTGACCGGATGCGACCCAAGCCTCGGGATTCATGATGATGGCACTGTCGAGACCGACGTTGTACTTGTTTTCCTGAACAAACTTCTTCCACCATGCCTTTTTGACGTTATTCTTGAATTCTACGCCAAGAGGACCGTAATCCCAGGAGTTGGCAAGACCGCCGTAGATCTCGGAGCCGGGGAAGATGAAGCCGCGCGTTTTACACAGCGCAACGATTTTGTCCATTGTCTTTTCGGAGTTGTTCATGTTTTGTTTCCTTTCCGGGGTCCTACGCAGGCGGCGCAAGCCCCTTCCCCGCCCTTTGGGAGCGGAGCGTTGTTATAATAAAACGAATGGATATATTATACAGGATATTTCCGAAAAATGCAAGAGCTATTCGGAAATATCCCGTAAAATCAATACTTTTTGAGCGAATTATTTGCCCGCCACGCTCATCTGCGGGATATAGACGTCGGGAGAGCCGAACATGGTCGAGCCACCGGAAATGCCGAACTTAACGTCGTTGCCGACGGTATCGATCTGCTTGAGCAGTTCAAAGAAATTACCCGCGATGGTAAAGGACTTGACGGGGCGGCCCAGCTTGCCGTCCTCGATCATAAAGCCCGCGCTTTCGATGGAGAAATCGCCGGTGGTAGCATTGGCGCCGGCATGCAGCCCCTTGACCTCGGTGATGTAGATGCCGCCGTTTGCCTTCCGAAGAAGCTCCTCGTCGCTTGCCTCACCGGCTGCAATGTAGAAATTGAAGAAACGGATGCCGTTGTGACGCGCGCCGTTGCCCGTGCTCTCACGGCCTGCCTTCTTGGCGGTGGACAGATTGTAAAGCAGAGTGTTCAGCGTACCGTTCTCCACGATGCACTTGCGGGAGGTTGCCACACCCTCACCGTCAAAGGCGGCTTGGATGGAGCCGGGACGGAAGGGATCGTCCATAATGGTCACGCAATCCGCCGCGATCTTCTCCCCCTCCTTGCCTGCCAGCAGGGACAGTCCCTTCTGCGCCGCTCTCGAGGAGAAGACAGAGCTGAAGGTGGACAGGAGACTTCTCATCTGCTTGCCACTGATAACGATGGGATAGTGTCCCGTCTCCACGAGTCCCGCGCCCAGCTTGGAAAGTGCCTCGGCAACCGCCTTATCGGCAATCTCACCCAGCTCCTCCATGGTCGCGCCCTCGGCAACCTCAAAGCCGAAGGAAGCCTCGTCACCGTCCTTGACGTTGACCTGTACGACGCCGTACTGCAAACCGTAGCTTGCAGTCAGCTCCAGACCGTAGGAGTTATACAGGCAGGTCTCGATCTTGCCGCAGGAGGCGGAAGAGCGAGTGCCGTCCGCGATCTTGTCGGAAAGCGAATAGACCTTATTCTGCAGGGCAAGGGTAACCTCGGTCATCTGCGCCGCGTTGGGAACGGGCGGCTCCTTGATCTCCACCTTTTCATATTTGGGCGAGCCGGGGAAAATATCGACCTCGTCATCACTTTCGATGCTCTTGGCATTCTCCATGGCACGGCTGACGAGAGCGGTCAGCTCCTCCTCTTCAAACAGCTCGGTAGAGGCATAGCCCATCTTGCCGTTGACCTTGCAACGGAAGTCGATGCCCTGACTGTTGCCCGAGGAGAAGGAATCGATCTCCTGCTTGAGTGCGCCAACGCTCATGTCTTCATCGGCATAATAATACAGTTCATATTCATCCAAGCCTGCCTCCTTGGCGGCGCGGACGATGATTTCTTTCATGGATTCAAATTTCATGATGATCTCCATTCATATCATTCAAAATTCGGAAAATATCAGCTGTAGACCACGGCGAAGTGCAGGTCGGACACGCGCCCGCCGCCACTGATATTAAAATTCATATAGTACTCGTCTTCAAAGTGAAGGATAGTCTCGGTTTCGATGGTAAGCTCCAGCGGAACCTCGCGGACAAAATTGCCGTTCCAATCATAAACCATGATCACGTTGTATTTGTTCCCGCCCTCGGAGGAATCGGGGCTGAGGGGCATATAGATGAATTCGTCATCAGCATCCATTCCCTGCCCGACCTGCTTTTTGGAGGAAGAAACGGTTGGGAAAGAGGTCTTGGGGACGAAGTTTTCATCGGTGATGCAGAGTCGACCGCCCGCTGCCACCACGTAGCAATCGCGGGTGGCATTATAGGCAATTGCCCACGGCGTTCCCGGCAGGGGCGCATCCACCTCGGAAACCACTGTCAGCGTTTCGGGATCAATTCTCGTGATGATCTTTCCGAGCATATTGGGTATGACCAGCAAATTTCTCTTGCTGTCATAGGTCATGTCATTGGCATGATCCAGCGGCATCTCGGCGCTGACTGCAACCTCGGAGAAATCCGACACCTTGGATTTGACCAGAATATCCGTCTCAACATTGCCTTCTTTTTTCTTCAGAACGTTGTAGAAATAGGTTCCGTCGGTGGCGGCACCCTGCGCGGCGGTAAATCCGTTGCGCTCCGAAAGATTCCGATCGTTCGTCACGTAAGCGGCGATCGGGTGGGTGGAGCGAAGGATGCTCTCACGCTGATCCAGACTCTCGGAGGTGTGAATGACCTCTGTTCCCACAGGAAGATTCAGATACCCCGCGCCCGCGTATTCCTTATTCAGAAGGAACTGCGACTCAAAGGCGTAGAGTCCGTATGCCGTCATGTTCTCACTGGTTCCCACGATCACGACCTTATCCTCGGTCACGCGGATGCCGTAAGAATGGGGCGGCAGATCGGCAAGCAGCTCCTGCGTTGCCCGACGGTTGGTGACGCCGACCAGAATCTCCGGCTTGGAATTATCCACCTCAGCATCCTTTCTGGTCCAATCGGTACCGATGGTCGCCTTGGATGAGGTGAACTTTTGAAGATTTTTGTGAAGCGCCTTGGTATTGCTGACCATGGCGGAGGACGCCTCCTCGGAGCGCGTGATGGTAAAGGTACACTTTCCGTCGGTGATCAGGGAGAGCGTGGAAACCGTTTTTTCCGTTTCCTTTGCAACCGTCACCGTGGTTTCCCCGGTGGCGGCGGTCGTCTCTTCCATATCTTCCACCTTCTGTGCACAGGAGGTCAGAAGCATGGCACCAAGCAACAGCGCGCAGACCAGCTGTTTTTTCATGGCCGTATCCCCCGATCAGGATTTGCTTCTGCCGCCAACGGTAATGTTGGAAACGCGGATCAGAGGCTGACCCACGTTGGTAGCCACGCTACCGGAACGGGAGCCGCACATACCCTGCCCCATCTCCAGATTCTGACCGACCATGTCGATATCCTGCAGGATCTGAGAGCCGGTACCGATCAGCGACGCGCCGCGAACGGGCTCACAGATCTTACCGTTACGGATGATATAGCCCTCGGTGACCGAGAAGTTGAAGGCACCCGTCAGCGGGTGGACAGAGCCACCGCCCATCTTGGCGGCATAGAGACCGTATTCGATGGAGGAGATGATATCCTCGTTCTTGTCGGATCCGTTGGCAATATAGGTATTGGTCATACGGGAGGTCGGCTCGTAAGCATAGCCCTGACGGCGGCTGTTGCCCGTCATGGGCATATTCATGCGGCGGGAGCCGAGACGGTCGATCATGTAGCTCTTCAGAACGCCGTTTTCGATCAACACGTTGCGCTGAGAAGGATGTCCCTCGTCATCCACGTTGATCGAGCCCCATTCGCCGGGAAGCGTACCGTCATCGATGGCGGTGACCTTTTCGTTGGCGATCTTCTGACCCAGCTTTCCTGCCATCTGCGATGCGCCGATGGCGACGGAGGTTGCCTCAAGAGAATGACCGCAAGCCTCATGGAAGATCACGCCGCCGAAGCCGTTTTCAATGGCAACGGGCATCTGTCCCGCGGGACAGTAGTCGGCGCGGAGATTGGTCATGGCGACTCTTGCCGCCTCCTTGCCTGCCGCCTTGGGATCGATGAACTCAAACATTTCCATACCCATAGCGCGGCCGGGACCTACGAATCCAGACTGGTTCTCGCCGCCGTCGGAAGCAACAGCACTGACGGTCAGGCGGGTGCGCAGATGGCGGTCAACGGTATACAACTCCTCGCTGTTGGCGACCAGGATGGTATGATCAACGGAGAACAGGCTTCCCTGCACCTGACTGATCTTCTCGTCATATTCCTTGGCGGCGGTGCATGCCTCCTTGAGGATATCGGTGCGCTCCTTGACGGCAACGTCACCGGGCAGACGGCGCACGGGGTGCGCGTTCGGGAAGATGCGTTCGGTCAGGTGAATGGAGACCTCCTTCTTCGACTGACCAATGGCGTCCGCCACACCGGCGGCGCAACGAAGCAGGCCCTCACGGGTGATGTCGGTGGTGGTGGCGTAGACGGTTCTCGTGCCAAGGAAGGCGCGAATGCCCACGCCGGAAAGCACGTTGTCACCGACGGAATCGATCTTACCGTCGATGAGGTGGATGGAATTGTTGCGTGTCAGCTCCTGATAGATCTCGGCAAAATCCGCGCCCGTTGACATGGCAACGGCGAGGACCTCCGAGCAGAGGTGTTTGTTCAGCATGGTGTTCCTCCTTTTGGATATAGGTTTTATATGAAATGAAATCAGTCCTGAAGTCTCTCACCGAGAATGTTGCGGTATTTCTGGTAGAAGCTCTCAAAATAGCCGCCGTCCAGCGCCTCGCGGATCTTCTCGGTCAGTTCATTGTAGAAATACAGGTTGTGGGTCACAGCAAGATGCATCCCTACCGCTTCCTTTGCCTTGATCAGATGGCGCACGTAGGAGCGGCTGTAGTTGCGGCAAGCGGGACAACCGCAGCCGCTATCGAAGGGACGCGGATCCTCGGCGTATTTCTCATTGCAAAGATTGATCTTACCGTGCCACGTAAAGAGATTTCCATGGCGCGCGTTACGGCTGGGCATTACACAGTCAAAGAAATCCACGCCAAGATGTACCGCCTCGAGAATGTTGCAGGGGGTACCTACGCCCATCAGATATCGCGGCTTGTGCTTCGGCATGTGAGGCTCGACCACGTCGATGATGTGATACATAATCTCGGTCTCCTCACCCACGGCAAGACCGCCGATGGCGTAACCGTCCAGATCCAGCTCGGCGATCTGCTTCATGTTTTCCACGCGCAGGTCGTCATACGTACCGCCCTGATTGATGCCGAAGAGCATCTGCTTTTTGTTGATAGTATCGGGCAAGGAATTCAATCTTGCCATTTCGGTCTTACAGCGCACCAGCCAACGAACGGTCCTCTCGCTGGACTGCTTAACGTATTCGTATGGTGCGGGGTTTTCCACGCACTCGTCAAACGCCATGGCAATGGTGGAGGCAAGGTTGGATTGGATCTGCATGCTCTCCTCGGGACCCATGAAAATGCGCTTACCGTCGATGTGAGAGGCGAAATGAACGCCCGCCTCGGTGATCTTGCGCAGAGAGGAGAGAGAGAAGACCTGAAATCCGCCCGAGTCGGTGAGGATCGGCTTATCCCAGTTCATAAACTTATGCAGACCGCCCATGTTATGGATCAGTCTGTCACCGGGACGAAGATGCAGATGATAGGTGTTGGAGAGCTCGACCTGACATTTCAGCTCGCGCAGTTCCATGGTGTTGACACCGCCCTTGATGGCGGCACAGGTTCCCACGTTCATAAAAACAGGGGTCTGAATATCACCGTGTACGGTATGGAGCACACCCCTGCGCGCACGGCCTTCCTGTTTGAGAAGTTCGAACATATCGGAAGTTTCCTTTCATAAATATATTTTGGCAGGCGACCCGTCAGCACACGGCGGGGCTTGCTTGATTTCAAATAGATCAGGTTCGTTTGAATTGGCGATCCAGATTGGATCGACTGAGCGTCATGGCAACGGGACGGCCGTGGGGACAAACGGTGATATCAGGGATCCGCATCAGCTGATCGCAGACCCATGCGATATGCTCCGCGGCATATACCCTGCCCGCCTTGATGGCAGCCTTGCAGGACGCCTGATAGAGCGCTTTTTCAAACATCATGTCTCTCGTCAGCTGTGCCGAGCCGGTATCGGTCCGTATTCTGTCCGCAATGGTAGAAAACATATCCTCCACTGCCCCCGATTCCACACCGATGGGAATCCCGTAAACGCTGATACGGCGGTCTGTCACCTCATAAAGGAACCCGATCGCCTCGATCTCAGTACGATATTCCTCCAGGATCAGCGCGTCCGCCATCGAAAACTCAAATTCGATCGGAAGCATCAGCATCTGTGACATGGGGTCCTGCGCATGCATGGCTGCTTTGAGTTGCTCAAAAATAATGCGCTCATGGGCGGCGTGCTGGTCGATCAGAAGCAGCTTATCCTCCTGCTCTACCAGAATGTAGGCATTCCACACCTCTCCGATCACACGGTAGTGCGGCGGCTCGGCGGGCGATTCACCCGCCGATATCTCCTCGGCGGCGGGCACGGTCTGCCCATTTTCATTGGAAGAAGATACCTCCGGCACATTGGTCTGCGCGTTCTGCGGTGCGGGCTGTTCGGCAGGATCCTCACCCTCGAGGCGAACGATCTTCCCTTCCTCATAATGGCGGATATAATCCGACAGCACCCGCTCGGGTGAAGTCGCCATCCGAGAAGAGGCGGTCTCTCTTTGCATTTGGCTGCTCTGCGGTGTCACGGCAGGCGCGGCGGTCGTCTCTTCGGGCAGCCTGGCACGGAAAGGCTTGACCGAGGCGGGAGCAGACGGTTGACGCTCTTCCCGCACGCCATGCGGCAGGACCGTTCCCTGTCGGGGCATGGTCTGCTGCTCTGTCGGGCGGGTAGGCATATCCATCTTCATCTGCTGTTTTTGTACCGACTCCGCGCGACCGTCCCGGATCGGAAACATGGCATCGGACACACGGGGGCGTTGCGGCGGTTGCTGCGCGGCAAATAGCCGTCTTGCCTCCTCGGCGGAAACGTGCCCTTGGCTGAGCTTGATATCGGGGCGCTGTTTATCCTGCTCCAGCGCGTTGCGCACCGCATAATAGATCGCCTCAAACACGGGCTTTTCGTTGGAGAATTTGACCTCCAGCTTGGCGGGATGCACGTTGACGTCCACCGCCGCGGGCTGGATCTGTATGTTCAGCACGCAGCACGGAAATTTTTCGGGCGGCATATAGGAGCAATATGCCTGCTCCACCGCCGCACATGCGGTCTTACTCTTGACGTAGCGACCGTTGATAAAATAATTTTGGAAATTGCGATTGGATTTGACGTTGTCGGGTCTGCCGATGAAGCCGCTAACGGCAACGCCGCCCTCTTCTCTCGCTTCGATCTCGATCAGACGGGAAGCAAAATCCTTGCCGAAAACGGCATAGACCGTATGGCGCAGATCGTTATCCCCTGCGGTCTCAAGTCTTACGTTGCCGTCTACGATCAGGCGGAAGGCAATATCCGGGCGGGACAGTGCCACCTTTTCCACGTTGGCGGCAACCGCCATTGCCTCGGTCACGTCCTTCTTCAAAAACTTGCGCCGCGCGGGCACGTTGGCAAAGAGATCCTCCACGATCACCGTGGTACCATCCGAGCATCCCTGCTCGGTCAGCGTGACGTTTTCGCCACCGTATGCCTCCAGCACCGCCCCCATCTCTGCCCCGTGAGGCTTGGAAAAGATGCGCAGGTGCGAGACCGAGGCGATCGCCGCCAGCGCCTCTCCGCGGAAGCCCAGCGTCAGGATCCCATCCAGATCTTCCGCCTCTTTGATCTTACTGGTCGCGTGTCGGCGCACGGCAATGGGCAGATCCTCTGCCGCCATACCGCAACCGTTATCGGAGACACGCATAAAGGTCACGCCGCCGTTTTGGATCTCCACGGTGATACGGGTACTGCCCGCGTCAATGGCGTTCTCCATCAGCTCCTTGATAACCGATGCGGGGCGGTCCACCACCTCACCGGCGGCGATCAGATTGGCAACGGCGAAGCTGAGTACATTGATCTTTCCCATGCGAATATCTCCTTTCATCATTTTTGGGGGTTATTTCAACCGTTTCTGGAGATCAAACAGAAGAGACATTGCCTCATAGGGTGAAATGGTATTGAGGTCGATCTGCTTCAATTCCTCCATGACCTGCTCGCGCAGGCAATCCTCTACGCTGATATTATCAGGGCTGTCCGTCTCCTGCTTTTCCTCAACGGCATCGACACTCTGCAAAGCGCGCGCCGTCTTTTCCACGCTGGCAAGCACTTCCTTGGCGCGCTTGATCACCTCATTCGGCAATCCTGCCAGCTTGGCGACCTCGATACCGTAGCTGTCGTCGGTGGAGCCGCGTACGATCTTGCGCAGGAAGGTGATGTTATCTCCCCGCTTTTTCGCCGCCACGTTATAGTTGACGATACCGGGGAATTCTTTTTCCAGCACTGTCAGCTCATGATAGTGAGTGGCAAACAGCGTCTTGGCGCCGATGCGGCGGCTGTACGTATATTCAGCGATGGCACGCGCAATGCTCATGCCGTCAAAGGTGCTGGTTCCCCGCCCGACCTCATCGTAGATGATCAGACTGCGGCGGGTAGCATTACGCAGAATGTATGCCACCTCATTCATCTCCAACATAAAGGTGGACTGTCCCGATGCCAGATCGTCTGAGGCACCCACACGGGTGAAGATGCGGTCCACAATGCCGATCCGCGCCTCCTTGGCGGGAACGAAGGAGCCGATCTGCGCCATCAGGGTGATGAGTGCCACCTGCCGCATAAAAGTGGATTTACCCGCCATATTGGGACCCGTGATCAGCAAGAGCCGATTGGCGGAGGTATCCAACAGTACGTCGTTGGGCACAAAATAAGCATCCTTGACGAACTGCTCTACCACGGGGTGTCTGCCGTCGCGGATATCGATGCCGTCCGTCATATTGACCTCGGGGCGCACATACTGATTGCGCGCCGCCACCACGGCAAGGCTGAGATACGCATCTGCGGTGGCAAGCAATGCCGCCGCCTTCTGGATCCTTGCGCTGTTTTCGGCGATGTGCGAACGGACCTGCTGGAATATATCGTATTCAAAGGAGCAGATGCGGTCGGCGGCACCGAGAATGGTGCTTTCCAGATCCTTCAGCTCCTGCGTGATATAACGCTCACAGTTGGAAAGCGTTTGCTTTCGGATGTATCTGTCCGGCACCTGATCGATCAGCGATTTGGTGACCTCGATATAGTAGCCGAACACCTTATTATAAGAGACCTTAAGGGTCTTGATACCCGTCTTTTCCCGCTCCTCTTCTGCCATCTGCTCCAGATAATCCTTGCCGTTGGTCATAATGGAACGGAGACGGTCGATCTCCTCGTGATATCCGTCGGCGATCATGCCGCCCTCGCGCACGGAAAAGGGCGGATCGGCAACGATCGCCTCATCAATGCACACATACAGATCGGCAAGCGTGTCCATTTCCCGACAAATGCGGGAAAGCTCCTCGCTTCGACAGTTTTCCAAAAGCGCCTTCAGCTCCGGCAGTATCTTGATGGTTGCCGCCACGGCACGCAGATCCTTGGCATTGGCGGAACCGTAAACGATCTTGGTGATCAGTCGCTCCAGATCCAACACACCCGAAAGCAGGTCTCCCATCTCCTCACGGAGCATAAATCCGTCGTACAATTCCTCCACCGCGCTCTGTCGGCGATTGATCTCGGCGGTGCTCAGCAGCGGATGCTCCAGCCATTTACGAAGCAATCTGGCGCCCGGAGCGGTGCGGGTCTTGTCCAACACCCACAGAAGCGAGCCGCGTTTTTCCTTGGTGCGCATAGTCTCGCACAGCTCCAGATTGCGGCGCGTGTTCACGTCCATCTCCAGATACTGCCCCTGTGTATACAGATTCAGCTCCTTGATATAGGAGATGTCCTTCTTCTGCATCTCGGCGATATAGTCGAGCAAGGCGCCGACCGCGCCGACCAGCGCACGGTCACGGAGCGTTTCCTCGGGAATCGGCGTTTCAAACTGGGTCTTGACACGGTCAAGCGCAGATCCGTATTCAAATCTGCCCGGCTGCCCTGCGGACAGCATGGCGTGGAGACGGCCGTGAATGAAATCCGCCACCTCGCCGAATTTGTTTTCGGATACGTTGGTAATGATCTCGCTGGGCGAATAGGTGCCCAGCTCATTGATCAGGCGGCTGTCCAGATGATCCCCCTCAAAGGAGGTGGCATAGATCTGCGCGGTGGAAACATCCGCAAAGCAGACGCCGTAGGAAAACTCGCCAAAGCAAATCGCGCAGAGATAGTTATTCTGATTTTCACTGAGCAGGTCGGTCTCGATCAGCGTACCCGGCGTTACCACGCGCACCACCTCACGGGTCACAAGTCCCTTGGCAAGCGCGGGGTCCTCCATCTGCTCACAAATGGCAACCTTATAGCCCTTGGCGATCAGACGGCCGATATAGGTCTCGGAGCTGTGAAACGGCACGCCGCACATGGGCGCACGTTCCGCTTCGCCGCAATCTCTGCCCGTCAGGGTAAGCTCCAGCTCGCGGGAGACCGTTTTGGCATCCTCGAAAAACATTTCGTAGAAATCGCCCAGGCGGTAAAACAGGATATAGTCTTTATATTGATTTTTGACCTGGAAATATTGCTCCATCATCGGAGTCATGGCAAATTCTCCTGTTCTTCAGATATGGGGGCAACCGTGCCGATCAATGGCAGCCCTTGCAGGTAGCGCAGTTATGGGTGCAACCCGGCTCCTCGCCCGTAATGCGGGACATGATGGTCTGGTTGACCTCGTTCATATAGGCATTGACGTCTTCCTGCGCCTCGTTCAACTCGGTAAACGCCTTATTTTCGATGATCAGATGATACAGCTCGTCAATGCGACGCTGGATGATCTCAAGGAAGTGAGTATCCTTCTCCTCCTTGGCAACCTCGTTCTGAAGAGCCTTTTGCTGAACCTCATACTCTACCATATAACGTCTCAGCTCGGGATCGTTCTCATAAGCTTTTCTTGCCTCCTCCAGGCGAACCAGGCGAGGATCGTTCTTCAATGCATCGCCAAGCTTGGCGGCGAGCTCCATAATTTCTTTGTTTTCCATGTTGATCAGTTCCCTTCTATAACATTTAAAATTTTATGGTCTTGATTTATGCCTCGGCAATTGTGCCGTAAAGCGCGTAACTGTCGGCGCGGTCAATATGAACGCACACGTAATCGCCCATCCGCGCGGGGTCGCAGGGGAAGAAAACGATTTTTCCCTGATCTGTTCTGCCCTGACAAAGCTCGGCGTTGGTCTTGCTGACGCCATCGCACAGCACGCGCAGCGTTTTGCCCTCCAGCGGCAGATTTTTTTCCAGAGAGATCTCATTCTGCAGGGCAAGCAGGCGCGAAAAGCGCTCGCTCTTGACCGCATCCGGCACGGGATCCGGCATGGTGTCGGCGGGAGTTCCCTTGCGCGGCGAGAAGATAAAGGAATACAGCATATCGAAGCGCACGCGGCGAAGCATCTCCAGCGTTCCCTCGAAGTCCTCCTCCGTCTCCCCGGGAAAACCAACGATAATATCCGAGGTGATGGCGATACCGGGGATTTTGCTTCTCATATATTCCACAATGGAGTAATATTTTTCGGTATCATAGCGGCGGTTCATCGCCTTCAGCACGCGATCGCTTCCCGACTGCATCGGCAGGTGAAAATGGGGCGCGATATGGGGACAGGTCGCCATGACGTCGATCAGCTTTTCGGTGGCATCCTTGGGGTGGCTGGACATGAAATGCAACAGATAATCTCCCTCAATGGTGGAAACGTCGCGAAGCAGGTCGGCGAAATCATAGCCGTTGCCCAGATCCTTTCCGTAGGAGTTAACGTTCTGCCCCAAAAGGGTGATATCGCGGTAGCCACTTTCCACCAACTCCCGCACCTCGGCGATCACGTCCTCCGCGCGGCGGCTTCTCTCCCGCCCGCGCACGTACGGCACGATACAGTAGGAGCAGAAATTGTTGCAGCCGTACATGACGGATACCCACGCGCGGTAGCTGCTTTCCCGCTTGACGGGGATCCCCTCCACGACAATCCCTTCTGTCGCCTCCGGGCAGAACAGCCGTTTTCCCCGCTCCAGCTTTTCATGAAGCAATTCCGGAAAACGGTGTGCCGAGGTGGTGCCGAAGACCAGATCCACGTAAGGGTATTTGTTTTTCAATTCGTTTTTGCGGCTCTCCTGCGCGGGCATACAGCCGCAAACGGCGATCACCAGATCGGGATGCTTTTGCTTGATATGCTTGTACTGCCCGATGATCGAAAGTGCCTTCAGTTCAGCATGTTCACGGATAGCGCAGGTATTGACTACGATCAGATCCGCCTGCGCGGGTTGCTCGGTCAGCTCATACCCCATGGCAAGCGCGGTGCCCTTGAGCTTTTCGCTGTCCGCCTCATTCTGCTGACAACCGAAGGTCAGAACGAAGGCACGGCGTCGCGCGCCCGTCTCTGCCGCATATTTATCATTCCACAGCCGAAGCTGCTTGATATATTGCTGTTGATTGGTGTTTTGTTCCATAAGAATCTGCATCTTACCTTCTCCGGATTTTTCGGCAAATTTCGCCGCGAACAGCAAGACTTCTCCATCATGCTATTCATATTATTATATAACAAAAAAGGGGGGTATGTCAACCCCCTTTTCAATGTTCATGCCTCGGGCGAGACAGAAAGTTTCTCACCGTCGGTGGAAAAGACGTACGTCTGCTCGCCGGAGTTGATCAGCCTGACGGGGCTCTCCGGAAACAAATGGCGGATCACCTTGGCACCCGTGCCGATGCGTGCGCTGATCACGACGTACTGCGGGTCAAACCGCATCATATCGGGCGCGGCGGCATCGCGAGCATAGCCGTGGTGAACGTATTTGACCACATCCACCTGCCCAAAGATCGGCAGATAGACATCCGTCATCTCCCCTGCCATCTCCTCGGTAGGCACGGGAAGCTTTTTGGTAGTATCGCCGGTGAAGAGGAAGGTGCGTTCACCGTGGCGGACGTGAAACCAATCGCTGCAGTTATTGACTGCCAGAATGGCGATCTTGCGGTCATCGCGGTCACCGTCACAGTAAATATCCACCAGATGCGCCATTTTCTCCCCTATGCCGTAATCCAGATAGGCGGGGCAAACGGTGATAAGAGGCGATCTCTCATCTCCCTCGACCATACGGAAGCAGAAGCGGTTCTCCGCACCGAATGCATGGGTAATGACCTTCGCCTGCGGCTGGAATTCGCGGAGTGCCGCATCCAGGCGTGGACGGTATTTCTCATCCCCGTTGGTATCTTTCAGATTATAATGCGGGTCCATTTGCGACGCCGGCGGGACGTAGAAGGAATCCACTTCGATATAGGGCGACGGAAAGACCGACGCAAACAGCGCGCCGATGTGGTCCACGTGGCAATGCGATGCCATCGAGGTGATCTTCAGCTTGCAGGAGGCATCCCCGATCAGCTCGGGGCGTCCGCCCAGCAGCTCCCGACGGATCCTCAGCAGATATTGCAAAGCATAATCGTTGGTATCGACACCGCCGTCGATCAGATAATAGGTACCGTTATATTCCCACAAAAAGGCGTCGGACTTCGGGGGATCATCATGCCCGATAAAATGGACTCGTAAAATACCGTCTTTCTTGGCAAAGCTATTGGCTGTCATCGCTTGTTCTCCTTTCTTGGATCAGAGTTCGGGCGAAAGCGTGAGCCGCTCGCCGTCACAGGAAAAAACATAGGAGCGCAGACCGCAATTGACGGTCTTCACGTCACACGCGGGATACTTTTGGCGGATCGCCTCATGTCCCGTGGCAAGATGGGTCGTCAGTACGACATAGCGGGGAAAGAGCGACATCATCGCCTCGGCAGCGCCGTCCCGCTTATAACCGTGATGCACGTATTTCACCACGTCCACCTGCCCCAGAATATCCGCATACGCCTCGATCATCTCCTCGGGCATCTCGTAGCCCATAGGCTTATTCTTTTTGACCGTATCTCCCGTAAACAGGAAGGAACGCGCACCGAACCGCACGTGGATCCAAACACTGTTGTTGTTGACCACCAGCGTGGAGATATTGGGGTTCTCTTCCCCATTCTTGAGCGCCTTGATCAAAAGGGAGACCCGCTCGGGACCTGCACTGTTGATCCACGGCGGGCAGACGGTGATCACAGGGGTGCTCTTCTCCGCCGTCATGGGTAACGTCAAACGGTTCTCCGTACCGAAGCATACGTCGATCACCTTCGCCCCCGGCTGATATTCCGATATGGCACCGGCAAGGGAGGCACGGTATTTGATGTCTCCGCTTTTTCCGTATCTCACGTCCAATCCGGAATCAGGCGGCATATACACGGTATCGATCTCAAGATAAGGAGATGGGAAAACGTCCGTGATCAAAGCGCCTATATGATCTCTGTGACAATGGGAAATGATCACCGAGAGGCGCAAGCGGCAATCCGTGTCATTCCACTGCGACTCATGCCCTGCCAGAAACGTACGGCGGACCTCCAAAAGATAGTTCAGGGAGGCATCGCATTCAAACAGACCGCCGTCGATCAGAACAAGTGCCCCGTTATATTCCAGCAAAAAGGCATCGGATTTGGGCGGCTCCTCACCATGCCCGATCAAATGAACACGCAGCTCGTTGTCCCTTTTGGCAAATTCGTTGGCATACATATCCGCATCTACTCCTTCCCTGATATTCAAAAAGGAGCAGCATATGCCGCCCCTCTTTGATATACATCACCTTAGTCAGCCAGAACGGTGATTCTGTTGCCGGTAATCTCAGTTACAAGGTCAACGATCCAGAAAATGAAGCCCAGACCTACGAAGCAAAGGATACCAACGATCAGAGTTACGATGTTCTTGGTCTCAACGTAGCGAAGAATGCGATATACTGCGCTAACGACATAACCCAGAAACAGCTGGAGCAGGATCTTCGCAATCTTCGGCAGATCCTCGTACATTGCGGTGATGGAAGAATTGTTAGACATTTTACATGTCCTCCTGAATAAGTAATATAGGGTTAACAGTGATTATTTTATCACATAATCACATCTTTGTCAATGCATTTGGCGAAAAAACCGTATTTTATCGGGTGAGTCCGCCTCGTGTATGCAAAAAAGGCGAGACCGAGGTATCGCCTTTTGCACAATCAAACAGATTATTTGTACTTGCGCTTTCTTGCAGCTTCAGACTTTTTCTTGCGCTTTACGCTGGGCTTCTCGTAGTGCTCTCTCTTGCGAAGCTCGGTAAGAACACCGGAACGAGCGCACTGACGCTTAAAGCGACGAAGGGCACTGTCCAGAGACTCGCCTTCTTTAACTTTTACTTCTGCCATTTTTATCTACCCTCCCTCCGCTGTGAACCAAACGCTAACTGTTCTTTCAAAACAATCACGTTCTTTATTATACACGAAATTACGTCCCGTGTCAAGAGATACACGAAAAATAAATCGAATTTTTTGTTCTTTTTTTATCGAACAACGATGTTGATGATCTTATTGGGGACCACGATCTCCTTCACAAGGGTCTTCCCTTCAATTGCCGCTGCCACGGAGGGTGCCGCCTTGGCAATTGCCAGCGCGGTATCGCGATCTGCGTTCAGGGGAAGCTCTACCTTACCTCTGACCTTACCGTTGACCTGAACGGCAAGCTCTACCGTCTCATCGATGGTCTTGGCTTCGTCATACTGCGGCCATGCGGTCAGTGAGCAGAAGCCCTCTCCGCCCAGCTGCTCCCACATCTCCTCGCAGAGATGAGGCGCGAAGGGACAAAGTGCCTTGATGAAGGTCAGTAGCTGATCGCGGGTCAGCGAGCCGTGATCGTAGATCTCGTTGAGCAGACCCATCATCGCGGCGATGGCGGTGTTGAACTTCATCTCCTCGATGTCGCTCGACACCTTCTTGAGCATCTTATGGAAAGCACTCTCCAGCTTGGCGTTGTTCTCTTCCTTCACCATGGAGGACAGCTCGGCAACACGGTCGAGGAATCTCTTACAGCCCTTGACCGAGCTCTCAGACCAAGGAGCCGCGCTGGCGTAATCGCCCATAAACAGAATATATACGCGGAGAACGTCGGCACCGTAGGCGTCAACCACCTCGTTGGGGTCAACCACGTTGCCCTTGGATTTGGACATCTTGTCGCCATCGGGACCGAGGATCAGACCCTGTGCCGTTCTCTTGGCGTAGGGCTCCGAGGTGGGAACCTCACCGATGTCATAGAGGAACTTGTGCCAGAAACGGGAGTAGATCATATGTCGGGTCACGTGCTCCATACCGCCATTGTACCAGTCAACAGGCAGCCAATACTTCATCTCGTCCATATCGGCAAGACACTGATCGTTCTTGGGATCGATATAGCGCAGGAAATACCAGGAGGAACCGGCCCACTGAGGCATGGTATCGGTCTCGCGCTTTGCCGCACCGCCGCACTTGGGGCAGGAGCAGTTGACGTAAGAGTCGATCTTCGCCAAGGGGCTCTCTCCGCCCTCACCGGGGGCAAATTCCTTGATCTCGGGCAGTCTCAACGGCAGCTCCTCATAAGGTACGGGAACCATGCCGCACTTGGGGTAATGTACGATCGGAATAGGCTCACCCCAATAACGCTGGCGGTTGAACGCCCAATCCTTCATCTTATACTGAACACCTGCTTCGCCGATGCCCTGCTCGCCCAGATACGCCAGCATCTTTTCGATGGCTTCCTTCTTGGTGGCAATGCCGTTGAGAAAATCGGAGTTGACCATCTCACCGTCACCGGTGTATGCCTCCTTCTCAATATCGCCGCCCTTGATGACCTCGATGATATCGATGCCAAACTTCTTGGCAAACTCATAGTCGCGCTCGTCATGCGCAGGAACCGCCATGATCGCGCCGGTACCGTAGCCCATCATAACGTAGTCGGCGGTATAGATCGGGATCTCCTTACCGTTGACGGGGTTGATGCCGCAAATACCCTCGATGCGAACACCGGTCTTTTCCTTGACCAGCTGGGTGCGCTCAAATTCTGTCTTCTTGGCGCAAACCTCGCGGTAAGCAACGATCTCATCCATATTGGCGATGCGGTCGGAAAGCTTATCCAGCATGGGGTGCTCAGGCGCAATGACCATGAAGGTCACGCCGTAAAGGGTATCGGGTCTGGTGGTATAGATGCGGAGCTTTTCATCGGTGCCGGTCACGGCAAAGTTCACGAATGCACCGGTAGACTTGCCGATCCAGTTGACCTGCTGCTGCTTGACCTGAGGCAGATAATCTACCCCCTCAAGACCCTGCAGGAGCTTGTCCGCATATTCGGTAATGCGCAGATACCAGACGTCCTTAGACTTCTGTACGATGTCGCTGTGGCAAATATCGCACTTACCGCCTTGAGAGTCCTCGTTGGAAAGAACGACCTTACAACTGGGGCAATAGTTGACCAGCGCGGTGTCACGGAAGACCAGACCGTTCTCAAACATCTTGAGGAAGATGTATTGGGTCCACTTATAGTATTTCTCCTCGGTGGTATCGACTACACGGGTCCAATCAAAGGAGAAGCCAACGCGCTTCAGCTGACTTGTAAACCGCTCAATGTTCTTATCGGTCACCTGACGGGGGTGAATACCGGTTTTGATGGCGTAGTTCTCGGTGGGCAGACCGTATGCGTCAAAGCCGATCGGGAACAGGACGTTATAGCCCTCCATTCTTCTCTTGCGGCTGATGACCTCAAGACCGGAATATGCCTTGATGTGACCGACATGCATACCCGCACCGCTGGGGTACGGGAATTCTACAAGTCCGTAAAACTTGGGCTTGGTGTGATCGGAGGATGCCTCAAAGACGTGAGCCTCTTCCCAACGCTTCTGCCATTTGGGTTCGATATTCGGGAAATCGTACTTCATGATGTTTTACCTCTTTAAATCTATGCGTGTTGCCACGCGATCATTCGTTGTCTTCGGAAGGCTCTGCCACGGGTGCGCCGTAGAGCTTATCCAGATTGTAAAATTCACGTGCCTCGCGGCTGAGAACGTGAACGATCACCGTGCCGTAATCGACAAGGATCCAGGAAGAGTTGTCTCTTCCCTCAATGTTCTTGCACTTCAGACCGCGCAGCTCCATCATATAATCCACCTCGTTGGCAAGGGCGCGAACGTGGGTTCCGGAGGTACCGGTGCCGACCACCATATAATCGGCGATATCGGAGTTTCCTTCCACGCGGTAGATCTTGATGTTGCGTGCTTTTTTATTGTAAAGTGCCGCGTGAGCCGCCTCGGCGATCTCACATGCCTCGGCATCGGTCAGCGGAGGAAGCAATTTTGCCTGCTCCTCCAAAGAGAGATTCTGCATCTCGGGGGACGTGGCGTTGATCATTTTTTCTTCCATTTTTATTATTCCTTTCGTGATAGGTTCATCGAATCATGGCGCGGCGCGTCTGCTCCACCAGCTCGTTACGGGCAAGCATCGTCTCGGGGCTGATCAGGGCGCCTTCCTCCAACAGCCCTCGAACGGTGCGGTCAAAAGAGGACAGCAGGACCGCCCGCAGATGCGCCTGACGCTCCTCTTCGTTCATCCGTTCAGGGTCAGCTCCCCAGAACATCTCCCGCAGCTCCACGCAGTCAGGGAAGGTACGGGACATGTCGATATAGTCGGCAAGATAGATCAGCTTTTCGCAAAGCGTCATGCCCTCTCTCCCCGTGGTGTGCCAACGCACGGCATCGATCACCGCAGGGTCCGCAAATTCGGGATACAGCCTCGGGATCAGCAGTGCCGCGGTACGGGCGTGTAGGGTCTTGGGAGAGATCTCATCGCTATAATATGTTATTATACCAAACTTTTGCAAAGTTTGCAACTGGGTTTGCAAAGAAAATTCTTTTGTTATATCATGAAGAAGAGCGGCGGCACGCAAGATCATGATCTGCGCGGGCGCATAGAGAGCACCGAGTCTCTCTGCCATTCTTTCCACCTCCACCGTGTGGCGGTAGCGTTTTTCTGACATGGTGGGGCGTAGCTGCTCCCGCAACGCGTCCAGCATCTCCTCACGGATCTCATATTTACTCATCGTTCACCTCATCGGTACAGACCGTTTTGGTGGATATACGTCTCCACCGCGGGGGCAACCATCTCCGAGATCGGTCTTCCCTCCTTCACGGCACATCGCACCTCCGTGGAGGACAGCACGATGGGCGGCACGACCACACGGCGGACGATGGCGCCGTACTTATCACTGTATTCGCCGATCTTGGCGACAATGGCGCTGTCCAGCGACCGATCCTCGTCTCTGCGGATGTAGATGGGGTAACAGAGCTTGAAGATCTCTTCTGCCCGGTACCACGTGTCCAGCGTCATAAGCATATCCGTACCGCAAAGAAGGAACAGACGGTGCTCGGGCGCGGCAAACTCCCGCAGCGTGTCCACGGTATAACTCTTCCCTCCCCGACGGATCTCGCAATCGCTGACGATCACGCCCTCAATGCCGCCAAACGCCAGCTCACACATACGCAAGCGGTGACGGGGATCGTCATTGGCATCCACTTGCTTATGGGGCGGCACGGCTGCGGGAATCACGTAGAGGATATCCAGCTTCATCTGCGACATAAATGCCTGTGCCGCCACCACATGCCCGAGGTGAGGCGGTGAAAAAGTACCGCCGTAAATCCCAATTCTCATACCTTCCTCTTCTCCGCTTACGCCAGCTCGATCTTCGGGTTCTTCTCGGAGCGGCGGTAAAGCACGAACCGCGTACCGACAACGGATACCACGTCCGCACCGACCGCCTCTGCCAGCTCTTCTGCCGCCTCACGGGCGGTCATACCGCTGTTCTCCAAGGCTCTCATTTTGATCAGCTCCCGTGCCTCCAGCGCATCGGAAACCGTTTTGATCATATTTTCATTTACGCCGTCCTTGCCCACCTGCATGATGGTGTCCATATCGTTGGACAGAGAGCGCAGACGCGCGCGTTGCTTGCTTGTCAACATTACAAACTCCTTATTTCTGATATATTTCTACCGTGCGGCTTATCAAAGCCCCAATTTCTCGGCAAGCTGACGGCAGATACCGTCAATGGCGCGGCGACGGTGGCTGATGGTGTTCTTCTCTTCCATCGGCACCTCTGCCAGCGTCCTGCCCAGCGAATCGATCCAAAAGAGAGGATCGTAACCAAATCCGCCGTTGCCGCGGGGCGCATGCAGGATCTCTCCCTCCAGTCTGCCCTCAGCCGTCAGCGGTGCGCTACCGTCCGGGAAGACCATTGCCATGGCACAGACGTATGCCGCGGCGCGGTGACCGATGCCGCTCATCTCGCGAAGCAGCTTTTGGTTGTTTGCCTCGTCATCGCCGTGACCGCCCGCATAGCGCGCGGAGTAGATGCCGGGCGCGCCATCCAGTGCTTCCACCGTCAATCCGGAATCATCGGCAAGTCCGATATAGCCCGAAGCGGCTGCTGCCTGCGCCTTGATCATGGCATTTTCCGCAAAGGAATTGCCGTTCTCCTCGATATCCTCGGTCATTCCTACGTCGTCCAGCGAAAGGATCTCCAGCTCCACGGGCAGACGCTCGCGCAACAGCACGTCCATCTCCTTGAGCTTATGGCGATTGTGGGATGCCAACACGATCTTCAGCACTGCCATCTCCGCACCTCCTTATTCCTCTTCCGCGCCGTCGAACAGCGCGTTCACGAATTCCTCGGCGGAGAACGGCTGCATATCGTCGATCTTTTCGCCGACGCCGATAAACTTCACGGGGATCTGCAGCTCCTCCTTGATGGAAATCACGATTCCGCCCTTGGCGGTACCGTCCAGCTTATTGAGGATCAGACCGGTGATATTGGCGGCGTTCTTGAATTCCTTCGCCTGGAAGATGGCGTTCTGACCGGTAGTCGCATCCAGCACCAACAGGTTTTCCCTTGCGGCATCGGGCAGCTCGCGGTCGATGATACGGTTGATCTTCGCCAACTCGTCCATCAGATTTTTCTTATTATGCAGTCTGCCCGCCGTATCGACGATCAGAACGTCTGCCTGATGCTTGCGGGCATAATTGACGGCATCGTAGACGACCGCCGCGGGATCGGAGCCCTCCTGCTGGCGCACCAGCTCTACGCCGGCGCGGTCACACCAGACCGCCAGCTGATCGATCGCTGCCGCGCGGAAGGTATCTGCCGCCGCGACGACCACCTTTTTGCCCTGCTTGCGCAGTTGATTGGATATCTTACCGATGGAGGTGGTCTTACCCGCACCGTTAACGCCGATCACAAGGATCACGGAGGGCGTGGTCGTAAGTGTCAGAGGCTCGCCCTCTCCGATCATCTCGCAGAGAATGGCGCGCAGGGTATCCATCACCTGCTCCTGCTCCTTCAGGCGTCCTGCCTTGACCTCCTCACGAAGCCGCTCAATGATCGCCTCGCTGGTTGCCGCGCCGATATCGGCGCAGATCAGTTGCTCCTCCAGCTCCTCCAGCAGATCCTCGTCTACCGCGCGGAAGGATTTTACGATCTCGTTGATCTGTCCGAAAAGCGCCTGTTTGGTCTTTGCAAGACCGCTTTTCAATTTATCCAAAAATGCCATCCCATTCTTCTCCTTCTTTTTTAGAAATATTGCTGATATCCAAAGACAGGATCTTGGATATGCCCTGCTCGGGCATGGTAACACCGTACAGACGGTTTGCCGCCTCCATGGTGCCGCGGCGGTGCGTGATCATAATGAACTGCGTGCCGTCCACGTACCGCTTGATGTACTCTGCCAAACGCGCGACGTTGACCTCGTCCAGCGCTGCCTCGATCTCGTCCAGAATACAGAAGGGTGTGGGGTTGACCTGCAGGATCGCGAAGAACAGCGCGACGCCGATAAAGGACTGCTCGCCGCCCGACAGCTGCATCAGATTCTTGATGATCTTGCCGGGAGGTGCCGCCTTGATCTCAATGCCGCTCTCCAGCACGTTTTCGGGATCGGACAGTGAAAGCTCGGCGCTTCCGCCACCGAACAGCTCGCGGAACACGCGCCCGAAATTCTCGTTGATGGCGTTGAAGGCATCGCTGAAGGCGGAGGTCATCTCCTTCTCCAATCTGCCGATGATGCCGGTCAGCTCATTCCTTGCCTTGGCAAGATCCTCGATCTGTGCCTTCATGGTATCATACCGTGCTTTAACCTCGTGATACTTATTGACGGCATCCAGATCCACGTGTCCGATCCAGCGCAGCTTGTTGCGGCATTCGATCTGCTTCTTTGCCGCCTCCGCCCTGGTCTCAGACGTCAGGGGCGGATAATTCAGCTCGATCGCCGCCGCGCGGGTCAGCTGATAATCGTCCCAAAGCTGAGAAGACAATCCGTCCTGTTCCTCACGAAGCTGTGCCAAGCGGGTCTCCAAGCGGGTGTATTCGCGGAAAATCACGTCCTTCTGCGATTCCTTATCGCGCCGCTTGATGTTGATCTCGTTGCGCTTGCGGTCAAATTCAAAATTGTCTCGCTCAAGCGTTGCTCTGCGGTCATTCAGCTCCGTCAGCGTCTTCTCTCCGAGGGCAAACGCCTCGCGGTTGACACGTTGTGCCTCCTCCAGCGCCCGTAGTTGCTCTCCGTATACCGCAATACGTTCCCGCTGTACCTCCACCTCGGCGGCGGCGCTTTCCATGCGCGCACGGGCGGTGGACAGCAAGGTGTTCTCCGTTTCAATATCCTTTTGCAGTTCGCTGAGTCGGATATGAAGATCGGTCAGAATGCTCTCCTGCTCCGCCTTCTTTTCCAACGCATCGTTGCGCTCTGCATCCTTTTGCTCACGGAACGAGGTGATCTCGGCAATCTGTACCAACAATTCTTTCTCGCGTGTCCGCAGCTCCTCCAGATCCTCCTCATGGCGGCGGCTCTGATTTTCCAGCTGCTCCGCATCGGCACGAAGCTTTTCCAGAAGCCCGTTGTTGGCTTCCAGCTTTGCCTGCAGCTGATCCAGTTGCGTCTTTTCGGAATTCTGCATCACGGAGATCAGATGACGGCGATCGGCAAGATCGGTCTTCTGAAGCTCCAGCGACTCCATCTCATCCTGATAAGCTTTCCACGTTTTCTCCAGGCGGGCGATGGAGGCGATCAGCGACTCTCTCTCCTCCTCCAGCTTTTTGATCTCTGCCGCTCTTCCCAGAATGTTGCTTTTCTGCTTGACAGAACCGCCCGTAAAGGAACCGCCGGCATTGATCTGTTGACCGTCCAGCGTGACTACGCGGACACGGTACCGCATTGCCTTCGCCATGGCGGTAGCATGGTCAATATCGTCAAAGATCACCGTTCTGCCCAACAGTGCCGAAAGGATCTCGCGGAATTTCGGCTCGGAGGCAGTCAGCTGATCCGCCATTGCCACGTAACCGGGGAAGCTCTTTGCCTGTTGCAGCTCGGGGGTGAGGCTCTGCCCTCGCATGGAGGTCAGCGGGAAGAAGGTCGCGCGACCTGCCTCCGCGCGCTTCAGCGCGTACATTGCCGCCTTTGCCACCTGCTCGTCCTCTACGACGATATTCTGCAAATTGGTTCCCAGTGCCGTTTCGATTGCCGTCACGTACTGCTCATCGACCGAAATGATCTTGGAGAGCGGTCCGTATACCGTACCGCACCGCATGCCGCGGGCATCGGTGATCTGCCCCGCCGCGTATTGCTTCATTACGAAGCGGACACTGTTATTATATCCCTCGAAATGTTCCTCCATGGCGCGGAAGGTATCGATACGCTGGTTGACGGAATCTCGGCGCAGACGCATGCCGGACAGTTGCTCCTCCAGCTTCTCCACCTGCTCGCTCTTTTCATCGATGGAGGTCATACAGGAATCGATCTCGGCATCAAGTCCGTCGATGGACTCCTGATATTCATCAACGCCACGTTGTTTTAAAAGACATTTTTCACGCAATTGCGTGGATATCTTCTGGTATTCTTCCATTTCCGCCAAGATGGAGGAATTCTGATCGTTGGCGGTCACGTTGGCGTTTTCCAGCACGGACAGTCTGACCTTGACATCCACCGCCTCGGCGTCCAGATTGCGGATGTCGTATAGCGCGGTGGCGATCCGCGCTTCCAGATCTGCCGCCTTCTCGCCGTATTTTCTCTGCTTTTCGCTCGCCTCCCGCTGGGCGGATTCCACTTGGGTCAATTGAGCGGAAAGCTCCTCGATCTTCTGCAAATGGCTGCCGCAGGTCGCCGTCTCGGTCTCGATCGAACGGTTGACGCTGGCAACGGTTCCCTCCGCAGCGGCGCGCAGTTCCTTGGTATGAGCGATGTTGTTCTCCGCCACGCGGTATTGGCTGTCCAGATCGTGGTTTTTGTTGGTCTGCTCACGGATCTGCGTCAAAAGCTCCTCAGAGTGCTGCTTGCCGCTCTGCGCCGCCTCGTACAGACGGTCATCCTGTGCCTGAAGACTGGCGATCGCTTCCTCCGTGTTTTTCAGATCGAAGGAGGAACGCGCAAAATTTTCCTCAGTCGCGGTGATGTCGGCGCGAAGCTTTTCGGTATCGTACAACCAAAGCTGCACGTCCACCTTTTTCTTGATCTCGTGCAGTTCAATGGCACGCTTTGCCTTCTCCGCTTCCTTTTCCAGCGGGCCGACCTGGCTCTCTACTTCAAGGAAAATATCGTTGACACGGGTCATGTTGTCCTCGGTCGCCGCCAGCTTGCGCTCTGCCTCCGTCTTTTTGTGGCGGAATTTGGCAATACCCGAGGCATCCTCAAATACCGTTCTTCTCTCTTCACTCTTACGGGAGACCATTTCGGCGATCTTACCCTGACCGATGATGGAATAGCCGTCTCTGCCGACACCCGTATTCATAAACAGCTCGTAAATATCGCGCAATCGGACCGCCTTGCGGTTGATGAAATATTCACTTTCCCCCGCGCGATAATAGCGGCGGGTCACCGTCACCTCATCGTAGGGCGACTCCAGACGCATATTGGGATCGGTATTGTCGAAGGTAACGGAGACCTCCGCGTAGCCCATCGGTCGGCGGCTGGATGCGCCTCCGAAAATGATATCCTCCATTTTGGTGCCGCGCATGGATTTGCTGGAGATCTCGCCCAGCACCCAGCGCATAGCATCCGCAATATTGGATTTGCCGCTTCCGTTGGGTCCCACGATGACCGTGGTACCCTCTTCAAAGGTCAGCTTGGTTTTATCCGGAAATGACTTGAAGCCTTGCAGTTCCAGCGATTTTAAGTACACTTTTTCCCTCCGTCCCGAGTTTTCAACGGATCGTTGCAAACTCAAGCTTTTTTATCTCAATTATCACACATGATTTCAATTTGATATCCTTGCAGGCGGTCCGTTTCCAAGACCCGGATACGCCGCAAGCTAAACTCACGGCAAAGCCGCGTTGCGTTGGCGCGTCGATGCCCCACCGCACGGGACGCCGCGCCACGCGGCACGAAAAGCCGTATCACCCCGTCGTTTGGCAAGGATACACGAAGCATTGCCTCGCGGATCCGACGGTAAAACACCTCGCTCATGGCAAGCTCGCCCACCGCGCTCTCATTGGCACCGCCCCAAACAGTATCGGGATCGGAAAGATTTTCCGAGGCACAAAGACCGACGCGGATGACGGGCAGCGAGGCACGCGCGAAGATCTCCAGCACATCGGCAGTCCGCTCCAGCATCTCCGACTGCGGCAGCACACGGTACACGCCCCGCTCTGCCATGCGGCAAAGCGCGGTATTCCGAAAGACTACCGTGGGATACACTCTGGCGGCATCCGCACCGAGAGAAACGATGCGCTCTGCCGTCATGCGCTCACTCGCGCCATCCGCGGCGGGCAAACCGATCATCATCTGCCCCACCAGACGAAAGCCGTGCGCCTTCACGCTCTCGCACGCGCGCTCCGCCGTTTTGCCGTCATGCCCACGGGCAGAAGCGGTAAGAACACGGTCATCCATGCTCTGCAATCCCAGCTCCACCGTTTCCACCGCATAGTGGGACAGGATCTCCAGGATCTCCCCATCCACATAGTCGGGGCGGGTGGAAAGTCGGATCGCGTGAACGTCACCTGCTCGCACGTATTCCTGCGCCAGCTCCAAAAGCGAGATCATCAGTCCGCGGTCGATACCGGTAAAGGATCCGCCAAAAAAAGCGATCTCCCGATGGCGGCAATCCCCCAGCGTGGCAAGTGCCGTTTCGATCTCGTCTCTTACGCGGGACAGATCAAAATCACCGTGCCCCGAGATGGTACGCTGATTGCAGAACACGCAGGTATGAGGGCACCCGAGATGCGGAATGAAAATCGGAATATTGGCGTGCTGTCTCGTTCCCGACATTTCTTCCGCCCCCTTCCTCACCGCTTGAAAAAGCGCAAAATTTATCACTATATTATATCACAGAATACGCGTCTTGTCCAGCATTATTTTTCATATGGCGTCTTTTTTTCCTCCATATGGCAAAACAAGCGGAAAATTCCTTGACTTTTTCTTATATATATAGTAAAATAAAAGCACGACATCATTAAATTTCTTTTTGGAGGTATCTACATATGTATCCCAACTCCATGATGTTTGCGGGCATTTTTGCCGCCTTGATCCTTATTTGGGTCGTTCTCGGTGTTCTGCTTGCAATCAAGCGCGGATTTTTCCCCTCTCTGATCCGTCTCGTCATGATCGCGGCTTGCTTCGCGGTCGCCTTTTTCCTGGCATCCTTCCTGGCAGTCAAGCTCACGGGCTACGCCGACGGACTGATGCAAAAATTCATGGGGGACTCTCTGGCACAGATCGAGACCCACAGCCCCTCCACGGCGGATCTGATCCACCACCTCCCCGTAGCGCTGATGGCGCCTGCGCTGTTCGTCTCCATCTTCTTCCTTCTGAAGTGGCTCACGCTCATCGTCTTCCGCGTGCTGAAGGCCATTCTGCCCTCCCGCTCCTCGCTTCTCTTCCGCCTTCTCGGCGGTGTGACCGGTGCGCTCTCTTCCCTGATCTGCGTTCTCGTGATCCTGCTCCCTCTCTGGGGCACGTTGCACGTGGGACATCACACCATTCTGACACTGTCTGAGGCGGATCTGAAGCAGAACGGGTCTCTTTCCGCCACGGTGGAGAAGATCGAAAAGGTTGACACCACACTGATCGCGCCCGCAACAGATAACCTGACGGCAGAGATCTTTACCGATCAGGGCAGCAATATTCTGTATGACTCCCTGACCAAGTTCCAGCTGCAGGGGCAGGATGTGATCCTCGGCGACGAGGTGATCGCTCTCTCCCAAACCGCGGCTGACGCGCTCACCTTCGCGGATACCGTGTCGGACGGCTTTGAGATCACCAACATGACCGCAGAGCAGGAATCCGCGCTTCGTTCCCTGATCGAGGATGTGGACCACTCGGATCTGCTCCGCAATATCAGCGCGGAATGGATCGTTGCCATCGCAGACGCTTGGCAGAAGGACGAGGCGTTTATGGGCATTGCGCCCCCCGCCGTCGATGCCAACATAAAGCCGCTGGTGCAGACCCTGCTCGGCTACGTTGCCTCCACCGATGAGAGCAAGATCGCGGAGGATCTGAACACCTTCGTGGATCTGCTTGCACTGATTCCCCAGGGAGATCTTTCCAAGATGCTGACCAACAACGTCTTTCTCAACGACCTTGCAACCGTCCTTGGGAACCATGAGCGTTTTCGTGATTTCTTCGCCGAATGGCTGGCGGATCTCGGCTCTGCATGGTCTGTCAAGCAGCCCTTTGACGGTCTGAGCAGACCTGCGACCAACGAAATGATCGATCCTCTCCTCAACTCCCTCTTCGCCATCATCGGCACAACCAACGGCGAGTGCATCGGCGATGATCTGGAAGGTCTCTCCGAGATCACCGGAATCATGAACAAATACGAGATCCTGAACGCGGAAAAATCCGAAAAGGAGATCGCCTCCTTGTTGTCGAAGGGCACCATCGTGACCGAGCTGACCGCCGTGCTGACCGAGCATGAAAGATTTGCTCCCATTCTGGATACCGTGACCGGTCTGGGACTTTCCATGATCTCCAGCCAGTTGAGCATTTCCCTCCCCGATTCCGATACACTGAAGGATCTTTCCGCCAACGTATCCACCACGCTCAACGGTATTCTGGATAAGCCTGCCGAGGAGCAAAAGGAAGCCATCGTAACCGAAGTAGAAAAAGCCATTCAGGATTATAAGGTGGACGTTCCCGAGGGCGTTTCCGATATGGTTGCACAGACCATTGTAAACAAGTTCGGTTCGGCAGAAAGCATCTCCGAGCAAAACGTTTCCGAGCATCTGGCGGGACTTTACGACTCCGTCGGTGATTTGGATTCCTTCTTCAAGTAATATTCCATGCATTTCCCCGCAGCGGGAAACGCCAAAAGAGCCGACAGGGACGTTCCCCGTCGGCTCTTTCCTTATTTCACGTTTAACAGCAGGTCGCGCCGTAGCACTCGCCGTTGACGATAAGGGATCTTCCCTCCCATTCACGGGCGGGCTCCGCATCCAATAGCGTCACGATCGTGGGTGCCACGTCCTTGATACTGATCACGCCCAGATCCCGTCCTGCGGGGAAGCTCTTGCCGCAGAACAGCATAGGAATGGTCATATCCTCGGGCAGATCGGAGCCATGTCCGCGCCCGTGTCCGCCGTGGTCTGCCAGAACGATCATCGTGTAATCATCCGGAAGCGCACGGTATACGCGCTCGATGCAATCGAACGCCTTGTAGATGCTCTTTTCGTATTGCTCACTCATCCAGCCGCAATCATGTCCGCCCACCTCATCCGTCTCGCCGAGATACAGGAAGGTAAAATCGGTATGCTCCTTCTCCAGATGCGCCAGGAAGGCATCGGTGATGGCAATATCGGTATCGCGGTAGCGGTGCTGATTCAGCATCACCGAGGTCCATACACGGTCGGGGCGTGCCAGATCGCGCAGCTCCTGCCAGGTGTAAAACATGGCGGTGGATCTGCCCGCACGTGCCAGCTGCTCATAAAGACCGTCTATCGGGCGCACCTGAGGGGTGTAGGTATTGGTCGTGATCCCATGTCGGTCGGGATCTACGCTGTGGAAGAGCGACATGTGACACGGCAAGGTCACCGAAGGGAAGACCGTTCTCGCGGTCAGCGAATAGGAGGACTTCTCCATCAGCTCGCGAACAAAGGGATGACCGCATGCCAGCATACCGTCGGGGCGCATGCCGTCCACCAAAATCAAAACAACCTTTTCACTCATATCTCTTCCCTCCTTACAGCTTGGTATCCTCAAGGATCTCGCCGCTATCCGTATTGAAGATCACACGGATCTCCTCGCCGTCCATCGAAACCGCACAACCGTGGAAATGCTCCTCGGGACGGTCCTTGTTGGGCATAAACGGCTTGGAGCCGATCACCGCCGTGCATGGCTGACCCAAATGGTCAAGCTCGCCACCCACAGGGAGGATCTTGGTCGTATGGTTATGACCGAAGAGCATCAGATCCGGCTTGATATGCTCGCGCAGAAGAGCGCACCATTCACCGTAAAGTTCCTGCTCAATATCGAAGGGCGGGTGGTTGACAAAGGAGAACGGAATGTGGCAGATCACCAGCTTATGCTTGACATCCTCTGCCGCGTATTCCTCCTCGGCGCGACGGATCACGTCACGGATAAACTGCGTCTCGCGGAGACGGAACTGGTGGAAGCAGATGGTATGACCGTATTCGGCATTGGTATCCGGCTTATCCTCACCGCAATCCAGCACCATGCCCCAGATATTACCTGCGCGGAAGGTATAGTAGGTTCTGCCGTTATCGGTCGGGGTATATTCGGCAAAATTCTCGGCACAGATGCCGCGGGTGTCGTGGTTGCCGCGGGAGAACACCACGGGACGGCTGCCGCCCGTGATCCCCGAAGCGATCTCACAGACCGCGTTGAAATTCTCTACCCTGCCGCTATGATTGGGGATATCACCGTTGAGGACCAACAGATCGATATCGTCTCCCCAATAGCGACCTGCCGCTACCGGACTCTTGACCAGATTGTGCGCGTCGGACACGTGATAGATGCGCACCGGGTCTCCCGTGACCGGGCGGAAATCGTAGGTGATCTCCACGGGCTCCTCACTGGTGGGAAAATAGGGCTTGCGTTCGATCATCTTGCGATAGACCACCGTATAGCTCCGCTCGCGGTCCAGCGCCTCCATCGGCACTTCCACGCGGTGCATGTTGGTGTTGGAGCGAAGAATACCGTTGGACTCGTCATAATATACTTCCTCGCCAACCTTGACCCAAACGATCACCTCGCAGGAGAACGGCATGAAGATCTGATACGTATTTTTCAGGGCAAATACAGTCGGATTGGCAACCATATTCACGGGAATTTCTTTTTGCGTACTCATCATTGTCACAGTCCTTTCCTATCAAAATAAGGGGATAACTCATTGTAGCACACTCAAATCGCAATTGCAATCTTTTTCTGAAAAATTTATTTCAAGATGCCATTATATTCCATAAAAAGTATTTAAATGGATGTTAGTGAATTTTATTCCTGTATTTTTTTGGCAAAACCCTTGATTTTTTCAAAAAAAAGAGTATAATATGTTCTGTTATTTTTTGCAAGTCGGAGGTCAGATCTTCTGTATGTCATCCTCACATACTTACACAGTCCCCGCCTATTACCCCGAATTTCGCTGTAAAACAGGCGACTGTCGACACCCTTGCTGCACCGGATGGGACATTGCTATTTCTATGAACGAATATTTTCGTATGCTCGGCATGGACTGCTCGCCCGAATTGCGGCGGCGGTTGGACACCGCCTTTCATCTTGCGGATGATCCGAGCGAATACCATTACGCCGTCATTTCCCCCCGTTGGGATGGCGATTGTCCCCTTCACCTGCCAAACGGCTATTGCGGTCTGCAATGCGAATGTGGAGAGGATGCCATTCCCTCGATCTGCCGCTATTATCCGCGCAGTCCGAAAACGCGATATGCATATCAATGTCAATGCTCCAACAGCTGTGAGGCTGTAGTCGAACTACTCTTCTCCATGCAGGAGCCGATGACCTTTCTCCGCCGCCCGCTGTCGTTTCATATGGTTGAGCATGTCCCGCATGAAAATGATCCTGTCGCCCGACTTTTCCCTGCCATCCAAAAGGCATGCCTGCATATTCTTCAGGATCGCACCCGCCCGTTTTCTCTGCGGCTTCAGCATCTGGGAGAGCTGACGATGGTACTGGACGTCCCCTATCATCGAGAAAATGCCGATGGTATGCGGGCCCTGCTTCCCTTTGCCGCCACGGCAGCACATGCCGATCAACAAGAGTATCAGCAGCCCGGAAACCGTGAGCTACTCAGCGCACTGACATTCCTGCGGGATTACCTCTGCCATTTGGAATCCTCGCAGGCAAACCTCGCACAGGAATCCGAATCTGCACGCACCCTTTTGGGCATACCGGCTGACGGTCCGCTTCCGACAGAGGTTGCCTCGCGCTGGGTAAGCTACCGTGAGCAATTTAATCGCTTTTTCCCTGACAACGAGAGACAGTTGGAGCAGCTCTTTGTCAATCATCTGTGTTATGACTGCTATCCATTCTCGCCCGACCACAAAACCCTGTGGGACAGCTTTCTCTCCTTCTGCACCGCATACGCGCTGGTCATCCTTTTCTCCGTCTGCCATCTGGCGCAACTCGGACATGCGGACAATGCCGCCTATGCAGATATTGTCGCCGCGGTGTTCCGCATGGTGGAGCACACCGCCTTTACGCGCAACACGGCAATTCTGACACGGCGCTTCCATTTTTATCTTCCCGAGCAGATCATGCTGTTGACCGAACTATAACAGAACGGACCGATCCCATCCACGGATCGGTCCGTTCTGTTTTAATTGGTCTTTTTGAAATATGCCTGCGAATGAGAACATACGGGGCAGATCTGCGGGGGCTCCTTGGCGGTGATCACATAGCCGCAATTGAGGCAGATCCATTTGGTCTGCGCCGAATCGGAGGTAAACACACTGCCTTCCCGAACGCTCTTCAGATACGTCAGATAGCGCTCCTCGTGCCGCTTCTCGATCTCGGCAACACGGTCAAAGAGATAGGCGATCTGCTCAAAGCCCTCGGCACGGGCAGTTGCCGCAAATTCGGCGTACATGGTCTCCCACTCGAAATGCTCTCCGCCTGCCGCCGCCTCCAGATTGCGCTCAGTGCCGCTCCAACCGCCCAGATAGCGGAACCAGATCTCGGCATGCTCCTTTTCGTTGCCCGCCGTCTCGGCAAAAATATCGGCGATCTCCTCATAGCCGTCGCTTCTCGCCTTTGCCTCAAACCACCGATAGCGCAAATACGCCTGCGACTCACCGCTGAGCGCGGTATGCAGATTCTGCTCGGTTCGGCTTCCTTTCAGGCTTTCCAGAATGTTTTCCTGCACGGTATAGCTTGCCATAAAATATCCTCAGCTTTCCTCAAGATATTTTAAGCATCGCCAGACCGAGGGGCTTCTATTCAGTAACCGCCGCGTTCCCATGAAAAATATTCGGAGCGCAGAATGGAGCAGATGCCCACGTTGCGGTAATCTCCCTTAATATACATGCTCTGCCGCAGCATTCCCTCAAAGGTCATCCCGTTTTTCTCCATCACACGGCGGGATGCCTCGTTTCCCTCCATGAACTTTGCCTCAATGCGATTGACCTCCAACCTTTGAAAGCCGAATCGAATCACCTCGCGGACCGCCTCCGTAGCGATCCCTCTTCCCCAGAAGGAGGGGTGCAGAACGTAGCCGATCTCCGCGCAATCCGCCTCGCAATGAAATCGGGTAAAGCCGCAGGTGCCGATCATGCGCCCGCTCGCCCGCTCGATCACAGCCCAATCGAAAAAATCCCCCGCCGCATAATGCGCGCTGATGTATGCCAGGTATTCCCGCGTGTACTGTATGTCAGGATGCGGATCCCACGTCAGATGTCTCGTCACGTCGCTTCTGTGCGCGTAATCAAACATATCCTCCGCGTCACTTACCAGCATACGGCGCAATATCAGCCGCTCGGTCTCAAGCTGCGGAATATGTGAAAATATATGGTAAATCGTTTGTTTTTTCATCAGCCTTCTCTTTTCGGAAAGATTACATTATTCATTATAAGCCATTGTCTCACGGATTGCAATGGGTTTTCGGGAAAAATTTCCTTTTAAAAAAGCATATCTTTCTCAAAAAAGAGTTTCTTTTTGTGAAAGAATGTGGTAAAATATAGATATGCATCTCAACATGGACGGAGGATGGAGAGAATGAATACCAAAACCGCATTTCGCTATAGCATGATCCCCTTCATTCTCGGTGCCAATTGGCGCGCCCGTTGGTATGCCGAGCGGTATTTCGGCACTTTTCGTGTAAAAGCGCAGATATTAGACCAAAAATTCCACTTTTCGTTGTTATTTTCTGTTGCCTCCCGTTTTCGAAAGATCAATTTCTCAAACAATTATGCTGACTTTCTGCTCTCCGAGCTGCGCCACTTTGCCGCCGAATTTCCGGACAAGCTGTTGGTGCTGATCGCGACGACGCCGCGTTATCGCGCGTTTGTGCAGGAGCACCGTGCAGAACTTGAAAAATACTACGTTCTATCCGATCCCGAGCTATCTTTTCTCGTAAAAGAGTCCCCTGCGGATCGTGTACCGCATTTGAAAGGAGACCCTTCATGAGCCATGCTACCCCCGCCCTTCTGGGCATTCTGGGCGGTCTCGGACCGATGTCCACCGTTTGCTTTTACGAAATGCTGACGTCGCACACCTTCGCGACGTCGGACAAGGAACACATCGACATGGTGATCAGCAGCCGCGCCACCACGCCGGACCGCACCGCTTATATTCTGGGGCGCTCCGATCTCAATCCCCTCCCCGTCATGATCGAGGAGGCACGAAAGCTGACCGCTTACGGCGCGGACCTTCTGGCGGTTCCCTGCAATACCGCTCATTATTTCTACGACGCGCTTCGTGCCTCGGTCTCGGTCCCCATTCTCAACATCATCGAAGAAACCGTATCTCTGCTTGCACGCATGAAGGTCAGGCAGGTCGGTATTCTTGCCACCGAGGGAACGGTCTGCGCGGGCGCTTACCATAAGGTCTGCCGCGCTCACGGGATCACCGCCGTCGCCCCCCCTCCCGAGGACCAGAAAAGATTGAACACACTGATCTACGACACCATCAAAAGCGGCCGCCGCCCTCGCGCGGAGGATCTGGAGCGGATCGGAAGACCCTTGCTTCGAAACGGCTGTGAGAGGCTGATCCTTGGTTGTACCGAGCTTTCCCTGATCAAGCGGGACTGTGGGCTGGAGGACTATATTTACGTAGACTCCACTGAGGTCCTCGCCCTGCGCACCATCCTTCGCTGCGGCAAAACACCCATCGGATTTTCCGACGAGCTGCTCACCCTCGCAGCCGAAACCACCACACGTTGAAGAAGGAGTACGACATGCTTTTTTCCCATTTGATACGCGAACTCTCTCTCCCCTTCCGGCTGTGCGGTGATACCAACACCGCCACCGAGGTCACACATATCAGCAACGATTCCCGACAGACGCACAAGGACTCCCTTTTCGTCTGTATCCGCGGTGCCATTTCCGACGGTCACGATTACGCGACTGCCGCATACGCCAACGGTTGCCGTCTCTTCGTGGCAGCCCGCCCACTCCCCCTGCCGCCCGATGCCACCGTCCTCATCACAGAAAATACGCGCGAAGCACTGCACCTTCTCTCCGCCGCCCTTTACGGTCATCCCTCCGAACAGCTGCGAGTTGTCGGCATCACGGGAACCAAGGGGAAAACGACCACCGCACTGATGATCGCACATATTCTGAACAGCTGCGGCATTTCCGCAGGATACATAGGCTCCAATGGCGTTTCTTACGGAAGCTATCATTTCCACACCGTCAACACCACACCCGAAAGCTGTGACATCCAACGATATCTGCGGGATATGGTGCGGGAGGGCGTGCGCGTTTGCGTCATGGAGGTATCCTCTCAGGCGCTGAAGCTGGAGCGCGTCCACGGCGTGCGGTTTGATACCTGTGTTTTCACCAACCTGTCCCCCGACCATATCAGCGCTCACGAGCATCCCGACTTTGAGGATTATATGGCATGCAAGGCAAAGCTGTTCCGCGATTACCCTCATGAGCATCTCATTTACAATGCCGACGATCCCCTCGCCGAGGACGTGGTCGGTGCTTCCCGCGCCCACGCGCTTCGGTTCGCCCTTCATCACCCCGCAGAGTTCACAGCAGACCGCCTGTCGCTGATGCGGGAGGAGGGCAAGCTGGGGCTGACCTTCCGTCTGTTCACAGCCGCGTGTGAACAAACGGTCACCCTGCCCTTCCCGGGCGCCTTCAGTGTCTGCAACGCGCTGGCGGCGGTGGCGGTCTGCACCGTATTCGGGCTGAACGTTCCGCAGATCGCCAAGGCTTTGGAAACGGTGTCTGTTTCGGGGCGCTTTGAGGTCATCTCACTTGACAGCGGCGTGACCTTTGTCATCGACTATGCGCACAACGGCATCAGCCTCCGCTCCGCGCTGGAAACGCTTCGTCAATACCGTCCCAACCGCCTGATCTGTCTTTTCGGATCAGTGGGCGGACGGACGCAAATGCGCCGCGCCGAGCTTGGACGTGTGGCGGCGGAGCTTGCCGATCTGTGCATCATCACCTCCGACAACCCCGACAACGAGCCTCCCATGAATATCATCCGAGACATCTCCGCCCAGTTTGCGGGCAGCTCTTGCCCCTATCTGGAGATCCCCGACCGCGAAGAAGCGATCCGTCACGCACTGGCGATCGCCGCCCCGGGTGACATCGTCCTCCTTGCGGGCAAGGGACACGAGCGCTATCAGCTGATCGCGGGCAAATACGTTCCCTTCTGCGAGCGTGATATCATCGCCGCGGAGGTATTGCGCAGAGCGCTTTCGACGATCTGATACAGAGTACAAAATGAGCAGGCGGTACACCAAATCCGGTGTACCGCCTGCTTACGTGTTCAAATCATTTCCGATAAGCGCCGACCATCATGCGCGTCAGCGCACGCGCTTCTCTGAGTCCTGCGCCCTCAGGCGTCTCGCCCTTCATAAAGGCAACGACGGGAGCATCCTTGCCCGCAACCAGAGGAACCTCTGCCCCGTTCAGCGTGACCTTGCCCGATGCCGCGACCACATAGCCGCGGTCACCGCCGACCTCCATCGTCATGGGGAATCCCTTGGTCACAAAGCCGGTCTCATTGATGGCAATGGTGCCGTCCTCGTAGGTCATCACGGTCACGGCGTTATCCTCGATACCGTCGGGATTGAGGACCGCGTCCTTCTCATCACGGCATGCGTGAGTAAAGGCGGACTGATAGGTGCTCGGCTCTCCCAGTAGCCAGTTGATCAGGTACATGCCGTGCGCGCCAAGGTCGATCATGGCACCGCCGCCGCATTCCTTCAGATTGTAGAAGTGAGCGGGCAGCCAATGATCGATACTGCCACTGTGGCAGTTGCGGAAACGAACGTAATTGACCTTGCCCAGTTCTCCGCGGTCGATCAGATCCTTGACGGTCAGATGTACCGAGGTGAATTTCTGCACCAGAGAGATGACGAAGCGAACGCCCGCTTTCCGGACGGCATCCTCCACGCGAATGCAATCCTCCTCTGTCAGCGCAAGCACCTTTTCGGTAAAGATATGCTTGCCGCTCTCGGCGATCTTCACCATAACGTCGGCATGCGCGTCGGTCGCGGTATTGACGATCACACCCTCGGCATCACTTGCCAACAGAGCGTCCAGAGAATCAAACGTGGGGATCCCGAACTTCTCGGCAAACGCCGTCTTCCACTCGGCATTGTCATCGTAAACTCCGACGACCTCGCCGTATTCCAACGCTTTCTTGGTATAGTCCTTGGCGTGGACGTGCCATACGCCGCAAATTGCTACTTTCATTCGAAATACACCGCCTTACCGGTCTTGGAGGAAACGTAGATCGCCTCAAGGATCTCGGAAACGACGCACGCCTGCTCGGGCAGAACGACGGGATCGGTATCCTCAACAACGGCACGGATCCAATTGTGAGCTTCGGTCACGGCGGGCGTCACCTTGGCACCGGAGTAGAAGGCGACACCGCCTGCCTTGGTATCCACGGTGCTGTCGACCGCACGGTTGTATTCGATCTTATTGACGGTCAGACTGTCATTCTTGATCGCCAGACCGGCGCGGCTTCCGCACAGACGGCAGCTGCCCTCTGCGATCGGCTCGTCGGTATTGAGAGCCCAGCTGGTCTCCAGCATAATGGTTGCGCCGTTCTTCATCACGATCATAGCGCAAGCTGCTTCCTCCAGCGGCGTAGTGCTGACACCCTTATCACCCCAGATATTGCCTGCTTCGGGATGCTCGAGCATCTTATGCGTCTTACCCACGACCATGGCAGGCTCATAGTTATTCATCAAAGAGAGCGTCAGATCCAGAGAATGGGTCGCGATATCGATGATGGGACCGCCGCCCTGCTCTTCCTCATTCAGGAACACGCCCCAGTTGGGAGTGCCTCTGCGGCGGATCGCATAGCAGTTGGCATAGTAGATCTCACCCAGAACACCGTCCTTGATCAGCTCTCTGGCATACTGCGTCTGTGCCTTCTGACGGTGCTGGTAACCGATGGTCAGCTTTTTGCCTGTTTCCTTGGCGGCGGCAACCATGCGGCGTGCGTCTGCCGCGGTCTTTGCCATGGGCTTCTCGCACATGACGTGCTTGCCTGCGTGCAGCGCGTCGATAGAGATATCGGCATGCTCACGGTTGGGGGTCAGAACGTGGACGACCTCAATGGTGGGGTCCTTGAGTAATTCTTTATAGTCGGTATAGACCTTGGCGTCGGGTGTGCCGTATTCACGTGCTGCTTTCTCTGCCTTCTCGATCACGATATCGCAGAAGGCGACCATTCTAACGTTGGGAACGGTCTTCAGGGAGGGCACGTGCTTGCCGTTGGCAATACCGCCGCAACCGATGATACCTACGTTTACAATTCTTTCCATAGCTTGTTTTCTCCTTTTCGGGTGTTATGAAAACCGTATTGTTTTCATATTTTCCATGGTGTTTTCAGTATACCATACACAGAAAAGCATGTCAAGTGCTATCCGATTTTTTACAAAACATATACATACTTTTCGTAACGGCTTGAAAAAAGCATAAAAATGTGGTATAGTTTAACTATGACACCGAAAGGAGAAACATATGCTTCTGACACTTGAACAGATCCAAAATATTGCCCGTGGCTGTGCCCGCGTGGAGGAGAGGGACGGCACCTTTGTGCTGATGCGCTTCACCGAGCGGCAGGCACAGGCGTATCTCAATATCGGCAACGAGGATTTTTACAACAAGACCTTCGCCACCGCTGGTGTACGCCTTGCCTTCAAAACAGATTCCCGCCTTTTTGCCTTTGATTACCGGTTTGCCCGCGGCTCCAGCCGACAGTTCGGTCACTTTGACGTCTATATTGACGGATACTTGACCAATCATTTCGGCACAGTGGGGCTTGAAAACATGGCGGGACGTGCCGATATTGCCCTGCCCGAGGGCATGAAAACGGTGGAGATCCACTTCCCGTGGTCCTATGGCGCCAGCATTTCCAACGTGACGGTCGAGGACGGCGCCACCGTGGAAGGCGTTTATCGCCCTCACACCATGATCTGCTTCGGCGATTCCGTCACCCACGGCTATGACGCCATCCACCCCTCGTTCTCTTACGTATCGCGTCTTGCCTCTCTGCTGGATGCGGACTGCATCAACAAGGGCATCGGCGGAGACATCTTCTTCCCCGCACTGCTTGAGGAGGCGGAAGGTCCTGACCCCGACTTTATTACGGTAGCCTACGGTGCCAACGATTGGTACAAGAGTACCCCCGAGGAATTTGAGGCAAACTGCCGCGGTTTTCTCTCGCGTATTACGGCACTTTATCCCACCTCCCGGATCTTCATCCTCTCCACCATCTGGCACTGTGAGTACCATCTCAGATCCAAGCTAGGTATGACCGGTCCGGAGCAGAACGCGTGGATGCGGGAGATCTGCCGTGATTATCCGACCCTTCATTACGTGGACGGTGCGCTCATGACACCTCACCGTCAGGAATTTTATACCGACCGCGCGGGTCACCCCAACGAGGCGTGCTTTGCCTTCTATGCTTCCAACCTCTACGCCGCCATGGTCAAGGCACTCAATAAATAAAATCATATAAAGGAGTCTGTTATGGAATTCAGTGTAAACCATCCGATCCTGTTTCTGCTGGTCGGCGTGATCATCACTGCGGTATTGGCGCAGTCGGCATACTTTCTCGTCAAGTCTGTCAAGCGCGCCAGGGTGCTCGGCATGGACATGACCAAGATCAGAAAAACAATCGTTACCGCCGCCATCTTTACCGTTGCTCCCGCGGTATCCATCGTCATCGCCGTCATTTCCCTTTCCCAATCGTTGGGCATTGCCCTTCCGTGGCTTCGCCTTTCGGTCGTCGGCTCACTCTCCTATGAGGCGATTGCCGCCGCCAACGCCGCCTCGGGTATGGGCATGAAGCTCTCCGATCTTGTCGGCAACATGACCGCCTCTGCCTACGTGACCATCATGATCGTCATGACGGTCTCTATCATGGTTGGCATCTGGCTCGTTCCCCTGCTTGCCAAAAAGATCCAGAGCGGTCTGGTCAGCTTTGAAAAAAAGGACAAAAAGTGGAGCGACACCTTGCAGAACGCCCTCTTTATCGGTATGATCTCCGCCTTCGTCGGTTACGTATTCTGCGATCTCTCCCGTCTGTGGCTGGCGCAGGACGGCGTGTACGTCAACGGTGACGGTGAGGTCTTCTCTGCCACGTCCGGTCTGATTCCCGTACTCGTTATGGTGGTCGCCGCCGTGATCATGGCGCTGTGCGGACTGATGATGAAGCTCTTTAAATGGAAATGGCTGAACGATTATGCCCTGCCGATCAGCATGGTGCTCGGCATGCTCTCCGCCATTCCGCTTACTGCTCTTCTGGGAGGTTGATATCATGGCTAAAATGAAAACAAATAACGAATACTCTTATATGGATAGCGTCCACCGCGACGGTCGCATCTGGAATCTTTCCATGATGGTACTGCTCATGGCATTCCCCGTGGTAGTCGGTCTGATCTTCTCCGCCATGCCCGATTGGGCGGCGGTCGGCAAGGGACTTCTCGCGACCGCGCCGATGTATTGGGCGGTCGGTGTCATTGAAACGATCACCTATATTCCCATGCTGGGTGCGGGCGGATCCTATCTCTCCTTCGTCACCGGCAATATCTCCAATCTGAAGCTTCCCTGCGCCCTCAACGCGCTGGAAAACGCAGAGGTCAAGGCACAGAGCGAGGAGGGTGAGATCATCTCCACCATCGCTATCGCCGTCTCTTCCATCGTCACAACATTGATCATTATCATCGGTGTTATCCTGATCGTCCCGCTGACCCCCATCCTTTCCTCCGAGACCCTCAAGCCCGCCTTCGATCAGATGTTGCCCGCGCTCTTCGGCGGTCTCGGCGTGGTATTCGTCTCCAAGAACGTCAAGCTGGCGATCGCACCCGTGCTGCTCATGCTGATCCTCTTTATCTTCGTTCCCGCCCTCAACGCGGGCACGGTGGGCATCATGGTCCCCGTCGGCGTTGTCTTTACCATTGTTTACGCAAGAATCATTTACAAAAGAGGCTGGCTCTGATTCCCGCCACGGAGGTTTATCATGATCTATGTTGTTATTGCATTGCTCGCAGCCCTCGTTATCTTTCTGACAGTCGTGCTGATCCGCGCGGTCGCCTTCAAGCCGCCGATCGAGACAAGCTCCGAGCGTGCGGAAGAAAGCTTCGATAGGGACGCGGCGATCCATGCGCTTGGCGAGCTGGTCAAGTGCAAGACGGTGTCCCGCTACACACACGAGGAAGAGGACGATGCCGAGTTTGAAAAATTGATCGCCCTGCTCCCCAAGCTTTACCCCAACGTATTCAAGACCTGTTCTCTCACCAAAATGGAGGACCGCGGTCTGCTCTTTCACTGGGCGGGCAAAACGGCAGATGAGCCTGCCGTTCTGATGGCACACTACGACGTGGTTCCTGTCAACGAGGACAAGTGGGACAAGCCGCCCTTTGCCGCCATCATTGAGGACGGTGTCATGTGGGGGCGCGGCACGCTGGACACCAAGGTCACCTTCAACGGTGTTCTCTCTGCCGCCGATCATTTGATCGCGCAAGGATTTGTCCCCGAGAATGATATTTATTTTGCCTTTTCGGGCGGTGAGGAGGTCAACGGCAAGGGTGCCGTTCATATCGTCAACTATTTCAAAAAGCACGGGATAACCCCCGGTGCCGTGGTAGACGAGGGCGGTGCCGTGGTTGAAAACGTCTTCCCCGGTGTGAAAAAGCCCTGTGCCATGATCGGTATCGCCGAAAAGGGGCTGTTGGATCTGCGTTACACCGTTCAGTCCAATGGCGGCCATGCCTCCGCGCCTAAGCCGCACACGCCCGTCGGCGTGCTTGCCCGCGCCTGCACGCGTGTGGAAAACAATCCCTTCAAGGCACACGTCACCAAGCCCGTTGCCGAAATGTTTGACACGCTGGGCAGACACTCCACCTTCCTCTACCGCGTCATTTTCGCCAACCGTTGGTGCTTCGGCTTCGTTCTTGACCTGCTTGCTAAAAAGAGCGGCGGTGAGATGAACGCGCTGATGCGCACCACCGTGGCATTCACCCAGATGAGCGGCAGCTCGGCATCCAACGTCATTCCGCCCTCGGCAAGCATGGTCTCCAACATCCGCCTCAATCCCGAGGACACAGTGGAAAGCGCCACCGAATATATCCGCCGCGTGATTGGCGACGAAAACGTAACGCTTGAGGTGGTCAACGGGCAGAATCCCAGCCGCATCTCCCGCACCGACTGCGACGGCTGGCGCAAGGTCTCCAAAGCCGTTGCCGATACGTGGCAGGGCTCCATCGTGACTCCCTATCTGATGGTACAATGCTCGGACAGCCGCCACTGGGGCATTATTTCCGACCGTGTTTACCGCTTCTCCGCCATGGATCTGACGAGCGCCGAGCGCGCCACCATTCACGGCAACAACGAGCGCATCCGCCTCGAATCCATCGGACGTGCTGTCGAATTCTATATCCGTCTGATGAAACAGCTTTAACAAACAGAAAGACAACCTCCGCCACGCGCATTGCTCGCGCGGCGGAGGCTGTCTCTTTTTACCGCTTGACGTCCCTTGACGGCGGCACGCCGAAGGTGCGTTTATAGAGGCGGGAAAAATAGAAGACATCGCAGTAGCCAAGATATTCGGCGATCTCGCTGATATTCATGTCTGTATTTTGCAAAAGTTCCCCCGCATAGTGCATTTTTTCATTGTTGATGTAGGCAGTCGGCGTCATTTGGAGATATTGCTTGAACAAACGTGCGAGGTAGGAGCGCGAAAGATTAAAATGGGTACAGATATCGTGAACACTGAGAGCCCCCGCAAGCCTTGCACGGATGAACAACAGAATTTTATCCAGCGTTGGGGACAACCGTCGCTTACTGTACGCGCTCTCACAGATCCCGCCCAGCATGATCAGAATACGCTCAAATTCCACATTGAGCAGCATGCGCGCGGTATGCGTCGTTTCCGAGGCATTGCCGATACATCCGCCGATACGTGAGAGGAACTCAGTATATCTCTCCCCTGTTTGCAAATATTCATCCAAAAAAACACAAGAGGATTGCACCGGAGGAAGCGCAAAGGAAAAATGATGACGCTCGTACGAAAAAGACGGCACACCGTCACAGAACTCCAAATCTCCTTGAAAATGCAAAAAGTAATATTCGCAGCTGTCCTCCGTCTTCGCCGTGTATAGCGTGCGTTTGGGAATGAGAATAGCATCGCCCGGATTTACATGAAAAACACGCCCGTTAAAGTGAAATTCCGCGGTTCCCTTGATCATAAAGACAAACAGATTACGGTTTACATGCTTTCTTCCCTCATGCTCCCAGCCGCGGCTCTGTCGCACGCGTCCCGCCATGGGGCAGTTGATCGTCTTCGTCAGATCCAGTCGAAGCATGACACACCCCCTTTTTCTTTTATCATAGCACGCTTCCCCCTGAATGTCAAGCAAGCGAGTTCACTTTTACACAAAAATACAGCGTTTTTGTCTATGGAATTTTGTGCCGTGTTGTTTTATAATAAAATCAAACCATACAGGAGGTACCATTTATGCAAAACGCTTTACATATTCAATTCGAGCGCAACATGTTGACCTTCTCGTCGGAGAGCTATACTCCTCTCTTCAAAGCGGATGCCGATTTTTGGCGGCTCCATCTGGATTTCTGTCAGGTGGGCAAAAATAATGAGCTGGGTGTCTATTCTCACGCGCAGGCGCCTGCCGCCATCCGTCATGAGGACAACACGCTGACCGTTCACTATGACGATCTCCTTGCCGAGGATGGAATTACCTATCCCATTGCACTGACGCTGACTGTCCGTCAGGTAAACGGCGCATTGGAATATACCGCCAAGATCGACAATCGAAGTGAGGTGCGCGTGAACGAGCTGCAATATCCCTTCTTTGAAATAGCTTATACCACAGAGCAAAGCAAAAAGGATGTTCTTTATCTGCCAATGGGGCTCGGACAGCGCGTGACAGATCCGCTCAGCTATGTCCAAAAAGCGCACACCGAATACATGGCTGCGGACTACAAAAACATCTGGCACCTTCACACTTATCCCGGACAGATGTCCATGCCTTGGATCTGTCTGCAAAACGGTGAGCATACCTTAGCACTCTCCCGCCGCGACGAGATCTGCCGTATCAGCGGCTTTGTTCTCGGCACAGGTCCCCGCGAGGAGAAGGATACCCGCTTGATCATGACCGTCAGCTCCTATCCTGCCGTACTTCCCGGTGAGACGGTCACGCTGGAGGGTTATCGCCTCGCCGTCTACGATACCGATTGGCGCGAGGAGGCCGCATCCTACCGCGCATGGTCCAATCACACCTATCTCGCGGATATCATCGACGAAAATGGCCGTATCCGCCACAAGTCAAGTATCAAACCGCTTCACGGCTGGCAGCGTATCATTCTGAAGCATCAATACGGTGAGATTTTTCACACCTATCACGATCTGCCCCGCATTTATCGCGAGGGCGCGAAATACGGCATTCGCATGATCCTGCTCTTTGCCTGGTGGCAGGAGGGTATGGACAGCGGCTATCCCAACTACCAGCCGGACGAAGAGCTCGGAGGTGCCGATGCCCTGCGCAATGCCATTCGCCAGATCAACGAACTGGGCGGTAAAGTGGTGCTTTACGCCAACGGTCACATCATCGATGTCAACACCGATTATTATCGGGACGAAGGTTGGAAATACACCATGAAGAACATCGAAATGCAGGAGTACCGTGAGTATTACAAATTCTCTAACAACGGCACGATGCTCCGCTACGGGGGACTCAAGACCTTTGTCGGTGCCTGCCACGGCACGCCACAATGGCGCAATAAGGTCGAGGAGCTGGCACACCGTCATCTGAATCTCGGCTCCAACGGCACCTTCTTCGATCAGCTCAGCTGTGGCTTCCGCCTTTGCTTTGATAAATCCCACGATCACGGCAACCGAATTGACGTTGATCCGCAATTCCGCGTGGATACGGTCAAGCGCATCCGCGAGATGGTGGATGAGGATCAATGGTTCGGCAGTGAGTGGGCATCCGACCGCATCAGTCCTCTGCTCGACTTCACCCACGGCTGCGGCACGGGTACGTCGCTCAAGGAGGGCGTTTATCCCTACATTTACCGTTACACCTTCCCCGAGGTGCTGACATCCAACCGTCTGGCGCACGACGAGAAGACGATCTACCGCCGTGAACTGAATTATGCCTTCATCCACGGTATGCTGTTCGATGTTGCCCTTTACCGCTGCCGCATCGATACCATGAACGATTGTCCCAATTACTCGGCGCTGATCAAGAAGCTGACCGATCTGCGTGGGGCTTATCTTGATTTCTTTACCGATGGCACCTATGATCTGCCTTCGGTCGATCTGCCGCAGGGCATACGCGGCGTTCAATATACGCTCGGTGACCGTAAGATCCTGGCTCTTTGGAATGACAGCCGCGAGGACTGCACGCTGTGCGGCACGACCGTTCCCGCAGGCGACGTTGCGATCGCAGAGCTTTAAAACAGAGGTGTCAACATGAAAACGAAATTGGCAGCGACCCTGCTCTTACTCTCTTTGCTTTGCTTGGCAGCCTGCGGAAAAACGCCGCAAAAGCAGAATGATCCCACCGCAACGACAACGGCATCCGAAACAACAGCGGCAGAGACCGTAATAACGGAAACAACGACTACAAGCATTTACGACGAGATCGCCGACCCGAGCTTTGAAGGTGAGACCTTCACCATTCTCTGCCGCACCGATATGAGAGATGAAATCTATTCCGAGGGTGAGAGCGGTGACGTATACGGCGACGCCGTCTTTGCCCGAAACCGCGCGGTTGAGGAAAATCTCGGTATCAAGCTGGATCACATTCACACAGCGGGAAACTGGTCCAACCGTGATAACTTCATGAACCGTGTTTCCTCCACCATTCTGAGCGGCGATAACGACTGGCAGCTGATCGCGGGATATATGAGCTATATGCCCGGCATGGTCACCAAAGGACTCTTTATCGATATCAATACTCTCCCGAGTCTCTCCCTCGATTCGCCTTGGTGGATCCAAGGCTACAACGACAACGTGACCATTCACAACAAAATGTATACCGCGATGGGGGATCTTTGCTCCAGCGGTCTGAAAAACGCCTACTGCGGCTACGTCAATATAGATCTGCTGGAAACTTACGGCCATAAGGTGGAAGAACTGTATGACGCGGTCAACAGCGGCACATGGACGCTGGACATGGTGCTTGAGATCGCAGGGCAAGTCTCTACCGATCTCAACGGCGACGGCAAATACGACGCCGGCGACCTGCACGGAATTGCCATGAGTGACGTCACCATGAGCTCACTTCCCACGGCATTCGGCGTTAATTACACGACTAAAAACGAAGAGGGTATCCCCGAAATCAGCATCCATACCGAGCGGTTTCTGACCTCTTACGAGCGGATCTATGAGGCATCGCATTCGAACTTTTGGCATCCCGTATACGACGTAGAAAAATTCGTAGAGGGCCGTACTCTGTTCCTCTTCCACACGCTGGAAACCAGCGGCGAAATGCGTGATATGGTCAGCGACTATGCGGTATTGCCCATGCCCAAATATGACACCGAGCAAGAAAACTACCGCACGGCGACCCGTGCCGTGGCGTCCATTCTGCTCGTCCCCAACACGGTGCAGAATCTCGATCTGTGCGGCGCCGCCTTGGAGAGCCTGAACTATGAAAGCTATCTGCAGGTCACGCCCGCCTATTATGAAACGGTACTCCAACTCAAGCAGGTGCGTGACGAGGGGTCTCAGCAAATGGTCCGACTCGTCCGCGAATCGCTTTATTTTGACTTCGGATACGTGTACTCCGACAATTTGGGAAGCATCAGCGGTATTATGCGAAAAGCACTCACCAATCCTAATATCACCAGCCAGATTAAAGGCAATGTATATTCGTGGGAAAAGAGTCTGGAGATCCTGCTGAGATTCTTTGAGAAATGATCTTATATGAAAAGTGCCGCCGAACGCAAACCGTTCGGCGGTACTTTTCATTGTATTGTTTTACGCCTTTTTCATCGCCATGGCGCACCAGCCATTGTCCTCAATGGCCTCTGCTACGACGATCTTATGTGCGGCAAGGGCATCTACCACGTCCTGCGCGCGCTCGGAGATAATACCCGAGACCAGCAGGATGGCGTCATCCTTCATAAACGCGCCCACGTCGGGTGCCATGCGGATGATGATATCTGCCACGATGTTGGCACAGATGAGATCATAGGGTCCCTCGGTGCGGTCCACGCCCCCCAGCAGGTCGGAGACGTCGCAGGTGATATTGGTACATCCGTTCTCCTTGACGTTGTCGCGTGCCACGCGGACGGCGACCTCGTCGATATCATAGGCGCGACAGCTCCCCGCTCCGAGAAGCGACGCGCTGATGGCAAGAATGCCGCTGCCCGTGCCTACGTCCAGCACGCGGCAACCGGGCTTTGTGTACTTTTCCAGCAATTCGATGACAAGGCGGGTCGTCTCATGGGTACCCGTACCGAATGCCATACCAGGGTCCATGGTCAGAATGACCTCGCCCGGCTTTTTATCGTACTTCTCCCATGCGGGAACGATGACCATTCTCTTTCCGATGTGAAGCGGCTTGTAGTATGCCTTCCAGGAATTTGCCCAATCATCCTCGTTCACGCCGATCTGTTCGATCTCGCCCTCAATGCGGTCCTCTGCCAGACGCTCGCGGATAAACGCGACCGTCTCTGCCAGCGGGCGCTCGGCAGGAAGATAGGCGGAAACAGAAGCACGTGTCTTATCCGCGTTGAGAATGCTCTCATCGATCAGATCGCCGTAGCAGGTCTTCATATCGATATCGCTGTAGTCCTCGATCATCAGATTGTTGGTCACCATGCTCATGATCGCGGTCAGACGGTCCAGGTGGGGCAGCTTGACGGTCACGCGGATCTGGACCCAGTCCTTGATCTCGCTTCTCGCCTCGCACACGTAGTCTTTATCCAATTCTGCCATGATGCTCTCCTCCGATCATCCGTTCTTTTTCTTCTTGAAAAAGCCGCTCTTCTTCGAATAATTGCTCTCGCCGCAGCTCTCGGCGAATGCGCGCATGGCATCTTTTTGCTTTTCATTCAAGCCGCGGGGGATCTCCACGTTGACACGGAAGGTCAGGTCTCCTCTGCGGTTGTTATTATTAACATAGGGTATTCCCTTTCCGCGCACGGTAAAGGTAGTCCCGGGTTGGGTACCCTCAGGAATGGTATACGGGATGGGATCCTCCAGCGTGGGGATCTTGATCTCGGCACCCAGCGTTGCCTCGGCAACGGTGATGGGGATCTCACAGTAGAGATCAAATTCCTCTCGCACGAAAACGCTGTGCGGCTTGACCTGAATGGTGATGATCAGATCGCCCGCGGGACCGCCGTTGCGACCGTCACAGCCCTGACCGCGCAAAGCGATCTTCTGTCCGTTATCAATGCCTGCGGGAATGGTCACAGTCAGCGACTTGGTGCCGCGCACCGAACCGGAACCGCGGCAGGCGGAACAAGGATTCTTGATGACCTTACCGGTACCGCGGCACGCGTCGCAGGGTGCGGTGCTTTGGAACTGCATACCGCCCAATCTTTGCGTCACGCGCTTCTGACCTGAGCCGTTACAGCTGCGGCAGGTCTCTGCCGACGTTCCCTTTGCCGCGCCACTGCCGCCACACTCGGTACACTTCTGCACACGGTTATAGCTGACTTCCTTTTTGACGCCGAATGCCGCTTCCTCAAAGGTAATGGTCAGTCGGATACCGATATCGTCACCGCGGGTCGGCGCGTTGGCACGGCGACCGCCGGTGGAAGAGCTGAAGCCGCCACCGAAAAAGCTGCTGAAAATATCGCCAAAATCACCGAATCCACCGAAATCAGCACCGAAACCGGAGCCGCCGGCGGCAGGGTCAAAGGCGGCATGACCAAACTGATCGTATTTTGCCTTCTTCTCTTCATCGGACAGCACGGCATACGCCTCGTTCACTTCCTTGAACTTTGCCTCTGCCTCTTTATCGCCCGGATTCATATCGGGATGGTATTTTTTTGCCAGAGAGCGATATGCCTTTTTGATGGCATTCGCGTCGGCGCTTCGATCTACGCCAAGCACCTCATAATAGTCTCTTTTGTCTGCCATAGCTTACCTTTCATTGCCGATCTCGCCTTTTTTGAAATCGGCTTTAATACACGAATCCGCAGGAAAGGGCAACATGCCCTTTCCTGCGTGTTTTCTATCAGTTATTGCCGGTACTGTTATCCTCAAAATCAGCGTTGTAGTAGCCGTCGGCACCCTGCTGTGCGCCGGCTCCCGCATCGCCGCCGGGATTCTGCCCGCCCTGTGCGGCGTACAGCTTCTCGGAAACGGCGTAGAACGCCTTCTCAAGCTTCTCGGTATCAGCCTTGATCGCCTCGGTATCGTTGCCCTTTACGGTCTCCTTGAGGGTCTCGATGGCTGCCTTGACCTCAGTCAGCTCGCTCTCGGGAATCTTGCCCTCGATCTCGCTCAGGGTCTTCTCGCTCTGGAAGATCATGGACTCGGCGCGGTTCTTGGTGTCCACAGCCTCCTTCTGCTTCTTATCCTCAGCGGCGAACATCTCAGCTTCCTTGACTGCCTTATCGATGTCCTCCTGGCTCATGTTGGTGGAGGAGGTGATGGTGATGTGGGTCTCCTTGCCGGTACCCTTATCCAACGCGGATACGTTTACGATACCGTTAGCGTCGATATCGAAGGTAACCTCGATCTGAGGCACGCCGCGGGGCGCGGGAGCGATACCGTCCAGATTGAAGCGGCCCAGCGTGGTATTGCCGGCTGCCATCTCGCGCTCACCCTGCAGAACGTGGATCTCAACGGAGGTCTGACCGTCTGCGGCGGTGGAGTAGATCTGGCTCTTCTTTACGGGGATGGTGGTGTTACGGTCGATGATTCTGTTGAAGACACCGCCCAACGTCTCGATACCGAGAGACAGAGGGGTAACGTCCAGCAGAAGCAGATCCTTGACGTCGCCGCCAAGCACGCCGCCCTGAATAGCGGCACCGATGGCAACACACTCGTCGGGGTTAATGCCCTTGAAGGGCTCCTTGCCGACGAACTTCTTCAAGGCATCCTGAACGGCGGGAATACGGGTGGAGCCGCCGACCAGCAGGACCTTATCGATCTCGTTGACGGACAGACCTGCGTCATCCAGCGCCTTTCTGGTGGGGATCATGCAACGGTCGACCAGATCTGCAGTGATGCGGTCAAACTCTGCGCGGGTCAGCGTAGCCTCAAAGTGGAGAGGGCCCTCTGCGGTGGCGGTAATGAAGGGCAGATTGATTTCGGAGCTGGTCATGCCGGACAGCTCGATCTTTGCCTTCTCTGCGGCATCGCGCAGTCTCTGCAGGACCATCTTGTCGCGGCGAAGATCCACGCCGTGTTCTGCCTGGAATTTCTGTGCCATCCAGTCGATGATGCGCTGGTCGAAATCGTCGCCGCCCAGCTTGGTGTCACCGTTGGTTGCGAGAACCTCGAAAACACCGTCGGAGATCTCCAGAAGCGAGACGTCGAAGGTACCGCCGCCCAGGTCGAAGACCATGATCTTCTGGTTCTCTTCCTTATCCATACCGTAAGCAAGTGCTGCCGCGGTAGGCTCGTTGATGATTCTCTTGACCTCAAGACCCGCGATCTTGCCGGCATCCTTGGTTGCCTGACGCTGTGCGTCGGAGAAGTATGCGGGAACGGTGATGACCGCCTCGGTCACGGTGGTACCGAGGAATGCCTCTGCGTCGCTCTTCAGCTTCTGCAGGATCATTGCGGAGATCTCCTGAGGAGTGTACTGCTTATCGCCAACGTTCGCCTTAAAATCGGTGCCCATATGGCGCTTGATGGAAATGATGGTTCTGTCGGGGTTGGTGATTGCCTGACGCTTTGCCACCTGACCGACCATACGCTCGCCGGTCTTGGAAAAGCCGACGACGGAAGGTGTGGTTCTCGCGCCTTCCGGATTCGGAATGACGCTGGGCTCGCCGCCTTCAAAAACAGCGACGCAAGAGTTGGTTGTACCCAAATCGATACCAATAATTTTTCCCATGATTGTTTCCTCCAAAATATATCACAAATTATTTACTAAAGTTATCAGAGAATGAGCGCTTGAAGCTCCCCTTCTCAAATCAGTTGGCAACCTTGACCATGGCGTAGCGGATGACCTTGTCGCCCTTGGCAAAGCCCTTTTGCAGGACCTCCACGATCTCTCCTTCTCCATGCTCCTCGTCTTCAATGTGCATCACGGCATTGTGAACGTTGGGGTCAAAGGTCTCGGCGGGGATCTCGGTCACGCCGAGCTTGCCCAGGGAATCGTAGAAGCTCTTCAGCGTCATCTCGAGCCCTTTGGCGACCACGGAAGGATCGTCGTTTTTATACTGTGCCGCACGCTCCAGATTATCCAGAATGGGAAGAAGTGCCGCGATACAGTCGGCACACGCCTCAGCGTAGACCCCTTCCCGCTCCTTAGCGGAACGCTTGCGGAAATTTTCATATTCAGCCGCCATGCGCAGATATTTGTCGTTGAGCGCGGCACATTCCTCTGTCTTGGCGTCCAGCAGCTTCTGCATGGCTTCCGTTTTTGCCGTATCGGCAGATGCGTTGACCGACGCCTCGGCAACCTCTTCTGCCTGCGCGGTCTCCTCGATCACTTCCTCGGCGGCGGTTGCCTCTTGGGAATTTTTCTTCTTTTTATCCATTGATATTGCCCTTTCTTCAGATATTCGGACCGTGCCTATTTATCTGTATTCTGATCTGTTTTGGTGAAACCCGGCAGCAGGAAGGTGTCTTCATCCCCCATCAGGTCGGCGATATTGCCGCAAAGACTTTCGATGGTAGCAAGCACCTTGGCATAGTCCATACGAAGAGGACCGATGACACCGATGGCACCCACCGTTTTTCCACCGCGCTTGATTGGCTTGAAGATCAGCGCCGACTGATTCATCACCCGCACCGAGCTCTCGGAGCCGAGATACACGTTGACCTTATCCTCGGTATGCCCCGAGACCAGATTCAGGATCTCTTCCTTGCTCTCAAAGGCACTCATCAGCTCACCGAGCTGACCCACGTCGGAATATTCGGGATACTGAGTCAGATGGCTGAGGCCGCTCAAATTCAGCTCACCGCCGTCCAGCTCACTCATGACCTCGTATATGGTCTTGATGATGGGATTGACCAGCGCGGAATCGCCGCCCATGGCATTTTCTATGCGCATGATGATGGGAAGCGTGATGTTTTCCATGCTCAATCCTGCCAGCTCGGTATTCAGACAGCCGCCGAATCTTTCCACCGTCTCCTCCGAAACAGCGGTATCCAGCTTCACGTATTTGGTCTTGACCGCGCCGGTGGAGGCAACGACGACCAAAAGGAAGTTGTGCGGATCGATATAGATGGTCTCCACCTTCAGAATACTGACGGAGGAAATACGCGGCTTGATGGCAATGCCGGTATAGTTGGTCAGCTTGGATGCCAGCTTGGAGGCGGCAACCAGGACCTGATCCAGCTCATTCATTTTAATATGAAGGATCTTATTGATCTCGGCGATCTCTCCAGAGGTCATGGCATAATGCTCCAGAAGAGAGTCCACGTAAAAGCGGTATCCGAGAACGCTGGGCACTCTGCCCGCCGAGGTGTGAGGCTGCTCCAGATAGCCCATCTCCTCAAGCTCCGCCATCTCGTTACGAATGGTAGCAGAGGAGCAGGTAATCTGCTTGTTTTGCATCAAGGATTTGGAGCCGACCGGTTCGCCGCCTTCAATATGCGCGTCAATAATGGCTTTCAGGATCTGTTTTTTTCGCTCACTCAGCTCACGTCCTACAAGTCCCACCGATTTTGACCTCCCCTTCCTTGTTGTTTTAGCACTCTTGTGTTTGAAGTGCTAACCTTGTGCTTTAGTTTTACCACTTTTCTGCCGTTTTGTCAAGGGTTTCTGCTAATAAAATTGTGAACAAATTGTAAACATCACGCTTTTTGGCTTTTTTGTTAGCAAATGAAGCTTGTTTTTGCCAAAAGAAATCCCGTCTCTGTGACAAACTGACAGAGACGGGATCTTTGCGTGGGATCATTCTCCCAGCGTGTAGGTGATAGAGGTCACAACGCCGTCGCGCAGGAGGAATTTGGCGATCACACCGACACCGGCGGCATAGACCAGCGCGGTCTCGGACTCGCTCTTGGGCGTGCTGTGAGCACCCACGACCTTATCGCGGCTGTCGCCGATGGTCACGCCCATCGTGGTAGCGGCACCGTCATCCAGAATGGTCAGACCAACGATGCGCTCGGTCTTGCCGTCATCCTCGGTCTTGACAAGGATGCTGCCGTAGGTATAATCCTTATCCAGTCCCTGAATGGCGCAGCTTGCCGCCTCAAAATACGAGGTAGGCTCGCCGAGATCCTTCGGCATATCCATACCAACGTAAAGCTCCTTGCCGTTGACGTTGAGCGACCATTCCTCCACCCGCTGTGTTTCGTGCGTCACTTCCGCCTCCCCGCTTCCGCAGGCAAACATCGAGGTCATCAGCATCAAGACCGCCAGCATGGCGGTAACTGTCTTCACATATTTTTTCATACGATCATTCCTTTCATTCAATACGGCGACACGGCGTTCGCCTTTTCCGCTGCGTACGCCGCGCACTTCTCTGCCCAGATCCCAGACAGGACGGCATCGTTCTTTTGCGAGGTCAATCCGTGCTTCTCGGTCAACAGTTTGCCGAAATAGGTACTCAGCTTCTCCGCACCCCATACGTTGAGATGAAGCCCCGCGTCATAAGTATCCCGCTCCCAGTCGATGCCGATCTCCTCCGACATGGCAAGGAAATTATAATAGGCAAGTCCGTGTGCCTCGGCATATGCCGCGATCTGCGCGTCCCATTCCTCATACCACAGCGGATAGATGGAGGGCGCCTTGATCAGGATCAGCTCTACTCCGTAGTGTTCGCAAATCTCCCGCATTTTATCCAGATAGTCCATGCAGGTCTGCGGAACGGTATAATCCTCCAGCGGGACCCATGGAGGCTGCGAGGTCACGGGGCGCACACCCGTTTGCATCAGATATCCGTTATACCCCACGCGGTCACGGCGGAACAGATAGGTGATATCCTCCCCGGAAAGCTCATTCCAGCGGGAATGATAACGCAGAAGGGGGAACAGATAGGTAATGGCATCCTCTTCCTCGGTCATGGATGCCTGAACGGCACCCCATTTGGAGGAGGACCACCGCATCCCGTCAATGGACATACGGTTATAGGCTTCATTCTGCGGCGTACCGTATTTGACCGACAGCACGTTGAAGACGACCGCCTCGGGGGATTCGCGCCGTAACATCTCATCCAATAAATAATAGGACTGCCAGATCAGCTGCTGCGCTGAGCCGCGGATATAGGAGGTGATCCCATATTCCTCCCACAGCGTGATGGGAGAGAAGTTCTCATAGACTTCACAGTCTCCCACGAACAGGACCTGATGAGGCGAGGTCTCCTCGTAATACTCGGCGATCAATGCCCCCTCCGGGATGGATGTCATATATTTCGGGGTCATGAGCGCGGTGAGCAATTGCCAGATGACGATCACTGCCACCGTCGCACACACTCCGGACAGTATTCTTTTTTTCACCGCAACCTCCATCAGAATTGATTGTAAATAAACTGGCTGGCATCAAATCCGATGCCGTAGGCACCAAAGATCATGATAAGCAGGAAGACGAGGGCGACCGCCGATGCCTCGGCGGTTGGATGGCGGTCCAGCTTGGCTCTCACCGGCTCGCGGATCCCCCACAGGCTGACGGCGAACATCACGGCGGTGGCGATCAGCAAAAGGATCCAATCGGCGCGTCCCAGCCCCAGATCCAGCACCGCTCCGTTGAACAGATCTCCATAATTGAAGGTGGTGAACATGCTTCCCCACAGACGGAAGGTCAGCGGCACGTCCCGATAGCAATCCAGCGTGCGGATCACACCCATCAGAAGCACTGTCCGCGCCGCCTGCACCCCGTGCCAGACGGCGGACTCATTCAGCCGCGGGAAGCGGCGGTAAAATCGGGTATACAGGGGGACACATTCCTGAGAGACCAGGATCACAAGACAGTTGAGAAGACCCCAAACGATAAAGTTCCACCCCGCGCCGTGCCAGAGTCCGGTCAGAAACCAGGTAGCGACCGTGGCAAGATAGACGGGGATCCTCTTCCCCACCGCGTTGCCGAAATGCTGTCTTGAAAACTTGGAAAGCCTCTGCATCGGCTTGCAGACGGAAAGCGGATAAAAGACGTAATCGGTAAACCATGTTCCCATGGTAATATGCCAGCGGTTCCAATATTCCTTGGTAGAACGGGAAAGGAAGGGTCTGTTGAAGTTCTCCGTCAGACGGATCCCCATCGCTTCGGAAAGACCGACGGTGATATCGATACCGCCCGTGAAATCGGCATAGATCTGCACGGTATACAGAAGGATCATCATCAGAACGTACATTCCGCGATACGACGCGGGCTCGTCCAGCAATGCCTTGATGACGATCAGCGCGCGGTCGGCGATCACCAGCTTTTTGAAATAGCCCCACAGCACGCGCTCCAGCCCCCACCGCACATTGCGGGAGGAGAAGGCGTGTCCGGCAGTCAGCTGCGGTCCCAAATCGGCGTAGCGGCTGATCGGTCCCTGCACCAGCTGAGGAAAATACGACACGAAGAGCAAAAATTTCAGCGGGTGTCGCTCTGCCGAAACCTTTTCACGGTAAACGTCGATGAGATAGCTCATCGACTGGAAGGTATAGAAGGAGATACCCATCGGCAGGAGCAGAGACGGAATATTCAGCGTATTCTCCGCGCCGAACGCATGCAAAAGGCGGTTGACATTATGTACGGCAAAGCCGGTATATTTCAACACCGCCAGCATGCCGAAATTGAATATCAGCCCCAACAGCAGCATACGGAAGCGTTTCTTTTTCTCCCGCGCCTTAAAGGACTTTCTCTGCTCCTTCTCCCACGCCTGCCGCTGTTCGGTCAAGGTGGTCTCCTGCGCCCGCAGATTGGCATCCATCCACCGTCCCACCGCGTAGGTGGAAGAGGCGGTCAGAAGCAGAAAGATCAGGTAGCGCGGTCCGGCAAGCCAATAAAACACAAGGCTCGCCACCAGCAGAAGACGCCATTGCCACGCTCGCGGGAACAGATAATACCCTACGAGCAACAGCGCGGCAAAGAGCAGAAATTCATAGGATGTAAACAGCATCGGTCAGCACTCCAGGGGGATCATGCCTCGTCCAGTTTTTCGATCAGTGCCCAGATCGCGGCGGCGGAATTGAAGTTTTCGGGAATGATCTCCTCCGCGGGGATCGACACGTCAAAGGCGTCGTTGATCTCGGTGATCAGCGTCACGATATCCAGCGAATCCAGAATTCCCTCGTCGATCAGATCCTCTCTGCTCTCAAAGTCCACATCGGGGTGCAGCTCGTTCAGAATATTCAGCAATTGTTCCATGATATGATTTCCTTTCTCGGTTGATTTCTTATTCATTCAGCATCGCGCGCAGTGTCTGTCTGTCCAGCTTGCCGTTGGCGGTCAGCGGCATCGTCTCCAGCTGTCGAACGGTGGCGGGCAGCATATAACGGGGCAACAGCTTTTTCAGCGTAGCGCCAAGTCCGCCCGGGGTCTGATCTCCCGTATAGAATATGGCGATCTTGCGCCCTGCCTCATCGTACAGGCAACAAGCGCGACGCACACCCGGGTCGGTGGCGGCGGCAGCCTCGATCTCTCCCAGCTCAATGCGGTGACCCATGTGCTTGATCTGATGATCACGCCGTCCCACAAACATCAGTTCCCCCGCTTCGTTCAGATATCCAAGGTCACCCGTGCGATAAACGGTCTCGGGATAGGCGTGGTGAAGCGGGTTCTGCACAAACGCCTCGGATGTCTTTTCGGGATTCGCGAAGTAGCCGAGCGTCACGCAGGTGCCGCGCAGATAGATCTCTCCGCGCTCCCCCGGTGCGACCTCCCTGCCGTCCTCGCCAATCAGCAGAAGGCCCGTGTTGCGGAACGGTCTGCCCACGGGGATGCTCTCCCCCTCCTCAAAGGTGCGGTTCGCCTCATAATAGCAGGACATGCCCGTTGCCTCGGTGGGACCGTACAAATTGAAGAATCTCGCCTCGGGCAAGGCGGCACGCCACAGATTAAACTGACGGATCGGAAAGACCTCACTGCCAAAGGCTACGGTATGAAGATATCTGAGCGGGCATTTTTCCAGCACGTCAAAGGAGGAGATCATGGTCAGCGCCGAGACCACCCAGCAAACGGTGTTGATGCGGTATTCGTTCAGATATTCCGCCAGCTTAAAGGGAAACATAAACTGCTTTTTGGGTATGAAATACGTCGTTGCGCCGTATTTGACCGTCGGCATGATCTCCTTGAGAGGCGCGTCGAAATACAGCGGCGTCTGATTACCGAATACGGTATCCTCGCCGAACGGGAGTGCCTCACAAAGGCTTTCGGTATAATCGATCACCGAGCGGTGGCATGCCGCCACCCCCTTCGGCATTCCCGTGGATCCGGAGGTAAAGACCACGTAGATCGGATCGACGTCGATCTGTGCCGCCCGCACCGCCGCCAGCGCGGCGCCGTTCTCGGCACACGCGGCAAGAGACGCGCAATCGGCGATCTCGCCCTCAAAGGGAAGCTCTCTCGCCAGCCGCTCCGTTTTTGCCGAGCAGATCAGCAGGCGCGGTTGCAGCGTCTCCAATATCTTCTGCATGCGAAGCATGGGCATTTCAGCATCCATCGGTACGTAGAAGCAGCCCGCGTAGACGGTGCCGAAAAAGGCGGCGATCTCCATGGCGGATTTTTCCATCAGGATCACCACCGGTTCACGGCGCATGCCGCGGGCGCAAACGGCGGATCCGATGGCACGGGAGAGGCGGGAAAGCTCACCAAAGGTCAGCCCCTGCTCTCCGTCGGAAAAGGCAAGCTTGTCCGGCAATCGCGCGGCGGTGCCTTCCAGATATTGCAATATATTGGTCAACATAGTACGTCGCTCCTTCGGTCAGTAGTACGCCTCGAGCTCCGGCGTTTCGGTAATAATGATATCCGAGGTGGCGGGCAGATCGTCACGGTCGGAGGTATAGAAATAGGGGCGCACCTTATTATATGCCTGCGCCTGCTTGTCGGTCAGAAGACAGCCGCTGTGATTGTATTGGGCACGAAGCCGTGTGGCATCGTAATGATACCAGGTACGAACACCGGGGGTGTCGCTGATATTGACCAGCATCCAGAAATGAGTCTCCTCGGTCAGTCCCGGGGCGCGCTGCAGCTCGATGAAGGGAATGTCCAGATAGGTCAGAAATGCTTTGGCGGCGGCGAAATAGGTGAAGCAATCCCCCGCGCCCGTCACGAACAGACCGTTATACGCCTCGCCGATCCAATCGGTCTTGTCCGAGTGATTCACGTAGGAGATATTGGTCTGGATATAGTCGTACACGGCACGAAGCTGATCTTCCTTGCTCATCCCCGCCTTGAGAATCTCGCCACAGACCTTTTCCACGCCCTCAAACAACAACGTTTCGTTGACATTCTTTTGTTTTACGTACACAGAAGCGGTTGCCGACGCCGTGTTTCCCGCAAGATCGGTAGCGGTGTAGATCACCGTATACGCCCCCTCCGCCGCCGTATTGACCTTGGAGGAATCCACCTGCAACGTGATGCCCTCCTCACCCGCGTTATCGCTCAGGCGGATGTTTTTCCGATAGGCAACGGACTCGCCCACGTAGACCGAAATATCCTCCGCGCCGTCGATCACGGGCGGCGTGGTGTCCACCACCGTCAGTCGCACTCTGCGCGAGCCGGTGGGGGTATTGATATAGACCGTGTATTCTCCCGGAGCCGTCGGAACTACCGTTTCCTCGGCATAGCTTGCGCCCGATACACCGCACATCACCGATGCCTCGGGAAGTGCATCCCCCGCCTCCATCGTATAAGGCAGGTATACCTGAGCGGCATTGAGACGGTTCAACCCAAACGCCACAAGACCGAGAATGAGTACGGTCGCACATCCCCAAAGCAACATGGCTGGGATAGATTGAAACGCGCGTCCCCGGCGGGCAACACGAAGAGAGCGTGAATTTGACAAGGCTTTTCCTCCTTGAGCATCGAACTGATGTATTCCAAACGTCGGCGCGAAGCGCCGTGATTTTATCTCTTTATATGATAGCATATACGACCCCCGATTGTCAATCAAAATCATACGGAAAAGTCCGACAAAATGCGACGAAGTCCCGATTTTTCTCATTCACCGTTCTCGTGCCCGTCTCTTGGGGGCTCTTCTTCGTTTTTCCGAGAAATCTGCCCCTCCCACTTGACTTTTGGTACACTTCTCGGTATAATTTTGTTAGAATGATGCAGGAAAGGAGTACACATCATGAGCCGAAAACTTTACGATCTGATCGTTTCCAGACAACACCATACATATCGCCGAGATCATCCCGAGTTGGAGTCTCTGGCAGAGGAATTTCACAAGGAAGGACTTGCCCCCATCGAGCGCATGACGCGCCGCTTCGAGTTGCTGACCTCGCTGGAGACACCCGTGCTTTTGCCCGAGGAAAAGATCTGCATGATGCGCACCGTCAAGCAGATCCCCGATTGCTTCACCGAGGAGGAATGGGCGGATATCAGGAGCCGCCACTTCATTCACGAGCTGGGATACATGTCCAATCTTTCCCCCAATTATGCCAACACCATCCGCGTGGGTCTTCTCGCCCGTTATGGGGAGGCAGACGAATACGGCAAGCGCATGATCGATGCCATCCTCTCTCTCACTGACCGCTATCGCGCGGAAGCGGAGAGAATGGGCAAGCAGGAGCTGGCGGCAGTATTGACCCGCGTTCCCCGCTACGGTGCCACCTCATTCTACGAAGCGTTGCAATTTTTCCGTATTTTGCACTATTTTCTCTGGCTGGAGGGCGATTATCACAACACCACCGGCCGTTTCGACCAATACATGTTCCCCTATCTGAAGGCAGATATGGACAAGGGACTCTACACCCGTGAGACGGCGCTTGCCATGGTGGAAGACTTCTTCCTCTCCTTCAACAAGGACAGTGACCTTTACGTGGGTGTTCAGCAGGGCGACAATGGACAGAGTATGGTGCTGGGCGGACGGACTGCCGACGGCAGCGACGGCTTCAATCTGCTCTCCGAGCTTTGTCTGATCGCCAGCCGCAACCTGCTGATGATCGACCCCAAGATCAATCTGCGCGTCAGCAAGGACACCCCGCTTGAGGTCTTTGAACTTGGCAGCGAGCTGACCCGTGCGGGACTCGGCTTCCCGCAATATTCCAACGACGACGTGGTGATCGAAGGACTGATCAAGCTGGGATACGCACCCGAGGATGCCTGCAACTACGTGGTTGCCGCCTGCTGGGAATTCATCGTTCCCGCCGTTGGCGCGGATATCGCCAACATCGGCGCACTCTCCTTCCCCCGCGTGATCGACACCTGCCTGCACCGTGATCTGGCGCACAGCGCCACCTACGGGGATTTCATGGAAGCGGTCCGCGCAGAGATCCGTGCGGAATGTGACCGCATCTGCGGCGGCATCCAAAACCTTTGGTTCGTTCCCTCTCCGCTGATGAATCTTCTGATCGACGGCGGCATCTACAACGGTGCCAAGTACAACAATTTCGGCATTCACGGCTCCGGCGTGGCAACCGCCGCGGACTCTCTTGCCGCCATTGAAAAATACGTCTACAACGAAAAGTCCGTCACACCTGCCGCGCTGATCGAAGCGGTGGACAGTGACTTTGAAAAGCACGCCGACCTGCTCCCCCTCCTCCGCTACGAGGCACCCAAAATGGGCAACAACGACGACGCGGCAGACAGCAAGGCTGTTGACCTGCTGGACACCTTTGCCGATGCCCTGCAGGGGCGCACCAACTGCCGTGGCGGCATCTACCGCGCCGGCACGGGAACCGCCATGTACTATCTGTGGCACGCGGCTGAGATCGGCGCCTCCCCCGACGGTCGCCGCCGCGGCGAGCCCTTCGGCACCAACTTCTCCCCCAGCCTCTTTGCCAACGTTCAGGGACCTATCTCCGTCATCAAATCCTTTACCAAGCCTCATATGGAGCGCACCATCAACGGCGGACCGCTGACGCTGGAATTCGCCTCCTCCATGTTTGACTCTGCAGACAGCATCCATAAGGTTGCCACGCTGGTCAAGGCGTTTGTGGAATTGGGCGGTCATCAGCTCCAACTCAATGCCGTCAACACCGAAACCCTCAAGGCGGCACAGGCAGACCCCGACCGATACCGTCAGCTGGTCGTCCGCATCTGGGGCTGGAGCGCCTACTTCGTCGAGCTTGACCGCGAATATCAGGACCACGTTCTGCGCCGTCAGCAATATCGGGTCTGATCATGCTGGGAACCGTTTTCGATATTAAGGAGCTTGCCATCCATGACGGCCCCGGCACGCGCATCACCGTCTTTTTGAAGGGGTGTCCTCTGCGCTGTCTCTGGTGCCATAACCCCGAGGGACTGGACGCCGCTCCGCAATTGGCGGTCAAACAGACGCTTTGCGTGGGATGCGGCACCTGCGCGGTGCCCTGCTCCCACCCCGAATGTCAGCCCTACGGCAGATGTCTGCATGCCTGCCCCAACGGGTGTCTCTCCGTCAAAGGAGAGCGCATCGACAGCGACACGCTGGCAACGCGGCTTCGCGCCAACGCCGACGTGCTCGCGCTTCTCGGCGGCGGCATCACGGTATCGGGCGGTGAGCCGCTGATGCAAGCGGATTTTGTGTGTGAGCTGGCGGAAAAGCTTTCGGGCATTCATCTGGCGCTTCAGACCAGCGGTCACGCCTCTGCGGAGACCTACCGCCGCGTGATCGGTCATTTCGATTATATCATGCAGGACGTCAAGCTTGCCGACCCGCAGCTGCACAGGCGGTATACAGGCGTGGACAACACCCGCATTCTCGAAAACATCCGCATTCTCCGCCAAAGCGGCAAGCCGTTTCTCTTCCGTGTTCCCCTCATTCCGGGTATCACCGACACGGAGGAAAACCTGCGCGCCATCTCCCGCATCGTAGAGGACGCACCGGTGGAGCTTTTGAAATACAATCCCTTTGCGGGTGCCAAGTACAACACCGTCGGCTTGACCTATCCTCTCCCCGAGCTTCGGAATCGGGACGAGGATTTCACCAAATACTTTCAGAACGCGACCATCGCGTGACGAAAGCCGAAAAAACAGTACCGCAACCGAAAGTTGACGGATAGTTGGTGGACAGCAACCGCCAAATATGAGATAATATCGGCGGAGGTGATCCGAATTGACCATAGGACAACGCATTGGCGAAACGCGAAGGAGCCGCGGCTACTCGCAGGAATACGTCGCCGAACAATTGAACATCAGCCGCCAGGCAGTCTCCAAATGGGAGCAGGACCTGAGCGCCCCCGACACCTATAACCTGATCGCACTCGCCGAATTGCTCGGCGTTTCCGTGGAATATCTGGCAACGGGAAAGAAACAGGAACCAACGCAAGAGCCGTCACCCAATCTCCCTCTGTCCGCAGACAGTGCCATCAATACGCCCAAAATCGCGGGCTTGATCCTACTCGGCGCAGGACTTTTGGCATTGATATTGGGGTGCATACTCTCCAAAACACTGCTGGCGGTATCTGCCCTCTTACTGTTGTACGGCATTCTCTGTTTAACCGTCCGCAAGCATCTCGGTATTGTGCTTCTCTGTATCTCTCTTGTCATTTCGCTTTTGCTTGTGACCATGCTGATGCCTATCCGCGTTGCGGGAGATTCCGGTAACAGCGCGACCGTTATTACCCTTTTCCCACTTACTCTCCGGATAGTCATTGCAGCCGCCGTCATATGTATTCTGATCAAGATCATTCGAAAATACAAAAACAAAATCAGATAAAGCAAAACATCCCGCCGCAAATGCATGCGGCGGGATATTTTTGAGATTCAATTATTCGATCGAGTCAAAGCCATCGTTGATCTTTGTAAGAGTCTTCTCAATAACCTTTTCAGATGCCTTCAGCATCGAAGCAAGGTTATTACTACCATTGATCAACTGGTTGTTTACAGCAACATTCAGATTACCGATCTGATAGTAGGTACCCACGTCGAAGAAGCGGGTTGCGAAGATGATATCAAGCATCTCCTCGGACTCAGCATCACGGATGCCCTTACCGACCAGGGTAATATCATAGTATGCGGGAAGCAGCTCCTGCTGACCGTAATAAGACATTGCCTCCATGATAGCGGCACTCATTTCGGGATCTGCGGCATCGGGAATGCACATCAGCGCGTTACCGTAAGCGTGCAGGGTGTTGCAGTACTCAGCCTGCTCCGCATCGCCCTTCGGGTAAGGAAGGATACCGAAATCCAGCTCCAGCTCACGAAGCGCGTGAACGGAGTTGATGTAACGAGTGTAGAACAGTACTCTGCCCTCTTCGAAGGACTTGATAGAGCCGTCACCCTCGATAAACTTGTTGTTCTGCTCGTTGCGGACGTTGATCCATCTCTCCAAAACGGCGAGGTTCTTCTCGTTGTTCAGGGAGTAAACGAGCTCAGAGCCGTTTTCAATGGTAGCAAAGCGAGCGCCTGCCGCATGCATAATACCGATGGCAGAGTCGGTCCAGATCAGGAAGCCGTACTGGTCGTTGTCATCGTAGGTGCCGTTACCGTCCAGATCTGCGCCGATGCCGGTTGCCATCTGGATCATCTTTTCCTGAGTCCACTCATTGTTCTTAACAAGCTCATAGGGGTTATCCAGATTGTTATTGGCAACCATGGTCTTGTTGAACAGGATGCAGTAGGTGCAGTTGTTGTCCAGCGTCATAGCATCGCCGGTGGTGTAGAACATACGGCCGTCGATCTCCAGCTGCTCCTGCGCCTTGGGGTCCCACCAGGACTTGGAAAGATCGATGTTTGCCATTTCGTTCAGGTCATACAGATAGCCCTGATATGCCAGGCTACTGACGTCGTACGTACCGATCGAAGCAATGTCATATGCATGGTCACCCGCCATCGTGCTGGTGGTAACCTTGGTAAAGCCCTTACCGGATCCGCCGGAGGAACCGAAGTCCTCTTCAACCTGAATGGTAACACCCATCAGATCGCCCAGCAGGGTCGACATATTATATCTGGCATCGTTCAACGGCTCGCCGGTGATCTCTTCTGCCCAGAACTCATCGTAAGACCAGTTACCGCAGCAGAGAATGTTGATCAGCTTACCGGCATACTCGGGCTTTATCGTGATCTCCAGCTCTTCCTTGGTTTCTGCGGGCTCGGTGGTCACGTCGGTGCCGACCGTGGTATTTTCGCCGGCATTGTCAGTTCCGGCAGTCGTGGTAGCCGCGGGGGCGTCTGTTTTCGTGCCGCATGCGACCATAACGGAGAGGCACATCATCATCGCAAGAAGCAACGCAAGTGTTCTTTTCATGGGAATTCTCCTTTCATTGTTCACGATCTCATATTTTGAAAATCGTATACAATAGAATTATACCACAGACACCTTCTCCCGTCAATGTGCATAATCACACAAAATTCACTTCGGTTTTGTGCAATTTCCAAAAATCGTCAAAAAAAGAACCGAGCCATTGATCAAATGGACTCGGTTCCGTTTTTATCAAAGCACGCAACGCAAAAACTGCTGGGTGCGGGGATGCTTAGGATGATTGAACAGCTCGTCGGGGGTGCCCTCCTCGAGGATACCGCCGTCCGCCATAAACAGGATGCGGTCTGCCACCTCACGGGCAAAGCCCATCTCATGCGTGACGACCAGCATGGTCATATTCTCTCGCGCCAGCTCCTTCATTACGTCCAACACCTCGCCGACCATTTCGGGGTCAAGTGCGGAGGTGGGCTCGTCGAAGAGCATGATCTCGGGGTCCATTGCCAGCGCGCGGATGATGGCGATTCTCTGCTTCTGACCGCCGGAGAGCTGGGAGGGGTACGCGTCTGCCTTTTCGGTCAGCCCTACGCGAGCCAACAGCTTATCCGCTTTGGCACTTGCCTCCTCGGGGGTCTGCAGCTTCAGCTTGACGGGCGCGAAGGTGATGTTCTCCTTGACCGTCATATGCGGGAACAGATTGAAGTGCTGGAATACCATGCCCATCTTCTGGCGCGCCAAGTCGATCTGGATATGATTCGCCGCAAAGATCTGCTTCATCCGCTTGCGGTATTCCCCGCCCTCGTTCTTTTCGTGGAGCAGGTCCTTTTCCTTGATCTCACGGATCAGCATCTCGCGGCGTTCTTCCTCGGAAAGTCCGGGATTCTCCGCCACGCTCTTCTCATACAGCTTGCCGTAAGTCAGGGATGCCTCGATCACGTCAAAATGCAGATAAGGATCCACAGGGGTGATCAGCTTTCCGTTGACCCAGATCTCGCCGTAGGTGGGCTTTTCAAGCAGATTGATGCAACGCAGGAAGGTAGACTTGCCTCCGCCGGAGGGACCGACGATGACCAGCTTCTCGCCTCTCTTGACGTGGTAAGAAACGTTTTTCAGTATCATGTTCTTACCGTCAAAGGTCTTATAAAGATTCTTAACCTCGATCACTCTTAGCCAACCTCCTCTCAAGCAGCTTGAACAGATAATTGAGTCCGTAAACCAGGATCAGATAGATCGCGGCGATGGACAGATAGGGGAAATATACGTCTGCGGTACGGGAGATGACGCGCTCAGCCGCCTTGGTCAGGTCGATGACGCCGAGGAAGCCGATGACGGAGGTCTCCTTCAAGAGGGCAATAAACTCGTTGCCGATGGCGGGCAATACGTTTTTGATCGCCTGCGGAAGCACGATGCTCTTCATGGTGGTGGCGGAGGAAAGTCCCAGAGAACGTCCCGCCTCGGTCTGACCGATATCCACCGCGTTGATACCGCCGCGCATGATCTCGGCAACGTAAGCGCCCGAGTTGATACCGAAGCCCATGATACCGATCGCCACGGCCTGCGTGGACCAAACGAAAATAATGTTGTAGGTGATCAGCAGCTGTACCACGATAGGCGTGCCGCGGATGATGGTGGTGTAGATCTCACAAATGGCATTGAGATACTTCAGCTTTCCCGTCTGCTTGTAATACACCTTTACAATGGCGACCAAAGCACCGATAACCACACCGATCAGGGTCGCGCATAGGGCGATGATCAACGTATTGCCGAGACCGCCCAAAAACATCTTGTATCGGTCTTCGCGAATGAACGTCTTCTCAAACGCCAGAATCAAATTCTCAAACATAGATATGTTTCTGCCCTTTCTGGAATATGTCAGCGGGGGCTGCCGCTTCAGCCGCCCCCGCCGCTGTATGTCGTCTTACTCTGCCGCGGATCAGGCGCCGACCTCGGTTGCCTTAGCGGAGAACTCGGTGACCCACTTCTCAATGGTGCCGTCCTTCAGAAGTCCCTCAATGACCTCGTTGATGACAGCCAGCAGATCCTCGTTGCCCTTGGCAACGCAGATGCCGTACTCTTCCACTTCCTGTGCCACGGTACCGTCAGCCTTCACCAGCGCGAAGGTCTTCAGACCGGTGTTGTTGGAAACGATGATCTCAGCGGTCAGCTTGTCGGTAACCACGGCGTCAACCTTGGTGCCGATGACAGCCGCTGCAGCCGCGGGAGACTTGTAGACAGTCAGACCGGTGCCGTCCAGCGTCTTGTCAGCGATCAGGTCGCTGATCAGGAAATCGGAGGTGGTGCCTTCCTGAACACCGATGTTCTTGCCCTTCAGATCTTCCACGGTCTTCATGGTCTCATCTGCTGCGGGAACGATCAGGTACTGCTCGGTGGAGGAGTAAGGAATGGAGAAATCCACGCTCTCCTTGCGCTCGTCGTTGATGGTCATGCCGGCGGCACCGCAATTTGCCTTGCCTGCCTGCACGCCGCTGACGATGGTATCAAATGCAACGTCGGTCACGGTCATTTCCACGCCCAGCTTTGCTGCAACGGCTTTCATGATCTCCATGTCGACACCGACGATCTCGTTGTTATAGTAGAACTCGTAGGGGGCAAAGCCTGCTTCGGTGTAAACCGTCAGCTTGCCGGAGGACTTGATGGCATCAAGACCGCTCTTTGCGCCGCAACCGACCAGAAGGGTTGCCAGCATCAGAACAGCCAAAACCAAAGACAATACTTTTTTCATGATTTTTCTCCGTTTCTGTTCATCTGTGAAATATAATATTTGCGTAGACACGCAAAGTAAATTATAATGGATATTTATAAATTTGTCAAGTGGAAATATGCATTTTCTTCATCATTTCCACATCTTTTTTATTTATATTTTTCGCTCGCGCTTTTCCGGTTTATTTATGCATTCCAAAATGAATATATACAAAAGGAGAGCGGACGTTCCCCGCTCTCCTTTCATATGCGGACCGACACAGGATTTACGCGCCGACCTCGGTTGCCTTTGCGGAATACTCCTGCTCCCACTGGGAGATCTTGCCGCTGTCGACCAGCTCCTGAACGACCTCGTTGATGACTGCCAGCAGTTCCTCATTGCCCTTGGCAACGCAGATACCGTACTTCTCGATCTCAGCTACGGGAGTACCGTCCTTATTGATCAGAGGGAACACCTTGAGACCGCTGTTGTTGTTGAAGATGATCTCGGCGGTCAGCTTATCGGTGACAACGGCGTCGATCTTGCCGATGGAAGAAGCGGCGAGAGCGGGCGTGTTATAGGGAGTCAGTTTTGCGCCTGCCATCTTGCCGTTGGCGATCAGCTCTTCCACAAGCAGGTCGGAGGTGGTACCGTTCTGAACGCCGATCTCCTTACCTGCCAGATCCTCCGCATAGGTGATGGTGGTGTTATCCGCGGAAACGATCACGTACTGCTCGGTCTGGGTGTAAGGAACGGAAAAGTCTACGCTTTCCTTACGCTCGTCGGTGATGGTGATGCCTGCGGCACCTGCGTTGACCTTACCGGTCTGAACGCCGCCGATGATGGCATCGAAGTTGGTATCCTGAACCTCAAGCTTGACACCGATCTTATCGGCAACTGCCTTCATGATCTCAATGTCAACGCCAACGATCTCATTGTTATATACAAACTCGTAGGGGGCGAATCCCGCTTCGGTGTAGATGGTCAGCTTGCCTGCCTTCTTGATCGCGTCAAGACCGGTTGCTTTGCCGCAACCAAACATGGTCAGCGTAGAGATCAGCATCAGAGCTGCCAGAGTCAATGCAAGAACTTTTTTCATGGTGTTTTCTCCTTCAAGACGAATAATTATTTTTGATGTGGCTATTATAATGCATTTTTATTCATTTGTCAACCCCTTTTTTTCATTTTTTTGAATTTTCTTCACATTGTTGAATAATCGTCATCAAGCCACAATATCTTCTGTACTTTTTGAACACAAAACACAAATTTTTCAAAAAAAGCCCTTGACAAACCGACGGTTCGGTGATATAATACGCACATATTCATACAAAAACCGATGAATGAGAAGAGTAACCGCGAGGGAGACCGTGCAGAGAGCTGCGGACGGTGAGATCGCAGTCGGAGAAGCCGCGGTGAATGGACTTATGAGGGCGATCGAACACAGGGTTCTTCCCTGCCAGTAGCAATCGACGGGATCCGCACCCGTTATCCTGCGGCGGCATATCATGCGTATGCATAGGAGTGGGTATTGCTCTGCGATACCAACTTGGGTGGTACCGCGAACGGCTCCCCGTTCGTCCCAAGCACCGATCGATGTCGGTGGTTGGGCTTTTTTATTTTTCCCGAAAGGATACAAGAGGATGAACCGCATTTTTCTCAGCAAGATCCCCGGCAAGCGATGGCGGGCAAGAACACGCAAAAGAACGTATTGATTACATTATATTATATAGGTCGCACACCGACCGTCAGGAAAGGATCTTTATCATGAAAAAACTGTTTGCATTGACACTTGCCCTTCTTCTCACCGTCACCTCCCTCTCTCTCTTTGCCTCCTGCGGCACTACCGCGGATAAAACGCTTGCCGAAAAGGTCAGCGCCGGTGAAGAGCTGAAAATCGGTATCATTCAGTATATGAGCCACCCCTCCCTTGCCAATTGCTACGAGGGCATCAAAGCCGCGCTGGAGCAATCCGGCATTCCCATGACGATCGATTATCAGATCGGCTCCAGCACCTCCGCCGACACCGATTGCTCCGGCTACGCCCAGACGATGGCAAACGCCGGCTACGATATGATCATTGCCATTGCCACTCCCGCCGCACAGTCCGCCTTCGCCGCTACGGCAGATACCGCTATCCCCGTGCTCTTCTGTGCCGTATCCGATCCGGTAGCCGCTAAGCTGGTACAAAGTCTGGAAGTTCCCGGTGATCTCTGCACCGGCACCTCCGACGTGCTGGATCTGGAGGCGCAGGTCGATCTCATTCAGGCAATGCAGCCGGATGTCAAGAAGATCGGTATTCTCTACACCTCCTCCGAGGCAAACTCGCTGACCAATCTTGCCAACTTCCGTGCCATCTGTGATCTGCGCGGGCTTGAGGTCGTCGCCTCTGCCGTACAGAACGCCTCCGATATCCCCGCCGCCGCCGAAAGCGTTGCCTCCCGTGTGGACTGCATCAACAACTTTACGGATAATAATGTGGTAAACAGCCTTTCCATCGTGCTGGATGCCGCTGCCAAGTATAATATTCCCGTATACGGCTCCGAGGAGGAGCAGGTCAAAAACGGATGCCTTGCCTCCGTCTCCATCGATTACGTGGCGCTGGGTCAGGTGACCGGTCAGATGGCAGTCGACATCATGAAGGGTGCCGATATTGCCGCCATGGCGGTCAAGACCATCTCCGACGCGACTCCCATCATCAACACCGACGTTCTCGCCGCGCTCAAGATGAGCATTCCGCAGGGCTACGCCGACATCGCCACCACCACGACCAACAAATGATCTCTCGCCAAATCACACGATCCGAGGTAATATTCCATGCTCGCTCTGTTCGGCACACTTGAAGTTTTCATCAAAATGGGACTGGTCTATTCCCTGCTCGCCATGGGATACTACGTCTCCTATACCCTTCTGGACTTTCCCGATCTGACCGTGGAAGGAACCTTCCTCGGCGGCGCCGTGACCTACGGTCTTCTGGTTACTCACGGCTGCAACCCGTGGCTCGCCCTCATTCTCGCCTTTCTGATGGGTGCCGCATTCGGCACGCTGACGGGCGTTCTCCACGTCAAGCTGAAGATCCGCCCCCTGCTGTGCGGTATTCTGGTCTCCACCGGGTTGATCTCGCTGAACCTCGTTGCCACCTCGGCAGGTGTGATGGGCGATTTCCGCGGGGAATCCGCCTCCACCATCACCTACGGGCGCAGTCTCACCACCCTGCACAACTCCTTCCCCGCCGATCTCATCCCCGCCAAGATCCACGGCATCAGTCTGCGGGACGTGCTGTTGTTTTTGCTGATCGCCCTTCTCTTTAAGCTTCTGTTGGACCTCTTTCTCAAAACGCGCCGCGGCATGCTGCTGCGTGCCACCGGCAACAACGCGCAATTCGTCACCACGCTCGCCAAGGATGCAGGCAACAACAAGATCCTCGGGCTTGCCATCGGAAACGGCTTTGCCGCCGTCTCCGGTGTACTGTACTCCCACGTCACGGGCAACGTCAACCAAAGCATGGGCATCGGCACCGTGGTCATCGGTCTGGCTTCACTGATCATCGGGCTTTCCGTATTCCATAAGGTCCGCCTTCTCAAGCCCACCACCAAGGTCATTCTCGGTGCCATCATTTATCAAGCGTGCCTGACGCTGGTCAACCGACTTGGCGTTCCCACCGCCTACAACAAGCTTGTCATGGCGTTGCTCTTCGTGCTGGCGCTGATCTTAGGCGACCGCGTGCTTCGTCGAAACACCAAGAGCAAGAAAACACAGGAAAAGGAGAGATGAGCCGTGCTGGAACTGAATCACATCACCAAGATCTATAACGCCGGTCAGATCACCGAGACCTGTCTGTTTAACGACTTTTCACTGAACTTCCACGACGGCGACTTCGTCTCCGTCGTCGGATCCAACGGCAGCGGCAAGACCTCTCTGCTCAACATCATCTGCGGCACCATCCCCATCGACGGCGGTGCCGTGCTGCTGGACGGCAAGGACATTTCGGAAATGCCCGAATATGCCCGCTACCGTCAGATCGGTCGCGTCTATCAGAACCCTGCCATGGGCTCCTGCCCCGATCTGACCATTGCCGAAAACATGGCACTGGCAGACTGCAAGGGAAAGCGATACGGACTGCAGCGCGGCGTCAACGGCAAGCGTCTGGCGCATTACCGCGAGCTGCTCTCCACCCTCGGGCTGGGATTGGAAAACAAGCTGGATATTCCCGTTGGCTCTCTTTCCGGCGGTCAACGGCAGGCCATGTCTCTGTTGATGGCAACCATGACCCCCATCCGTTTTCTGATCCTGGACGAGCATACTGCCGCCCTCGACCCCAAAACAGCAGAGACCATCATGGAGCTGACCGACCGCATCGTCAAGCAGAAGCATCTGACCGCCATCATGGTCACGCATAACCTGCGCTACGCCGTGGAATACGGCAACCGCATGTTGATGCTTCACAAGGGCGAGATTGTTTTGGAAAAAGCCGCCGAGGAAAAGGCCGCCACCCGCGTCTCCGATCTGCTCTCCCTCTTCAATGAGATCAGCGTGGAATGCGGAAACTAACGCTCCATACACACAAGCTCCCGAAGATCGGGGGCTTGTTTTTTCCCGTTTGCCAACATTTCCTTGCACGGTATTCTTGACATTGATCGCGGAACGTGATATAATAAAATGTAAAAGTTTAAACAAAGCTTTTTCAAATGCAAGCAAACGGAGGAAAGACGGATGAAGAAGCACATGCCCGAGATCGTCGGAAATGAACGACTTCGCCGCCGACTCTGTGAGGATATACGTGAAGGAACGCTCTCCCACGCCTATATTTTAGAAGGACCGAACGGGAGCGGCAAGCATCTGATCGCCCGACAGCTGGCGGCGGCGCTCGCCTGCGAAAAGCGCACCGATCCCCTATCCCCTCTCCCCTGCGGGCAGTGTCCCGCCTGCCGCAAGATCCTTGGCGGTCTCTCCCCAGACGTGATCACCTTCGGCAGAGAGGATAAGGCGACCATCGGCGTGGATACCGTTCGCGCCCTGCGGGAAAACGCCTACTCTTATCCCAACGATCTGGATTTCAAGCTGTACGTCATTGAGGATGCGCACACCTTGACCACGCAAGCGCAAAACGCCTTTCTGCTGACGCTGGAGGAGCCACCGTCCTTCGTTCGGTTCCTGCTGCTCTGCGAGAACACCCAGTCCATTTTGGAAACCATCAAGAGCCGAGCCCCCATTCTTCGCACCGAGCCGATCCCCTGCGAGACGATGGCAAGCCATCTGTGCAGGACCGATCCGCAGGCGCTGGCATTCCGTGACAGCGCCCCGAGTCAATGGCAGGAGATCCTGCTTGCCGCAGACGGCTGCATCGGACGTGTCAAGCAGCTGCTGGACCCCAAAACCCGAAAGCCCATCTTAGCAAGACGCGAGGACGTGCGCCAATTCATCCACGCCTGCATCGACCACCGTGAGCGCGGCACCCGCCTGATCGCCCTCGGCACCGCACAGGGCAACAAACGAGATGATGTATGTGCCTTTCTGCTCACGCTGGAGACCGCTCTGCGGGATCTGATGCTCCTCAAAAAAGAGGAGAACGCCCCCCTGCTCTTCTTCCCTGACCGTGAGGAAGCGATCGCCATCTCGGACCGCATCGGCGCCGCCATGCTCTGGCGTCTCTACGAGACCTGTGAAGAGGCGCGTGTCGCCATCGATATCCGCAACGCCAATATCCGCCTGACCTATCTGGATTTTCTCCTGAAGGCAGGCCTGCTTCGCACATAACCCCAAACCCCATACAGGAGGTCACATATGGATCAGCAAAATCAGGAGCAAAAAAAGAAACGCCCCTATTATCATAACCGCCGCAAGGGTCACGGGGACGGCACCAACCGCCCCGCGCAGAATACCCCGCAGGCAACCGACCCGCAGTCGCAGAACGCCCAGCCCCGTCGGGAAGGCAACGAAAGCAAACCGAACGGCGGCAGAGGCGACGGTCACGGTCGCCGTCCGAACCAGCGTCCCCATCACGAGGCACGCACCGAGGAAGGCGCCAAGGCACCGCGCGAGCAACGTGACAACGCGCCCGAGGGCCGCGAGCCCAAGGAAAACGCCCGCGGCGGCAAAAACAACAGAGGCGGCAGAGGAAGAAACGACCGCCCGAGAGACAACGCGTCAAGAGACAACAAGCCCCACGAAGGCCGAAGCAACGATACCAACCGAGAGACACGCGGTGACGGAAAAGCCACTGAAAGTCGCCGCGGCAAAAACGATCGTAACGAGCGAAATGATCGGAATGAACGCAATGAACGCAACGACCGCAACCGCGCCCACGGCAGAAACGGGTCCGAAAGCGCGTCTCACGCCACGCCCATCGCCGTCCCCAAGGACCCCGAAATGGAGAGCTGGTTCTCCAACGCCGCTGTGGAAAGCCGCGCCGACACCGATTTTCTCGGTGAAAAGTCCTCTGCTCTCCGTGATAACGAGCCGCTCCCTCAGGTCGAGTTGGATCTGAACGACATCCTCCCCCCCATCGCGCTGGAAAAATACAGCAGAGAGAAAACGGAGGAGGACGCCGTGGAAGAAGCCGCCGCTGACACCTCGGCGGAGGATGTGGAAGAGACGGTAGAGGTCATCGGCGTCCGCTTCAACAAGACCGGCAAGATCTACTATTTCGCACCCAACGGAAACACCGCCCGCCGCGGCGATGCCGTGATCGTGGAGACCGCCCGCGGTCTGGAATTCGGCGAGGCGTGGCTGCCCAACCGCACCGTTCCCACGTCGGAGATCGTGCCGCCTCTGCGCCCCGTGATCCGTCTGGCAGACGATAAGGACAAGACCCACAACGCCGACAACCGCAAGCGCGAGGAGGATGCCTTCCGCATCTGTCTGGAGAAGATCAAAGCACACGGGCTTGATATGAAGCTGGTCGAGGCGCAGTATACCTTTGACAACACCAAGCTTCTCTTCTACTTCACCAGCGCCGGCCGCGTGGACTTCCGTGAGCTGGTCAAGGATCTGGCATCCGTCTTCCGTACCCGTATTGAGCTGAGACAGATCGGTATTCGCGACGAAGCGAAGCTGATGGGCGGACTCGGCATCTGCGGCAGACCGCTGTGCTGTGCCTCCTTCCTTTCCGACTTCACGCAGGTCTCGATCAAGATGGCAAAGGAGCAGAATCTCTCCCTCAATTCCGCCAAGATCTCGGGCGCTTGCGGCAGACTGATGTGCTGTCTCAACTACGAATACCCCGTCTACTGTGAAGCCGCCCGCAACACCCCCTCCGTCGGCTCTACCGTATCCACACCGGACGGCAACGGCACCGTTGTGGAGGCAAATCCGCTGGCAGGCACCGTCAAGGTCTCCCTTGCCAACGCCCCCGCCGATACCGTTCCTCAATACTACCGTTGCGACCGCGTCCGCATACTGCACGAGGGACGCAAGCACGGCAACGAGGATCCCGCCCCCGCCGAGGAGGACACCGTCCAGGAGGATTAAACGAAAAAAGTCGAATTTCCATAAAATTTTTCAGACTTTTTTTGAAAAACCTCTATACAAATCCAAAAAAGTGTGCTACAATATAAGCACAATATCATTACTTACGGAGGTCTCTTCCAATGGCATACAAGATCAATGCTGATGAATGTCTGGGCTGCGGCGCTTGCGTCGATGAATGTCCTGTAGGCGCTATCTCTGAGAAGGATGGCAAGTACGTGATCAACGCTGATGAGTGCTTGGACTGCGGCGCTTGCGAAGGCGCATGTCCTGTTGGCGCACCCAAGGCTGAGTAATTCACTCGGGTCCACAGACATAAACGAGAGGCTGTCGCAATATGTGACAGCCTCTCATTTTTTGAAACGGAGCAAACTGTTATGACGATCACGCCCCTCCCGGACGAACGTCTGGATCAGATCAATGAAAATCTCTCCCTTCTTCAAAAGAAGCAGGGATTGACCTTCGGTACCGATGCCTATCTCCTTGCCGCCTATCTGCGCCCCATGCACCGTGCCCGCGCGGCGGATTTCGGATGCGGCACCGGCATCATATCCCTGCTCGCCCAAGCGCGGGGAAAATTTGCGCACATCACCGCCGTTGAGGTCCAACCACGCTTCGCGGAGCTGACACAGCGCAATATTATCTTAAATCATATGGAAGAAAAGATCTCCGTTCTGTCTGCCGACGTCACTACCCTTCGCCCCGATGACGTGGGGGGCGAATTGGACGTGATCTTCAGCAATCCGCCCTATATGCGCACCGACTGCGGAAAGCGAAACGATGCGGACGAAAAATACATTGCGCGCCATGAGGTTTGCGGTACCGTGGCGGATTTTTGCCGCGCGGCAGGTAAGCTTCTCAAGCACGGAGGACTTTTTTACCTTGTCTGGCGTCCTGACCGCCTGAGCGAGCTTTTGACGGCACTGCACGCCGCGCACCTGGAGCCCAAACGCATGACGGCGGTGCAAGCCGACCCCGAGACCGCCCCCTCCATGATCCTGCTGGAATGTAAAAAGGGCGCCGCGCCTTCCCTGTATCTCACCCCCACGCTGATGCTTTATCGGGACGGTCCGCACGTGATGCCACGTGTGATGAGTGATGCCGCATCCGAGATCTATGAAACTTGCCAATTTGGAGACGACATATGGACGAAATGAAACGAATTCTGAGCTATACACGCCGCGCGGTGGACGATTATGAAATGATCCACGAGGGCGACAGGATCGCCGTCGGCATCTCAGCGGGCAAGGACTCGCTGACGTTGCTCTACGCCCTCGCGGGACTGCGCCGTTTTTATCCCAAAAAGTTCGAGCTGGTTGCCATCACGGTGGACATGGGCTTTGAGGGAATGGACTTCACCCCCATCCGTGAGCTGTGTGAGCGGTTGGACGTGCCGTATATCGTGGCAAAAACCGAGATCTCGCGCATTATTTTTGATGTACGCAAGGAGAAAAATCCCTGCTCGCTCTGCGCCAAGATGCGCCGCGGCGCGCTGCACAACGCCGCCAAGGAGGCGGGCTGTAATGCGGTCGCGCTGGGGCATCATTTCGATGACGTTGTGGAGACCTTCATGCTCAACCTCTTCTACGAGGGGCGTCTCGGCTGCTTCCAGCCCGTGACCTATCTCTCCCGCAAAGACATCACCGTCATCCGCCCCATGATCTATATGCCCGAGAAGGACATTCGCTATTTTGCGGGCCGCGTCGAGCTGCCCGTCATCAAATCCCCCTGCCCTGCCGACGGCAACACCGAGCGCGAATCGATGAAACAGCTGCTTCACTCGCTCGAGCGTGAGAACAAGGGTCTGCGCTATCGCATCTTCGGCGCCCTCCAGCGCGGTAATATCGACGGATTCAAAATGGTCGGTATGACGGGACTCAAGGATTATGAGGAAAATGAATAGCAAAAAAGCCTTTGGTGGTCTTTCCCGAATGAGAAAGATAGCCAAAGGCTTTTTGCTTTGAAACAAGGCTCGAAACCGCCATACTTGACAAGGTGACAAAATTATGATATATTGAAAACAGAAAACCGCCGGCCAAGCATTAAACTCCGCAACGCGGTCAAATCATTTCTACGAATCGAAGGGGGAGAAAACATCGAAATGTATCATTTGTTTATCACAAGTTCAAATCGATATTGCTACGCCAGAACGATGGTTGGTGCCTCCCACACATTTGATACCTGTGCCGAATGCGGGAGAAAGAACATTCGTTTTCTGCCTATCAGCGAACAGGCGTTTCTATGGATCGAAGGCGGCAAGCGTTTCCCGGATTTTCTCTCCTTTGGGGATGTCGGGCAATATCTTTTCGTATCTCCCGCCGTGATTTCCGTTTTCGAGACAAACGCGGTGAGCGGATACCACGTGGAAAAATCACTTCCTGTATACAGAGAATCGCGCGGGGAGATGCAAAAGGTTGATGATATTCAGTATTATTCGTTAAACGTCACGGGGCAAGTCGATTTTGATTTGAAAGCAATGCACTTAAAAAAGAAGCATTCATGCAAGAGCTGTGGAAATTTCGATTGGAGCATTCAAAGGCTGTCGATCGTTGATGCCAAGCTCGATCTGAATACCTGGGATCAAAGCGACCTTTGCCGAGTATCCTCATTGCCGAGTTCCCTTGTTTGCTCTGAAAAAACAGCTGATTTAATTCATCAAAATAAGCTGAGTGGTGTTTATATTCAAGATGAAAAGGATATGTTTCGTATTCGGTAGTAATGATATTTTCTGCAACACCAAAAACACCCGCCTTCTGCACAGATTGGAGGTAAAACGCAATGAAATTAAGTTATCTGACATTAGTGAATGAATTCCCTCGTGAAGAACTCCATTGTACAATTGACGAATTTCTTTCCATGGGTATACGACTCAAAGACGAATCCGCGTATATCACCGATTATATCAAACGCGGCGCGAATGAAGAATTCAAATTTAACTGTCTTCGGATCAATCTCGCTTGTACCCTGCCCCCAATCCGCGACGGAATCAGAAAATTTGAATCTGTTCACGAAATAGATGTGCCGTTCAGTCTCGATTATTTTTCCATGTCACCCAAACAAAAGGAAAAATACCTGATCAACGTTACTGAAAACGGACTTCGACGCTTTTGCGATGCCGCGGACTGGGATTTTTCCGTTTTTCAAAAACATATCGACGCTTTGCGTTCAAACAGCAGCTGTGTAGAATTTAATATTCCGAAAAAGTCGTGCAGAAACGGTCAGCTTTCCGCCAAAGTGTACTGTGTTCAGAACATGACGGAAACCATATATTTCATGGACTTCTTCTTCAAAAGAACACGGATTCAAAGAAAATTCTTCGCCGTATCAAAAACCGATGCATTCTTCTACAGATCCAATATATACCATATGGAATGGAGCGATGACAAAACCGTATCTGTATATCAATACGCCGCACATCAACTTTATGCCCGGGTTTCCTTGGATGCAGATGTCCCTCAATCCAAATGTGAGCCGAGCGAATCACATATGGAGGTCTGCGAAGAACAGATCCAAAGAGTGTATCGCATCAAAGCAGCGGCTTGCTCTGCCATCGGTATAGATCCGTATGATTGCAGTATTGACGCTTGGGAGGATCACCCAAACGGTTCGGTGTTTGTCATCCTCTCTCTCTATGAAAAGGGACCACACCGATATTTTGCCATGGTCGATCGATCCGAAGCTGTTGTCACGGAGTTCTGTGAGAATTACCTTGACAACACAGAACTATCAAAAGTTTTCAAAAAGCAAAACGGCTGGTTTGATGAATGATTCGTTCATTGGGTCATCTCCGCGCACCTGCGGAGGTGAAACAATTCGATCAACCTCCGAAGTATATCTCCGTCTCCTCCTTGATCTCCCTTCGGGCGAGGAACAGCACCGAGAGATTGATCAGCGTCATCGTTCCGATGGCGAAATCTGCCGCGTCCCAGAGGCTGTCGGGTGCCAACAGCGAGCCGCAGAGGACAGAAAGACAGACGGCGATATGGTAAACGGTCTGCGCAGCGGGGCGGCGGGTCAGATAACGGATGCATTCCGCGCCGTAATGCGACCAGCAGATGACGGTAGCAAATCCGAAAAGCAAAACGGCAACCGCCAAAAAACACGCGGCTCCCTGCCCCAGCACGGCGGCATAGGCGGCGATGGTCATCATCACGCCATCTCCCGCAAAGCTCTCGATCACCTGCGGCTCAACAAGGATGACAAGCGCCGTGACGGTGCAAAGCAGAATGGTATCCACAAACACTTCAAACAGTCCCCAAAAGCCCTGCTCTGCGGGGCTTTTTGTATCCGATGCCGCATGGGCGATGGGCGCGGTGCCGCATCCCGCCTCGTTGGAAAGCAGACCGCGCATGGTGCCGTAGCGCACGCCGCGATTCAGCAGAAAACCAAGCGCCCCGCCCGCTACGCTCTGCGGGGTAAAGGCATCTTGGAAAATCCCCGTAAGTGCCTGCGGGATCGCCTCGGCACGCAAGATCAGAACCGCCGCCGAAAGAAGCAGATACCCGCCCGTCATCAGCGGCACCAGCCGCTCGGTCAGAAAAGACAGACTGCTCACGCCGCGCCCCACCAAAAAGAGACACACCACCGTCAGCACTACGCCGCAGACCCATACGGGGAGACCGAACACGCCCTCAAATGCCTTTGCCACGGCGTTGACCTGGATCACGCATCCCGTGCTGAGTGCGTCCATGATACAAAGCAGCGCAAACACGGCGGCAAGTACCCGCCCCGCGCGGGGCGCACGGCATCGATCGAACACATCCCGAATATAGTACGTGGCGCCGCCGTAGGGTATCCCCTGCTCATCCGTTCGCCGATGCTTCACCGCCAGCACGATCTCGGCATATTTGAGGATCATGGCAACAAGCGCGCTGACCCACATCCAGAATATCGCCCCCGCGCCGCCCATGGCAATGGCAGATGCCACGCCGACGATGTTCCCCACCCCGAGCGTCCCAGCCAGCGCCAACGTCAGCGCCCGAAAGGGAGAGATGCCGTCCGTGCGTTCCCGCCGCAGCATGGCGCGAAAAACGGCAGGCAAATGAAACAGCGGTCCCCCGCGCAAATACCACAAAAAACCGACGCCGCACCCCATCAGCGCCAAAGGGGTCAGTACCCCCGAGATCCATCCGTTCAGCCATGACAGCACCGCTTCCGTCCTCCGTTTGACCGTATTTGTCATATTCTATGCGGAACAGGACGAATTTTAGCACCGGCAAGATAGGAAAGCACAAAAAGTTGTGAACAAATTGTAAACAACAGAGGAAAACACTTGATTTTTTCGGATAATGGTGTAAAATATTTCATGTAGTTTAGCACTCAAAGCAAAAGAGTGCCAATACATCACCGTAATTTCGGTCAAACAAATATCTTTTATTATACAGGAGGAACAATCATGAAACTCATCCCTTTGGCTGACAGAGTTGTAGTCAAGCTGGTGGAGGCAGAGGAAAAGACCAAGACCGGTATCATCCTCACCGCTGCCGCACAGGAAAAGCCCCAGGTCGCTGAGGTCATCGCAGTCGGTCCCGGCGGCGTGGTCGATGGCAAGGAAGTCGTTATGACCGTCAAGGTCGGCGACAAGGTCATCACCTCGAAGTACGCAGGCACCGAGGTCAAGTGCAACGGCACTGAGTACAACATCGTTCGCCAGAACGACATTCTCGCCATCGTCGAAGACTGAGCGAGTCCCCACCATTACAGATAAGGAGATCATTGAATTATGGCAAAAGAAATTCTTTATGGCATTGAAGCCCGCAACGCTCTTGTTCGCGGCGTCGATCAATTGGCAGATACCGTCAAGATCACCCTCGGCCCCAAGGGCAGAAACGTGGTTCTTGACAAGAAATACGGCTCTCCCCTGGTCACCAACGACGGTGTAACCATCGCCAAGGAGATCGAGCTGGAGAACGAGGCTGAAAACATGGGCGCACAGCTGGTCAAGGAGGTTGCTACCAAGACCAACGACGCTGCCGGTGACGGTACCACCACCGCTACCCTGCTCGCTCAGGCATTTGTCCGCGAGGGCATGAAGAACGTGACCGCAGGCGCAAACCCCATGGTTCTGCGCAAGGGCATCAAGAAGGCTGTCGACCGCGCTGTTGAGTGCCTGGTTGCCAACTCCAAGAAGGTCAACGGCTCTGACGATATTGCCCGCGTCGGCACCATTTCCGCAGGCGACGAGGTCATCGGTCAGCTGATCGCTGACGCGATGGAAAAGGTCACCTCCGACGGCGTTATCACCGTTGAGGAATCCAAGTCCGCCGATACCTACTCCGAGGTGGTTGAGGGTATGCAGTTCGACCGCGGCTACCTCTCCCCCTATATGGCTACCGATATGGATAAGATGGAGGCTGTCATCGATGACGCTCTCATCCTGATCACCGATAAGAAGATCTCCAACATTCAGGATATCCTTCCCCTGCTGGAGCAGATCGTTCAGGCAGGCAAGAAGCTGCTGATCGTTGCCGAGGACGTTGAGGGCGAGGCTCTGACCACGCTGGTACTCAATAAGCTCCGCGGCACCTTCACCTGCATCGCCGTCAAGGCGCCCGGCTTTGGCGACCGCCGCAAGGAAATGCTGCAGGATATCGCCATTCTGACCGGCGGTGAGGTCATTTCCTCCGAGATCGGTCTGGAGCTGAAGGATGCTTCCATCGGTCAGCTCGGTCGCGCACGTCAGGTCAAGGTCAACAAAGAGAACACCATCATCGTTGGCGGTGCCGGTGACTCCGATGATATCAAGGCTCGTGTCAACCAGATCAAGGCTGCCATCGAGATCACGACCTCCGATTTCGACCGCGAGAAGCTGCAGGAGCGTCTTGCCAAGCTGGCAGGCGGTGTAGCCGTCATCAAGGTCGGTGCCGCTACCGAGGCAGAAATGAAGGAAAAGAAGCTCCGCATTGAGGACGCGCTCAACGCAACCAAGGCGGCAGTGGAAGAAGGCATCGTCGCAGGCGGCGGTACCGCATATCTGAACGTCATCGCTGACGTTGCCAAGTTGATCGACACCGTTGAGGGTGACGAAAAGACCGGTGTTCGCATCGTTCTCAAGGCTCTCGAGGCTCCCGTTCGTCAGATCGCCGCAAACGCCGGCATCGACGGCGCCATCGTCGTTGACAAGATCCTGTCCTCCGGCAAGATCGGCTACGGCTTCGACGCTTACAACGAGGTCTACTGCGACATGATGGCTGCCGGTATCGTTGACCCCACCAAGGTCACCCGCTCTGCCCTGCAGAACGCCGCATCCATCGCATCCGTTATCCTCACCACCGAGTCCGTTGTGGCTGACAAGAAGGATCCTGCTGCCGAGGCAGCAGCCGCATCCGCAGCAGCCGGCATGGGCGGCGGTATGGGCGGTATGTATTGATCTCTCCTATATCCATCAGAGGCAGAATACACTTGGATTCTGCCTCTTTTTTTTCAAAGGCTCTTGCAAAATCACCGTCAATATAGTATCATAATAACATCACAACCGCACAAAGGAGCAGCTTATGAAACGTTTTATTTCCCTATTCGCCGTGCTCATTCTCTGTCTGGCACTCTTTGCATGCAACGCCGGGAAAGAAACTCAGCCGCCTTCTGATGAGAGCACGCTCCCCTCCGAGAGCACCTCCACAGAACAAGCTACCCTGCCCACTCCCGTGACGGTCACCGTATTTGAAAACGGAAAAACAGACTACAAGCTGGTACGGTCCGGAAAGGTCAACGGCGTAGAGCAACAGCTCTTCCTGCAATTTTATCTGCAGATGGACGCGCGTTCGGAATGTAAGTTCCAATACGTCGAGGATACCATTGCCTTCAACAAAACACCGGATCCTACAACCCGTGAGATCCTGCTCGGGAACACCAACCGCGAAGAAAGCGCAGCACTGCTCGCGCAACTGAATGCTCTTGGAGGCAATCGATTCGGTATTACGGTCGGTGAATATAAGATCGCTATCGCAGGTACAAGCAGTTATCAGACTTATCTGGGACTGGATTATTTTATGACTCATTTCGTCCAAACCGACGAAAACGGAAAACCCACAATGTATATGGAACCGGGCTTTCGCTATATTTCCGAAAGCGGCACTGCCGCTACCGGCTTTGATTTAAAAGAATTGGCGGAAAGCGGGCGTGGCTTTGTTTTCGCCATGACGGAGCGTGTCATACGCGTTCCCTCCGTTGAAGGGTGTACTGTCATGCAGGGCGGAGGCACGGATGGGAAATACGCCTACTTCGCGCTGATCAACAAAAGCACATCCCCGGAAACCGCAGTCATCAGCAAGTATGATCTGGACACCATGGAGCTTGTCATGACCTCCAAGGTTCTCCCCACCGGACACACCAACGACATCACCTATGACAGCAAAAATCACCGCCTTGCCATCTCGGCAGGAACAGATGACTGGCGCGGTACCTATTTTCTGGATCCGGATACTCTTGAGATCGTCGATCATATCGTAGCCCCCATAGGTAACCGCAGCATGGAATATCTTCCATCTACCAATCAATATATCATTGCATCGGGATATACCATCTACACGACCGACGCACAGCTCAATCCCATTTCATCCTTCCCGTGTCAGAATCCGCAATATGTCACGCAAGGACTCACCTGCGACGGACAGTATATCTACGATGTGCGCTATAGCAATGCCGGCGGGACTCACTATATCATCGTTCACGATATGCAAGGCAATTACATGGGCTCCGCCCGACTGACGGGCATCACCTACGAGCCGGAACACATGTTCATCCGAAACGGCGAATACTACCTCGGATGCAACCAAGCCAACAGTGTTTACCGCTTGGAACTGATTCCTGAAAACTGGTGGTAAATACACCCAAAAGACCGACGGCAACTGTTCTTTTAAACATGCCGTCGGTCTTTTTATTTACGATTCAAACTGTTTCTTCGCAATGGCGATATGCTCCGCCGCCGTGTGGTGAACGTGCATCCACTCGGGATCGATCCTCTCCCACGTGGTCTGCATCATGCCCAGCAGATGCTCGGAGGAGATGTTCTCCTTACAGAAAGCGGTGAGCTTTTCGATATTGTCCTTGGCGGAGAAGACACTGCCTGTGGGAACTTGATCGTAGCCGTGCTCATCCAGCAGACGGAAGGCATTGAGGCGCATTGCCATCGACTCGGTAAAGCCCTCGTCGGCAGTGCTGAATTTGCCCGGGTAATACCAGTTGTTCTGTACGACCGTCTTGGGCATCTTGGCGAGGAAGATCTCGGGATAGTGCCACATATAGTCGGACCATACCCACGCACGAGCGTTTTCTTTCTCGACAATGTCCAGCAGATAATAGAAATCATGCCACCACAAGTCTCCCTGGCGGACTACGGCATACATGAAATTACGCTGATGGTCGGCGGTCTCCTCATCCATGCCGAGGTGGAAATGCTTCGGCTTGAATACCTCACAAACATCGCGGATGACGTCGCGGCAGACCTCGTAATAAACGGGAGTAGACAGCATACGGGAATAATCCTTGAGCCAGATATCGTGGCAGGCGGAGAAATTCAGCTTGGGAATGACCTCAAAGCCCATGCCCTTCAGCTTGTCAACCTCTGCCTTCATCTTCTCATGGGTAAAGGCTCCCTCCGCCGCCAGCTCGGGGTGAGACTCGTATTTCAAAGATTCGCCCACATCGATGATCAGCGTGTTGACGCCACTGTCGCGTAGCTCCTGCATATGCGCGTCCCACGTCTCGCGGAAGAAGCGAAGCTTGGGAGAAGCGCAAGGGGTAGAGCGATGCTCACGTCCCTTGGTGTTCCCTTCCTCGTTCCACATATTGGATCCCAGATGGACAAGGTTTGCCCACATAAAAGTCTGATTCATATTCAAGCCCTCCTTCGGGTTTCTGTTGTATTCATTATAACGGCTTTGCGTATGCTTGTCAAGCCATTTGAAGCAAGACACATTGCACAAAAAATTTCACGGTGGGAAAGCGATATCGTGACAATATTCAATTTTTCCTCAAGATAAAACCTTTTTCGCCAAAGCTCTTGACACCAATGGAAGTCTGTGGTATAATACCCGCATCAAAATAAAGAATGCTAAATGAAGCATACAGGAAATTACGAAAGTTCCCGAAGGAGTAACACTCTCAGGTGCTCGGATTTCCGAGTGAAACTGTATGTGGATAGCGCTCCGGAGAAAGCCGATCAACGGATGCCGAAGGTGCAAGACTATGAGACCGTCTCACAGTCAATCTCTCAGGCAAAAGGACGGAGACAAATACGATACCTATCCGATGTATGTCACACGCGGACATACATTGGTTCTTATTGCGTTTGCCGCGGAGCTGAACAGTTTGTTTAGCTCTTTTTTTATTTTGAAATATCTTTTTGAAGGAGAAAGACATGCAAGCTTTCTTTGACACGTTGACAAGCATTGTAGGCTTCATCAACGACAACATCCTCTGGGGCATCCCCATGGTCGTGATCATCCTCAGCGCGGGTATTTTCATGACTATCCGCACCCGCGCACTTCAGCTTCGTAAGTTCGGCGTATCCGTTTCCTCCACCATTGTGCCCACCATCAAGGAAATGGTACACGGAAAAAAGCACGTTCACAGCAAAAAGGAAAAGAGTATCTCCCAGTTTGAGGCTTTTTCTTCTGCCATTGCGGGTACCGTTGGTACCGGTAACATCGTCGGTGTCGCGGGCGCTATGCTCTCCGGCGGTCCCGGTGCCGTGCTCTGGATGTGGGTCTCCGCTTTCTTCGGGCTCGTCACCAACTACTCCGAAAATGTTCTCGGTCTCTACTACCGCAAGAAGGATGCCGAGGGCAATTTCTCGGGCGGTCCGATGTACTACATCGAAAACGGTCTGGGCTGGAAGCCGCTGGCAAAAGTCTTTGCCCTCTGCTGCACCCTTGCCGCTGTTGGTATGGGCATGGTTCAGGTCAACTCCATCTCCGGTACTGTCCAGACAGCCATTACCTCCGATCCCGATCAGCGTATGGTGATCGCCTGGATCGTCGGTATCGTTGTTTTCATCCTCACTGCCTTGATCGTTATCGGCGGCATTCAGAGAATCGGTAAGGTTGCTTCCCTGCTCGTTCCCTTTATGGTCCTGCTGTTCATCATCATGGCGTTGATCATTCTTTGCGTCAATATTACTGCTATCCCCGCCGCATTTGCCCTGATCTTCAAGAGCGCATTCAGCTTCAAAGCCGTCAGCGGCGGTCTGTTCGGCTATACCATCATGATGGCAATGCGCTACGGTTTCGCCCGCGGTATCTTCTCCAACGAGGCTGGTCTCGGTTCCTCCGTTATCGCACACTCCGCATCCGACACCAAGGAGCCCGTCAAGCAGGGACTGTGGGGCATCTTTGAGGTGTTCCTGGATTCCTTCGTGGTCTGCACTCTGACCGCGCTGACTCTCCTGACCACCGGTGCGTATGACTTTGTCAACTTCCTCAGCATTACCGCCGATAAAACCGAGGTCTCCCGCTCCGCCTTTGCCGAAAACTTCGGCACCTTCGGTATCGTGGTATTCACGATCATTCTCCCCCTGTTCGCCTTCACCACCGTGCTGGCGTGGTCCTACTACGGTCAGAAGGCAGCCGAATATCTCTTCGGCTCCAAGAAGGGCGGCTTGGCTTTCAAGATCATCTACGTTCTCCTGCTGATCGTCGGTGCCGTCACCAGCAGTGCCTTCGTTTGGGCACTGGACGATATGTTCAATGCCATGATGGCGATCCCCAACCTGATCGGTGTGATCGGTCTCAGCGGCGTGGTCGTTAAGATCTCGAAGAACTACTTTGAGCGCAAAGCCGGCAAGGACGTGGAGCCCATGCTCTCCGCTTATCCCGAGCTGAACGAGGAGTTCAAGAAAGATCTGGAAAACGAAGAATACTGATTTTTTCTCAAACAGCAAAACGGCATCGCAATTACGGAGCCGTTTTTGAACATTTTATAAACATTATCTATAATGCATTAAAAAACAGACAGATATGTTACCATCAAACCGAAAGGATTTTATAACAGAACAGAAAAAGCCTCTCTCCATCATTCCCATCCTGTTCGGCAAATCGACCTTATTTTCAAAAAAGTATTGACACCGTGCCGTTTTTTTGTTATGATGGCATGGAACCCCCATCCTCTATGGAACAGAAAGGAGATCCTCTATGGCAAAACTCAGACTTATGACCCACAATCAGTGGAAATGCGACAAAAACCAACCCGCATGGGAAGAAAAAGGCTTCGATTGCTCGCCGACTGTCCGTGTCAACGGCTTTATTCGCGTTTACAAGGATACCATGCCCGACATCATCGGCTGTCAGGAAACGTCCTTTATCATGGCAGATAAAATGATCCGCTATGCCGCCCGCGAGGGTCTTCGCTACGCCCTTCTCTGGGGACGCGACACCCCCATCGCCTACCGTCAGGACAAGTTCGAACTGGTCGATTCGGACTTTGCACTGTTCCCGGACGAATTTCCGGGACACGAGGGTATCTTCAATAACAGCCAGACCAAATCCTGGACCCTCGGCGTTTTCCGCGTCAAGGAAAACGGCAAGCTGCTGATCTTTGTTTCCACCCATCTTTGGTGGAAGAGCGGCAATCCCGCCTCGGGAAGCTATCAGCCCCATTCCGATGAAGCACGTAAATATCAGCTCAACATCGTCATGGAAAAGGTAGCAACGTACCGTCAAAAATACAATTGCCCCGCCATCATCGTGGGAGACCTGAACGCCAACTACAACTCTCTCGCCGTACAGCACGCCCTTGCCTCGGGATACGTTCACGCCCATGACGTCGCTGTGGAATACGCAGATGAGTCGATGGGCTATCACTACTGCTTCCCTGCAGGCTTTGAGACCTTCTACCGCACCGATCCCTTCCCCTCTGCCATCGACCATATTTTGGTCATCGGTGCCCCGGATGGCTTCGTCCGCCGCTTTGAGCGCTTCTCCCCCGACTATTACTTCCCGCTCTCCGATCATTCCCCCGCTTTTGCGGATGTGGAGATTTAAAACGGGAATACGCTCTTCATAAGAACGAGCCGACTCACCGTAAGGTGAATCGGCTCCTTTTTGGTATCAACCAAAAACCCCCGGCTATGCCGGGGGAACAAAAGAGCTTTAGCTACAAGCATATAGACAAAAAGGTCCTCCAATGTTAAAATGAAAGAGGTCTGCCAACCAAATTCAAAGAAACAAAGGAGGATGTCCAAATGGACACTAATAGTTTATCACATACTACGTGGGAATGCAAGTACCATTTAGTATTTGCACCAAAATATCGTCGAAGAATTATCTATGGAGAGTTGCGAAAAGAAATCGGAGAGATATTAAGGGAATTATGCGCAAGAAAAGGGATAGAAATTATAGAGGCAGAGGCATGTCCGGATCATATACACATGTTAGTAAGGATACCGCCCAAATACAGCGTATCAGAAATAATGGGATACCTCAAGGGGAAAAGTTCACTCATCATATTCGATCGACATGCCAACTTAAAATATAAGTACGGGAATCGCCATTTTTGGTGTCGAGGATATTACGTTGATACAGTCGGCAAAAATGCAAAAAAGATACAGGAGTATATTCAAAAACAACTACAGGAAGATATGCTTGCTGATCAAATTAGTATCAACGAATATTATGACCCGTTTACGGGTGCACCAGCTTAGCTGGTGGCCTGCACAGGCCCTATAAGGGCCTATTACCGGCAGCACTATCGTGCTCGAAAGTCTGCCAACCGCACCGCTTCTACGGGCTACCGCTGAAGCGGTGTTTTATTTGCCTTTCTTTACCGGTGGTCCTGACTGGTATCCAAATAAACCCCCAGTTCTACTGGGGGAGCCGAAAACGAGCGAAGCGACAATAAAGCGGGCGAGCTACAAGCAAGCCCGAAACAAAAAGTGTTGAAAAGAGTTAAACCTCCGAGTATAATGTAACCGGGTTTGA
>JAFTMG010000048.1 GCA_017452525.1 Clostridia bacterium
CAGGGTCTCGGAGGTGCCTGACGTTTACGAAGTTTGCCCGCTCGAACCATGTAAGGTCTGCATCCGTCTATTTGCTTATAATCGCCCCGCCCGACCCATTCCATGGCGAGAGCAAGATAAGCGCCCCGCCCGACCCATTCCATGGCGAGAGCAAGATAAGCACCCCGCCTCATACCCATAGTGTGAAAGCTTTTGAAGGTGTCCAGAGGGAACTTTTCTCGAAAAGTTCCCTTTGGCGGGTGCAGGGCAGAGCCCTGCCTTCGTCCGCGCCACGATACCTCCACCCCAATTTGAAATCCTCAACCGCATCACCGCCCTCAATTGATCATCCCCACCCGCGGCACACAAAAGAGCCGACGCGGGCGCGTCGGCTCTTTTGTATAAAATTCAAAGGATCACTCGGTGATGCCGAAGGAACGCAGGGTCGCAATGCCCTTCTTGATGCCCTCGAAGCAATCGCCCGCGCCTTCGTACTCGATGGAAACGTATCCGTCGTAACCGGCACGGCGGAGAATGGCGATGCACTGCTCCACGGGGATATCACCGTCACCGACGGCACAACCCTCCAGATAGTTACAGCCGCGGGACTGGAAGCCCTTGGCGACACCCGAGCCAAAGGGATGCTTGATGAAGTCCTTGGCATGGACGTGGAAGGCATAGGGAGCCACGCGGGAGACGGCGATGGCGCTATCCTCATCCACGCAGGCGAAGTTGCCCATATCCACCAGCAGACCGTAGTTGTCATGCGCCACGGCATTGACCAGACGCTCCACGCGGTCGCTGTCCTGGGCGATGTAGCCGTGATTTTCGGTGCAGGTGCGGATGCCCAGCTTTTCACCGTAGATGGTGACGGCACGGATGTTCTCCGCAAGGGTCGGGAGCATGCGGTCGAAGCTGCGGGCGTTGCCGCTCTGACCGAGACGGTAGCACACGTCGTGTCTCATGACCTTGGCGCCGAGAAGTGCCGCCACGTCCAGCTGTCCGCGCAGACGGTTGATCTCCTCCTTGGCTGCCACGCCCTCACAGAAGAGGTTGGCACCGATGGTGTAGGCGTTGATATCCATACCGAGACGGTCTGCCTCGGCGCGGAGCTTAACGGCATATTCCTTTTGCTCCTCAAGTGTCGGCTTTTCGCCGTAAACGGGAGTCAGATCAATGAATTCGATGGCACCAAGCCCCATCTCGTGCGCGGCGGCGATGGTGTCGAACTGCGTCATCTTGCCGGCCTTGATGGCTTGTTGGAAGGAATAGGAGCTGACGGAAAGTTTCATTGGTATAATCATTCCTTTCTGAATCGTTGCTTTTGTGACGGTTTCGGTTTTCCGAAATGACGGCGTTCAGCCGCCCGAGCACAAATGCTGTTTGAAAAATTTATTTTTCAAACCTTCATACATTTGAGCAGATGTGCCTGTGCCAGACCGATGTCACCGACCGGATCGGCACCCACCTCGCGCTCGATGGTGAGGAAGCCGCGATAGCCGATCTCCTCGAGAGCCGCGAGATATTTCGGGAAGTCGACGCTACCCGTGCCGAGAGGAACCTCTTCAAACAGCTTCACGCCCTTGAATGCCTCCGGAACCGGATGCAGAACGCCGTAAACGTACTCGGGCGCCAGATCCGCCAGCTTGTTGCCGTCCTTGGCGTGGGTGTGAACGATGTACTTTTTCAGATTGTGGACCGCCTTGACGGGGTCGTCGCCCGTGACCATGACCAGGTTGGCGGGGTCAAGGTTGACACCGACACCGGTGGAGCCGAGAGAATCGAGGAAGTCACGCAGCACCTCAGAGCGCTCGGGACCGGTCTCGATGGCGAAATGGGCGTGGATGCTGTCGGCATAGGTCGCCAGCTCGTAGCACGCCTCCTGCATGATCTTATAGCGAGGATGGTTCTTGTCCTCGGGAACGACGCCGATGTGAGTGGTGACCACGTCGGTCTCAAAATCCAGCGCCAGATCGAGGATGCGCTTGGACTTCTCGATCAGCTCGGGATTCAGCTCAGCGTTGCCAAAGCCTCTGCCCAGATCTCCGCAGATGGCGGAGAAACGCAGACCGAGGTCCTTGGTATATTTCAGCAGCTCGCGGCGATCTTCCTTGGAGAAGTTCTCGGGCGCGTGCTCGCCCTTGGTGCAGTACATCTGCAGACCGTTCAGACCCATCTTGGCGGCGGTCTTAATGGCTTCGTGAGTTTCCATGCGGAAGGACTCTACGATAGCGCCGATCGGAAATTGATACATAATAGGTTACCCCCTATAGTGATTTCTGTCTCCATTGTACCCGATTACGGAAAAAAAAGCAAGACCTATTTTGATATTTTGGAAAAAGAATTTGACAAGAGTGCGCCTCTGTGCTACAATAGCCTCAAAACACACACAAAGGAGACCGTTATGAAAGGCAACAACTGCTCGCGCGCGAAGGAATTGCTCGCCCTCGCCCCCACCGTCACCTCTCACGCCGAGGAGATCTGCACCGTGGATTACCCCGCCCCCGACATCCGCGGCTTTCAGGGCGGCTGCTCGGACGGCGCGCGTTATTATTATAATATATGTATGCATTACGATCTGCCGACGCAGGAGCACAACTATTCCCGCATTGCCAAGATCGATCTGAAGACGGGTGAGGTGGTACAATGGAGCGAGCCCCTTTGTCTGGACCACGCCAACGACGCCACCTACAATCCCCACACCAACGAGATCCTCGTCTGCCACAACAAGCCCCGCCACAAGCATCTGACCGCCATCGATGCCGACACCCTGACACCGACGCGCGGCATTGATCTGCCCGTACCCATCTACGCCATCGAATACAACGAGGCACGCAACGCCTATGCCGTGGGGCTCTCCGGCACGTGGGACTATCGCCTGCTGGACGCCGATTTCCGCCTCGCGGATGACAAGATCTGCCGCGGCACCACCCTCACCGCCCGCTATACCAAGCAGGGCATGTGCGCCGACGATGAGCTGATCTACTTCATCCTCTGGGACGGCAAGCATAAGGACGCCGAGGATTTTCAGAACGAGATCTCCGTTTACGATTGGGACGGCAAGTTCCGCGGCATCATCGAGTTTGACGTGGGCGTCAAGGAGCCGGAAAACCTCAGCATGGTGAACGGTGAGATCGTTGCCGTTTGCGGCGCCACCAAGCCGATCCTCTACCGTCTGACACCGAAGAGCAAAGGCTAAATTGCCTTCATCGCGCCCGGCACCCCTCGCGATCTTCCAACGGAACATGCAAACACACCGCCCAACCCCCATTCGAAGTTTTTCGGAAAAACGGAAAGGAGCTGCGTCAAATGACGCAGCTCCTTTGTATGCTTTCGGGAGGCGGATACCGCTCTCACCAATGAAATCCCAAATCGAGATCCGTTTCAAGGACTCTTCCCGTCTCACAGTCGACCACAAAACGGTAGGAATTCTCGGAATACTTGAATTTCATATTCACTTCATATACCAAACGGCTGACGCCGTCAACCACGGCATATCCCGTTGTTGCCTCATATTCCTCCAGCAACAGATCCTTCAGACCGATGGCATCGATCAGAGAAGCCACCGCGTCCTCCAGCTTCATAAAGCCGCTCACAAGACCTGTCACAATATCTCCGTCAAACAGCTCCGTGTCTGCCTGCGAGGAATACATCAGGTTCAGCTCGCCGATCGATAACGCCGAAAGACCCTCCAGATCCTGCTCGTCCAAACATTCGATCCCGCCGATCATCTTCTCCACCAGATGCATCTTGCCGACCGATACGCCGTATTCCTCGGCGCGCGCCCTCAGCTCCTCGCTGACCTCCATCTGCTGGGCGATGATCGCACAGGTCATTTCGGAATGCGCGAAAACAGCGTTGATCTCCTCCGTGATCTCACCGAGCATGGCTTCTGTTTGGGCACCGTCTGCACCGTCCACGCTGATCAGAACGGAATTGGCATCGGCACTCAGATAGCCGTTGACATACATCGCGCCTAAAATGGCGGTCAGAGCGGTATTTCGCTCGACGCCGACCAGGTCCAGCCCCTCCAGCAAGGCTTCTCCATCCGCATTGGCGGCACGGCAGGCGGTCACACGTCCCTCCGCGCTCAGCTCAAGAGATATGCTGGGATTGACATCCATATAAACGACCGTCTCGGTCGGAGATATCACCGTTTCGACCTCATGCGGCCATAGCCACCCGGCTGCCATCCCGGCGAAGAACAGGAGAAAGCATGCCGCAACCGCCAACGCACGCACGCGTGCCGTCCGCCGCGGTCGTGACACGGCACCGGGAATGATCTGAGGTGTTCGCTCACAGGTGTTTCTGATACGGGGAAGCAGATCGGGCATCTGCTCGGCAAATGCCGCCCGCACACGTTCATGTTGTTCCCTTCCCGTCACTTACTTCCCCTCCTTTACGAGCACTTGCATTTTTTTCATGGCACGGTTGTAGCGGGAGAGCACCGTGGACAGAGGGCACGCCAGAAGATCGGCGATCTCCCGATGCTTTCTGCCCGATACGACATGAAGCACCACGACCTCCCGCTCATCCGGAGTCAGCGCACGCATCAGCTCCCGCAGAAACTCATTTTGGATCACATCCTCCACAAAGTTCTCGCTGTCCTCCTGCTCTGCAAGGCTTTCCATCTCTACCGTCCGTCCCTCCAATTGGCAGGCACGTCGGATCAGGTTGAGCTCCACCGTCAGGATCCACGCCATCGGCTTTCCCTGCGGCGTGTAGGCGGGCGCATTTTGCCAGATACGCACAAACGTATCATGCGTAATATCCTCCGCATCCTCCCGCCGCCCCAGCTTGGAAAGCGCAAACGCGTAGACATCGGTGCGGATCAGCTCATACAGTCCTCCCAAGGCGGAAATATCGCCCTGTGCCATGATCGCGATCATCTCCTCGATCCTCCGGTCGCGACTTAAGATCTCCTCGGAGGTAAGAGTATATATCACCAGCAAATCATATACCTCACATGTTACACTTCGCGCCCCGATGCCCGCAGGGTTCGGGGCGCGATCCTTTTGATTGTATCATGAATGTGAGAAAGATTCAATACTCAACCGCGCCGGGATGTCCGACCAATCTCCGACAGATCAGCCTTCAGCACCCGTAGCCGCCGCCTTGAGCCTGTTTTTCTGCTCGATCAGCGATTGCTCCATCGCCTCCAGATCCTCCTTGTGGGCGGACTCAAACTCGGCAAAGAAGCTGTCCTTGGCACTGTTGATCGCGTCCTCCAGTTCCACTGCCTTTGCCTGAAGCTCCTCTTTGATGTTATCGCTGAACTTCTCCTCCAGCGAGCGCAGGAACGCCTCGCTCTCACGGAGTCTCTCGATCAGGCTCACCAGTGCCTCATTCAGACTCGTGCCCAGCGTCTCATAGCTCTCAAGTACCTTATTGTACTGCTCCTCGCTCATCTGCAGCGTCAAGGTAGCGGCGGTATATTCCTCGCCGTCGACCTCAAGGGTGGCAACATAATTTTTCTGCTGAAGCAGCTCGGTCTTCGCCTCACGCAGCTTCGCCAGCGACTTCTGATATTCCGATTCGGGGGAGACCAGCTTTTCATAACGGAATTCGTCCAGCGCGGTAATGGCGGCACTGTAGGCGTCCACAGCCGTCTTGTAGCCGAGATAGACCAGCTGATAGGCACCGCCCATGGCGTTGATGATCTCGGCAGTCGCCTCGCTGTGGGCGAAGGAGATGCGGGATTCCTTGGCGGAATAGTACGCCTCTCTCATTTCCTCGGTCAGCAGCAGCGCCGTTTCCACTCTGCCCGCGGCAATGGCGGAATACATCTGCTCGTCGGTCATGGCGGCGACCTCCTCTTCGGTGAAGAGTGCCGTTTCCATCGCCAGCGCCCGCAGTGCCTCGGTGTGCATTGCCTCCACCTTGGCGACCTTACCCTCAATATCCAGTGCCTTCATGGTATCGGCGGCAGTCTTTTCCACCTGCTTGACCAGTTGCTCTGCGTATTTGGAGTCGCCGGAGATCGAGATCCTGACCTCATTTTCGTCCGCCTCCGCATTGCCGCCGATCAGATAACCCGTTTCGCCCGCCAATGTAACCATCATCTCTGTCGCTTCCTCCGGGGTCATGCCCACAAAGACCTCGCCCGCGATCAGGATACTGCCGTCATCGTTGAGCGCCGTAACAGAGACGACCTTGTTCTGATCGTCGATCATAAACTCGACGCTGGGATTGATATCCACTGTCATGCGGGTATATGTTCCCTCGGGCGGCTCAGCCTTCGTCCCGCAGGAGGTCATCAACACCATCGGTGTCAGCATCGTCACAGCCAGCAAAATGGCTAAAATTCTTGTTTTCATCATAAATCTCCTTTCAAAATCCCCTTTTCTTGGGTCTTTACACCCTATTAATCACCGAAAGACCGATTTTATCGCATAAAAAAACAAAATTTTCAAAAACATCCCCCGCGGGCAAAGCGCGCGGGGGACGTTTGAATTATTGGGGTGTATGAGCAAACGGCAACATGCCGATCCACTCGGCGTAGTCGTATTTGGTGAGCGTGATGCTCTCGCGCTCGCCCACAAAGGGGCGCAGAGAGGTCTCGGCAAAATCGCTGAGGACGAGCTTGCCGCCCCGCAGCTCAGCCGAGCAGGTGAAAAGCTCGCTGTCATCGACGAGAAGCTGTGCGTTGCCCTCAAAGATGCCGACGGTCGCGGTTCTGTCAGACTTGTTCAACCGCATACTGACCTCGTCCCAGCCATCCTCCGTCTTCATGTAGAAAGAGACCCGATGCAATTCATTCTCTTCCTCGGAAATGATCCAAAGGTCGCCTTCCTCACAGCATTTCTTTTGGCTTTTCTTTCTGTGCCATGATCCTGCGATCAGTCGATCAGCAGCATGACCTTGCCCTTGACCTGCGCGGGGTTCTTGTAGAGGGCAAACGCCTTGTCCGCTTCCTCGAGAGGATAGCGCTGGAAGATCAGCTCGTCGTCAAACTTCAGCTGACCCGTGGCGAAATAGTGTGCCACCAGCTCCCACTCCTTGCCCGGGAAGGGTGCGGAATAGCTCATCCAGGAGCCGGTCAGCTTGAATTCCTTGCGGTTCATGTACTCCCACATCTTGGGAGTGAAGGTCATATCCTTGTGAGGGGTGCCGATGCAGCAGTAGTGCGCCTTGTTTGCCGCCAGCTCAAAGCCCATCTGAATGGTGATGGGGTTGCCCGCCGTCTCAAAGACGTAGTCGTAGCCCTTGCCGCCGGTCAGCGCCTTTGCCTTTGCCATGAAATCGGGATCGCCGGTGTTGACGACCTCGTCCGCGCCCAGTCTCAGCGCCAGATCCAGTCTCTCCTGCACCAGATCGAAAACGACCACGCGCTTGGCGCCGAAGATGTGCGCCCACTGCGCCGCGAACAGACCGATGGTGCCGCCGCCGATGATGGCAACGTCGCCGCCGCCCGCGTAATCGTTGCAGTACATGCCGTGGAGCGATACGGTGGCAGGCTCGAACATAGCTGCTACCTCAAAGGGGATGGAGGGATCGTAGGGGATGGCATTTGCCTCGGGCATGACCACGTACTCGGCAAAGGAGCCCTGATCGTGGGAGCCGATGAAGCCGTAGTGCTTACAGAGAGAGTAATTGCCGCGCTGGCAGTCGCCGCACTTCATGCAGGGGAGCAGGGGCGCGCCGGAAACGGTGTCGCCCACCTTGACCTTGGTGACGCCTTCGCCGATCTCCTCCACGATACCGGAGAACTCGTGTCCCAGCACGATGGGATAGTAGTGCGCGCCGTTGTTCAGCACGCGGGGAATGTCGGAGCCGCAGATGCCTGCCGCCTTAACGCGGACCTTGACGGTACCGGGTCTCACCTCGGGAGTCGGATATTCTTCATAACGGATGTCTTCGTTGCCGTGTAATACTGCTGCTTTCATAGTTAATTCCTTTCCTGAAATGAAATTACGCCTTGCCGTTCGCGCCGCAGACCTTGATGCGGTCCTCGACCAGCGCCTGTACCTTTGCCATGGCGACCTTGCCGTACTTCTTGGGGTCGTAGACGGCGGGATCCTTGGCAAGGACCTCCTTGACGCCTGCCGTGTACGCCTGACGGAGCTCGGTGGCGAAATTGACCTTGCAGATGCCCTCGGCAATGCACTCACGCACGCTCTCGTCGGTCAGCCCCGACGCGCCGTGAAGCACCAGCGGGATGCTCACGCCTGCCGCCTCAAGGGCGCGGCGGATCTCGGCGAGTCTTGCCACGTCCAGTACGGGGGTGCCCACGTAAACGCCGTGCGCCGTGCCGATGGCGACCGCCAGCGAATCCACACCCGTTGCCTTGACGAATTCGACCGCGTCGGCAGGGTCGGTGTAGCCGTTGCCCGCGCCACCGTCCAGATCGTCCTCCTTGCCGCCGACCTTGCCCAGCTCTGCCTCGACGGGGATGTTCTTTGCCTTCGCCTCTTCCACCACGCGGCGGGTCACGGCGATGTTGTCCTCAAAGGTCTCGTGAGAGCCGTCGATCATGACGGAGGAATAACCGGCAGCCATGGCATCGATCGCCAGCTGATAGGAGGAGCCGTGGTCCAGATGGAGCGCCACGGGCACGCTTGCCCGCTCGGCAAGGGCGCGGACGTTGGCATAGTAGACGTCAAGTCCCGCATAGGAGACGGTGGAAGGAGTGGTCTGGAGCATAACGGGGGCGTGCTGTGCCTCAGCGGCGGCAACGATCGCCATTGCCATCTCCATATTCTCGCAGTTGAAGGCACCGATGGCATATTTGCCTGCCTGTGCCGCCCGGAGCATTTCTTTGGTAGTTACGTACATGATATTTATCCTCTTTTTTATAGATTTCAAGGGGGATCAGAAGCCGTCGGGCTCCTTGGAGGGAAGCTCCAGATCGATCTTGTAGCCGGCGGGAATGCGGGCAAGCTCCTCGTCGTGACGGACGCGGTGGTCAAGCCGTCCCACGCCGAAGGGGTTGATCTTCTTGCGCTTCTCGGCGGGTACGTCCTCGTGGACATCGCTCGCCATGTGCGCCGCCAGCTTTTCCCGCAGCATCGCCACGCGGGCGGTGTCGCGGCACTCTTCGTAGCGGTTGGTATGCTCGGGGAACTCGGTGAAGTAGTAGTACTTCTCCTCCGCGCCGTTGTAGACCAGCTTGTCGGTGGCGGTGGCGATCATATAACAGCCCTTCGCGCCGCCCGCGTATTGGGAGTAGACCTCCTCGTGGGTGTCGGAAAGCAGGTCAACGCCGTCGTACTCAGCGGGATCGTAGCCGATGCCGGCATAGGAAAGCAGGGTGGGCGCCACGTCCACCAGCGAGCAGACGTCACTTCTCTGCCCCGCGCTCTGCCCCGGCACCTTCATGACGAAGGGCACGCGGGCGGCGGTGTCCAGCATGGTGCGCTTGCCCATGTTGCGATAATCGCCGAGCGCCTCACCGTGGTCGGAGGTGAGCAGGATCAGCGTGTCCTCGTACATGCCGCGGTCCTTCAGCACCTGCAGGATGCGCCCCATCTGATAGTCCACAAAGGAGACGCAGGCGTAGTAGGAGTTTTTCAGCTTGAGGGCGTCGATCTCGGAGATGCCGAGGCGGTCGCAGTCAAAGTTCTTGGTCAGAAGCGGCTTGAATTCCTTGTAGTTTTCGGGCACGAAAGGCGCCTTGCCCTCGCGGCGGTAGAGCTTGTTCCAGGGCGCAGGCGGGCAGAAGGGCGGGTGCGGATGGATGAAGGAGCCGAAAAGGAAGACGGGCTTTTCGGGATCACACTTCTCCAGAAATTCCACACAGCGGTCGCCGACCCATTGCGTCGGATGCGCCTCGGCAGGCATCTGGGACACCTGCGGCATATAGTACATCTCACTGCGCTGCCCGTTGTAGTCAAAGACGTAGGGATAGTTGGCGCAGATGTAGTTGGTGTAGTCGTCGTCAAAGCTGGAAAGCTCCTCCTGCGTGTGACGCTCCGAGAAGCCCATGGGACCGTACAGATCCCAGACGTTGTGCATCTTACCGACGCAGCAGGATTGATAGCCGTGCTCGGTCAGCTCGGCGTAGAAGCCCTTGCCGCCGTAGACACAGTGGAGATTGTTGTTGTTGTTGCCGTGCCGCGCGGCGTAATGTCCGCTCATCAGCGAAAGACGGGCGGGGACGCAAACGGGCGAGGGGGTGATACAGCGGTCGTGTACCGTGCTGTCCGCCACCAGAGAGTCCATGGCAGGCGTCTGGATCTCCTCGTTGCCGCACGCGCCGATGCAATCGGCTCTCAGCTGGTCGCAGAAGAGGATCAGTATATGCTTCGGTGCCATATTCGAAATACCTCCGATTCGATTTTTAACCATCTTATATTGTATCACGCCGTGAAAAAATTGTCAATAAAAAGATGACGGGAGAGCATTTTAATGTAAGATTTTCAAGCACCATGGATCCTCACAGATAAAATTTGGCTTCCCGATGTTATTCGGGAAGCCATTGCTATTATTACTTGATGAGGAAATTGTATAAGCGGAAAAATCAGTAGTTCATGGCAGCCTTGATGCTGGCTTCGATGGTACTGCGGACGGATTCAATGTAGGAAGCGACGTTGAGCGTTCCTTCAAGCAGGTTATTTCCCATGGTGTTCAGATCGTTATAGGTCCATCCATAGACGGCACCGATGTCTGCCCAGCGAGAGTCACTGATGATTTCCAGCATGTCGATGGAATCAGCGTCGCGCAGACCCTTGTAGCAGAGAGATTCGTAATAGACAGGGAAAACATCGCGGTAGCTGTAATAGGACAGCGCGTTGAATACTTTCGCGGTTTTCTCCGCAGTTTTGCTGGTGGAGGGGATGGTGAGAAGCAAGGAAATGCCCATCGGCGATTTGTATTCGTCGGTTTCGGAATACTTCGGTGCAGGAAGAATACCGTATTCATTGTCCATATCGCGGAAAATGCTTGCGTTGCCGATGGCAATCAGCGAGAATGCAGCGCGTCCCTCGTAGAACAGGTTGGCATAGGTGTTGGAATCGCCGCATTGATAACCGTCAGCTCCAAAAACATTGGACAGCTTATCAACGTAATTGATAAAACTTTCGCTTGCGCCTGCAAAGTAAGGCTTGCCCTTTTGGTCAAGCTTTACCAGACCGTCCGCATTGGCGGAAAGAATGCCGAGCCAGCCGCCAAAGGTTGCTGCACCGAAGGTGGAATTGCCCTTTTCATCGAACTTTTCGTCACCGTTGGTGTTGACAAACTGCTTCATGTATTTGTACATTTCGTCGTAGGTCCATTTTCCTTCGCGTGCAATGTCGTACGGTGTCTCTACGTTGGAACGCTCGAGCATACTCTTGTTGAAGTAGCACGCTACGGTCTGATCAAAGCTCATAAAATGCGAGGGAGTAGCTACCTGATAGAGCTTATTGCCTTCCAGGATAAGGTTCTGGTTGAAGGTGGGATACCACCATTCCTGCTTCAGATCAATGTCTTCCAGCGTATACAGATTGTAAAAATATCCGGATGCCATGTTGGGGGAGAGCTGGTTGGATCTGATGAAAACAGCGTCGTAGAGATCCTCACCTGCCTCCATCGCTTTGGAAAAATCTTTATAAGTCTTGCCGCTGGTGGGATAGATGACCTCAATGGTCATGTTGAGTTTGTCTTCGACCAGGCGATTGCGCATGTAAATGGCATCGTATACCTGCTCGCCGGTTTGTTCATCGAAATCGAATATGGACAAGGTGTCCCAGAGCCTGCCCTCGGGGTTGAGAACGCGAAGATTGAAGCCGCCAAGATCAACCCCTTCGAAGGGATCGACTTCTGTGACAGGTGCTTCGGTTGTTTCATTGACAGGTGCTTTGGTTGTGTCATTCGCGGCAGCAGTGTCCGAACCGCTGCCGGAAGGTGTTGCTTTTCCGCAGGAGAAGCAGCAAAAAACAGTGATAATCAATGCAAGTGTAATGCTGATTGTACGTTTCATAATATAACCTCCAAAGATTGTTTGTATAAATTGTAACGTAAGTCAACCGCTTATTCAAGTCAAATCTACGGAGATATCGGACAAATTAAGGAAAACACAAAAAACTTCTTGTTTTTTTTCGTGCAGAATGATAAAATAACAGTGAGGTGATGTAGATGAAGGTGTATTATGAAGTGAAAAAGTCGAATCATTCCCATTTCGGACTCATTCATACTTTGGATTATCCCGCGCACTTTCATAGTGCTATAGAGCTAGTATATATCATGGAGGGCGGGGAGCGGATCACCATTGACGGAAAGACGGATGATCTTTATGCGGGAAGCTTAGCGGTGGCGTATCCATATCAGATTCATGAATACAAAAATCTGGCGGATGGAAAAAAATTTTACTTTATCCTTCAACCGCAGAATATCGACATTGCAGAGAGCGAGATCGCGTCTTGTATCCCGAAAAGCCCGTTTTACCATTATACCGAAAAAACGCGCGAATACATCGAGGCGATTTTGAAGCCGCTGATTCTCCCGTTCGATGATAAGCCTTACGGCAAGCAGAGCGTGGAGCTACATTCTTATTACCGCTCGCTGATCACGGCTCTGCTTCAGTTTCATCTTGAGCATGTGGGGACGGAATTGGTGAAGCGTCAGCCCATCGAAGTGGAGCTTCTCCGGCGGATCATGACATATCTTGACACCCATTTCGATGATCCCGGCTTTGATACCCATGAGGCGGCACAGGAGATTGGAATATCTTCGCAGTATCTGTCGTCACTGATCAAACAGAGCACCGGATGCACGCTGAGCGAGCATCTGAACAATCTTCGTGTCGCTAAGGCAAGACGGCTTCTGCGCGATTCAACCATGAGTATATCGGAAATTGCACTGGAGAGCGGATTCCTTTCCATCCGTACATTTAATCGTGTGTTCAGCGACAAATCCGGTATGTCGCCGCGTGATTGGAGGACAACAGATCATCAGAACAGGTGGTATTACTGAAACGAAATTAAAACAAGCGTCAAAGCAACAATAGTATCCCCCAAATAAAGAATCCGCCGAAGACGGTACAGCCACTCCTGCCCGCAGCGGTTAAAATCTCAACAAACGCCACACATCGGTTCGACGCTTACTCTTTTTGCCATAAAAAGTACCACTTAATAAAATCGATCGCACACTTTTTCACGCAAAAAGCCGCATGACCGACGCGTCGGCCATGCGGCTTTTTCTTATTCCTCCGAGGTGGTGAAGGCGGTCGCGCCACGATACCTCCACCCCGATAAACCCCAATTTGAAATTCTCAGACCCAACGCCTCATTTTCATATCACAAACCCTTTACCAACATTCCCCGTGCGACTCACAAGTAAGATCCAATACTCGCTTCCCACGCTCCTGCGCATATTCCTTCGCACGGGCGGCACATCCCGCATGCTCCCCGATATATACGACCAACAGATCAGCGCGGTCTATCGTTTCGCGATTTTCCATTCGTACCGCCTCACTCAGCGCGGTGACAAACACGTTCCGATTCCAAAACGTTCCCATGGAATACGGGTCGACCGTGCCGTCGGGTAAGCGGACGGAGATACAGTTGATGCGATTATGTATGCAACACTGCTCGGGATAACTCTCCGTCAGACGCTCTGCCGCAAAAGCAAACAGCCTGCCGTTCGTCTCATATCGGTCCACCCAAAAGATCAGCCTCTTCCCCTTCATCATCAGCTCTACACAGACGTCACGTATTCGATCGCTCCACCGTCCTGCCCTCATCGCCGTCCCATCACCAATAAAAACAATATGGAAATCCTCCATTACCAACTCGCCCCCTTTTTTACATTATAGCATTTATAACACCAATTATCAATATTATTGGTGTTTAATTCACCAACCATTTGTGAAAAATATTGTAAAATATAGAAAAGGAGGTGTGACAGATGGATTATAAAGACTTTATCGGCAAACGGATCACCGCGTTGCGGCTCAAGAAGAACGTGTCGGAGCGTCACATGAGTCAGGAATTGGGGCACGGTGACAGCTATATCCGCGGGATCTCCTCCGGCAGAGCGCTCCCCTCCATGTTGGAATTTCTCAACATCTGCGAATATTTTAACGTCACACCGAAGGAGTTCTTCAACGAAGAAACTTCAGACCCCGCATCCGTTCACGAGCTGTGCCGCCTGGCAGGCACTCTTTCGGATGAGGACGTGGCAGTACTGCTCCAAATGGCAAAGCGTATGACACCCAAAAAATAACAGGCAAACGAGCTTCGCTTGCCTGTTATTTTCGTATTTTTATTTTCCGTTCTCCTTCGCATAGGACACGGTGGCGTTCGCCAGCACGGCGTTGTCATCCCCCACGTCCACGTCCTTCCACTCCTCCGAGCTTCCGGCGAATTCCACCGTCTTGAGGGTGGAGCAGTCACTGAAGGCGTAGGGCGCGATGACCGTCACCGTGGAGGGGATGGAAAGCGTCTGCTCGGCACGGGCGCCGGGATAGCAGATCAGCGTCTTCATGCCGGCATCGTACAGCACGCCGTCCACACTGCGATAGTCTTCGTTTCGCAAGCTGACCGATATGTAGGAAAGCTTGGTGCAGCCCGCAAAGGCGCCGTCCGCAATGTCGCTGACCGTCTCGGGGATCTCAATGGCGCTGACCCGCGTACTGCGGAACGCACCTGCCGCAATGGCAGTCACCGCGTTCCCCTGCCCGTCCTCGGCGGGAACGCTGACGGCGGTGTCGGTGCAGCTGCCCAGCCCCGTCAGGGTGCATTCGCCGTTCCCCGTCACCGTAAAGCTCAGCCCCTCGCTTCCCGTCCGCACCGCGGCATTGGACGTGGCGGCGGTGGTGGTCACCGTGACCGCGGGGGCGGTCGTCTCGGACTCCTCGCCCTTCTTTTTCCCACCCTTGCACGAGGTGAGTGACAGCAGCATGGCACCTGCCATGAGCATTCCCATCATTCTGATCCAAATCGTTTTCATGTTCAACCTCCGTTGTTTTAATTTCCAGGATTTTCCTGCCACATCACTATATCATAAAGTATGCCCACCGTCAACGGAAATCGGTCGGGCAGATCCGACATCTCTCCCCCTCCCCCGCCCCGCGCAGACACCGCCCCTGTCGATCCTCGTCACCTCCCGCCGCCTCATGTCCAACGCCGTCGAACGCTTTTCCACCCCTTTTCCCCTCTCCCCGCGCCCTTTTTCCCCGACAGCATAAAATATTTGCCCCGAAAAAAAGATTTTTTCCAAAAACGCTTGACAAACGGGCTGCAAATGGCTATAATAATATAGCACGAATGAAGATAACGGCTGTTCGTGTGTACGGAGAAGTACTCAAGAGGCCGAAGAGGCGCCCCTGCTAAGGGTGTAGTCCGGGTTTACCGGAGCGAGAGTTCAAATCTCTCCTTCTCCGCCAAACAAAAAACCTTGCAAATGCTGAAAAATACAGTATTTGCAAGGTTTTTTTGTGTTTTTGGTTTTGTTTGATTTATGGTATTTTACGGTATTTTGCGGAAAATTAGGTTGTAGAAAAGTTGTGCATTTTTTCGATCTGCTCCCGAATCATTGCTTTTATCTGCCCTTGAACCGATCCGCCGCTTTTTTTCGTGCTTTCGATCGTTCGGTCTGGCACTCTTCAATGGCGGTGAGCAGGTCTCTCTCCTTCTCCGCCGAACAAAAACCGCAATTCCGATACAAAGGGATTGCGGTTTTTGCTTTTTTGTGATATAATGATTTCAGAAAGGTGGGATCGTTATGTTCCTGTTTTCAAAACGCAATCGTATTATCAAAAAAGCCGTTGCAAAAACAATAGCTGCATTTGCCGATAGAACCCCGAAAATATATCAACATTTTTTCTATGGTGCATTTGATATTGCTCCTCAACATCTTGTGGTGTGGTATTTGTTTGAAAGCGAGACGGAAATGGAAACCGCAAAATCATCCGGTTATTGTGATGAACTGGAGAAAGCGACAATTCGCAATTTGATTAATTTGGGTTATCCGCAAGAGGCAATTGGTACTCACAATATTTCCTTCACCACAAAGGAAGATATTGACAATAAGACAAATGGAGATTATCACCTTTATTTTCAGTAAGCTTTGTATCAAAATTATAGTCATTAGTCAAAGAAAAGTCCCCAAATCGCTTGATTTGGGGACTTTTTCTGCGTTTTGCTCGTTTTTTATTGGCGAAGAATCAAGACGTACCCTTATCTTTAACCTTACAAGGGGGCCTACAACTAAATCTTTTTAATTCTCAAAAGTTTTTTCAATTTTTCATGAATCTTCTTGCTCCGACGAATGATCCGTTGCAACGAAATTGGGTAATACCTTTACTTCAAAAGCGATACAGCTGAGCTGATCGTTTTTTCAAACGCCTCTCTACCGTACTTATCCACATCGGCTTTGCTTTTCTCTCCGTGAGTGAGGCAGCCTGCGCCTCCGATACATCCGCCGGTACAAGCCATACCTTCGATAAAGTTTCCGTCAAGAACGCCCTTATTCAGCTTGAGCAGCGCCATACGGCAGGCTTCGATTCCGTCGCACACAACGGGCTTGATCTCAAAGTCGATATTTTGCTCTTTCATAGCTTGTGCCGCCGCATCGGTCAGTCCTCCGCTACGGGCAAAGATACGACCGAAGTAGGATGCGTTATCAAGAACACCTTCCTCCAATGTTTCTATCTCAATATCACGGCTGTCAAAGAGTGCCTGCAGCTCTTCAAAGGTAAGCACGCAATCCACGTACTGCTTGACCTCCTCAAGCTGTGCCTCTGCCTTTTTAGCAGTGCAAGGGCCGATAAAGATTACCTTTGCATTAGAAGTTGTTTCCTTGATGTATTTCGCAAGCACTGCCATAGGAGACATATTATGAGAAATATGCTCAACGAGATTTGGGAACTGCGATCTAATATACTGCACGAATGCGGGACAGCAGGAGCTTGTAAGAAGTCCCTTTTCCGAAAGTTCCTTTGCCTCTGCCATAGCAACCATATCTGCGCCGAGAGCTGCCTCAACAACGTCGTGAAAACCGAGCTTTTTCAGTCCTGTTACGACCTGACCGAGCTTTGCATAGGAGAATTGGCTTGAAATGGAGGGAGCGACGACGGCATATACTCTGTAATTTCCGCCGCGCGTATTGCGCTCGCTCTTCTTGAGAATATCAATGGCATTCACCATATAGGATTTATCCATGATCGCGCCGAAGGGACACTGATATACACACGCGCCGCACTGTATGCACTTGGCGTTATCGATCTTAGCCGCCTTCTCCTCGTTCATCGAGATTGCTTTTACCTTGCAAGCGTTCTGACAAGGACGCTTGCGACTGACGATTGCGGTATAGGGGCAAACCTTTGCGCAAGCACCGCACTCTTTACATTTGGATTTATCAATATGGGCTACGTGGTTATGATCGAAAGAGATTGCCCCGAACTTACAAACATCCTCGCAACGGTGAGCAAGGCATCCTCGGCAAGCATTGGTGACCTCATAGCCGCCCACGGGACACTCGTCGCAGGCAATATCAATGACCTCAATGATATTGGGATTATTCTTATCTCCGCCCATGGCAATCTTGACACGCTCGCCGAGAATGGCTCTTTCCTTGTATACACAGCAGCGCATGGTAGGCTCCTTGCCGGGGACGATGGTCTTGGGAATATCCATCATATTCTCAAGAAGTCTATCCTCCCACGCGAGGCGCGCTACTTCGCGCAATACTTTATATTTTAAATGCTGTACCTTAGTATCAAATTTTCTCATAAATATCTCCTCAGAACTCTACGCCACGGATCACCGCTTGAAGCGCCGCCGCCGACTCATGCATTTTTCGCAACTCATCCTCGGAAAGCTTCTGCGTGAGAATGGACCTCACACCCTTCGAATCCACCAAGGAAAGCGAGCTGAGACAGACACCGTTGATACCGTATTCCCCCTCGTGCAGGGAGGATACAGTCATGGCCGTCTCCGCATTTCCCGCGGTCATCTTTGCAATATGCGTACATGACGTGGCAACACCGTATACCGTACTTCCTTTTCGCGCAATAATCTTACCGCCCGAACGATGAACGTATGCCTCTATATCCTCACGCTGATATGCAATAGGCATTCTATGTACCGCCACGGATTGACAGTAATCCGCAATCGGGATACCCGCAATGGTTGCCGACGACCATGCGACAAACGAGCTGTCGCCGTGTTCGCCGAGTACGTGTGCGTGTACCTGCTGCTTATTGACATGATAGATTTCAGAAAGTCGCGTACGCAGACGAACCGTATCGAGCAGTGTTCCCGTACCGAACACCTGATTCTTCGGGAGTCCGGTATATTTTAAGAATGCGTATGTCATAATGTCCACCGGGTTTGTAACCATCACGTAGAGCGCATTCGGCGCGTAACGTACAATCTGCTCGGCGATGCTCTTGACAATACCGACATTGATCTGCACCAATTCCAAACGGGACTGTCCCGGTTTTCTGCCGACGCCGGAGGTGATGATTACCATATCGGAGTTTGTGGCATCGGCATAACTGCCCGCGTAAATATCGCAATTCTCCAAGAAGGGTGTTGCTTGCTTGATATCCAAAGCCTCACCAAGTGCTTTATCTGTATTGATATCGATCAGAACGATCTCACTGGCTTCACCTCTCGTAAGCAAGGCAAAGGCGGTTGCAGCGCCGACAGCACCTGCACCAATGATGGTAATTTTCTGCTTCATTTTTCACACATTCCTTAAAAATAACTAACTTTGATGCGCTTTCCCATTTTTTTCAGGCAAGCGGACAGCTCCTCCACCAGATTCATTTTGATATTGAAGTTGATGGGAAGATCGGGATTCTGGTGGGCGGGGTTTACCGCTCTGCCCACGTAAAAGTTGATATCGGTTGCCTCCTCAAAGAGCAGTCGGCTGATCAAAGAAGCTCCGTCCTTCTTGAAATTCCAATCCTCATAGAGCTCGTTCTCACCAAGGTAATCCTTGGCGTACTGAATCACCTTATTCATCGTAATCACGCCTTCGGTCACAAGATCCACACCCTCAATGTGGGCGATGGGAGGAACATCGCTACGCTCAAATTTCAAGCTTGCCTGAACTGGCTTGCCAAGATATTTCGCCGCAATGGACGAGGTCGTACCCCCGCAGATGATATGCTTCCCTTCCTTGGAGAAAAACAGTGACATCATACGGTTTGCATCGTCACGGTTGGAGGGAGGGCCGAACAGAATGTTCATCGGCTCTCTCTTGCGAATCTTGATCACACAGGAGGTCGTATCATCGCCGGGGTTGTGACCGTAGAGATTATCACACTCGTCGACAAGCATTGTAGAAAGGTTCTTTGCCGTATATCCACCGGCAACAAGTGCCTGCATATAGCCTGCGATATCCTCGCGCTTCCATCCGAAATTATATTTACCGCCCATACCTGCGTGAGGACAACCGTCGCTCATCGCGATAAACACGTCATCCTCTTGCAGTCTGATGGTTGATTTATAGATCTTTTTGCCGTCGATGTTCATTTCGGTCTTGGGATAATCGTAGATGTCAAAATCTCGGATGACAATGACGTGAGGATTATCATACTGAATGATCTCGGCTATCTCATTATTCAAAAGATGAATAATCGTAAACGTGGAATATGCCACGCCGCGCACCGAGCATACGGGAAGCGTTGCGGCAATCGTGGCTACGCATTCCTCGATCGGGAGCCCTGCCGCCATCATCGTGGAGATGATCTTGGAGGTCAGCGTGGACAGGATACTTGCCTTTACACCCGATCCAAGACCGTCTGCCAACACGACCACGGTTGAATTTTCGTTTTCCTCTACGATGTCTACATGGTCACCGCAAAGCTCTTCGCCGACATGATTGATGCTTTTATACCCGATATCTGCACACAAATCATTCATCGCCGATAGACTCCTTTAGTTTCGTCAGAGCAATCTTGGTCTCTGCCGCGGTCTCACCGAGCAGAGATGCAATTTCCTGAACAATTCTCATCTGCTTTTCCACAACGGTATCAGCCACCTCAATCGTCTGCTTATTGATTCGCGCCTTCTTTTCTCTCTCTGCTTCCTCATCGGTAATATCACGCATAATACCGATCAGCATGCGGGAGTCGGGATCGTAAACCACGGTCTGCTCCACATACTTTTTGTATTCGGCGAGATAGGTACGCTGATCGCGCACAGATCTTCCGCTGTTTTTGACTTGCATAAAGACAGACGGATCCAGGATGCGAATAACCGGCTCTCCGAGCACGTCGGAAGCTGTGCGAATATTCATGATCTTCCGGGCAGCCGTGTTGATCTGCTGCACTTCGAGATTTTCATTCAGAACGATCAGTCCGTTGGGCGTGTTCTTAACAATGGTATCCGAGAAGCTTTCTGCCTTGTCCTTCAGGAACGGCAAGCACATAGAGATCTCCGCCTTGCCCTGAATGATCGCAATCGCTTTCTCACGGCAGGAATTATATCCGCAAGAGCCGCAGTTGAGCTCGTCAGAGGACTTGAATTTGCCCATCTGGCGAAGAACGGTCATGATCTCGTGCTCGGAAGGCTGTGTAAGCTTGTGCTCGATCATCGTGAAATGCTTTTTGATCTCCATGGGAGCAGGCTGTACCACATCAAAGTCGCGCTCACCGGCATAATCCGCAATGGTGATGAAATCCTTAATGGGAGAGGTACTGTGATACTTTTCCATGACGGGGCCGCCGATGCAGCTGCCGACACAGGCGGACATTTCAATAAAGCATTTGTGGATCTTTCCGCTTTCAATATCACGAAGTGCGGAAATACAATTTTCAACCCCGTCAAGCGCAATATAGGTATATCCGGGCGCGTTCTGTGCCATCGTCTTAAGTATGCCTCCGGTTGTCGGGAAGAAGCGGGCGCGACTCTCGGGATTTTTGTCCGTTTTCTGTTCAAGCTCAATACGCTCGGCTTTCAGCCAATTGGTGAGCTCCTCAAAGGTAAGAACGGCATCCACAAGTCCCTCGTAGTGCTCTGCCTCATCCTTTTTGGCAACGCAGGGGCCGATAAATACGGTCTTTGCATTCGGTATTCTTTTCTTAATATCCGCGCAATGCGCCTGCATCGGCGACATCACATCTGCAAGATATTCAAGAGCAGACGGAAAATATTTTTGAATCAGCAAATTGACCGAGTGACAGCAGGAGGTGATGATAATATCTCTTTCCTCCTCGCGCAGCATTCGCTCGTATTCGGTCTTTACGATGGTCGCACCGATCGCGGTTTCCTCAACGTCGAAAAAGCCAAGCTTTTTAAGTGCTCGGCGCATAGACTCGATTCCCACGCCTTCATAGTTCGCAATAAACGAAGGAGCCAAGCTGACAACGACAGGATCTCCGCTTTGAAGCAGCACTCTCGCCTTCTCGGTTCCGTCAACGATCTCCTTGGCATTTTGAGGGCAAACAACAAAACAATGACCGCACAAAATGCACTCATTGCCAATGATATGTGCCTGATTTCCCGAAAAGCGAATTGCCTTTACAGGACAGTGACGGATACATTTATAGCAGTTTTTGCAGTTTGATTTTTTCAGCGTCAAGCAATTTGCCATAACCGTCACTTCCTTTCGTTTTCTATCACTTCAAGTATATTTTTCTTGAAAAACTCTCTGAAATTTTCTCTCGTCACGCCTACGTGAACGTCATCGTTTACCTGTACGGTAACACCGATGCGGTTGCACTTTCCGATGCAGAAGCTACCGGAAAGCACGACCTCATCGTCGATATGATGTTCTTCCACAGCTTTTTCCAAAAGCTCTACAATATCCTGAG
>JAFTMG010000049.1 GCA_017452525.1 Clostridia bacterium
CCACGTCGCGGCGGCGGTAGATATCGCGGTCAAGCTCCATCGTGCTTTTTCCGTCGAAGATCACCTTGCCCATGGTGGGAACATCCAAGCCCGCGAGGGTGGAGATCAGCGTGGTCTTGCCGCATCCGCTTTTGCCGACAATGGCGTAGACGGTACCGCTCTTGAAGGTATAGCTCACGTCCCGCACGGCATAGACGATCTGGTGGCGGGTCTTATAGGCGTAGGTCACTCGCTCGGCGGTGAGGACCGTCTGTCTGTTATCTGTATTCATCATATTCTTACTCCTTACCCTTCAGAATTTGCATGATCTTGCCCGAGGTCACCTGCGACACAGAAATGGCAACACCGAACAGATAGCATAGCATAAATTGACCGATGAGCCTCCATTGCGCCGCATCGGGAACAGCACCGAAGAGCGTAACACCTCCGACGGCGATCAGTACACCCGGCAGGCAGAGCAGGATATGCTCACACAGCACCTCGGCATACAGCGCGACACGGCGCGTTCCCATCGAGCGCATGACGGCAAGCTCCAGCTGCCGCCCGCGGATATTCAGATAGGCGACCAGAAAGCTGATGCCGATCGAAAGCGCAAGGATCAACAGCCGCACGATCCGCAACAGGATGATACCGCGCTCCAGCACCGTGACCTGATCGCGGAAGAGCGCATCGTCGATGATCAGCCCCGCCTTGGTGCCGCCCTGATAGACGGTGGACGCGGGGGCAAAAAATTCGCTCAGCCGCTGCTTCAGCTCGTCGAGCCGACGGTTGTCGGCAACGGTAAACGCCATGCTGTGCGCCACCGTGTTGATACCGCGATCCTCAAACACCGCGTTCAGCGGATACCACGCGGCAAACACGGCGTCCTCTTCACTCTCATAGTGACCGATCACATGAAAAGTGACCTCACCATATTTCTCCAGCAGTACCGTAATGTTCCCCTGCCCGTCCATCCGCTTCAAAAGCGGCTCGGACACGATGCAAAGTGCCTCCTCGCCTCCAAGATCGGCGGGGACATGCCCTTCGTCAAAGTTGACGTAGATCCCCTCCAGATGGGGCGCGGCAACGGGATCTGTTGTCGCGTACAGCTTGATCGGCGTCTCTCCCACCGTCGAATTCCATATCTCGCGCAGGAGAAAGAGATCCTTGATATAGGGCTTGAGCTTTCCCTTGGGCGCCTCAAAGAGCGCGAGTGTCTCTGCCTTGATCTTCAGATTCGTGACCTGCGCGCCGCCTGCGGTGGTGGCGGTACAACGGATCTCAAATTCATCGTAGACCTGATCCAATCTTGCCTCCAGCCCGTCCTGATACTGATACAGCACGAGCAGCAGCGCGATCACCGCGGCGATCATCACGCCAAGCAGAAGCATCTGACCCACGTTGCGCCGAAGCCTCTTTTCTATATAACTCCACAGCATCCTCTATCCCTCCTTTACTTGCGGAAGCCGATCCTGCGCCAGGTGAACAGCGCGCACAGCAGCACGCTGAGCAGGGCAAGAATACCTACCTGGATCGCCGCGGCTCTCATAAAGAATTGCTCCTCCTGCGTAAGCAGCGAGAAGATCTGCTCCAGCATCTGCGCCGTATCGGACACGGTGCTGAAGGAGGTATCAAAGGAGGTGAAATCCGCCCCGACCATCCATTCGGTCGCCCGCCCGTACAGCAGATTACTGCCGATGCTTCCCATCACGCCCGAGAGGATCAGCAGCGGGGCAGTCGCCAGCGTCATCTGCAGCCAGATGCGCCATTTGCCCACGCCGAGACGGTATTTGATCTGCCCTGCGGGGACGAAAGCGGAGATGAACAGAATGAGCGCGATCAAAGCGACGATGCACGAAAGCCCCAAGGAGATGCCGTAGACAAACTGCGTGCCGTCACGGATCGCACGGACATTCGGCACGATGGCGGAATAGCCGCTGTCATCATAGGCGAGCAGACCGGCAAAGCCCGACTCGATCCGCCACGTTCCCAGCGTGGCAAGCTCTGCCTCCAGCGCCGCCGCGCCGCCGTTGGGGACGATGAAGGTCATATTCAGGTGGCTTTCTCCCGCGATCCTGATATGCTCATACAGCGCGCTTTGCGGCACGATGACGGTATTGGGGTGCATATAGCGAAAGTCATCGCGGTAGCCCGTGCTCTGGTAAATACCCACGATGGTATAGGTCCCGTCATTGCGCGAAGCGGGCTTCGCGGGCACCTCCGTTGTCATCTCCTCGTGATCATTCACCTCCATGCCCACGAGGGAGATCGGCTGCGGCATGGCTGTCAGCTCATTTTCAACGTACCGTTGGTAGACCTCCCAATTGGTACGCCAGAAGGAAAGATCCAAGGTATCCCCTAACGCAAGGCCGTTCTTTGCAGCAAAAAGATCGCTGATGATAACGACCTTTTCCCCGCGTTCTACCTGCTCCTCGCTGAAAAATTCTCCCTCGATCAGATGCGTGTTGCCCTCGGTAAAGGGATAGAGGCACTCGACGTCATCGGAGGAACAGACGCGGAGAGAGCGGGCGGAGCTCTCCAGCACCTCGCGCAGCTTACTCCACATACCCACCGCATCCGTCTGCAAATATTCACTTGCCGATCCCGTATATTCCCCGATAAACGGCAAGGAATAGAGCGGCTTGCCGCGGGGATTGCGCGGCTGGGTGATGTATACGATGCCGTCCTTTTTCAGACGGGTCATGTTCAATTCGACGTTTCGCGTATCATAGGTATAATATTTGTTGGTCGCCGCATTGTAGTGAGGCGTCAGGGTTCCCGCTGTTCCCTCCGTCGGTTCATAGTAGCCCCAGATCCAATAATGATGCCCCGGCTGAATCGCCGAGACCGAGCCGCTGAATCCATCGATCAGCTCCAGCGTCAGATGCTCCGGCACGGGGAGATCGGGATGCAAAAAGCCGATCTCATTGACATCGAGGGAATAGGTGTTCAGTCGATGTTTTCCGTATACCGTCGGAGTGACCTTGGTGCAGGTAACGGCAAACAGCCCCAGATTCTGCGGCATGTTCATCAGATAAGAATCGTCCTCCACATCGTTGCCGTACGTGGTCAGGGGCATATAGGCGGGATCGTATGCCATCATCCACGAATGGGCAACGGCAACCGTACCGCTCTCCAGCGAGATCTCCCCGCGCGACAGGTCATTGATCAGGTAGCCTCCCAGATTTAGCTGATCGACTTCTGCCTGCAATGCTTGTGTCATTTCCTCCAAGGAAGTGCTTCCGTAGGAATAATCCGGCACTCTCGCGACTCTGCCGTAGGTGATGAACATCCCTTCAATGGCATGTGTGGCATATTCGGCGGCATCCGAAAGCCCCGCAGTGATGCCCACAAGTCCGATCGCGATGGCGAGGATCAGACAAAATGCCAGCACACGCAGAGGCGTGCGCCCCAGCTGCTTCATTTCCCGGTTCCATAGCATAGTTATAACCATTCCTTTCTGCTAAGGTGCTTTTGTGACAGTTTCGGGTATCCGAAAATGTCATTCATACTGTATGAAAGTTTTTTTCAGACTTCAGCCTGTCGAAAAACTTCAAATTGGGGTTTGTTGGGGTGGAGGTATCGTGGCGCGGACGAAGGCAGGGCTTTGCCCTGCACCCACAAGGGAACCCTTTTTTGAAGGGTTCCCTTGACCCTCCTAAAATCTTCAAATAGGGGTATGAGGCGGGATGTTTATCTTGCTCTCGCCGTGGAGGGGTTCGGGCGGGGCGGTTATAAGCAGGTTGACGGATGCCAACCTGTCATGGCTCGAGCGGGCAAACTTCGTTCGCGTCAGGCACCTCCGAGACCCTGCCGCTTCGGCTGCCATGGCGCGCGCCGCTCGAAATGGGGTCATTTAGTGTACGATACGAAATTGTTGTATTTAAATTTGTCGGAAAACTTTACGGACAAAGCGACAACGGTTTGGACAGATCAATCATAACCGCCCCGTGTCATACACTAAACAGCCCCATTTTGTGCGTCGCGCGCCACGGCAGCCAAAACGGCAGGGTCTCGG
>JAFTMG010000050.1 GCA_017452525.1 Clostridia bacterium
CAGGGCTCTGCCCTGTCTTCGTTCGCGCCACGATACCTCCACCCCGATAAACCCCAATTTGAATTTTTTCGACAGTCTGCCCCGCCAGAGTTTAAATCTGGCGGGGCTATTCTTGTATAAAATCAGCTTGGGCTTCTATATTTTCTGATTATTGTCTCTGCAATATTGAATATATGCTTCTCTGCCCAAATGACTTGCTACATCACCGCACAAAAAGAAACGATCATTCAGGGGGGTCCACAGCAACGGTTCCTTATACAGCTCGGAAGTATCCACTGTTCCGATAATTTGAAATTTAGCCTTATTTCTATTTGTATAAATGCCGATACACACTTGGTCGCGCCAAAAAGCAAGATCACCTTTGTTGTCGAAATACACCGAAAAAATCAATGGTGTCAAATTCTTACCATCAATATCTGCCATTGACAATGGTCTTGTAAACAGTAAAGGAGTAATCATAATATGGTTCATGGGATATGATAGCCTTCCCGGAGACAGCTCGATTGGTTTTGCGTCATCTAAAACAATGGCAACGCCATAATATCCGGTTTCAGGAGTTGTCATAATTACATCTCCTTTTTGAAACAATTTTTTTACCATATTAAAGCTTCCTCTTTGCTTGATGTCAGATAACGTTTTTTCCGGTTTCACCTTTGTATTCCAACGGCACAGGGCAAAGCCATACACCCATTCTTCTGTGCGGGATCATACGCACTTTCTGTTTTAATCGGCGAGCTCATACGCCCGCACCTCGAATACGGTGACATTGGGCGCGCCGTGGGTGCTGTAGGCCACAAGCTCTACTTTGTCGCAAACGGTGGGATCAAAATTCAGCACGTTATGCCGCTGATGATTGTCACGCACCTCGATCCTGCGGGCGACAGAGCCGCCGCGAGACAGAACAACGTCGTAATCCTTCACCAGCTCGGCGGGAATGCCCTCTCTCTGCTGTGCCTGGCGGTTGGGTGCCATGGTCACGCGGATGGGATAACTGAAATCCGACTCAAAGGTCAGCCGCAGCTGCGAGAGTGTCTTTGCGCCGTCCAACACCATGCAAAGCGTCTCGCCGCCTTCGGCAATGCCGTCCGAGATCCATGCGTGAGACTCCTCGCCCATGCGGCGGGAGAGGCCGTCTATTACCTTCTGCGGCTCGCCGCCTGCCTGATGAGAGCTTGCCGTGAAGGTCGCATTTCGCGCCAAATCGGCAACGTCGGTGTTGACAAAGCCGGGCAGATAGCCGTCATGGCGGAGCAGGACCGTCTGCAGCTCGCCGATATGCGGCATCAGCTCGCGGGGCATACAGCCGTATTTGGTGCAGAGTGCCGCGGCAGCGCCCACCGCCTGCCCGCCGACGGCACAGCAGCCGATGATACGGGTAGAGCAGAAGGCGAGCTTGGTGGCGCTGATATCGCGCCCCGCCAGAAAAAGATTGCGGATATTTTTGGAATAATAGCAGCGGTAAGGCACGGTATATACGCCGTCGAAGAAGCGGCAATCGCCCGAGGGCATGATGTCGGTATCGAGCAGACCGTGCGCCGCGTGCAGATCGATGCACCAGCCGCCGTAGGCCACCGCGTCGGGGAAGACGCGATTTTCGAGAATGTCGGTCGCAGTCAGTATATAATCGCCCATCAGGCGTCTGGACTCGCGGGTGCCGGGGAGCATACCCACCCAATCGAGGGCGTAATTCTCCGCCCCGTGGTCACCGCCGTTCTTGATGTGATCCCAAACGCCGTAGATCGCCGCCACCAGATCGTCGCGGATGTTTTCGTAGTCGGTGATAATGTCATCCGCCTCACCCATCAGCTCGATCCAGAAATAGCCGTAATCGACGCCGCGCGCCGACACACCGCCCGTCCGCTCATTCCGCGCGGGGTCGACACAGCTGGAATAGTCGACCTTGTGGGTCTTGGAGTGCATACGGTAACGCAGATCGTGCTCGGTGTATTTCTTGGCAAAGGCGGGCGGCGTGTATTTCACGGGATGCCCCATATTCCGCGCGCGGAACATGATGGTGTTGCCCATGCGCTCATTGTTCGCCTGCTCGGGCGCATCCTCTTCACCCGTCTCGGCTCTCGACTCACTTCCCTGCCGATATTCGGCACCCGCGTAATAGCCCAGCGTGCCGTGTCCCGTAGCGTCGACAAAGAGGGGCGCTGTCAGGCGCAGACGCATCTCGGTCGTCTCCTGCACACACAGGATCGCCGTGACACAATCCCCCGCCTCGTTCGTCTCACAGTCATACATGACGGTGTTGAGATAGGTGGTCAGCCCCTTCTGCTTTTTCACCGCCTCAAAGAGGATCATATCCCACACGGAATAGCTGAACTGCTCGTTCCGCGCCTTGTTTTCCAGCATCAACTCATACAGAAGTCCGGATTCGGCATAGTCCGGCTTCTCCAGACTGCTGTCCGCACCCGAAATGTGCACGCGGATCTCGCTGGACGCATTGCCGCCCAGCACCGGGCGCGCATGAACCAGCGCCACCTGCGCCCCGTCCCGCGCCGCCTCCATCGCGGCACAAATGCCCGCCATGCCGCCGCCGACAACGATCACATCAAAATGCGCCTCGGCATACCGCTCTGCTTTTCGTTTCATGATGAACCCTCCAGGTGTGTATTGATTGACTTCATTGTAACAGGAATCAGCGGATTTGTCAAGAAGATGTAAATAAATTGACATGTGATGTCAAATACTCCGCCCTTCATAACACACCGCGTTTCAAAACTTTGAGCAAGATCGCAAACCCGAATTTACGTTCAGCGCACATTTGTCTTGATCTGCTGATCCGCGGCATTGTCGGCGCCATGCCATCTGCCGCCCTGGATCTTGTCTTCGTCGCCCTCGAGCAGCTCCTCATAATTCTCGGCGACCTTGCGGTATACCGCCGCGTAGGTATCCAGCCATTTCTGATCGAAATGCTTGAACCACGGCGCACCGATGCAGTATTTTTCATCGGAGGGCGCCAGATACTTGTCATCCTCGCGCACGTCTCGCTCCGCGAAGGCAATGCGCCCCGGCTTGCCCGTGTGGAAGAGGTCAAAATCCTTGAAGAAGGCGTGATTGTGCAGGCAGAAATTGCCACCCTCGTTACAGCGATAGGCACCGTTGAACTCGGCAGTCACCGCCTTGGCAAAGCGCTTGGAGGACAAGCCCCCGAACTTGGAGGGATCGTAAATGATGGTGGGCGAATAGAAGCCGCCCATGTGCGAGCCGTCCGATTCGTCAACACGCAGAGGAGTCAGGCCATCGATCTTCTCGATCTGATCGTAGAAATAATTCATCGCCCGACGGATCTCGGCGCACCGCTCGTCAAAATACTTCAGCTGACCGCGCCCCAGCGCCGAGCAAAGCTGATTGGCTCTGCCCTTCACGCCGCCCAGCGCGATGTGATAATATTTTTTGAGATCGTCGCTCTCGACGATATTCTTATCGTTGTTTCGCTCATAGTGGCCGTAAGCCAGCGCACGCTCATAGAGGCCGCGGTCATCGGTCACCAGCATACCCATCTCACCCGCCGCGAAGACCTTCCAGCTCATCATCGACATGGCGGCGATATGCCCGAAGGTGCCGACCTTTCTGCCTTTATACATCGTCCCGTGGGCGTGGGAGACGTCTTCGATGACGTAGAGATGATGGCGATTGGCGATCTCCATGATGGCATCCATATCGCAGGGATAGCCGAAATAGTGAACGACCATGATTGCCTTGGTCTTGGGCGTGATGCACCGCTCCAGATCCTCTGGGTCAAGGCTCAGCTTGTCGTTGATATTGCAGAAAACGGCAGAAGCACCGAAATTCATGGCTTGGGAAACGCTGCCCCAATAGGTCTTGGTTGGGCAGATGATCTCATCGCCCAGCCCAAGCCCGATGGCAAACATCGCCGCCGTCAGCGACATGGTGCCGTTGGTGAAGGCAAGGGCATATTTTCTGCCCTGCCACGCGGCGAATTCATCCTGAAACTGGATGGTGATATCGGTTCCCGAAAAGCGGTTGTTGACCACCACATCCATGGCGGCATCGATATCTTCCTGGGTCAGAATGGGCCATTTGAACAGTTCGGCAGGGGCTGCCTCGGTAATGAGTGGGGTGCCGCCGAGAAGTGCTGTTTTGCTCATCGTCTTTCCTCCTGTCGCTTTGTTTCGGTTATACTTTTTTGAGGCAAATGCAGACAACGCTGTGCGCGGGCACGGTAAATTCCGCGACCGAATCGAGCGCAAAGGGGCTGTCGCAAATGCGTGTGGGGTCGTCAAAGGTATTGTAATCGCGCACCCGCGCGGCGCTCACGATGTCGGCGCGGACGGGCTCGTAGCCATCCGTCGCCAGGCTGATGCTCTTGTCCTCATACAGATGGCGGTTGACGGTGCTCACCGTCATCTCCTCACCGTCTGCCGATACCGTCGCCACCGTGTCAAGCGCGGGGTCTGCCTCGTGCGGCAGTACCTCGATCAGCTCCTGCCCCAGATGGGGACGGAGCAGCTTCATGACGTAGAAGGTCGGCGTTTTGAAGAACCGCGCGCCATCCGTCTCAAAGAGACTCTGCAGGAGATTGGAGAGCTGGGTCTCCATGGCAAATTCAACGATATCCGAATTGCGGTAGAAGATATGCAGCGCGAGGGCGGCGAACAGGCCATCACGCATGGTCTGCCGCTGGCGCTGGTTATTTTCCATCGTCGCCTCGGGGTGCCACGTACCCCACTCGTCAAAGCAGATCTTGGTGCCGCTGTTTTCCTTGGTGTGCTCACGGATGGTCAAGCGGTGCAGATCGATGTCATACTGATAGCGCGACAGAATATCCAACAGATATTCATACGCCTCGTCGGAATAGTCGACCGCGTCCCCCGCGCGGGCATGCTCCTTCTTCATCGCACCCAGATAATGGTGGACCGAGATGGCGTCGGGCGCGGGATCGCGTTGGTTTCGCGTGATGTGGTCGAGCGCCTTTCCCGTCCAGCCCGGTAGCTTGTGGCGCATGGAGAGACCGAGCCCGATGAAACAGATGTCCTTCCGATAGCCGCGCAGCACCGTCTGGAACTTGCGATAATTCTGCGCGTAGCCCACGGGATTGTTGTAATCGATGTGCCACACGTTTTCATCCGTGTTGCCAAGCGCCCAATATTTGACGAGGTAGGGCTCGGGGTGGCCGTTTTCGGCGCGCATCGCGCCGTATTTGGTGCAGGCGGGACCGTTGACGTACTCGTACCAGTCCAAAAATTCCTCGGGTGTCCCCGTGGCGGTGTTGACGGTGATGATGGGCTCTGCCCCCGTCAACTCGCAAAAGCGCAGAAATTCATCCGTACCGAACTCATGCCGCCAAACGGGGTTGGCGGGGTCGGGGATGGGATGGATCCGCGGCGGCCTTTCCTTGCCAATGCCATTTTTCCAATGATAATGGTCTGCACAGCAGCCGCCCGGCCAGCGCATCGCGCCGATGCCAAGCTCTCTGCACCCCTCGATGACATCAAGACGGATGCCGTCGATATTGGGGATCTCGCTCTCCCGCCCCACGTAGATCCCGTCATAGATGACGTGTCCGAAATACTCGAAGAAAACGGAATGGAGCTTGGGGGAGATATGGTAGCCCTGCTTCGGAATGGGGATAACGGTGTATTTCATTCGCTGACCTCCAATCCGAGCAGACGAATGGCGTTTCCGCGGACGAATTTATAGTAGTTCTCCTCGCTGATCCGCCCGTCCCGGCGCATCTGCGTGAGGAAGTTGTTGAAGTCATACTGATGGCGGTTGAAATTCTGGCAAATGTCACAGCCGTAGAGAATGCGGTCGGAAAACTCGACGATAAACCGCTCGGTGAAATCGGGGTCGCGCATAAAGGCATTCATGCCGCTCCCTGCCGAGACGTCGCAGTAAAGATTGTCATATTTCCGCAAAAGCTCTACCAACCGTCCCTCCTCCACCTTGCCGCCCGGGCGGCCGTTGCGGTTCTCGGCGGTGACATTGGTGCCGATCTCCGCCCAGAAGGGCTGGGAGTGGCCGAAGATCTTCAGCTTCGGGTGCTTGGCGAGCACCTTCTCCAGGCGCGGCAGACCCAGCTCATCAACGATCCCATAATATCCGCCCAGCTTTGGCGCGATGTGGATGGTGACGGGCAACTCGCAGGCGGCGCAATGGGCAAAGAGATTGTCCATCATCGGGTCGTCGGGATACAGGCTGGCGGTCAGCTCGCCCATGCCCTTGGCGCCCAGCGCCTTGTAGTGATTCAAAAGCATCGACAGATCGGCGTCCGGTCGATTCCCTGCCGCGCGCGGGTCGACCCCGCAGAACCACAGAAAACGGTCGGGGTATTTGTCCGAGATGTATTTGCAGGCGCTCGAGGTCACTTGCTCGTTCTGATATTCGGGCGAGGTGAGTGGCAGAAGCACGCCCATCTCCACGTCGATCTCATCGTAAAATCCGATCACCTCTTCCGGGCTGACCATCGGCACTCCCCGCCCCATCGACGGCGAATACTGCTGATATGGCGTTGCATGCGCGTGAATGTCAATTTTTCTGATCCGTTCCATTCTGATATCCTCCTGTTGGCGTCGGTGATCATGATCTCTTGATGTGCACATTATACCATGTTTTTTGGGCGGATTCAATATAACCTGTCATATTTTCACATAAAATATAACAAAAAACGGAAGGCAATTTGCCTTCCGTTTTTATTTGCCTCAATCCTTCTTCAGATTGGAGATGGTCTCGGAGATCTCGTCCAGCCAATCGCCCTCGAAGAGCTCGACCATGCCGCGGTCCACGGCACCTGCAAGCTTCGAATTGATCGGAATACGCGCGATCTTCTCAATGCCGTACTTGGCGGCAACCTCTTCGATGTGGCTCTCACCGTAAATGTGGTGACGCTTGCCGCAATCGGGGCACTCAAAGTAGGACATATTCTCAACAATACCGAGGATCGGAATATTCATCAGCTGTGCCATCTTGACCGCCTTGCCGACGATCATCGAAACCAGATCCTGAGGAGAGGTGACGATGACGATGCCATCCACGGGGATGGACTGGAAGATGGTCAGCGGGACATCGCCCGTGCCAGGAGGGCAGTCGATGAACATGGTGTCAACGTCGTTCCAGATCACATCGGTCCAGAACTGCTTGACGGTGCCCGCAATGACGGGGCCGCGCCATACGACGGGGTCGGTCTCGTTCTCGAGCAGCATGTTGATGGAGATCATCTCGATGCCGGTCGTCGTCTTTGCGGGGAAAATGCCGTGCTCGTCGCCCTCAGCCTTGGCGGTGACACCAAAGGTCTTGGGAATGGAGGGACCGGTGATATCGGCATCCATGATGGCAGTCTGCACGCCGTTTCTCTGAGAGAGAACAGCCAGCAGAGAGGTGACCAGAGACTTGCCGACGCCGCCCTTGCCGCTGACAACAGCGATGACCTTCTTGACAGAGGACAGCTCATTGAGGGGAGCCAGCAGGCTCTCCGCCTTGCGGGAGGAGCAGTTGGCGCTGCATGTGGAACAGTTATGGGTACATTCTTCGCTCATTTTTTACCTCCATAGCCGTCAAAACGGCTTATGATTTATGATGCACGAAACAACCGGGGAGCTATTCGCTCCCCGGCTGAAAAACACTTGGCTGGAATTTGATCAGATCTCAGCGAAGTACTTGATGGTGCGAACCATCTGAGAGGTGTAGGAGTTCTCGTTGTCGTACCAAGAAACAACCTGTACCTGGTAGGTGTCGTCGTCGATCTTAGCAACCATGGTCTGGGTAGCATCGAACAGAGAACCGTAACGGATACCGATGATATCGGAAGAAACGATCTGATCCTCGTTGTAACCGAAGGACTCGGAAGAAGCAGCCTTCATAGCAGCGTTGATGCCCTCAACGGTGATGTCCTTACCCTTAACAACAGCTACCAGGATGGTGGTAGAACCGGTGCAGGTAGGAACGCGCTGAGCGGAACCGATCAGCTTCTTGTTGAGCTCGGGGATAACGAGACCGATTGCCTTAGCAGCACCGGTGGAGTTGGGAACGATGTTCTGTGCGCCAGCGCGAGCACGGCGGAGGTCACCCTTTCTGTGAGGACCGTCCAGAATCATCTGGTCGCCGGTGTATGCGTGAACGGTGGTCATGATACCGCTCTGGATGGGAGCGTAATCGTTCAGAGCCTTAGCCATGGGAGCCAGGCAGTTGGTGGTGCAGGATGCAGCGGAGATGATCTTATCATCAGCGGTCAGGGTCTTCTCGTTGACGGAGTAAACGATGGTCTTCAGATCGTTGCCTGCGGGAGCAGAGATAACGACCTTCTTAGCGCCGGCATTGATGTGAGCCATGGACTTCTCGGTGGAGCAGTAGAAACCGGTGCACTCGAGAACAACGTCAACACCCAGCTCGCCCCAAGGACAGTTGTTAGCGTCCTTCTCAGCGTAGATCTTGAGAACCTTACCGTCAACGGTGATGGTGTTAGCCTCGTCATCAGACTCAACGGTGTGACCGTCGTAGCGACCCTGAGCGGTGTCGTACTTGAGCAGGTGAGCGAGCATGGAAGGCTTGGTCAGGTCGTTGATAGCGACGATCTCATAACCCTCTGCGCCAAACATCTGACGGAATGCGAGACGGCCGATACGACCGAAACCATTAATGGCAACTTTTACGGACATTGGTGTAATCCTCCATTTTTATATAAAAATTTTTGAAAACCTGCGGGAGTTCACTCCCATACAGCATATATTGTACCTTATTTTCTTCCAACTTACAAGAGTTTTGACAAAATTTTCTCAAATTTTTCACAATTTCGGTGTTTTGTCTTTTTCTGTTCACACAAAAAAGCGCAAACTGTGCATTTTCACAAGAATACAAGTCCGAGCGCCCTTTTTGGCGGTCCCGACTTGACAATTTCGCCCTTTTATACTATAATATAAGATAATCGTTTTTACTATTGCGCGTCCCCCGCTCCGCGTGCGGGCGCTTTGAGAAAGGTTTTAGAGTAAAATGGCAAAAGACAACAAGAAAATGGTAGAGCAGATCACGTCCATGGACGTGGATTTTGCACAGTGGTACACCGACGTGGTCAAAAAGGCAGAGCTGATGGATTATTCCAGCGTCAAGGGCTGCATGATCTTCCGCCCCTACGGCTACGCCATCTGGGAAAACATCCAGCGCGAGCTTGACACCCGCTTCAAGAAGACGGGACACGAAAACGTATATATGCCCATGTTCATCCCCGAAAGTCTTCTGACTAAGGAAAAGGACCACGTGGAGGGCTTCGCCCCCGAGTGCGCCTGGGTCACCTTTGGCGGTGAGAACAGACTGACCGAGCGTCTGGCTGTCCGCCCCACCTCCGAGACCCTCTTCTGCGAGCATTTCCGCAACGTGATCCACTCCTATCGCGACCTGCCCAAGCTCTACAACCAGTGGTGCTCCGTCGTCCGTTGGGAGAAGACCACCCGCCCCTTCCTGCGCACCTCCGAATTTTTGTGGCAGGAGGGTCACACCATGCACGAGACCGCCGAGGAGGCTGAAGCTGAGACCCAGCAGATGCTGCGCGTCTACGAGGACTTCTACCTCAACGCCCTCGCCATTCCCGCCATCACCGGTCAGAAGACCGAGAAGGAAAAGTTTGCGGGTGCCGAGGCAACCTATACCATCGAGCCCATGATGCACAACGGTGTCGCTCTGCAGGGCGGTACCTCCCACTTCTTCGGCGATGGCTTTGCCAAGGCGTTTGACATCACCTTCACCGCCCGCGACAACACCATCAAGCATCCCTTCCAGACCTCCTGGGGCGTTTCCACCCGCTCCATCGGCGCCATCATCATGACCCACGGCGATGACAACGGTCTCATCCTGCCTCCCGCCGTCGCGCCCATTCAGGTCGTCATCATCCCCATCGCACAGCACAAGGAAGGCGTACTCGACAAGGCAAACGAGCTGAAGAACCGCCTGATCGACAGCTTCCGCGTCAAGCTCGATGACAGCGATCAGTCCACCGGCTGGAAGTTCAGCCAGTACGAGATGAAGGGCGTGCCCGTGCGCCTTGAGATC
>JAFTMG010000051.1 GCA_017452525.1 Clostridia bacterium
CGTGCGGCGAGCGCCACGGCAGCCAAAACGGCAGGGTCTCGGAGGTGCCTGACGTTTACGAAGTTTGCCCGCTTAAGCCATGCAAGGGAGGTATCCGTCAACCTGCTTGTAATCGCCCCGCCCGATCCATTCCATGGCGAGAACAAAGTGAACATCCCGCCCCATACCCCTAGTTTGAAAGCTTTTGAAGGTGTCCAGAGGGAACTTTTCTCGAAAAGTTCCCTCTGGCGGGTGCAGGGCAGAGCCCTGCCTTCGTCCGCGCCACGATACCTCCACCCCAACACCCCCCCATTTGAAGTTTCCGACAGACAAAAAAGAGCCGACGGCGTCGGCTCTTTTTTGTTTACGCAAAGATCCTCCGTGCGCTGTTGGCGGGCAGGCGGTAGGTCCAGCTCTGCAGGCGGAAGCGGTGGGAAAGATATCTGTCGCGGAAGCTTGCGCAATGGATCCAGCCATCCGAAAGCTTCATATCGCGCACGGCGGGAAACTCGTTCAGATCGATCTGCCAGGGACCGGGGGTCAGCTCGACCCGCTCGGCACCGCACAGCACCTCCAGCGCCCCGCGCAGCCAATCGGCGGGTCCGACGGTGTGCTCGCCCACGCGAAGCGCGGTGGGCAAAAATCCGTCCCCGACGGTGGGTGCCGCCGCGCGGATCTCCTCCGCCGTGACGGTGAGCGGCGCCTCGATGGCGTAGGGCTCCTCCAGAAAGCCGTAGACCTTGCCGCAGACGTGGGTATCCTTCCCCGCCAGCAGATCGCGGCAGGCAAGGAAAATATCGGAGAGGCAGTAGGACCCCGGCTCCGTCAGCGGGAAAAAGTCCTCCCGCAGACGATCCCGCAGCACGGGGATGAGTGCCGCGTCGATCCTTCGCTCCTCGGCGCAATAGATCTGCGCCAGCTCCTCATAAGTGACGATGCGGAAGCGGGGATCGTTTTTGACCTTCTTCACCAGATACGCAAAATTCTCATAGAACCGCGCCGTCTCCTCGGCGGTGCGCACGGGGGACAGCACCCACCGCTCGGGCGGCACGTTCTCCCCGTTGAAGTTGATCAGATCGCAGAATTTGTTGATGATCGCCATCTGCGGGTGATGCGCCATCACGTAGGTCTCCATGCTCCCCGCCACCTTGTCCAGATGCGCGTCGATGCCCGCGCGGTCGTTCTGCAGCAGGAATTTTTCCAGATAGATATGGTAATCCAGACTGGTCACGTTGCAGTTGTGGATCGGTCTGCCGTGGACGGGGTCGACCAGCAGGTCTCCCGTATAGATCGGCACACCCATCTCGGCGTAGCCGTAATGCGCCACGTAGGAAACGGAGGAGCCGGGCGGGCAGGCGGCGGGAAAGGCATCCACGCCGAAGATGCGCCCGATGATCTCCCGTGCCTCATGCTCCCGCCGATCAAATTCGGCTCTCGCCGCCCCGTAGTCGGCAAGGTCGGTATATTCATTGATGGTGGGATGATGGGAATGTGCCAGCGAGTGCAGATCGATCTCGTGATGCTTCAGCGCCTCGATGACATCCTCCCTGCCCCACGCTACCAGCGCCTCCGCCAGCCGCCCCACGATATTGAAGCAGCCGCGGATGCCCTCGCGGCGCAAAAGCTCGGCACTCCAGAGAATACCGTCCGCCGCGTTCGGGTTGATATAATCCTCTACGTCAAAGCTGAAAACGAGGTACGTCATATCACAGCTCCTCAAAGCTCGTGACCAGCGTGTCGCTCAGCTCTTTCATGGTCTCGATCTCTGCCTCGGTGTGGGCGTCGACCACGCCGTAGGTGATATAGCCCGCCTTTCGCGCGTTGCGCAGGGCGATCAGGCTGTCGTCAAAATAGTGGATATCGCCCGGCTCGCAGCCGATCTTCTTCGCCGCCTCGTAAAAGATCTGCGGATCGGACTTGGACAGACCGAAATCCTCCACCGACCAGACCTTGTCAAACCAATGGAAGGTGCCCTGCACGCCGTTGTGGCGGAGGCACGCGTCGGTGACGATGTGGGGACTTGCCGTCAGTACGTACAGCTCGGTGCCCTCGTCGCGCAGCTTCTTCAGATAGTTCAGCACGCCGGGCTTCAAGTAGATGTTGTTGGTATACTCGTACACCAGCTTCTTCTCAATGCGCTTGACGATGTTGGGCACGGTGTCCTGCACGCCCAGCTCATTGACGTAATACTCGGCGCTCTTGGTATAGCCGAGAGGGGTAAGGATCTTGATCAGATTATCGTCATAGGTCAATCCCGCCTCGTCGGCAATGCTCAGCATACCCTTGGTGAAATAGGGCATGGAGTCGACCAGCGTGCCGTCCAGATCGAAAACGGCGATCTTCTTTTTGGGATTTTCCGCCCAACCGTTCTTCCGCGCCTCGACCGCCTCATGGGCACACTCCTGGGCGGCGCGGATGCCTGCCTCGTCGATCTCCTCGTCAAACTCCCGCAGGGCGTTGCCGATGGCAGGCTTGCCTGTCAGTGTCTCATACCAGGTCAGCGCCAGCGTGTAGCGCCCCAGACCGCGGGAGGCGTGGAAGGTATCGCGGTGATGGACGATGCCGCGGCGGGCAAGGCGGATAAACGCCTCACCGCATGGGATCAGGCGCGCGCCGACTGCCTCGGCAGCCTTGTCGTAGGCGATCTTCAGATCGCGGTACATAAATTCGGGATCGCTGTAGCCCACCATGTCGTTGAGACGGGCGCTGTCCTTCTCGTACGCCCAGGTCTGCTGAATGATCAGCTCGGCGCCCGGCGCGTAGAAGCGGATATACTCCGCCAGCTTGTTCAGATAGGGCTGGTAGGAGCCGTAGACGGTACACTCGGGACTGCACTGCTGGGTGACGATATAGTCCCACTTGCGGCTGATGAGCGCCTGACGGATGGACACCTTGACCTTGGTGCTGACGCCGTTGAACTGCAGATCGTATTCGGGCGCGTCTGCCATGATGTTTTTGTAATGTCTCTCCAGCGAGCAGCCGCCGATGTAGAGATTGATGACGGTGATGTCCTCGCCGTCCGCCTTGGCGACCTGATGAAGATATGTTGTCGCATCCTGCGAGAAGCTGTTGCCGATAGCTAAAATGTTCATATGTTTATGTCTCCTTGTATTTTTTCAAAAATAGGAAAATTTAGGGGGTATCGGTTTGGTTGAAGTAATCAAATTTGTGTTTATCGAAGAGATTGAAATTGAATTTTGTAGGGACCGGCGTCCTCGACGGTCCTTTTACAGAGGTTTTATAATCAATCATCGGTCGTGGGGCGGACCAGTCGAGAGATTTGCAATCAAATCGCCGATCTCTACAGCATACATTTACTTTTTGACGATTTTTCCCTCGAACAAGTCTTCAAACTTCTCGATCGTCCCCTGCGAAATCAAGCTTTTCTGACAGACAAAATGACCGCCGTCAGCAATCAAGCCGAAGGATATATGATACCATTCGCCAAAATCCAATACGCAATTGACCCCCTCCACCGTCATGATCTCCTCGTATGCCGCGCCGCGGCTGATGATATCACCATCCTCGGTCACAGTAAGCTGCACGGGCAGAATGCGGTCAAGATTCTTCTTTCGGATAGGCAGCTCGGAAAGTACCCAAACCAAAACAAGCGGAATACACAGGATCGGTGCATAATACCACGCCATGTTCAACAGCGGCAGCACAATCGGACAAAGAACCAGACCAACAACGATAAGAGCAAAGAGAAACGGCATCATTTTTAATATGACTGATCGACGAAGCACATACCGACGGCACGCACCGGAGAGCTCACCCGAAAATTCGATCATAAAATATTCCTCCCGTTACAGCGTGATCTCCGAAAGCGTATGCCCGTCCCCGATATAGATATCGGACAGCGCTTTCAGCTTTTCGTGGTCAAAATCGTTGTATTTGTCATAGATGCCCACCGTCGGCATCCCGATGCCGTGGGCGGTGCGCAGGGCGACGTAGGAATCTTCAAAGACCCACGTCTCGGCGGCGGGCGTGCCAAGGAGCTTCTGCGCCTCCAGATAAATGTCCGGCTCCTCTTTACCCTTGCCAATGGTGGCACAGGAGAGGACAGCCTTGAAATATTTCTTCATGTCACAATGGGCGAGCCCCAGCTCGATCAGCGCGGGGTCGGTGGCGGAGGCAAGGATCATCGGGATCCCTGCCGCCTGCAGGCGGTCGAGAAACTCTCGGGCGCCCGGCTTCATCTCCACGCGGTTGCGGTAGTAATCGGTAAAGCAGCTGTACGCCTCGCGCAGCAGCTCGTCCGCGTCAGCACCCATGCCCAGCTCGTCATGGATGCAGACCATGGCATCGCGAAGCACCATCGTCCGCAGCTCCTTTTCAAAGAGCGGGTCGGGACGGAAGCCCTCCATACCGCGATACAGCTTGCCGAAATGCTCCCACATCACGTCCCACAGCATCAGCGTATCGACAAGAGTACCGTCCATATCAAAAATTGCGCCTTGGATCTTCATATTCTGCTCCTCCATCAGACGATCTCCAGTTCGTTTGCGGACAGCATGGGCGGATATTCGTCATCCAGCGTGTCGGAATACCAATACGCCACCGAAGAAATGTCATCCTGCAGAGGCAGATAACGGTGCTCGCTCCGCCAACCCAGCGCCTGAATGGTCACCCGCAGATCCTTCTCAAAGTAAATGGGATCCTGAATGTGGAAGCGGTACATATTGAAGTAGCGCTGTGCGCGGTAAAGCTCGTCGGTGTGTCCCACCTTGTACATACCCGAGTAGGGGGTGGTGAACTCGACATAGTGACCGTCCACATCGAAATTATACGCGCCGCAGATGTAGTCCTCGGTGCCCGTGCCGCAGATGGTCGGGAAATCGGTGTCGCCGTCGATGAAGAACTTGATCTCGCCCTCGCCCCACCAGCCGTTGGACTTGACGCCCCAGTAGAGGTAGGTGCCGACATAACAGCCGCGCCCCTTGATGCCATCCAGAATGGTGTAATCCTGCATATAAGGCAGCGGATTTACGCGGCGGAACTGGGCGTGGAAATAGAGGCTGTCGGGGGAGATCTCCTTCTCCTCGCAGTCGATCTGATAGTAAACATTGCAGGGCTTGACGCCGATGTTCTCGATCTCGACGCGGAAGCCCTTGAAATAGGGCATTTCAAAATAGCAGTTGAGTCCCCGCTTGGGATTGACGCAGATGGCAAGGCTGCTCAGCTGACGGTATTCTTTGTAATCGGCGTTGCAGAAGAAGTCGGAGAGGGGGGCGCAGACGGCGGGATTCTTGTGACCGTCAAACCAGATGCGCAGAATCAGCAAGCGGCCCATGGCGGCATTGTCGGTGATCCAGAAATGCTTGATGGCACCCTGACCCTTGATGTCTGCCAGCGTGATGCTCTCACCCGGCTCAACGATCAGATAGGGGTTGACCTTCCAGCCCTGTCCCAGCTCGCGCGCGGCATGAGACGCGGTGCCCTCCACGGCGCGGCCGCCCATGCCCTTCTCCCCCGTCAGATTCTCGGGGCAAACGGAAAAGGTGCGGATATTTTTCTTTACGGTAAGTTCGTGCAGCATATCATGATCCTCCTGATTTCAATCGGGATTTTTGTGCTTTGTTTCTGTGCTTATTCTATCACACCGTAATCTGCTTTGCAAGTGTTTTGAGGCAAAAAAGAAAAGAGGACGGGGATGGAACACAAGTTGAATGCTTTCAAAGGTGGGATCGCGCGATCCGGGGTGTCGCTATCCCCCCAAAAAAGCACACCCAAGGGCGTGCAAACTTAGCGGAGAAATTATAGTCAGTTGGTTAATAATTGCTCCGCTGTAAACAAATAAATAACCCCGACATCTGTCGGGGTTCGGTTATTTTGTTCGATAAATTGGAATTTGTTAGTATCTGTTACCATAAATTGATTTCGCTTTTTCAGTATATTTCTTTACGAACTCGGTCTTTGCGTTTGTATAAGCATCTCGATTATGCTCGTATTCTTTCCATAAAGAAATCTTTAATTTTTCATACTCTTTTGCTATATCGGGAAACTCGATAAGATAATCCCTAAAATACAATTCATCGTTATCCCCTGCATATCTTAAATGCAAATGAAATACTTTCTCGGAAAATCC
>JAFTMG010000052.1 GCA_017452525.1 Clostridia bacterium
AATAATAACAGTCCCGTGTCACACACTAAACAGCCCCATTTTGTGCAGCGTGCGCCACGGCAGCCAAAACGGCAGGGTCTCGGCGGTCCCTGACGTTTACGAAGTTTGCCCGCTCAAGCCATGCAAGGGAGGTATCCGTCAGCGGATCAGTAACCGCCCCGCCCGACCCATTCCATGGCGAGAACAAAATAAGCATCCCGCCTCATACCCATAGTGTGAAAGCTTTTGAAGGTGTCCAGAGGGAACTTTTCTCGAAAAGTTCCCTTTGGCGGGTGCAGGGCAGAGCCCTGCCTTCGTCCGCGCCACGATACCTCCACCCTGCCTTCGTCCGCGCCACGATACCTCCAATTAACATACACGCTGCACGGAAAAAATCCCGCCGGGGTGCGACACCCGGCGGGATCGGTTGGATTTATTTGACGTCGCAGGAGAAAACATGTACTTTATCCTCGCCGCGGGTCTCGGTGAACTTCACGGTCAGCTTGTTTGCCGTGCCGTTCAGAGGAAGACGGACGAGAGAATGGTAGTTGTCGTCGGTTGCGTAGACCTTCTCGCCGTCCATGTAGACCTCGAAGGACTTGACCAGCGTCTTGGCAATGTGAACGCCGTCGAAGTCCAGACCGATGCTGGAGCGCTGAGCGAAGGTGCGCATCTTGACGTTCTTGGAAATGGACATACGGGAGAAATCGGGGTCGAACATCAGGCGAAGCTCATGCAGCTCGGTGGGCTTACCGAAATCGTAGGTGATCTCATCGCCGACGTTCAGTTCGACGTAGTTGACGGTCTTGTTCTTGTCGGGACGCTCGATACCGTTGAAGAGGACTGCCTTCTGCGCCTCGGTCAGATTCAGCGTTGCCTCGCGGCTGAGCGCGGGGATCTCACGGGTGTGCCAGGGCAAGTAGCAACCGGCATCCATCAGCTTTGCCTGCAACTCGGGAACCTTGCCCTCGGTGAAGATCTGGCGCGGGGTCAGACCGTAATTCACGCACATACCTGCGGCAGTACCCATGGCCTGACCGAGCAGTGCGCAGGTCGCCATAACGCGGGTGGAGCTGTTGGCAGCGTGGGTGGCGCTGATGTTGCGTCCGGCAAAGAAGAGATTGCCTACGTTGCGGGAGTAGAGCGAGCGGTAGGGAATGCCGTAGGGCGAGGGCGCGGGATAGAGCAGAGAGGGGGGCGCGTCGGTCAGATGGGAGCGCAGACCCGCGGGGTTATGGTCGTCCATCGGCCATCCACCGTAGGCGATCAGGTCCTCAAACTTACCCTCTGCCTCCACGTCATGCTGGGTCAGCACGTGGTCGCCGATGTAGCGGCGGCTCTCACGCTTGCCGGGCAGGAAGCCGACCCATTCCAGCTCCCAGTTCTCGGCGTGGTGATCGCCGTAGTTCTTGATGTGATCCCAAACGCCGAAGGCAACCTTGAGCAGATCGTCGCGGACCTCCTCGGAATCGTGGATGCTGTCGCGGTCGCCGCCCAGCTCGATCCACCAGAAGTTGGTCTTATCGGTGGCCATTTCATGGGTGCGGGCGCAAGCGGTGGTCTGCTTGATGTCGACGGTCGAGATGCTCTCGCCTGCCGCCAGCTTTTCGGTCTCGGTCAGCGTGCTCTTGGTGTTGGCAAATTTTTTGTAGACGCCCTGCCCGCCGAAATCGGTGTCTTCGGGGAAGACGTATGCCCAGGAGGGCGGGGTGAATTTGACGGGATGGTCGGTCTCGCGCGCCTGGATCATGCAGGACATACCCATGGTCTTGCGGTCTGCCACCTCGGGTCCGATGGGCTCACCGTACTCGTCGTGACCCTCGCGGCCGACGCGGTACTCGGCACCCACGATGGGAGCTAAGATGGAGTCGCCCGAGCAGTCGGCAAAGTATTTTGCCTTGACGGTGTGCCAGGTGTAGGTGGTCATCTGCCAGCCCTTGACGGCTACGACATCACCCGTGATGGGGTCGGTGTCGGCATCCACGCAGGAGCAGTTGAGGATGGATTCAATATTCTTTTCGTATTTGACGGCACCGTACAGAACGCTGTCCCACAGAGAGTAGGTCAGGGTAGGATTGCGGTAGATGTTCTCCTCCTCCAGCTCGCTGATGATACCGGTCTCGCGGTTGTGCATGCCCTTGGCACCGCGCACCCACATGCGGATCTCGCTGGATGCGTTGCCGCCGAAGACGGGGCGATCCTGCATGAGAATGACCTTGGCACCCTCGCGCGCCGCCGAGATGGCGGCGATCATGCCCGAAAGACCGCCGCCTACGATGCAGAGATCGGCAGTATGCTCAATGTGACGCATGGCGTCGGTTTTGATCTGAATGCTCATATTTATGTTCATTCCTTTCTGATAACTTGCTTTTGGGACGGTTTCGGTTTTCCGAAATGACGGCGTTTAGCCGTCAAGGCACAAAAGCTGTTTGAACAATTTATTTTTCAAACTTTAGTCGTTGACCAGCATGACCTTGGTGAAGAATTCCTTCTTGTCACGCATCATTTCCAGTGCCTCATTGACCTGTGCGAGGGGATAGCGGTGCGTGATCAGACCCTCGTACTGGATGGAGCCGTCCGCCATGGCGGCGATGGTAGCTTCCCAGTCGTTGATCATGTCGTTGTAGGAGGAGTTCCATGTGCCGGTGATGCGCAGCTCCTTGCGCAGAATCTGGGAGTATACGTCGGACTTGATGTTCATGTCGCCCATGGGGTTGCCCATCAGGACCAGCTTGCCGTGTGCCTTGAGGGCTCGGATGGCGTTGTTGAGGGCGGGAGCGGCACCGGTGCCCTCCAGAACCGCGTCGGCGGCGCCGTCCTTTTCAGGATCGTAAGACTCAAACCCGAACTTGGCGGCAAACGACAGCTTTTCCTCGCTGATGTCGACCACGCGGACGCATCCCGCGCCGGCGCGCTTTGCCCACTGCGCGGCAATCAGTCCGATGGGACCTGCGCCGTAGATGACAACCAGATCACCCAGCTCTACGTTCATGCGGCGGATGGCGGCACGGGCAACGGCACCGGGCTCGCACATGGCGGCGCAATCATAGGAAAGGGTATCGGGCGCGAGGATCAGATTCGCCTTCTTGACGGCAAGGTACTCGGCAAAGGCACCGTCACGGCGGGAGCCGTAGTAGTCGTAGTCATGGCAGTTGGCAAACTCGCCCACCTTGCAGGGGGGGCACTTGTGGCAGGGCAACAGCGGAAAAACGGCGGCGCGGCGGCCCAGCAGAGCGGGGTCGTTGCTCGCGACGATCTCACCGGCAAACTCGTGGCCGGGAATGGTGGGGAAATGGTAGGTACCCTTGGTGTATACACGGGGAATGTCACTACCGCAGACGCCGCATGCACGGATCTTCAGAAGGACCTCGTCCTCTGCAATCTCGGGCATCTGCACCTGCTCGTAGCGAAGATCGCCGACAGCGTGCAGAACGGCTGCATTCATCATTTTGTTGCTCATGGGTATATATCTCCTTTGTTTTAAATTTCTTTGATATGGCGGATCACCGTACGCGGGTCAGCGGGTGGAAATCGTCTTCCTTCAGCCCCAGCAGTCCGATGGCAACGTAGGCGTTGCGCCACTGATCGTGTCCCGTGTCGGAATGGGAGTCAGTGCCGAGGGTGAACTTACAGCCGCTTTCGCGGATGATGCGGTACATGCGCATGATCTGACTCTCGTAGATGGCAGGGAGCGGGTGGCGGAAGTGGTTGGGGTTGATCTCCATGGCGATGCCCTTGTTTGCCGCCGCATCAAAGCAGCGCTTGAACTCGTCGTCGGTGATCTCGGCGATCGCCTGCGCGTTGGGATAGGGGCAGCAGACCGCCATAAAGGGGTGGGGAATGGCTGTGACGTATTTTGCCACGGGGGAGTTGATGATATCGTAGAACGCCTTGAGCATATACTCTGCGTGGGCGCGGTGGGGCTCGTAGAGGTCCTTGGGCATGGTAATATGGGTGTGAGAGTTGGGAACGATGAGAAAATCCAACTGCTCAGCCACAGCCTCGCTGATGGCTACGCCCTCGTGGATGCGGTCGTATTCGCACTCACAGCCGACGAGAAATTCGATGCCCTCATGCTCGGTGGCGGCAATCTCCTCGCGGATGGTGCTGATATGTTCAAAATTCTGCGGCACGTACCATTTGGGGGCGCCTGAGACGGCGGAATCCCACATGTGATCGGCAAGTCCCAGCTTCCTGATGCCCAGCTCGCGTGCCTTGGCGACGTAGTGTTCTATGGTCGCGCTGTCCTTGGCGCAGGAGGAAAGGTGGGTATGTACGTGAAAGTCGTGTTCCAGCTTCAACATGGTGTTCGGCTCCTTTCCGATAGATAATTTTATTGTACACCTTTTTCATATAATTGTAAAGAGCTTTGACTCAAAATATAGAAAAAGTATGGGCGGAGAAAAACTTTTTGGCTTGTCATGTATTTACAAAAAAGTCGATTTGTCCGGTAATTTGCAAATAGCATCTTGACATTCGACAGGATAACGGATATAATGAAAGTGTATGTCTATATTCACTTTGTTTTAGGAGGATTTTATGAGAACCAACCGCATTTCTCGCCCGGTATGCGTACTGCTGGCATGTCTGATGCTTCTCCCCATTGTCGCTTGCGGCAAGACGGAGGGCGACGCACCGACCACCACAACGGCCGTTGACGGCACCGCCGCCACGACCACCGCCGCGCAGGCCTCCCATGAAACAACGCTTCCCGCCGAGACGGAGCACACCGACGAAAACGGCTACGAGCGTGACGATCTCGACCCCGCCCTCCATTTCGGCGGCAAGACGGTCAATCTTCTTCACTGGAACGATGCCGAGCATGAGGAATTCGTCGCGGAAACAGCCAACGGCGAACTGATCAATGACGCCATCTACACCCGCAATCAGACCATTGAGGACCGTCTGGGTGTGAAGCTCAACTTCATCGGCACCGCCGGCGACACCAATAACGAGGAGCCCTTCGCTCTCAAGCTGAGCACCAGCATTTCCGCCGGTGACCACGCCTACGATCTGATCTCCGCCTACAGCTACACCACCGGCATGTGTGCCGCGCGGAATCTGCTTTATGATCTCTCCTCGGTCAATCATCTGGACTTTGAAAAGCCCTGGTGGCCCAAACTGCTGATCGACCAGTGTACCATCAATGACAAGCTCCTCTTTGTCTCCGGCGATGCCTCCGCCAATGTCATCTACACCATGTACGTCACCTTCTTCAACAAGGACCTGCTGCAGGCGAACAAGCTGGAGGATCCGAGCAAACTGGTCGCCGAGGGCAAGTGGACCATCGACAAGCAGTTTGAGATGTGCAAGGGCGTCTACTCCGACCTCAACGGCAACGGCGTCAAGGACGTCGGCGACCAAAGCGGTCTTTACATCTACACCCTGCACTTTGATGCCTTCCTCTGGGGCAGTAACATCTTCATCGTCGACAGCATGGGCGACAACTTCAAGCTCGCTGACGATTTTCTCGGCGAGAAGACCGTCAACCTGCAGGAGAAGATCAAGTCCTTCATCTACGACACCAATGACGGCTTCCTGACCACCGACAAGGCCAACAACCATCTCTTCTTCGGCGAAGGTCTCTCCCTCTTCTGGAATGACCGCTGCCACCGCGCCATCCTCTACACCGCCGACAATGTTTCCTACGGCATCCTGCCCATTCCGAAATACAACGAGGAGCAGGAGGACCACATCACCCTGCTGGGCAACACCTTCTCGCTCTACGGTATCCCGCAGGACAGCCAGGATCCCGACTTTGCCGGTGCCGTGCTGGAGTGCTGGGCCTCCGAGTCCTACCGCAATGTGACTCCCGCGGTCTATGAGCTTTCCTTTAAGTACAAGTATTCTCAGGACGATGTTTCTGCCAGAATGTTTGATATCGCACGAAGCACCGTTGTTCTTGACCTCGCCCGCATCTTCTCCAACAGCCTTGGTGCCTACAAGAGTTGGCAGAAGGCCATCGTGGGCGATACCGGATGGGCTTCTACCGTCAAGGCAAACGAAAAGCCTTGGAACAATCAGCTTGATAAGCTGCGCGGCATATTTGAATAAGCCAGACCTGCCGGGAGCCGACAACGACGGTCGGCTCCCGGTTCTTTCGGAAAGGAGATGAATGATGATGAAGATACACGCTGATTTTGAATGCGGCAACATCCGCGTTCTGAATGTGGAAGGCAACCATGTCTATTTGCAGAATGAGCTGCGCGGCACCACCAGAGACTATTTTTATTGGGCCTTTTGTGTGGAGGGCGCGCAGGGACAGACGCTGTCCTTCCACCTGGATAAAGAATGGGTCGGCAATTACGGCGCGGCGGTCAGCCATGATCTGATCCACTGGCAGTGGATGGACAGCCGCGATGACGGCTTTTCCTTTACTTATCGATTCGGCGAGGACGAGGACAAGGTCTATTTTGCGCACGATCTTGTCTATACCCCCGCGCGTCTGCGCGCGGTGCTCTGCGAGCTGGGACTTTCTGCCGAGTCGTTGTGCCTGACGCCCAAGGGCAGGGAGGTGCCGCTGCTTCGGATCGGAAACGGCAGCCGTCCCATCGTGCTGGCCTCCCGACATCACTCCTGCGAGTCTCCCGGCACCTATGTGCTGGAGGGCGTGCTGCGGGAGTATCTGGCGTCCCCCATTGAGGATACCTCGCTGTTCGTGGTGCCCTTTGCGGACTATGACGGCGTCTGCGACGGCGATCAGGGAAAGGGACGCGCGCCCTTTGACCATAACCGCGATTACACCGACGCGCCCATCTATCCCGAGGTGCGGGAGATCATCCGCTTCGCCAAGGAAAACCCGGTATACATGGGCTTTGATTTTCACGCCCCCGGTCACAGCGGCGGCGCGCGCTGCGGCAAGATCTTTGTCGTGCGCAAGTTTGCCGAGAAGGAGCCGCTGTTTGACACCTTCGGTCAGCTTTTTGAGGCGGCCTGCGGCGAGGATGCGGTGAAGTATTTCGTGTCCGGCGACATCCACCCCAATGTGGGATGGAACAAGGATGCAACACCCACCTTCAGTACCTTCTTCAATACCCTGGAGGGATGCCGCTTTGCCTGCACGCTGGAGAATACCTTTTTCGGCACAGCGGAGAACAAGGTCACGGCAGAGAAGCTGGTCAATACCGGCCGCGCCTTTTGCCGCGCCGTGCGGAAATTCGCAGAACAGTTGGAGTCTTGAAAAATAAAAAATCGCTTTGCGGTGTCTGCCGCAAAGCGATTTTTTGCGTTTTTTCAAAAACACTTGACATTTACCGGGAAAAGTTTCATAATGAGGATACTATTTTATATCATGCAAGGAGGTTTTGTATATGAAAACCACCCGTATCTCACGCACAATATGCCTGCTTCTTGCCTGCCTTGTACTGCTCCCGCTCGTTGCCTGCGGCAAGAGTGAGGAGACGCCGGAGGTCACCACCGAGGCGCCTGTAGGCGAGGCCACCACATCGGCCGGCGGCGACGCTGTCACCGAAAACACCGACAATGCCGATGCCCTGTATGATCGCTTCCAGCTTGAACCGGTGGATTTCGGCGAAGAGGAAGTGACTCTGCTGTACTGGTCTGACCGCGAGCATGAGGAGTTTTACGTCGAGAACCAGACGGGTGACCTGGTCAATGATGCCATCTATATGCGCAATCAGACGGTGGAGGAGAGACTTGGCATTAACTTCGCCTATGCCACCGAGAAGGGAGACGCCTCCAATGAGAAGACCTTCGCCGCCAAGGTCAACACCAGCATCTCGGCGGGCGATCACGCCTACGATCTCGTGGCGGCACACAGCTACACCATCGGTCTGTGCGCCACGCAGGATCTGCTCTACAACCTGTCCGATATCGAGTATGTGGATTTTGAGAAGCCCTGGTGGCCTGACAAGCTGATCGGTCAAGCGACCATCAACGATAAGCTTTTTTTCGTTTCGGGCGACATTTCCGCCAACGTCATCTACATGATGTACGTCACCTTCTTCAACAAGGACATGGTCGAGACCTATAAGCTGGAGGATCCCTATACGCTGGTCGAGAACGGAAAGTGGACGGTCGACAAGCAGCTGGAGATGTGCAAGGGGCTTTATTCCGACCTCAACGGCAACGGCGCCAAGGACATCGGTGACCAGTACGGACAGTATGCCTACACCCTGCATCTGGATTCCTTTTTGTGGGGGAGTGATATCATCGTGCTGGATACCTCGGGCGATACCCCCGTTTTCTCCGCCGACTTCCTCGGCGAAAAGACGCTGAACCTGCAGGAAAAGGTCAAGGGCTTCTTCTACGATACCTCCGACGGCTATCTTCTGACCGAAAACAGTAAGGTCAGCCAGCATTTTGCCGCAGGTCTGTCGCTCTTCTGGAATGACCGTTGCCGTCAAGCCATCAGCTTTGCCGAGAAGGAGATCAATTACGGCATCATCCCGATCCCGAAGTATGATGAGTCGCAGGAAAACTACGCCACCCTGTTGGGCAATCCTTTCTCGCTGTACGCCATCCCCAAGGACAGCGTGACCCCCGATATGGCGGGTGCCGTTCTGGAATGTATGGCCTCCGAGTCCTACCGCAAGATCTCCCCCGCGCTTTACGAGGTAGCGCTCAAGCTCAAGTATTCACAGGACGACGTTTCCGCCAAGATGTTTGATATCGCCAAGAGCTCTGTTGTGTTCGATCTTGGGCGCATTCTCTCCAATGCTCTCAGCGGTCCTGCCTCCACCTGGCAAAAGGCGATCACCGGCAGCGTGTCCTGGGCAACTACCATTAAGGCACAGGAAAAGCCGTGGAACAAGCAGTTGGAAAAGATGCTGCAGGTTTTTGAATAAAGATGCTGCAGGTTTTTGAATAACGGCTTGACAGAATGAGAGAAAACTGATATAATAAACGATGTATATCTAAAATAATCTTTTTGGGAGGATTTTATGAGAACCACTCACATTTCTCGCATTGTGTGTGTGCTGCTGGCATGTCTGATGCTGCTTCCCGTAGTTGCGTGCGGCAAGACGGACGACACCCAGACCACCACGACCGCGAACAATGCCACCACGACTGCTCCCGCCGGTGAAGGCGATGCGGCTGTGACTGAGGCAACCGAAAACACCGACGCCAATGGATATTTGAAAGACGACCTCGACCCTGAACTGAATCTCAACAACGAAGAATACACCCTGCTTTACTGGTCCGACCGTGAGCACGAGGAGTTCTACGCTGAGAGCCAGACCGGTGACCTGGTCAACGATGCCATCTACAACCGCAACCAGGCTGTAGAGGAAAGACTGAATATGAAGTTTGCTTATGCTACCGAGGTGGGTAACGCATCCAACGAGAACGCGTTCTGCCAGAAGATCAGCAACAGCATCTCTGCCGGCGACCATGCTTACGATCTGGTATCTGCGCACAGCTACACCATCGGTCAGGCAGCTACTCAGAACCTGCTTTACAACCTGTCCGAGGTAGACCATATCGACTTTGAGAAGCCTTGGTGGCCTGAGAAGCTGATCGGTCAGGCAACCATCAATGACAAGCTCTTCTTCGTGTCCGGCGATATCTCCGCCAACGTGATCTACATGATGTACGTTACCTTCTTCAACAAGGATATGCTGGAGACCTACCATCTGGAGGATCCCTATCAGCTGGTAGATGAGGGCAAGTGGACCATTGATAAGCAGTTTGAAATGTGTACCGGCGTGTACTCTGACCTGAACGGTAACGGTATCAAGGATATTGACGACCAGTACGGTCAGTACACCTACACCCTGCATCTGGACTCCTTCCTGTGGGGCAGTGATATCGTTATTCTCGATACTACCAACGAGACTCCTGTATTCTCCGCCGACTTCCTCGGCGAGAAGACGCTGGGTCTGCAGGAGAAGGTTCAAAACTTCTTCAACGATACCAATGACGGTTATCTGCTGACGGTCAACAGCACCGTTCACCAGTATTTCGGTAAGGGTATCTCCCTGTTCTGGAATGACCGTTGCCGCCAGGCGATCACCTTCGCAGGTCAGGAAGTCTCTTACGGTATTATCCCGATCCCGAAGTATGATGAGACCCAGGAGAACTACGCTACTCTGCTGGGTAATCCGTTCTCCCTGTATGCGATTCCGAAGGACAGCCAGCGTGCTGATTCGATCGGCGCAATCATTGAGTGCTACGCTTCCGAGTCCTACCGTACCGTTTCTCCCGCACTGTACGAGGTTGCTCTGAAGGTCAAGTATTCTCAGGACGACGTTGCCGCCAAGATGTTTGATATCGCGAAGAGTGCCGTTGTTTTCGACCTCGGTCGAATCCTGTCCAACGCTCTGAGCGGTCCCTCCGGCACATGGCAGAGTGCCATCACCGGCTCCACCGCTTGGACCACCACCATCAAGGCACAGCAGAAGCCTTGGCAGAAGCAGCTGGACAGATTGCTCCAGATCTTCGAATAATATTTTGCTTGAAAAGGGTGCCGCAAGGCACCCTTTTCCGTATATCAGGAAGCACTCACCCGCCGCGGCGGGTGAGTGCTTCTTGAATTTATGTTACATGCCCTTCAGCATGACCTCAGGGCGGGGCAGAGGATCTTCCTCCTCCGTGGTGCGGATCTCCATGGTAAAGCGGGTGCGCTCTGCCTGCGCGCCGCGAAGCTCAATGGCGTAGTCCAGCTCAAGGACGCCGTCCTGCAGCAGTCGGTTGTCCACGCGGCTGGCGTATACGCAGATCTCAAAGGGCATGAAGGGGGTGTGGTAGGCGCATATGTGACGGCGGTAGGGCTCAAAGACCAGCGCGGTGGTCACGGTGCCGCCCCGCATCATGGTGATCAGCTCGGGATTTTCGGCGGCGAAGGAGACGGAGGTGCTGGCGCCCTCCATGCCTGTCAGCTCGCTTTCCTCGTAAACGATCTCCACCCGCCCGTTTTCCAGACGCAACGTACCCTCGGTGGTGACCTCGATCACGTCCGATTCCGCAGTGTGGTTCTCGGGGGCAAAGATAAGCTCGTTGGTCTCGGTGCTTTCCTCGCCCAGCGCCGCGTCAAAAAGGCTCTGTATCATCGCCTGCCCGATCTCGGTGCGGCGGGAGAGAAGCTTGATCTTGATATTTCGTTCCATGATGTGTTCTCCGTTTCTGCAGTGGTTCTATTTCAATATTATAGCGGAGAAGGTTGTGTCTGTCAACACTTGACAAAATGTTTTTTTGGTAGTATAATCAATAGTTGGAAATATATTTTGATCTGCCGCGTACATGCGCGGTATATGGAGGTATAAAATGGATCTTAACAAAATTCTGAACAGCTTGAAAAATTGCCCCTGCGGTCGTGAGCACACCTTCGACACCAAGGTCGTCGAGATCGGCTCCGGCATCACCGCACAGACGGGCAAGATCCTTGCCGAGGCAGGCTTCCCCAAGAAGGTTCTGGTCGTTTCCGACCGCAACGAGTGGAAGGCATCCGAGGGCATTCTCGAGAGCCTTGACGCGGCGGGCTTCTCTTCCAAGCTGCTGATCTACGAGGATATGCGCTACGCCAAGGTCGAGCAGGTTCACGAGGTCGAGGCGCTGGCGACCGACGTCGACGGTATCATTTCCGTCGGTACCGGCTCCGTCAACGATATCTGCCGTGTTTCTTCCTTCCGCACCGGCAAGAAGTTCTGCATTTTCGCAACCGCTCCTTCGATGGACGGCTTTGCTTCCGATACCGCGCCCATCATTGAGAATAACTTCAAGAATTCCTGGAAGGCTGAGCAGCCGATGGTCATCATCGCCGATACCAAGATCCTCGCCAAGGCTCCCGTGGAGCTGAAGGCCGCCGGCTTCGGTGATATGATCGCCAAGTACATCGGTTTGTTCGACTGGAGACTGGCTAACATGCTGATTGACGAATACTACTGCCCCGCCGTTGCCGCGCTGACCGAGGAGGCGATCGCCAAGATCGTTGCTCTTGCCGACAAGGTACAGGGTGAGGACGAAGAAGCTGCAGGTGCCATCATGGAGGCACTGGTCCTCTCCGGTCTGGCTATGAAGCTGGCACTCTCTTCCCGTCCCGCATCGGGCGCCGAGCACGTCGTTTCTCACTACCTTGAGTGCTACAAGCTGGCGCGCGGCGTATGGCCCGAGTTCCACGGCAAGAAGGTCGGTGTTGCCACCGTTCTGATCAACCGTATCTACCACAACATCGCTGACCGCGTGGAGGAGATCGATCCCATTGTTGAGGTCACCGATTGGGATGCTGTTAAGGCGGCATTCTCCGAGGAGCAGATCCCCGAGCTGATGAAGCTCAACCAGCCCTCCATCATGGATAAGGTCGATCCTGCCCGCCTCAAGGCGATCTGGCCCGAGGTGCGCAAGCTGATCAAGGAGACCCTGCCCACCGATGCCGAGATGATGGATATGATGCGCAAAGCAGGCGCCGTTACCGAGCCCGAGGACGTTCACGTGTCTCCCGAGCTGCTTGAGCTGGGTCTGCGTTACCATTCCTACATGCGCTACAGAATCCTTCTGACCCGTCTGATGCCCATGATGCAGCTGGATATCATGGATTATCTGAAGTAAGATACTGTTACATAGAAACCGACACCCGTTCTCGCGCCATAGCGGGAACGGGTGTTTTGGAAGGAGCTACGAGTATGGACATTCAAAAGATCTTATCCGACCTCCGCGATTGCCCTTGTGGGCAGGAGCATACCTTTGATACCCGCATGGTGGAGATCGAGGCTGGGCTGACGGTGCGCGTGGGAGAACGGCTCACCGCGGCAGGCTTTCCGAAAAACATTCTTATCGTCAGCGACCGTCCTGCCTGGCGCGCCGCCGACGGTGTGCTGCCGAGTCTTGATGCGGCGGGGTTTTCCTCCAAGCTGTTCGTTTATGACGATATGCGCTACGCCCGCGTTGAGCAGGTGCGTGAGGTCGAGGCGCTGGCGGCGGACGTAGACGGCATCGTCTCGGTCGGTTCGGGGTCGGTCAACGATATCTGCCGCGTTGCCGCTTACCGCCTGCAAAAGGAGTTTTGTATTTTTGCCACCGCGCCCTCCATGGACGGATTCGCCTCCGATACCGCGCCCATCATTGAAAACAATTTCAAGAGCACCTGGCAGGCAAAGCAGCCGGAGGTCATCTTAGCCGACACCGAGATCCTCGCAAAAGCTCCTGCCGAGCTGAAGGCGGCGGGATTCGGCGATATGGTCGCCAAATACATCGGCGTGCTGGAGTGGAAATTCGTCCATATGCTGGTGGATGAGTATTATTGCCCCGCCATCGCCGATATGACGATGAATGCCGTGCATAAAATGACCGCCCTTGCCGACCGTGTGCAGGGAGATGACCCGCAGGCGGCGGGGGCAATCATGGAGGCGCTGGTGCTGTCGGGACTTGCCATGAAGCTGGCAAAGTCCTCCCGTCCCGCGTCGGGGGCAGAGCATACCGTCTCGCACTATCTCGAGTGCTATAAGTTGGTGCGCGGTGTCTGGCCCGAGTTCCACGGCAAGAAGGTGGGTGTGGCAACGGTGCATATCAATCGGATGTACCATAACCTCGCCAAGGTCGCCGAGATCGTGCCCACGGAGGACGTCATCGACTACGCCGCGCTCAGGGAGGCTTTTACCGCCGAGCAGATGGCGGAAATCGAAAAGCTGATCCCGCGGATGCCGATGCATCTGGTCCGGCCGGAGCGCCTGAGAGCCATCTGGCCCGATTTCTGCCGCCTGATCGAGGAATTTCTGCCGAGCGACGGACAGCTGCTTGATTGGATGCGCCGCGCGGGTGCCGTTACCGAGTGGGAGGACGTTCACGTTACCCCCGACCTGCTCCGCGCCGCCCTCCGCTTCCATCCCTTCATGCGCTACCGTCTCATGCCCACGCGCCTGCTGCCGATGATGGGGTTGGATATATTGGATTACGTTGACTAAAACAACAGCGGGGACCGCAAAGGGTGATATTCTTAGCGGAGAAATCGTAAATAACTTTACTTGATTTAATCCGCAGTAAACAAATAATTAGCCCCGACAGATTTTCAAAGATCTGTCGGGGCTCGTTGGTTATTCTTGTTAAATTGGATTTTTGCAATTGACTATATTTCGATGAAAACTACCAGATATTATTTTTTTGTGTACGGCAAAGACCGACAATTGATATAAGTGCTACAAGCACACTAACCAAAACAGGCTTCAGTACCGAGAGGTAGTACCAAAATGAAATGTAAGCAGGAGCATCACCGCCACTAATTACAGTTACACTTGTAGATACGGATGTATCTCCTGTATTTTTCATAAGATATATTGAACTAAAGAAAAGTAAATACCTAATCAATGCAATCGCCGAAACAACTAAAACTACCGTAAACACAACTCTCCAAATTTTTCGACGGTACTCATTCTGTTTAGAATGTTGCTCGTTTAATACCTCCAATTTAGCCGCAAGCGTTTTGAAATAATCCGATTTTTCAGAATCGGGGATTTCTTCTCCAAGTAATACGTTAACCGTGGTTTCCAAAGCCTCCGCAATTTGAATTACCATTTCAGCATCAGGAACCGATAATCCCTTCTCCCACTTGGAAACGGTCTGACGAACTACATTCAATTTGATTGCCAATTCCTCTTGAGATAAGCCTTTGACATTTCTCAGTGCTTTAATATTTTCATTTAGCATAATCACCCCTCCTTTGGATGTGATTATTATATCACTAAAACCCGTTGCATTCAAGCAACCGATGTTAACATTCACCACAAATGGGAGTAAAGTTACATAATGTTATAGTTATTTGTCAAATTCTTATTTATCGTTCTGTTTTATCGCCAGTTTCGCCTTTGTATTACAAAGGCATAGGGCAAAGCCCATACCCCCTAAGGTTGCACGTACCAAAGGCTCCCTCCGGGAGGGAGCTGGGACCGAAGGTGACTGAGGGAGAGTGCGTAACAAGAAAGTTAATACAAACCTAAAGTCACGCAGGCTCCTTCCACCGCTAACGCGGTCCCTCCCTCTCGGAGGGAGGCTTTTCATTAACCCCGTTATATCACAAATCGGCAGAGGAAACAATCCCTCTGCCGAAAATTTGTGCCTGCAAATTCTCCGTTAAGGACAACAGAGAAAGGTTCCCGCTGTTGTTTTATATTACCACTCGATCAGCAAAACGGAATTGTTGTTCAGTGCCTTGGCATTCGGTGCCCAGGAGAGGAGACGCTCGTTGTCGATCACGTAGAAGCGCGCGTCGCTAAGGTCGGCGCCCTCGATGGTCAGCTCCTGCGCGGTACCGGTCAGATTGGAGATCATCATGGCGTGTCTCTTGCCGTCGGAGGCGGCAAGAACGTACAGCTCCTCGGTGTCGCAGTCCGTTTTCACCTGCGTGCCGAGCCGATAGAGCGTGTTGAAGGCGACCAGCGAATAGTAGCCCTGGATCGGCTTTTGGGTGATGGGGTTGAAGAGAGGGCAGTAAGGCGCGTCGGAAATGCGCATGTCGTAGATGCAACAGAGATCGACATGACCGTGCTGCATGGCGATGGTCGTGGCGGCAATTTCGGCGCCGTGGTGGCCGGTGCCCAGCTCGTTTGCGTAGGGATCCCATTCGTTGAGATGCGTCGGGAGGTCGCCGTAGCCGTAAGCGACCATCTGCTCATGGAGCCATGCGTCCATGATCCTGGTATGCTTGACGGGGGCATAGCTGTGCCAGGAGAAGAAATCGATGGGGGAGTTGTGTTCCTTGATGTAGCGCATGAAGCCGTGGAAATAGTTGACCCAATGCATATCCGCCTCGGGGGGCTTGGTGCTCCAGGGGTTGCCGCCGTTTGCAATGGCGTAGAAGCCGCAGGAGCCGTAACCGCCGATCTTCAAATGAGGAAATTGGCTCTTGAGGTGAGAGGCCGCCACATGGTAGAGGCGGTAATAATCCTCGGGCGTGCCGTTCCACATCTGACCGTTGTCGGGCTCGTTCCAGATCTCCCAATAGGTGATCTTATAGTGATAGCCGTCCGCCCAACCCTCGGTGTAGTGGCGGATGATATGCTCACAGATGCGCGCCCATTTTTCATAATCCTTGGGAGGGAAGACGAAATAGGGCTTGACTTTGACGGCATTCTCAATCGTGATGCCGAGACGGAAATAGGGCTCAACGCCTGCCTCGATCAGCCCCGTGATCAGCACGTCGGTGAAGTCGAAGTCGTAGTTGGCGGGGTCGGTCTCGTCCGCGTCGAAATTGCGGAAGATGTTGGGAATGTCCACATATTTGCCGCCGCCGAAGGAACCGCCCACGTCATGCAGACGGGAGTAGGGAATGCCTGCCTCGGTCAGATAGTGAAAATGTGTGGGCTTGGCGGAGGATATCACGGGCGGCTGACCGCCTGCGTGCATGGGCTTCATCGGCTTGACCGAGCTGCTCAGATCGATCGTAATGTTTGCCATGGCGATACTCCTTTTCTGAAATCAATAATCAATGGCGAATTTTACCAGTCTGTCGGAGACGGGGGTGCGGTTGAAGCCCTCCCATGCCACGACTCTGCCCTTTTCGGGGACGACCATCAGCATCTGACCGTACATACCGCCCTTGCCGTATGCGCCGAAATCGCCCTTGGGCTTCAGCTCGTAGCCGCGGGAAAGAACGGTGTCGACCCAATCCTTGGAGAGGATCTGCTTGCCCATCCACTCGCCGCCGTGCATATAGAGGGCGCCCAGCTTTGCCATATCGTCGGCGCGGATGTAGAGACCCGTCGCGCCCATGGCGTGACCCTGCGGGCAACGGCTCCATGCCGTCTCGCGGAAGGAGAGGGGATTGTAGATGTGGTCGCGGAGCAGGTCGTCCATGTTGCGACCCGCGCGAATGCCGACCAGACGGGAGAGCAGATAGAAGGCGGCGTCGGTATAGATGCCCTCGGCATCGGGATCGCCCACCAGAGGCGCTGTCAGCATGTAGGTCAGATAGTCGTCGGTGAAGGTAAGGGGGTCCTTGGAATCGATGTCAAGGAAGTTCTTGGAAAGACCGGTGCGGTGGCGGAGGACCATGTCCACGGTCGTGCCGCGCCAGCGCTCGTCCATGCCTGCGGGGCAGAGATCGCCGAGAATGTCGCAGACTTTTTCGTCCACGGACATCAGTCCGCGATCCACCAGCAGACCGACCGCGGTGACGGTGAATGCCTTGGCGACCGAGTAGATATCGGAGCAGTTGTTGGTCAGGTTGACGGCAATGCGCTCTGCCTCGTAACCGCCGTTTTCGACGGCGCCGATATAGTAGATGTTGGCATCGATCTCGCGGCAATATTCTGCCATGTCGTTCAGAAATTGACTCATTTGATGTTTCCTCCGTGATTTTGAAATATAGTGAGTTATTGTTTGTTCCTTTTGAAAAGCGGTTCGTCCTTCGCCGAGAGCCAAGCGCCGACGATCATGAGCGCGAGGGCGATGAAATAGGTGTAGGGCGGCAGCTCGCGGAAAATGAGAAGGGAGAGCCCCGTGCCAATGAAGGGCGCCACGGCGTAATAGGCGCTGGTGCGCGCCGCGCCGAGGGAACGCTGGGCGTATACGTAAAAGAAAATGCTCAGTCCGTATGCCACGAAGCCGACGGCGAGGACGGCAAGAATACTCCACCATGCTCCGAGGCGTTCTCCGAGGCAAAGCCCGATGATCACCGACGCGGAGCCGGAAAAGATGCCTTTGAGCAGAACGATCAGAAGCGGGTCACAGGCAGAGAGGCGGCGGGTACAGTTGTTCTCAATGCCCCAGCAGACGCAGGCGAGCAGAACGAATAGGGAGCCGGTCGAGAAACGGAAGGCGGAGATATCCTCGAAGGACAGCACCGCGCAGGAGAGGGTAACGAAGAGGATACCCGTCCACAGTCGAGGACTGATCGCCTCGCGAAAGATCACCAGCGCGATGATGGCGGTCGCCACGATCTCAAAATTGTTGAGCAGCGATGCGTTTGCCGCCGTGGTAGCGGAAAGCCCCATCAGCAAAAAGATGGGGGCGGCAATGTCAAGCACGATCATGGCGACCGTGTAGGGGAGTAGCTTCACCGTCATCCGCTCTCCCTGCGGCGGCTGCTTGCGCAAACGTTGGAGGAGGGCGATGAAGACCATGCCGATGCCTGCACCGATATAAAGGAAGCCTGCCATCAGCGTTGGCGGCATATGGTCCAGCAACAGCTTGGAGAAGGGGGAATTGACGGCATAGAGCGCCGCCGCCAGAATGGCAAGGGCGATGCCGTGGGATTGTTTGTCGTGTTTCATAAAAGATCCTTGGTCTCGCGAATATTTGAAGACTTCTTTGAACATAATGATATCACACCCCGCCCGCTTTGTCAATAAAGAAGTGACGGGAAAGCGGTATGGGAAGATGACTTTGGATTTATCAAAAAAGAATTTTCCAAAAAGGTCTTGACAAACGGGAAAAGATATGATATAATATCAAAGCACTCGAAAGAAAGGCGATTCTGTTTGCCGGAATGGCGGAATTGGCAGACGCCCGGGACTTAAAATCCTGTGATACGAAAGTATCGTGCCGGTTCGACCCCGGTTTCCGGCACCAGTTTCCTAAGAGTCATCCTATATCGCGGAGTAGAGCAGCCTGGTAGCTCGTCGGGCTCATAACCCGGAGGTCATGTGGTTCAAATCCCATCTCCGCAACCATCAAAGGGCGATAAAAAAGATATCGCCACAAAAAGCCTTGATTTTTCAAGGCTTTTTTCGTTTTGTCCCATCAACCACCAGCAGTGCTGGTGGCACCAAAAAGCTTTAGCTATGCGTAGAAAAAATACCTCCTTTGATGTATAATAAAGTTGGTCTGCCAACCAAAACAATAAAAACATCAAAGGAGGATCAAGTAATGA
>JAFTMG010000011.1 GCA_017452525.1 Clostridia bacterium
ATCGTACACTAAATTCCCCCATTTCGAGCGGCGAGCGCCACGGCAGACGAAGCGGCAGGGTCTCGGCGGTGCCTGACGCGAACGAAGTTTGCCCGCTCGAACCATGACAGGTCTGCACCCGTCAACCCGCTCATAACCGCCCCGCCCGATCCTCTCCACGGCGAGAGCAGGAGAAACACCCCGCCTCATACCCCTAGTGTGAAAGCTTTTGAAGGAGTCCAGAGGTAACTTTTCTCGAAAAGTTCACGCTGGCGGAGTCAAGGGGCAGAGCCCCTTGCTTTATTCACGCCACGATACCTCCACCCCGATAAACCCCAATTTGTTTTAAAAGTCAAAGGGGCTGATCCTGACGGATCAGCCCGTTGAAAAGGACGTCTCTTCTCCGAAGACGTACAGATAATAATCCTCCAGACTCGGCGGTACGGCAAGGGCGCCTGCGGCGGGGCAGGTCTCGCTGAGCACCCGCAGGACCACACCGCCGCTCCGCTCGTCACGGGCGATCGCCGTGACCCGATGGCGTGCCTGCAGCATGGCGACCTCCTCCTGCGCGGCGGGCAGATGCCACACCTTCCCCTCGATCTTGGCAGTCAGGGCGGCAGGCGGCACGTTGTCCACGATCACACCCTTTTTGAGCATGATGATGTCCTTGGCGATGAACTCCACGTCCGATACCACGTGGGTCGCGATCAGCACGATCTTGTCAAGGGCGATGCGGGAGATGAAATTGCGCACGGCGATGCGCTGCTTGGGGTCAAGCCCCGCCGTCGGTTCATCGAGAATGAGCAGCTCGGGGTCGCCCAGCACCGCCTGCGCCAATCCGAGACGCTGCTTCATGCCCCCCGACAGCGCGCCGATGCGGCGCTTGGGGACGTCGTCAAGTTCAACGGAGCGTAGAATATTTGGAATATCTTCTGCCGCTTTTGCTTTGGAAAGTCCTTTGAGCGCCGCCATGTACCACATGAAACGCTCAACGGTGAAGTTGGGATACAGCCCCGGATACTGGGGCATGAACCCCAGCTTCTCCCGATACCGCTCACCCATGTCGAGGATATTCTCCCCGTCGCAGAGCACCTCACCGCAGTCTGCCTTGAGGTTGTCGGTGAGAATATTCATCAACGTCGATTTGCCCGCACCGTTGGGCCCCAGCAGGGCGTAGATGCCCGGGGTCAGCTCGGCGGTGAAGCTGCAAAGCGCCCGATTCTCGCCGTAGGATTTGGTAATACCTTGTATCGATAGTGTCATATCTTCCCTCCTCACTCCACATGGATGCGGGTAAGCTCGCCCGTGGTCAGATCGATGCGCAGGAGATCGCAATCGCTCTTGCCGTTGGTCGCCCAGCTGTACTTGTCCGCGCCGTCACGGTAGATGCCGTCCCCGTCGGGGTCCTCCCACCAATGGTAGGTGCAGTAGTAGTAATTCCCTATCACGACCCCGTGCATGGGGCGGACGGTCGCCGTCTCGCCCTCAAAGCGGTAGACCAAGCGGTCGTTGCCCCCGTCGAGGTCGCACACGCGAAGCTCGCCCGCGTCCAGCGTCACGGTGTCGGAAGCGTAGCCGCGGATGCGCGCCTTGCCGATCGTCACGCTCTCGCCCGCGTGGTAGCAGATGAAGTCCTCGGTCAGAAGGAAGCTCCTTCCGCTCGGGTATACCCCCAAGCGCTGCTCCGCCCCGTCCGCCAGCGCGCGGCGGCAAAGCTCGCCCTCGGCGCTGCAGTAATACATATAGGTACCGTCGGTGCGGCTCTTCCAATCACCGCGCCCTTCAAAGTGAACGCGGCGGTCACCGCCGTCGAAGTTGACGGAAAAGACACACTTCTGATCGCTGAGGTAGAGACGGTCGCCCACGATAAAGAGGACGTTGTAGGAATAGCTGTAATCATCCGCCATCTTCTGGTCGACCTCAAACAGCGGCACACTGACCAGCGTGTGAAGATCGCGCCGCATGACGCAGGTGATGTAGTTCTCCCCCGCCTCGTCCCAATAGCCGCCCAGGGTAAAGCAATAGTCCTCGGTGTAGCATTCGGAATTTCGCCCGTAGGTGTCGCCGTAGTCGACCAGCATCTGCGTCTTGCCGCTTTCCGTGTCAAATTGGATCACCGAATAGAGCGCTTTCCCCTCGCTCCACGTCATGGCGTCGTAATAAATATTGCCGTCCTCGCCGACGACGAACATATTATTGCCGCGCATGCCAAACAGCGGACAGTCGGCATCCCCATGATCGCACAGCGGGTCGGGACAGACGGCGGTGGCGTTGCCGCTCTCGCAGTTGTAGCGAACCAGCTCCATAGGCACATCCATGCCGTTGCCGATCATAAAATACAGATACCCGTCGTGAACTTGTAAGGGCATCGAGATATTCTTCGGATTGCCGTAGGGCTCGCGGTTGTCGCTCGGCGTATAAGGGTACGCCTCGGTCGCGGGCACGGTCTCTTCGGTCGCGGCGGTCGTGGTATCAAGATAATGCAGCTCGTCCCCGCCGCAGGCGCACAAGGCAGCAGCCGCCAGGAATGCGGCAAGTATACAGTTTAAAATTCTTTTTCTCATTTGCTTAACTTCTCCATTCTCATACCCTGCTCATCCACCGAAATGATATCGGCTGCTCCCGTGGTCAGATCGATGCGCAGGAAAGAAAACACAAAACCGTTTTCGGCAGAGGCACGGCTGGTATACTGATCGCCGTCACGGTAGATACCGTCCCCGTCAGCGTCCGTCCAGCGGGAATAGGTGGTGTAGCAATAGTTGCCGGCAACCGTCCATTGGCTTGGACGGATATTGCCGCTCTCCCCCGTGAAGGTGTAGACGATCTCTTCCCCCGCCCCGCCGTCCGGCGCATAACGGCAGAGGTTCTCGGCACTGAGTGTCACCACGTCTGAAGCATAGCCCTTGATGCTTGCCTTTCCCAGCACGACGTCCTCGCCCGTGCGGTAATAGAGATAATTCTCGGTCAGCATAAAACGATCCGCATACGGAAAGATACCCAACCGTTCCTCCACACCTCCCTCGAGATGGCGGCGGCAGATCTCATGCCGATCGACGTAATAGAGATAGGTCCCGTCCGTCATGGCATCTTCGGGGATCCGCCCCTCTATATGGACGCGGCGATCCTCACCGTCCGTATTTACCGAATAGATGCAGGTGTGATCGTTCAGATACACGCGGTCACCGATACAGAAAAGCAGCTCGTCCGTCTCGGCGGCAGCGTTTCCTTCCTTGGCAAACAGCGAAACTGTCTCACCCGTGTTCAGATCGGTGCGGCGGAGCGTATAGTGATATACTTGCTTTTCACTGTCATGCACGTAATTCATCGAAAAGCGATAGCGCTCGGTGTATAGCTCCTTCACGGCGGGAACCTCCCGGCTCAGCTCCAACAGCGCATCCCGCCCGGCGTCGTACTGACAAAAGGATTGAATATTCTTCACATCGGAATCGCGGTCGGGATTGCGGTACATCTTGAACACATAGTATTTTCCGTCGGGACCGACGAGAAAGCCGCCCAGCGCCGAGTCGATGCCGTACAGGGGACACGTATCGGTATCGTGTCTGCACAGCGGGTCCGGGCAGGCGTCGGTGACATTCCCCGTCTCCACGTTCATGCGCACCAGCCACTTGTTCTTCGCGCTCCCGCCGATGAGAAAATACAGATATCCGTCATGATATTGCAGTCCCGTCCCCAAGCGGACCAATTCAAGAGGATTGTAGGACAACACCCCGTCCTCGCTCGGGGTATACGTAAACTGCGCGGCAGTCACCGCGGTCTCTTCGGTCGCGGCGGTCGTGGTATCAAGATAATGCAGTTCATCCCCGCCACAGGAGCATAAGAGGACAGCCAAAAGCATGAAACAGAACAATATGCTTTTTCTCATTGGATCTCCCCCACTGTTTTCTCACCGTACTCATCGACCGCGATCACATCAACTTCATCGGTGGTCAGATCAATGCGCAGAAAGGTAAATGTGCGCCCCTTCTCACCCGCCGAGTCGCTTCTTTTCTCGTCACCGTCCCGATAGATGCCGTCGCCGTCGGGGTCCTCCCAGTAGGTATAGGTACAGTAGCAGTAATTCCCTACGACAAGCCAATCCGAGGGACGGAGGTCGGCAGTCTCCCCCGCGAAGGTGTAGACGATCTCCTCCCCGCCCTCTCCCTGCAAGGGATAGCGGCAGAGGTTCTCGGCGCTGAGGGTCACCGTGTCCGAGGTGTAGCCGTAAATACGCGCCTTGCCGAGCACAATGTCCTCGCCCGTGCGGTAATAGACATATTTTTCAGTCAGTTCAAAATGGTTATGATAAGGGAAGATCCCCAGCCGCTCCTCCGCGCCGTTCTCCAGATGGCGGCGGCAAAGCTCATATTGGTCGATATAATACACGTACTCTCCGTCCGTCTTGGCATTCATCGTGACCTTTCCCTCAATGTGCACACGGCGGTCCTCCCCGTCAAAATTGACGGAATAGAGGCAAGCGTAATCGGTCAGATAGAGACGGTCACCGATGACGAAAAGCACCTCGTCTGTGCGTACGCCCTCCGCCTTCTCCTGCTTCCAGATCGGTACGCTCTCATAGGTGTTCAAGTCGGTGCGCAGGACGGTGAGATAATAAGTCTGCGTTTCCTCGTCATAAACGTTGTCTTTATAAAAACGGTATCGCTCGGTGTAAAACTCATTCGCATAGCCCGGCGCCTCGTCGCTCAGCTCCACCAACACATTCTGCTCGGCATCGTATTGCACAAAGCACATCACAAATCCCGCTTTCGGCTCCGGATAGACCTTAAACACATAGTATTTTCCATCCGGACCAACAATAAAGCCGCCGGAGGAAACCCCATACAAGGGGCAACCGCTTGCATAGTCATGTGCGCAGACCGGATCGGGGCACACGGCGGTAACGTTCCCCGTCTCCACGTTCATGCGCACCAGATGCGGCGTCCGCGCCCCCTTCATGGACATTCCCGTGGTGTTATTTCCCACGATAAAATACAGATAGCCGTCATGATATTGAAACTGCAATCCCTTGCCCGCAAGCGCAAAATAGTTATAATTCAACACGCCGTCATCGCTCGGGGTACAAAGAAACGGCGCGGCAGAGGACTCGGTTGCCTCGGTCACAGCAGAGGCGGTGGTCGTTTCGAGATAGTGCAGCTCATCCCCGCCGCAGGCGCATAGGAGGACAGCCGAAAGCATCATGCCGACCGTATGGATCCATCTTCTTTTTCTCATTTGAGCTTCCCCTCCGTTTTCGTGCCGTATTCATCCACCGAGATCACATCGACCGCCTTCGTGGTCAGGTCGATGCGTAAAAAGGTAAACACGCGGCCGTTTTCTCCGGACGAATCGCTTTTCTTCTCGTCACCGTCCCGATAGATACCGTCACCGTCGGGGTCCTCCCAATAGGTATAGGTACAATAACAATAATTTCCGACGACAAGCCAATCCTCGGGTCGGACCGTCGAGGTTTCGCCCGCAAAGGTATAAACGGTCTCCTCCCCGCCTTCGCCGTCCAGCGGATAGCGGCAGAGATTTTCGCCGCCAAGAGTCACCGTGTCCGAGGTATAGCCGCGAATCCGCGCCTTGCCGAGCACAATGTCCTCGCCCGTGCGGTAATAGACGTACTTTTCGGTCAGTTCAAAATAGTTATGATACGGGAAGATCCCCAGCCGCTCCTCCGCGCCGTTCTCCAGATGGCGGCGGCAAAGCTCATATTGGTCGATATAATACACGTACTCTCCGTCCGTCTTGGCATTTATCGTGACCTTTCCCTCAATGTGCACACGGCGGTCCTCTCCGTCAAAATTGACGGAATAGAGGCAAGCGTAATCGGTCAGATAGAGGCGGTCACCAATGACGAAAAGCACCTCGTCCGTGCGCGCGCCCTCCGCCTTCTCCCGCTTCCAGATCGGTACGCTCTCCCCCGTGGTCAGGTCGGTACGCAGGACGGTAAGATAATAAGTCTGCGTTTCCTCGTCATAGACATCGTCTTTGTAAAAGCGGTAGCGCTCGGTGTAAAATTCATTCGCGTAACTCGGAAGCCCGTCGTTCAGCTTCACCAGAACATTCCGTTCGGCATCGTATTGCGCAAAGTACATCACAAATCCCGTTTTCAGCTCCGTATAGATCTTCAACACATAGTATTTTCCATCCGGTCCGACAATAAAACCACCGGAGGAGACCCCATACATAGGGCATCCGCTGTCACGGTCATGTACGCAGACCGGATCGGGGCACACGGCGGTAACGTTTCCCGTCTCCACGTTCATACGCACCAGATACGGCACCTGCCCCTCCATGGGCATGCCCGTGGTGTTCTTTCCCACGAGAAAGTACAGATATCCGTCATGATATTGAAGGCATAACCCTCCTCTTCCCACGAGCGCGAAATAATTGTAATTCACCACTCCGTCATCGCTTGGGGTGTAGAGGAAGGGCGCCGAGGGCTGCTCGGTAACCTCAGTCTCCGCCGTCGCGGCGGCGGTCGTGGTATCAAGATAATGCAGCTCATCCCCGCCGCAGGCGCACAGGAGGACAGCCGAAAGCATCATGCCGACGATATGGATCCATATTCTTTTTCTCATTTGAGCTTCCCCTCCGTTTTCGTGCCGTATTCATCCACCGAGATCACATCGGCAACACCCGTGGTCAGATCGATGCGCAGGAAGGTGAGCACCCGCCCGTTCTCATTGGACGGCTCACTTCTGACCTCGTCGCCGTCCCGATAAACACCGTCGCCGTCGGGGTCGACCCAATAGGTATAGGTGCAGTAGCAGTAATTGCCTACGACGATCCAGTCGTCGGGGCGGAGAGAAGCGATCTCCTCCGAAAAGGTATACAAAACCTCTTCCCCGCCCTCGCCGTCCAGCGGATAGCGACAGAGCTTCTCACCGTAGAGCGTGATCACATCCCCGGTGTAGCCGATAATACGTGCCTTCCCTAGCACAGTCTCCTCCCCCGAGCGGTAGTAAACATACTTTTCGGTCAGATGGATCCCGATCGCATCCAGCCCCATTCTCTCCTCTGCGCCGCCATCGAGCCGACGGCGGCAAAGCTCGCGCTGATCCGTATAATAGACGTACGTTCCGTCCGTCTCGGCATGGATCGGGATCTTCCCCTCCAGGTGAACACGGTAGTCCTCGCCGTTGAGATCGATCGAATACAGGCAGACGTGGTCGGTCAGATAGAGGCGATCGTCGATGATAAACAGCATTTCATCCTCACCCGCCGTCTCCGTCTGCTTCGGCCATATCTGAACACTCTCCAAGGTGCTTAGGTCGGTGCGCATGATCCGAGGGATCGCGGTTTTGGTTTCCTCGTCGTATAAATTGTCCTTATATATGCGGTAGCGTTCGGTGTAATATTCATACGAGTAACCGGTAAAGTTGTTATCCAGCTCCACTGCCGTGTCTTTTTCGGCATCGTATTGCACAAAAGAATCCACAAAACCGTCCGGCGTCAGATATACCTTCATCACGTAATATTTTCCGTCGGGCCCGACGATAAAGCCGCCCGACCCGATGCCGTACATGGCGCAATCGCTGTTCTTGTCATGTGCGCAAAGCGGATCGGGGCAGACCTCGGTCACATTGCCCGTCTCGACATTCATGCGGACCAGATGTGTTGCCCGCGCACCCAGCTTGGCATTTCCCGTGCTATTTCTGCCCGCGAGAAAATAGAGATAGCCGTCGTGATATTGAAACTGATCGGTCTTGCCCAGAAGCCTGAACCGTCCGTAGTTCAGCACCCCATCCTCGCTCGGCGTATACGGAAACGGCACAGCCTCCGTCTCCGACACCTCCGTCGCGGCGGTGGTTTCAAGGTAGTGGAGATCTCCCGTTTTGCCGCAGGAGCTAAATAGCAACAAGACAAGGAGAAGTCCCAGCACACAATACGTTTTCATCATCTGTTTTCTACTTCCTTTATCATTGGTAAGAAAGTAAATACTTCATATTCCACATGATTACCATTCGGTGGATCGGTTTCTATCAACGCTTGAATTTTCTCCATATCCTTGATCAGATACGACACAGCAAGGTTACCATCATGCAAACCAAACATCTGCGATACATCGCCGTCCAGCCCGTTGTATACTTCTCGTATTTTGAGCGTTTTTAGATCGAGGGCTATGATGCTACCACCCGAACGCTTGAATATTCTATTGAACAACGGTTTGCCGCTGTATCCCATCTGTATCGCTGCTCCCGCACTCCAATCGTCATACCACGTGACATATCCCATATGCTCAGGGCGCAACGGGGTCACATATAACAATCCATTTTCATGGTCAAAAAGCCATGCATTTTCATGCGGTGCTGCGGTCTCGCTCAAGATCAGCTCAGCTTGTGCGCCCTGCTCCAAACGAATCCGATACCAGTCCATACTGGTAAAACTCGCCTCACCCGAATTTCCGCCGGAAGACCATTTTTCATCAAATTCGCCCGTGTATGGCTCATACTTGACTGTATTGTCACTGCTCCGTGCCGAACAATAATAAATATAACCATCATCATAGAATTTCGATTGTCCAATAAAGTCTTCCAGCACAGACACCGTCATAGAAAAATCGGATGAAGAGAAATAGATTTTAGAAATCATACGCCAGACCACACCCCGTTCATCTGAACCGAGCAATTCCGGGAATCCGTCTGTCGCCTCAATCAGAAGTGTCAACTTTTTGTCGTATTGGAATATTCCGTTCTTCTCACCATTCAATGCCACCAACAGTTCATCGCCATAAAACCAAAAATTTGATAGACGATAATCACCCAATTCTGCAAAAACCGTAACTCTATTAGCAGCTACATCAAAACGGCGAATTTCACATTCCACGCCAATACCACTTGCACTCGGCATTGTAGTATCATAATATACCACCACATTGCCGTTTTCTTCTCTTGCCAACACAAAGCGTCCGGTGGTCAGCGCAGAACAACTGCTTGCCATATTGATTCCGCCCGTACTCACGATACCATGATCACACAATGGATCAAAACAGCAAATTCGGGTCTCATTTGTTGCAATATTCAGATACTGAAGATGCTGATCTTCTTTGAAAAACAAAAATCCGCCATAGTATGAACCACCGACCGAAGCTTTTTGCAAGGGTTTATATTCACTCTGCGGCCACTGCACCGAGCCGGGCTCCACGACTGATGGATCTGTGAATGTTTCCCCCTCCTTGATCGTGGAAGTAACCGTGGGAAGAAACTGACGATCCACGGTTTCTACGCTGCCGCTGCCGTCCACCTTAACAACAGGCACCATCTCTTCCTTTTTGCCACATCCAGACAAAAGTACTCCCAGCATGATAACGACAAGGCATACCAAAAACATGCGATTCATTCTAATATTCTCCTTTCCTTTACTTCACAAACACCCGTCTCGCCGATGCGAGTGCCGCGGTGACGGCGGTGGCGGCGGCGAGGATCCAGACGGTGAGCAGGGCGAAATCCGAGCCGAAGAGGGAGGATCGCGCCGACATGAGCCACAGCGGCGTGCCCGCCAGCAGATTGAGATAGTTCAGCTTCTCTGCCGCGGCAAGCCCAAAGGCGGCACACAGCGCGGGCAGGAGCGTGAGCATGACAGACGAGCCCAGCGTCGGGATATATTTGCAGAGCAGCTCGGAGAGGGCGCAGACCAGCCCCGCAAGGAGCCACACGCCCAACAGGCGGAGCAGGACGAAGAGGAACAGGTATCCCCCCACAGTCAGCCCCGTACCGACGCTCTCAAACAGCGGCATGGACCACAGCGGCGCGCCGAAGGCAGGCATCTCATAGCCCGCAAACACGGCGGTGATATCGACCGCCACCATCAGCAGTGCCAGCACCGTGGAGACAACTGCCGCGGCGGTCAGCTTAGCGGCAAAGGTACGCTTTCGCCCGTTCTTGGTGGCGCGCAGGATCTGCGCAAAGCCGCCCGAGGAGGAGCGGGAAACGTATTCCGAGGCGAAAATGCCTGTCAACAGCAGGAGAATGGCGGCGTAGAGAAAGAGATCCGCCTCGCTCTCGTACAGAGTCCGCCAGCCGCTGTCGTAGAGGAACCAACCCCTCTCCCCCGTCTGCGCCTGCCGCGCCTGCAGATAGGCGGCGCGCTCCTCCACCGCGGCGAACAGCTCGTCGCGCGTATAGGCGTCATTGTAGTCGGAGAGATAGGCGCGGTATTCCTCAAAGCCGATCTCCTCCGCGAGATATGCCGCCTGCATTGCCTCCTTGCGTGCCAGAATGCCGTTGATGGCGGCACGCTCTTCTCGCAGATAGTCGAGCTTTTCCTCGGTCAGCGGTCCCTCCAGCTCGGTCATATATTCATGATAGACGTGATCGGCATAGTTACTGTTCGGCGCATACACCCGAGCGGCATAGCCTGCCTTGAGTGCCAACAGCACCAGCACCACCGCTAAAAAGCGGGAGGAAATGAGCAGCTTGAAGGTCTCCGCCAGCGTCAGCGACATGCTGTAGCGCCGCGCGCGGCGAGAAAGACGAAGCCGCCGTGCCCTGCCCTGCCAAAGAGCGCGCAGACGGGCGAGCAGCGTCATCACGCCTGCCGACACACGGTCAAGGATCGCGGGACGAAGCACGCGCATGCCGCGGACGTACATCCGCGCCGCCGCCAATGACAGCGCGACGATCAACAGAAAATACAGCACCGCCATCAGCGGCAGGTATCCTGCCACGCCGCCAAACAAAGGCGCGGCGCGGTAGCGGTGGAAGAGCGGATCGACCGCCGCGACGGCAATCGGATTGAGATAGCGGAGCGGTGCCGTGCCGCCTCCCGCGGGCAGAAAGGAAAGCGCCAGATTGAGCCCGCCAAAGCCCAAGCCCGCCAGATAGATCAGCACGTCGTTGCCGAGCCCTGCCGAGAGGGCAAGCACGGCGGCACCGAATACCAGCGAGGCAAGCAGGCGGATGCCGAGGGCAATGAAGAAATATTGCCCGACCGTCACCCGATAGGGCGAGAGGGTGAAGGCATTCAGCGCCTGAATGGCGTTGTGGGGGGAGGAATACCCCAACCGCAAGCCGAAGACGGCAAAGGTGCTTGCCGTAAAGAGCAGGAGAAATGCCGCCGTGACGGTCAGCATGGCGATCAGCTTGGCTGCCGCCGTGCGCCCCCGCCCATGTCTGGTGGCGCGCAGGATAGGAAGAAAGCCGCTCTGCCGCTCCCGCGCGAAGACGGCGGTGCCCAGCATCAGGATCATCAGAAACAGGAAGATATTCACGGTATCGTAAGCGAAATATTCCCCCCAACCGCGGGTGTACTCCACACCGATGCTGACCTCCTCCCGCGCCGTCTCATACAGCTTGATGACGCGGAGCTGATAGCGGTAGGTAAAGCTTTCGGGGGAGATGCCCATGGCGTCGAATTCCGCTAAGTTTGCCCGTGCGCTCCCCAGCACGCCGTCGATCTTTTCGGGATAGTCCCGCGAGGCGGAGACGGCGGCGTGAAGTGCGGCGAACAGCTCACGGTCGGAGAAATCCCCGTCGGTGGAATAGCGGTCGGGCAGTGTCTCGGGCACAAAATCAAGGTCCCTGTTCTGCATCGCCTCGATCCACAAAAGATCCTGCTCGGCGGCAAATGCCTCCATCGCTTCATAGTGCGCATCGTAGGGCGCGGGGTCCTCAAAATAGGAATTGATAAAGGCGGAGATCATGTCGGCAGGCTCACCCGCGCGGGGGCTTTGCCCCGCCGTGACCCACGCCACCGCCGAATTGAGCAGCAGCATGATGACGAGGAAGACCCAGAGATAGCGCACGCCCAACAGCTTTTTCAGCTCATAGCCGACAAAGCGGCGCTCGCTTCTCTTCGCCTCTGCCTTTGCGGCAAGGCGCTGCCATACCTTCTCGTCATCGGCGGCAAGCAAAAAGCGATCGTCGATGCCGCCCACAGCGCGGTACAGTGCTTCACTTTTTTTGACGTCGGTTCGTTTCATACCGAGACCCCTCCTCTCTTCAAATGCTCCCGCAATGCCTTTCGCATACGGTGCAAACGCTTACTGACTTGATTTTCTCTGACTCCCAGCCGTGCGGCGATCTCACGGACGGGCTCGGAATAGAAATAGCGGCGAACGAAGATCATGGCGTCCGCCTCGGGGAGCGTATCCAGAAACTCATTGATCAGCGCCGTGATCTCGCCCGTCTCTCTCTCGGGGATCGCCGCGGCACATTCGTCCAGCTCGACCAATATGCCCGCCCGCTTTTGCGCCCGCTCCCGCTCCTGCGCGTGGAGTGCCAGATTGCGGATGATGCGGCAGGCATAGCTTTTCAGCGACACGGGGTTCTCGGGCGGAATGTTCTGCCACAGACGCAGATAGAGATCGTTGAGACACTCCTGCGCCGATTCCTCGCTCCCCGTAATATCACGCGCCAGCTTCAAGCAAAGCGCTCTGTATTTTTCGTCAAATGCCGTGATCGCTCCCTCGTCCCGCGCCAAAAACAGGGCGATGATCCTCTCATCGGCAAGAACGGTCCTCATGCGCCGCCCTCCTTTCCGTGATATGTTCTTCACTTACTATGACCGAAAAAATTGCCGTTTCTTCCCTCTCGGTCATATGAAATGGTTGTTTTTTGCATAAAAATGTTGAGTGTATGATGCGCTCCAATCGGGGTTTAGCGGTGGGGTATCATTTTTCAAATTTGGGTTTATCGGGGTGTTGGTAGAAACGGAACAACCGCCATGCGGCACCCTTCTTGTAGGGACCGGCGTCCTCGACGGTCCACCCCACAAGGGTTTGGCGATCACAAACCGTCCGTAAACGGACCGTCGGGGACGCCGGTCCCTACAAAATTTAACCTCTATCTCTTCGACAAACCCAAATTTGAAATCCTCAAACAGACCTTCCCCTCCGTTTAAAATGCAACCGTTCGGCGTAACAGAACATTTTCAAAAACGCTTACAGCAGAAAGCTACTGTAAGCGTTTTTCATATTCAATTCTCCGACTGCAGCTGCTGCTTGTGGTATTGCAGCGTATACAGCTGATAATATCTGCCCTTCTTCCGAAGCAGCTCCTGGTGGGTTCCCTGCTCGAGGATCTCACCGTGAGAGAGCAGAATGATATTGTCGGCATGCTGAATGGTGGAGAGACGGTGGGCAACGATCAGCATGGTGCCGATGTTCATCATCTTCTCCAGCGAGTCCTGAATGAGGATCTCGGTCTCGGTATCGATGTTTGCCGTTGCCTCGTCGAGGATCATAACGGCAGGCTTATGCACGATGGTGCGGGCAAAGGAGAGCAGCTGGCGCTGTCCCGCCGAGAAGTTATTGCCGCGCTCGCGGACGATCTCGTCCAATCCCCCTTCCAGCTTGTCAATGAAGCGGTCGGCGTTGACGTAGCGGCAAGCTTCCATGACCTCCTCGTCACTCACGCCCTCCTTACGAAGCAGGATATTGGAGCGAATGGTACCCGAGAAGAGGAAAACGTCCTGCAGCATCTGCCCGAAGTGGCGGCGGAGGGAGGAGATCTTGATGTGGCGGATATCGATGCTGTCGATCAGGATCTGACCCTTCTGAATGTCATAATTGCGGCAGATGAGCGAGAGAATGGTGGTCTTACCCGAGCCGGTGGAGCCCACGAAGGCAACCGTCTCACGGGCGGAAACGTGGAAGGAAACGCCCTTCAGCACCCACTCGCCCGGCACGTAGGCAAACCAGACGTCTCGGAATTCGATCTCGCCCTTGACCTCGTCAAGCTCGATGGCATCCGGCTCGTCCACCACGATGGGCTGCATATCAAAAACGGTGAAGATCTTCTCCGCCGAGGCAAACGCCGACTGCAGGAAGTTGAACTGCTCGGCAAGGCTCTGGATCGGGTTGAAGAACTTGGAGATATACATGTAGAAGGTGACCACCGTTCCGCTGGTGATGACCTGGCCCATGAAGGCGGTATCCTTGATATATCCCTTACCGCCGAGGTACATCAGGCACATGACCGAGGCGATATAGAGCATATAGACCACGGGACGGAACACACTGAAGACGAAGATCTGATTTTGCTTCGCCTTACCCAGCTGAAGGCTCTTATCACGGAAATCCTCCATCTTGCGCGCCTCGCGGTTGAAGATCTGGGTGATCTTGACGCCCGAAAGGTTTTCGGAGAGATAGGTATTGATATCGGTGGTGCCGTCCTTGACGCGGCGGTAGGCGCGGCGGGAGAATTTACGGAAGATGACGGTAAAAAGCACCACAAAGGGCACGAAGCACAGCACCATCAGCGTCAGCTCATAGTTGAGCAGAAGCATGGCGACCAGCACGCCGAGGATAACACAGATGTTCTTGAGCAGGTTGACCAGCAGATGGGTGAACATCATGGAAATGGCGTTGGTATCGTTGGTAACGCGGGTGACCAGCTTGCCCACGGGGATCTGATGCAGCTGCTCGTGAGAAAGAGACTCGATGTGCGCGAACAGATCCTGACGGATGGCGGAAAGGATCTTCTGCCCCGTCTTCTGCAGCACGATGGACTGAACGTAGGTACACGCCAGCGACACCAGCAGAATGGCGGCATAGACGCCGACGTAGGTAAAGAGGCGGCTCAGCTCAAAGCCCGCGTCCTTGACCATCTCCTCGATCTCACCCACCAAAAGGGGCGAGACGATATCGTAGGCGATGGAAAAGAGCATGACGAAACCGACGAAAATAAACTTGCCCACATGCGGCTTGGCATAGTGAAGCAGGCGGCGGGCGATCTCGCTATCCTTCATATTACGGTCAAAGCCGATGGCTTCTTTTTTGTTTTTCATCATCGCATAGGCGAGGACGAAGCAGAGGGACAGCACGCCGACAATGGCGCCCAGGATCAAAAGCGGATAATATTCTCTCATGATGCGGCTCCCTCCTCTTCCAGCTTCTGCAGATCGACCATACGGCGGTAATCGGGACAGCTCTCGTACAGCTCCTCGTGTCCGCCGACCGCCACCAGCTTGCCCTCGTCGATGAAGAGGATCTTATCCATCTTCTCGATGGTGGAGATACGGTGAGCGATCAGAATGGTGGTACGCCCGGCGCGGGTCCGGCGAAGGTTTTCCAGAATGATCTTCTCGGTCTTGGTATCCACGGCGGAGACCGAGTCATCGAGGATCAGAATGGGCGCGTCCTTCATCAGCGCGCGGGCGATGGAGATGCGCTGCTTCTGACCGCCCGAGACGGTCACGCCGCGCTCACCCAGCACGGTCTCATAGCCCAGCTGGAAGTCCATGATATTGCCATGCACGTCGGAGAGCTTGGCGGCATCCTCCACGCCCTCGCGGGAGGCGCTGTCCACACCGAAGGCGATGTTGCGCTCGATGGTATCGCTGAACAGGAAATTATCCTGCGGTACGTATGCCGAAGCGGCGCGTACCGAGTGGATGGAAACGGTGTTGACGTCCCGTCCGTCCACGAAGACCGTGCCGTCCGGCACGTTGTAGGTGCGCAGGATCAGATCCACCAGCGTGGTCTTGCCCGCGCCCGTCTTGCCGACCAGACCCACGTTCTCACCTGCCCGGATGGTAAAGGAGACGTCAGAAAGTGCGTCAAACTCGCCGTCGGGATAGCGGAAGGAGAGGTGCTTGAACTCGATCTGTCCCTTGACGTTCTCCATCTCGTCCACACCCTCGCGGTCGTATACGTCGATGGGTGCGTCCAGCAGCTCGCTGATGCGCTTCAACGACGCTTTGCCGCGGGAAGCCATCTCCACCAGCTCGGACACCGCCATGACGGGCCATATAATAGAATTGAAGTAACCGATAAACTCCACCAGCTGACCCGCGTCAAAATCGCCGCGCCAGACCATGTATCCGCCGTAACCGAGGATAACGCAGATAACGGACTCGACGAACAGGGTGACGCAGATGCGGAGCAGCACCGAGGTGCGGGTATAGTCCACGTTGGTCTTCTCATTTTTCTCGTTGAGCTTCTTGAACGCCATCAGCTCAAGACCCTCCTTGACGAACGCCTTGATGACGGCGATGCCGGAAAAGCTCTCCTGCGAGAAATCGGAAAGATCGGAGAACGCCGCCTGACGGAGATCCCATTTTTTCATCATGTACTTGCCCACGATCATGGCGGCAAACATCAGAAATACCATGGGGATCATGGAAAGCAGGGTCAGCACGGGGTCCATGCGGAACATTTTGATCAGCGCCAGACCGCCCAGGAGGAGCGCGTCAAAGAACATCAGCACGCCCGAGCCGAAGCATTCCTGCACGGTATCCAGATCGTTGGTAAAGAGCGACATCATGTTGCCGACCTTATTGACCTGATAATACTGACGGGAAAGATCCTTGGCGTGGTCGAACATACGGTTGCGCAGATCGGTCTCCAGCTTGACAGCGGAGCCGAAAAAGCAGATACGCCACAAGAAACGGCAGAACGCCATGCTGATGATGATCACGATCATGGGCAGACAGATCTCATCGAGCAGGAAATCCATGTCGAAGGCGACCATCTGTCCCTCCAGATCCACCACACCGTTGTTCATACCGTTGATGACCATGCGGTACAGCTCGGGGATCTTGAGCTGAAACACGTCGATGACCAACAATGACAGTACACCCAGCAACAGCCAGCCGCTGTATCGTAAATAATAGCGGTTGATATGCTTACCGAATATCAAAAAAATGCCCCCTCTCTGCGGGAAAATCAGTTGCCCGTGCAAACGGGCGCATTAGATTATATTGTAGCACAACCGGTGAGAAATGTCAATGTATTCGCTACAATTATCCGGACAAACGGCATAAAATGTGGAAACACGGCGCAAAAGGTATTGACGCGCCCCGCCGCGTATGTTATATTAAAGGAAAGTACTTTCCATACGAAAGGAGACGACGCATGAAACACCTTCGACTGATCCCGCTCACCCTCGCCGCCCTTCTGCTCCTTGGCGGCTGCGGCGTTCCCCATACCGAGACACAGACCACAACGGTCGCTGCGGCTGAGTCTACCACCGCCACCCACGAAACAACCGAAACAACAACGGCGCTCACCACCACGGTCCCCGAAACGACGCTTCCGCCCGATGTCATCCCCACCCCGTCCCACAACATCCACGAGATGCCCCGTCACGTGAGCGGCGGCGCGTGGGACACCAGCCACGTGCAAGGCATGGCGATCGACACGGCGCGGCAGTATATGTATTTCTCCTTTACCACCGTACTGGTCAAGACGGACATGGCGGGCAATATTCTCGGCACCGTCACGGGGCTGACGGGGCACCTCGGTGACCTGGACTTCAACGACATCGACGGCCGCGTGTACGGCTCTCTGGAATACAAGAGTCAGAACGCCTTCTACCTCGCCATTTTTGACGTGGACAAGATCACCCGCATGGACATGAACGCCGAGACAGACGGCATCATGACCGCCGTTTATCTGCCCGATGTGGTGGAGGATTTCACCGCCACCGTAGGTGCGGACAAAAAGCAATACCGCTACGGCTGCAGCGGCATCGATGGCGTGGCGTTCGGTCCCACCTTCGGCAAGGATGCCTCCGAGCCCTTCTCGCTGATGATCGCCTACGGCATTTTCAGCGATACCGCCCGCTCCGACAACGACTATCAGGTCATTCTCGAATACGATTGGCACGATCTCGCGCCCTATGAGAAGCCGCTGAGTCAGAAAAATCCTCACCGCGAGGGTCTGAGTGCCAAGGCGCGCTATTTTGCCTATACCGGCAACACCAGCTACGGCGTGCAGAATCTGGAATACGATGCCCACACCGGCGATTGGTTCATGGCAGTCTATACGGGAAAGAAACCCTCCTTCCCCAATTTCCCGCTCTACGTGGTGGACGGCAGTATCGCCCCCGTGGAGGGTGAGATCGTAGGTCAGCCCACGCCCGAAACAGGTCTCCTGCTGACACTGAAAAAGGGCGGCGCCACCCACAAGCAAAGCGGCGTGACCGGTTGGGCATTCGGCTATGGCAGCACGGGTTTGGTGTCGCTGGACGATGGGTATTTCTACGTCTCTCACAATTCAGCCAAAAACGGCAAGCAGACCTGCGACGCCTACCTCTACCGCTTCACCGGTAAAGGCGGCACGGGCTTTGAGCAGGTGAAATGATTTTTCGGGGAGCCGCATGTGCGGCTCCCCCTGCTTTTGCTTTGTCGGTCAAATTGGAAGTTTAGCGGGCGCGAACAAAGGCAGGGCTTTGCCTTTGTTCGCGTCACGATACCTCCACCTCGATAAACCAAAATTTGATATTTTTTTCAAACCATCCGCAAAAAGCTTCTCCCTTCTGCAACCATCCGTAATTTTTTCCGACTATAAGGGTAAGAGAGCCAAAAAACACCCCTACAAAGGAGGAAACACATATGAAACATACCAAACAGATCCAAACACTCACCGCCGCTCTGCTGGCTGCCCTTCTGCTCGCGTCCTGCGCCCGGGATGAGGCTACCTACGGCACGGGCGTGCCCGAACAACCGACCGAGATCACAACGGCAGCTTCGGTATCCGACCCGCTCGCGACCGACGCGCTCACCGCCGACGTATCTACCACCGCCCCCTCGACCACCACGACATCCGACCCGAGCGCCCCCGCCGCGACCGCGACCCCTCTGCCCGACGGCGTTGCCGAGCAATACGCCCTCGCCGATCTCTTTGAGAAGAAGGTCAACCGCATTGTGCTTCAAAGCGGCATCACAGGTGCGCAATATACCGCGCTTGACAAGGATATTGAACGCATTGCCGACTTTTTCCGCCCGGTCAAGGGCATCGCGCCCCACAGTGCCCGCGGATATTACGGTTATCTCTGCAGCTTCACTCTTTACAGAGGACCCATTCAAGTCGGTCATTTCTATCTGACCCCGAACGGCGGCTTTGGCACGGGACATTATGAGACGGTCAACGGCCACGATTACGCCATTCTCTACCATGCCAGCGGCAGAACGTCCGATGAGATGTGGAGCTTCGTTGGCGACTTTTTCCCCGCGGAGTTCACCACGACAGCCGATCCGCACAATTCTGACTATCACGAAACAACAGTCAACCACGTCTGGGGCACAGCGCAAAATTGGGACGAGATCTCACCGACGACCGACGGCTTTGATTACAGCACACTTACCCTACCCGACTACCGCACAACCAACCCCGTGCGCTACATGGGCGTTGACAACCGCGGCATGCAGACCGACGGTTGGCAGGACTTTGGTCTCTCGGGCGAGCTGCGCACCACCCCCCAGCCCATGGGCTCGACCTACCTCTACCAGACCTACTCCTATTTCATCCGCAACGATCTGACCCATCTCTATCCCAACGACACGCTTCCCGCCACGCCCAAAGAATTGGCTGAATGGCTGACCGAGATCGGCGAGAGCGGCCGCCGTGCGCTGTGGTACAGCATGGGTAGCCTGCCGCAATCGGTCGAGCTGACCGCATTTGAGGAGCTGACCGCCGAGGGAGGAGCCGTGATCGGCAAGGCAACCTACCGTTTGAACGGCGAAAGTTGGGTAGTCTACCTGCTTTGCGAGGAAAACACCGCCTCCGCCTTTGCCATTCTTCCCAACGACGCGGGCGACTACGTCATCGCCTTCACCGACGGCATTGCGAAATCCTTCCGCCCGAAAACAGGCGGCTGACGCTTGACAGGCGGCGCCTTCTGTGATATCATACAGGTAATATCATATACAAAGGAGACCGTATCATGCCAACCGTTGATATGTCACTTGAAAGACTCCGCGTCTATCAGGGCGTCAATCCCCGCCCCGCCGACTTTGACGAATATTGGGATCGGGCGTTGGCTGAAATGAACGCCATCGACCCCGCCCCCGTTTTCACCCCCGCCGACGTGCCCTCCGCCATCGCCGAGTGCTACCATCTCACCTTCCGCTCGACCAAGGGCGCCCGGATCTACGCCCGCTTTGTCAAGCCGAAGAACATCTGCGGCAAGGTGCCCGCTCTGCTTATGTTCCACGGCCTCTCGGGCAGCTGCGACTCCTTCTGTAAAATGCTCAATTATGCCTCTCAGGGCTATGTTGTTGCCTTTCTCGACAGCCGCGGACAGGGCGGTCTCTCCGAGGATGTCGGCGGCGTGTCGGGCACGACCTACACCACCCCCTTCGTCCGAGGCCTGGACGGCGACCCCGACGGCCTGCTCTGCCGCGACCTCTTTCTTGACACCGCCATGCTCGCCCGCATCGTCATGGGACTCGACTATGTCGACGAGACCCGCGTGGGCGCCACCGGCGGCTCGCAGGGCGGCGCTCTGACAGTTGCCTGCGCCGCGCTCGTCCCCTCGATCAAGCTCTGCGCCCCCATTTATCCCTATCTCTCCGACTACCGCCGTGTTTGGGATATGGACCTCGACAAGGGCGCTTATGAGGGTCTGCGCTATTACTTCCGCCACTTTGACCCCCGCCACGAGCGTGAGCAGGAGATCTTCGAGAAGCTCGGATACATCGACATTCAGTTCCTCGCCCCCCGCATCCGCGCCAAGGTGCTCATGCCACCGGTCTGATGGACACTACCTGCCCGCCCTCGACCCAATTCGCCATGTATAACAAGCTGACGTGCGAGAAGGAGGTCGTGATCTACCCCGATTATGGCCACGAAAGCCTCAAGGGCCACGACGATATCGTCTTCCGCTTTATGGCACAGCTGTAACCCCTCCCGCCCGCGAAACCTCGGTTTCGCGGGCGTTTTTTCCATTGGCACGGAGCGTGGGCGTAAACGGGGGCAAATTGGGGGAGCGGGGAGTTAGATATTCTTTCGGCGTTGTCGCAACCTTGGCTCCCTCCGGGAGGGGGGCTTAGAAACAACAACGCCATAAAATAAACACACCGCCCCCATTGAAATGCTTCATCCACTCCACCCCCACCAACCTGCATCAAATCCACTCCTCGAATTTGTCACCTCTCACAAATTCCCATTTTTTTCTCCGACCTCCGTAACAGGCCGGAATTTTTTTCGTCTTTATGGTTGAAAGCGGAAATCTGCCATTTTCCGACTGAAAGGAGAACAACTATGAAAAACGTTCAAAAGATATTCACCCTCCTGCTCACCGCCGCCCTTCTTCTCGTCCTCCCTGCCTGCGGAAATGAGGTCAGACAGCCGGGCGAGACCGAGACCACCTCCAACACGCAAATTTCCGACACGCCCCAACCGACCGACGCGCCGACCCCCGAATCCGCCTACACCGGCATTCTCACCTATGACCAAGCCTACGAGGCGGGCTACTACTCCTGCATGTACCTCACCCCCGACACGGTGCATCTTTGGAACAGCACCGCCGAGCCCGACCTCAAAGACCCTACCGCGAGCGACGGCTTTGCCACCGCCTACGCCGAGCCCCTCTCCCGCGCCACGTTTGAAAAAGTCACCGCCGCCATTACCGAGGAATTCCTCGCAACAAGTGCCTCGGACCGAGCCGAGAGAGCAGAAAAACGCCAGACCACCCTCGCCGCCCCCGACACGCACATTGCGGTATACCGTGACGGCGAGCTGTGCCGCCACCGGGACGGCGTGGTCGAGCGGATCGCCGCGGATGCCGACGGTTTTCTCGCGCTCTTCGCCGAGCTGAGTGCCGTCCGCGATGAGATCGTGGCGCAGGGTGACGCCCCCGACACACGCAAAACGGTTGCCGTTCTGCGATACACCCTGCGGGCAAACAAATGCCTTGCGGAATATTACACCGCCAAGGAAGCGGTCACGTGGGAATGTACCGCTCCGCCCGACCTCAACTCCCCGCTGAACGCCATAGACGAGCGGACCGGATCGGTCTATCCCCGCACGGCAGACGGTCTTTTGACGGCGCTGGGACAGGTGAGCGAATATCTGCCGATGCGCGTGTATGCGGTCGATCCCGCAGAGATCGGTGACGGCAGCGCGTTCGAGGTCATCGTTTGTTACCGCGAGGACGGCAGCCGCCGCATCATCTCGGCACACACGAGTGAGGACGGTTCGCAAACGCTGGATCGGATCCGCGCCGAATTCGCAGCGTATTGGGTAACACCCGCATGACAGGCAAAGACCCGCCCGCGAAACCTCGGTTTCGCGGGCGGGCATCTTATATTACGGTCAGAGCTTCACGATCTTCAGCAGATAGGTACTGTACAGCGGCATCTTGACGTAGGCGGCAAACTCGCCCGAGGTGAAGATCTCCTCACGGACCAGCTCGCAATCGTGCGTCTCGTCCAGCAGATAGTACTCCAGTTTGACGCCGGCGGGATTCTCGACCCCGTGGAATTCGACCTTGACCGTCTTTTCGGGAGCGTTGTCATCGTCGTTGAAGTAGGCGACCATCACGTTCTGCTCCTCGCCCGATGCGGCGACAGCCCAGACATCCTCGCTCTCCCGCTCGACGGCGGCGGCGTGGTCGAGCTTATAGAGCTGGTTGAACATATAGAAGGGAGAGTATCCCTTGAGGCACTCGTTGATGAGGTCGGTGCAATAGAGGGAGTTCATGCCGCCGGGACGGGCATCGTAGAACATCAGATTGTCCAGCGCCTCATACTGCGACATTGCCATGGTGGCGGCGATGAAGGAAGCTCCCTTCAGCCCCTTCTCTGCCTTGAGCGAGTAGAGCCATACGTCGTCGTGCCAGCCGCGGACGTAGTTCCACTCGTTGAGAATGGACTCGGTATCCTGCAGACCGTATTCGTCAAGCAGGGCGCGGGCATAACGGATCTTGTCGCGCACCTTCTCAACGGTGCAGGCGTAAACGTGCCAGGAGAAGAAATCGGGCTTGACGGTCAGGCTCTCAAAGAAGGGGCGCAACCAATGCTCCTTCAGCCCCGCCACGGCGGGACCGCCGATCTTGAGATGGGGGAAGCATGCCTTGAGGTGGGAAGCCGTGATGTTATACAACTCGCGGAACTGTGCCGCCGTACCACCCCAGCAACGCTTGTGCTGAGAATCGTCGGGATCAAGATCGGGCTCGTTCCAGATCTCCCAATACTCAATATTCATATGGAATCCGTTTGCCCAGCCCTCGTTGTAGTGGCGGATGATATGCTCACACACCTGCGCCCACTTGTGAAAATCCTTGGGCGGGAGGGTGTTGTACTTCTTGCTCCAATGCTCGATCTTGGAGCCGAGACGGTAAAAGACCTTGGCGCCGGAAAGCTCAATGACGCGCATATACTCGTCCGTCAGCTGGAAGTCGTAGGCATCGGGATCGTCCACGTCGCGGTCAAAATCGGTGAAGATCATGTTGACGTCCACTGTGTGCTCACCGCCATAGGTGGAGCAGAAGGAAGCATCGTGGGTGCGCGCAAAGGGGATGCCCGCCGCCTGATATGACTCCAGATTGGTCACGCGCTGGTCGGAAGCGAATTTATAGGCCGGGCCGTTGTTGACGCTGTGCATCGGCTTGACCGGGCCTGCGTTGTTCGAAAAGTCTACAAGAATTCTATCCATGATTCATATTTCCTTTCCTCGAAAGAATGTGGGGGACTACTGTATTTATGCTATCATATATGTAACTTTTTGTCAAGCACTCTATTGACAAGTTTTATAAAGTTTGCTATACTGAACAAAACATGGAAGATGATTGGTTTTTTCAAATGGGGGTTTATCGGGGTGGAGGTATCGTGGCGCGAACGAAGGCAGGGCTCTGCCCTGCACCCGCCAAAGGACCCTTTTTTGAAAGAATTGGCGCATGCGCCAATTCAGCGAAGTCGCAAAGCGACATTCGCAGGTCCTCGGCGACATTTGCCTTCGGCAAATTCGCCCAACTCGGCTCTGCCGAGTTATACTCTCCTAAAATCTTTATGGCAGGGGTATGAGGCGAGGTGTTTATCTCGCTGTTGACGGATATTGAATGAGCGGGGCGTTTACTGATCCGCTGACGGATACCTCCCTTGCATGGCTCGAGTGGGCAAACTTCGTAAACGTCAGGCACCTCCGAGACCCTGCCGTTTTGGCTGCCGTGGCGCGCGGCGCACGAAATGGGGCTGTTTAGTGAGTGACACGGGACTGTTATCATTGCTCTGTCCAAACCGTTGTTA
>JAFTMG010000053.1 GCA_017452525.1 Clostridia bacterium
GTTTGCCCGCTCAAGCCATGCAAGGGAGGTATCCGTCAGCGGATCAGTAAACGCCCCGCCCGCCCCATTCCATGGCGAGAACAAAGCGAACATCCCGCCTCATACCCATAGTGTGAAAGCTTTTGAAGGTGTCCAGAGGGAACTTTTCTCGAACAGTTCCCTCTGGCGGGTGCAGGGCAGAGCCCTGCCTTCGTTCGCGCCACGATACCTCCACCCCGATAAACCCCAATTTGAAAATCCTCAAGAAACGAAGAAGAGAGCGGGCGCCCGCTCTCTTCTTCTGCTTATCTCGGCACGCCGGGTTCGCAAAAGATGTGTATGGGATACTTTGTATCATCCTTTCCCACATAATATATGGCGGTGCAGTAGCCGCCGAGGTAGGGGGACTTATCGCCAAACTCATCCTTGCAAATGCCCTCGCTTCGCAGGGTCATTACCGCTTTTCCGTCAGGATAGTAGCTCAGACTCTCGGGACGAAACGTCGTATGCCGATCGGCAAACCAATAATCCCAAAGAAAAATATACAGACGAAAAGACTGATCCGCATAATGATAACAAACACCCTCACTCTCCTGATACCGATGTGTCAGATTTTGCATCTCCGGGGATACGGGGGTCGTAAAAACGGTCTTATCATAAAAGTCCCGAAATTCCACGTAGATCCTGCCATTCTCCTCTACAACAAACATGTGATCCCGCACGTCTTCGTAGTCAAAGGTTACGGTGATCACCTCCTCGGCAAGATGGCGAAAGCCCACAAACAGAAGCGCCGCCCCCAACAGCACACCACCGAGTATCATCCATAGCTTACTTCCCTTTTTCATACCGATCTCCCTTCTCCCCTATATGATCTTTCCGTCGCTGATGGTGATCGAACGGTCGCAAAAGGACGCGACATGCTCGTCATGCGTCACGATCACCACCGTTTTTCCCCGCTCGTGCAACGACACAAACAGTTTCATGATCTCCTCCGTCGTTTCCGAATCCAGATTTCCCGTTGGCTCATCTGCCAATATTACCGGAGGATCGTTCACCAGGGCACGGGCGATGGCAACACGCTGACGCTGACCGCCCGACATATCGGAGACCGCCTTGTGCGCCTGGTCACTCACCCCAACTGCCTCAAGCGCATCCAATGCTTTTGTCTTCATTTGCGAAAAAGGCGTTTTCCCGAACAGCATGGGGACCGTCACATTATACAGCGTGCTTCGGTGATCGATCAGCGAAAAATCCTGCAAAACAAAGCCGATCTGCTCATTGCGAATCCTTGCAAGCCCGGCATCGGTTGCCTCCCCCACGTTCAGACCGTTGAGCATATACCTGCCCTCGTCGGGCGTATCCAAACCGCCGATGATATGCAAAAGCGTGGATTTACCCGCGCCGCTTCGTCCTCGAACGGCGACCATTTCCCCTGCCCCGATGTGCAACGATACATCCCGAAGCGCGTAAAAGGGGGCATCTCCGACTTGGTATATTTTAGAAATATGTTCCATTTGGATCATGACAGATTCCTCCTGTAGACTTGAATGGGTGAGAGCTTTTTGTAAAACAGCCGCGGCATTCCCCACAAAAGTATCAGCATCACTGCCGCATAGCCTCCCATGGGAAGCAGCGTGACTCCGTTGATGATATATTCCGGTTCACTGTAGCGCCCCAGCCTCAAAAAGTGCGGAAAGCACATTGCCAGCACGGTGTTCAAAAGGATCGGCACCAGAAAAGCCATGAAAAGTGCCCCCGTGATCAGCAGGATCCCCTCTCGCTTACTGCAGCCGATGAGATAATATTTCGCCTGCTCGGACATGCTTCTCTGCAGGATGACAGCCCCCACGCAAAGAACGGATATGCTCATGACCGTCACAAGAAAGAGCGGCAGAGGCAGGGCGCGGCGCAAGGCATCCGCAATATCCTCATCGGCATGGAGAAGCAGGGTCTCATAGTCATAGCAAAGCCCCTGCTGCTCCAGAAAAGCACGCAGTTCGGCGATCTCCCACGCATCGGCATCCTCCTTGAAGCAAATGATGGCATTGCGGGCGCGCTGCGGACGGTTCCGTTCGATCAGCGCGGGATCGGTCTGCGCTGCGTTGATAAAAGCACAGGAGTCGACCGACTCAAAAAGATCGTCGGCACTCATCCTCGTACCGCTTCGGTTAAACGATGGCCACAAAGCATTCCCCTCGATCAGTCCGACGACCCGAGCCGTGACCCCGCCCTCCAGCGTGATATACTCGCCGAGCCGCCGCCCCTTGCAGGCAAAGCCGCCAAGGACGGCCTCGGGCTCTTCCGCGTCGGGTTTCAGCCAGCGTCCCCTTGAGACCTTGGGGCGAAAGGCTTGCAGTAAGGCGTCGCTTTGATACATGACGTTGACGATCTCCCCCTCCAGACTGTCCACGTCGGTAGTGTAGGTGACCGTTTGTGAAAAGGCAGGATAAGCCGCCGCGGCATCGTAGATCCATTGATTGCTGTCGCGGTCCTCGCGAAGCGGGTCATAGCCTCGGCAGAAGTAAACGGAATGGGCAAGTCCGCTGTCGGCAAACACCTTTCTTGCATAGGATCGGTACTGATATTCGCCGACGGTGGTAATGATCATAAACAGAGAGACCGTCATGGTCACGGCGATGACCGTCAGCGGCAGGAGATTCCGTTTCAAAAAGGATAGCATTACGATCAATTTTTTCATTTCACACCTCAATCCCGCAGTCGGCGCGCGCTTTCCACGATGGATCGCTTCAGCTTCACACGCAAGCAGCAGCTCATGATCAGATGGTTCAAAAGCACCGTCAGAATCAGGATCAGCAGATAATCCGCAGCCGAATAGCGAACCACCTCCAGCAGATTGATCTTGCGGAACAGCGGCCGATACAGCAGGCGGTGCAACAGCACCGCCACCCCGCCTGCCGCAAACAGCACCGCATCGGAGACCGCCCCGAGGATCCAAATGAGCTTTTCATGTGAAGCCCCACACAGCCGATAGATATTCAGCTCGTAACTGTAGCTCTCGGTCAGATAGATCATGATATAGATCAGCGCAAACATACTTGTGAGATACATGACCAACAGACGCAAGATCTCCCGACGGAGATCGGACGTATCAAGGACCGTCTCCTCCTTTTGCACCGTGAGCCCGTAGGTATCCCGCAGTGTGCGGCAGAAGAGCGCCTCCTCCTTGGCGGTGGTGCGGGGATCCAGCCGAACGGCGGCGTCGGAGGGAGCAAGCCCCAACGCCGTCATATTATCGTAGCTCATCATAAACACATCCATGATCGTCGCGCCCACCACCTGCACCGCAACGCCATTGACCAGAATGGGAGCAAACTCATTTTTTTCCATGGACAGCGTTTCGGGAACGGTCATGCTGCAGGGGCGGGTCAGGTCGGCGAGCTTCCCCTTGGCGGCGCCCATGCCCGTAAAATCCTTTCTCACGCGGATCACCCCCTCGCCGTAGGTGCTCAGATATTCGGACAGTCCAAACCATTCATCGGTATTTCCCGACAGCATTTCCGCCGTCAGCGGGACGTACAGATCCAGGTCCATGATCCGATGGGCATATTCCTCATGCGCCAGCGCAGAGAGGTCGATGCGCCCCGCCGGGGAGGAAACGGTATAGACGGGGGCGCTGTCATTGACAAAATATTGCTTGACGTTGCCGCCGAAATAGATAAACATCAAGTCGGATGCCAATATTCCCAAGCACATCAACACGAACACAAGGGTACGGTGTCGAACAAAGTCCCTCAGCTTTCCGCAAATGATCACAATGAATTTCATACTGCCTCCTTCACCACGGCTCGGCAGGCTCGTGGAAGGTATACAAGAGATGCTTCGTGCCGTCCGCGTCCGCATAATACAGGCGGCTGACAAAGGTCCCCACCACCTTGAGCTTTTCACCGTTCTCCGCAACGCAGATGCCGCCGCTCTCCACCGTCGGACGGCTGCCGTCCCGACGAAAGACGGTGATATGCGGTGTGCAGACCGCCTCCTTTTCCATAAACCACGAGTCCCAGAGGGAGACGGTGACCGTGATCGGTCGGTCCATGTAATGATAGCAAACGCCCGCCTGCGGATCCGGGCGGTGGGTCGGGTATGCCTCTTCCCTCGTCCTCGCCCCTGCGATGCTCGGGGCGGCATAAAAATCACGCAGCTCGATCCGGACGGTGTTTTCGTCCTCGACCACAAAGAGATGGTCGCGGATCTCCTCATAGGAATAGGTGACCGTATCATGATCGGCAAACCATAAAAAGCCAACGGCGAGCAGAGCCGACAGGCATACGGCGAGGGCAAGTATTTTTGACGGTTCCGGTTTTCTTCTCATACCCAAAGCAACGTCCTCCCTTTCTTAAAGTAAAAGCCTTATATAGATAAATGGACGCAGACACGCAAAATCTATCCGTTTTCACGAAAATTTTACAAAAGAAAATATGCGGGAGCAACCCTTTTCAACGGCTTCGGAATATGTTATAATAGATACAACGAACGTATTGGAGCAAAACGATGCACGAAGAGGAGATCACATTTGATCAGGCGTATCTTTCCTATTTCCGAGTGATATGCCTTTACATCATGTCCAGACTGCCGTGCGACCGCTATACGGCAGAGGACATCGCCGCCGAGACGTTTTTGACGTTGCAGCTTAAATGGAATACGATCTCACCCCATCACCGCGGGGTGATCGCCGTTTGGCTTCACCGCACGGCGGACAATAAAATACGGGATCATCAAAAGAAGCAGGCGCGAACGCCCATCTTCATGGATGCGGAATTGCTCTCAGCGCAGGAGCTCCGCGCCAGAGCGGAGGCGTTTGCCGAGATCGACCGCGAGATCGATTTTCAAAAGCTTTCCGACCGCATCTGCCGCGCCCTTTCCGGGCAGGACCGCGCGCTGTTTCGCGCCATCTATCTGGAGGAGCAAACAACGGAAGAATTGATGAAGCGGTTCGGTATCAGCGCGAGCACGCTCTATCTGCGCCGCTCACGCCTGAAGCGCAAATTGCAAAAGATCCTTTCGAAAAAGGCAGACAAGCCATGATCGGGACGAGGCTTTGGGGGCGGTCTGCCGCCGATCCCATACAGATGTGAGGGTAGAATATGGAACAGAAACGAACCGAAGATATTTTGGAGGAAACGGCGCACCTGCCCGCCGAGGAGCAGGTCGCACGGCTCTTCGAGATCATTGACGCAGAAATAAACAAACCGGACGGCGACATCGACTACGAACGGGTCGAAGCATGCTCACGCCGCATTGACGAATTGGCGCGGGGCGGTCTGCTGGCGCTCTCGGATGAGCATATCCTGCAGATCCGTGCCAAAGCTGCCGGAAGCAAGCGCCCCCGCAGATCGGTACGGCGTCCCATCAGGATCATTGCCGCCGTCGTTGCCATCCTTTTGCTCCATTTGCTGGTCATCCCCGTCGGGGGAGAATTCAGCACCGTAGAGTTGCTTCACTATGGGGCAAAAATACTCCAAAAGGGCGAGTCGATCCGACACGGAGACGTGACCGTCATCAAAAAAGGGGATTTCATCTCCTGCACAAGTTTGGATGAATTGCCCGCGCAGTACCGTTGGGACGTTTATTATCCGATAACCTTGCCCAATGGGATCACCGTTCATACGATCTACGTAAACTTCGATTCTTCCACTGCGGGCACCTGCGAGCTGATATTCAACTTCAGCGATCCGACGGTCTTTGTCAACATTCAGAATTACCGCCAATTCGATCTATCCCTTCATACGGAGGATCCCGTATATGGATCGGCGGCAGGTAATTTCGTGATCATAACGACACGGGAAGGATATCAAGCCATATGTCAGTCGGAAACGTATGAATACCACGTGAGGGCACAGGAGGAAGCCACAGTAAAGGCGATCATCGACGGGCTTGGAAAATTGCAATAGAGAAAGAAGAAGAGAGCGGGCGCGCCCGCTCTCTTCTTCATTTATTTAGTTCAACAGCCGATCCGTCAGGGCGGCGGAGCGGGCGATATCGGCAAGAGGGATATAGGCGTTATGCTCGATGACGGGATGGATGGTGCCGCCTTGGGTGGTGGCGGTGCGGAGAAAACGCGGCATATCGAAGGTGCCCTCGTCGAAGGGCAAGCCCCCGACGCGGTGACCGTCGGCGCAGAGGATGCCGCGCGGGTCCTCGGTGGCGCTGAAGTTCTTCAGGTGGAGGACGGAGACACGCTCCCGCAGGCGGGCATACGCCTCGAAGGGATCGACGCCGACGCAGATGAAATTCCCCACGTCGAAGGTATATTTCAAGCCGGGGACGGCATCCAGGATCCGCTCGACGTCCGAAACGGAGGTATAGGGCAACAGTGTCTTGGAGAAATTCTCAATATAGATCTCGATCCCCTGCCCGCTCGCCGCGCAGACGATATGGGAGAGCCCCTCGATCATACGTGCCATGGCGCGCTCGCGGTCCGCCTCTCCCGCCACGTCGCTGACGGGAAGGGCGACGATCATCAGCCGCTTGCAAGAAAAGCGATGCAAAAGCGGCAGCAGCTCCTCCGCCCGCGCGCAGGCGGCGCGGAAGGTCTCCTCATCGGCGGACAGCAGGGGGACAACGGTATGGATGATCTCGGCACGCATCCGATGGCGCGCCAGCGCCGCCAAAAGGCGCTCCTCGCCTGCCCGCTCGATATCGCTGTCGGAAAACTGAAAACCCTCGATCCCCAGCCTGCGGAGTGCGGCAAAGACATCGTCAAATTCGCCCTCGGCGACCCGTCCCAGATGGCTGATCTCACAAAAGAAAATGCTTTTTTGCATGATACATTCCTCACAAAATGTTTTTTGGCGCTGTCACATCGGTCGACTGATTCCGGCACAGAAATCATCCATCCATTTGAGTGTGTTGGATGATTGGAATCTTCAAATTGGGGTTTGTCGGTCTGTTTGAGATGTTCAAATTTGGGTTTGTCGGGGTGTTGGTAGAAACAGAACAACCGCCATGCGGCACCCTTCTTGTAGGGACCGGCGTCCCCGACGGTCCGTTTACGGACGGTTTGTGATCGCCAAACCCTTGTGGGGTGGACCGTCGGGGA
>JAFTMG010000054.1 GCA_017452525.1 Clostridia bacterium
GCATACTCTTTTTTTATTCTTAGTGGTGTTTTTAACTTCTTTTTCTATTGAGTCCTACTTTTCCCACATTAAATTCCGCTTATTTCTCATACTAAATTCCACTGCTTTCCTACTGTGGAATTTACTTTGGGAATTCACGAATGTTTTTCGGGAGTCCGCTGGTGCGGGCTCCCGAAATATTACAGAATATTTGCCGTGGCGTACGTCTGATATCTCATCCAAAGGAATCGGGAGTGGAACCTGGGGTCGGCATTCTCCTCCAGCTTTCCGTCAAGGCGAAGTCTTTCCTCCTCCAGCTCTTCGATCTGCGAGATACTGCAGCCAAGATATTCGCCAAGGCGTTTTCCGGTGGTTTCAAACCGCGCGATCAAGCCGCCATACCGAATATCATGGACTTCCCATCCAAAGGGCTTATTGTAGGTAAACCACGCCTTGCGGTGTGCTTCCCAAAGCGCCCGGATCTTTTGGATGATCGTATCACATTCCCCTGCCAGGGCATTCAGCGCCTCTGCATCTCCTGCGTCATACGCCGCGCGGAGACGCACGCCGAAATCCGCCTTCTGCTCCAACAGTTCGCTGAGACGAAGAATGGTTTCACAGGCAGGCTTGAATTCTCCCGTCCGCTCCACGATCGGTGCCAATTGTCCGGTCACGTGGCGGTAATACTCGCCAAGCTCCATCCCCTCCAGGTGCTTGTCCACCAGTCCAAGCAGGGGGTCATTATACAGAAACGCGCGGGTCAGAGCAAGCTTGCCTCCCTCGGGATGCTCGGGAAGCTCAAACTTCATCAGATCGTCATAGGAAACGCCTCTGCAGGCATAGCGGAAGCAATTTTTCACACTTTCCGCATCGTAGCAACCGTGATAATCGTAATCGGCGTACCACGCAAGTCCCGCTATGGCGAGGATCAGATTTGCCTCCGATCCGTTATGCCAGATGGTGGCAAAGACCTCCTTCACGCCCTTTTTACGGCAGGCATCCAGCGCGGGGACCGTAAAGTCCAGCGATCTGGAATAGAGAGGACAATGACCGCTCCACGTCCTGATGCCGCCCGCAAACAGGATATCTTCACCGAACAGCGCGTGGTGCTTATCGATATTGACGGAATAAAAGTTCTCATCGCCGTGATAGTAATCCCAGAAGACCTGCCGGATCCCCTGCGGGATCGTTTTCACGATTTCATCGGTAAACTCGACGCGCACGTCGTAATCGCTGTATCCCTTCAAGTCCTTCCCTGCCAGACGGAAGAACATATCGCTCCACATCATGGGACGGAAGCCGTATGCACGGGTCAGCTCAAGGACCCGCTTCATATGCTCAAAATACAGCTCCCTGCGGTCGCGGTAGCCGTTTTTCTCCAACGACCGTCCCGTGCCCAGATCCGCCGTCTCATCCATACCGATATGCAATCGCTTGGTGGTGAAGCACTCGGAAATGGATGCCAGCATGCGGTCGATCAGGCGGTAGGTCTCCTCCGCTCCGACCAACAGAACGTTGGAGGTATCCTGATACGGCTTTGCCGCGGACCAGCGCAAATGGGTGGACAGGTGTCCCAGCATCTGCACGCAGGGGATCAGCTCGATACCAAGCGCAAGCGCATACCCGTCAAGATATTTCAACTCCTCCTTGGTGTACCGACCGCGCATATATCCGAAATAGGGATACTCCTCGATCTCATAGGTATCCTCGGTATAGAGCATAAAGGTATTCATACCCATCAGCGCCATCTTGCAGAGCATCACCGTCACCGTTTCCACATTCATAACGGCATTGCGGGACATATCCACCATGGCGCCGTTGGAGGAAAACAGCGGGTGCTCGGTCTCGTGCCGATGATAAACACCGTCCTCGACCCAGCCAACCAGCCGTGCCAGACCGCGGAAAAACCGCGCCTTGCCACCGCCGTAACGGATAACGGCATGTTTCCCCTCCAAGGTCACCTCGCTCACGCTCTCCTCGACCTCACAGACCTCTACCGTAAGGTCTGCGTTTTCCCGTACGATTTCAATACCGAGATCGCACGCCAGCAGGGAGATCCCTTCACGAAGCGCTTCTGCATTCTGAAAACAAACTTTCAAGCGTTGGATCATCTTCGGTCACCTCATCAAAATCAATCAGCGTTATGGAGCAGCCAACGACCGCCTGTAAAATCGGGAATGGCAACGGGAGCGCTTCCCTTTTGAATGGATTCCTCGGACAGGGTGGAAATGCACATCCATGCAGCCATATCGTATACGTCGATGGGCATGGGCGTGCCCTCATAGATCGCCTGCACGAATTCGTTATACACCAGATAATCCATGCCGCCGTGACCGCCGCGCACACCGTCCTCAAGGAACTTCTTCCAGATGGGATGCTCGTATCTTTCCAGATACACGTCTTTGGCATTGTTCCACTGGGGCTTCCAATTGAAGTGCATCTTTTCGCCGTGCTCGCTGTCCAGATAGATCGAGTTATTGTCCTCCATATACATACCGCGGGTGCCCTGCACCGTATACTGGCGGCTGTAGGCACGGGGCAGCGTGGTATCCAGCGTCAGCGTGATGGTCTCGCCGCGCGCGCATTTGATGACGGTAGTCACCACGTCTCCCTGCGCAAAGTCCCGATCCAAAAGCCCCTGATCGGCATTGGGGGTGTTCTTGATATACTCATGCATGCCCTTGGCGCAGGATGCCGTAGAGGTCAGATAGACCATGCGATTGCCGCGATTGATATCCAACAGTTGCGCGATGGGACCCAGCTCGTGAGTGGGGTAGTTCTCGCAGCAACGGGACAGATAGTTGCGCAGACGGTAGTGGCGGTTCTCCTTACCGAAGGCGATCTCCGAGCGCAGATCGTGGCGGTAGCCGCCCTCACAGTGTACGATATCGCCGAACAAGCCCTGCTTGACCATATTGGCAACCAGCAGCTCCATTCTGCCGTAGCAGCAATTCTCCAACAGCATGCAGGGAGTGCCCGTTTCCTCATAGGTACGGACCAGACGCCAGCAATCATCGATACTGTACGCACCGCCGACCTCTACGCCGACGGGCTTGCCCGCCTTCATGGATGCGATCGCCATTTCAATATGCGGCTCCCACGCGCACAGCACTAAGATGGCGTCGACCTCATCATCGGTCAGCAGCTCATGCCAATCCGACACCGCCTTGGGCGCAAAGCCCTGGATCTCGGCAGCCTCCTTGCAGGAGCGATCCACGCGGTCCTCGTACACATCGCAGATGGCAGTCACGCAGGCATGGTCGATGCCAAGCACCGTCTTGACGATCCCGCGACCGCGGGCGCCTACGCCGATCACACCGATTCTTACTTTATCGTTCTGAAACATATACTGTATCCTCCGTTGATAAACGTTCGCCCTTGACGAACGCGCTTTTCCTCATTATAGGTGAAAAAGCGCCGAATGTCAAGGGCGAAAACTATATTTTGCAATTACTTTTCTTTTGCGAACTGCGCAAGGATATCCTTGGCGAGCAGTTCCGCGCGTTGCTTGGACGCGGTGGTGGACAGATGGTAATACGAATTGTAGAACCAACTCTTATCCAGAATAAAGGTTCCGGGATCGGAGATGACCGTAGCCTTCGGGAATGCCCGAACGACCGCCGCACGGAATTCCGCCTGAATTGCGGGATTCTGCCCCTCCTTGGTCAGGGCAAGCTTCAGCGTGGAGGCAAAGGAGATGTACACCTTACCGCCCTTGTCCAGCACCATATCGATCGCCTTGTTCATATTCACGTTATAGTCCGCGGTAACCAGACCGAGATCCATCTTCAGCGAACCGACGCCGCCTTTGTTCTCCCAATTTTTAATATCACCAATCAATCCCGATGTTTGACCGTTATGATTGATGTTGAATTCACCGTATTGGGAAACGCCGGGCTCACCGCCCTGCTTGTTATAGCTCTCATAGGTCGAGGCTCTCACGTTATAACGGTTGGTATTGAAGGATGCGAACGAGGTGAAGACCTTGATATAATTACGGATATCCACGTCGGCATAGGCATTGTAGGCGCCCTCAAAGATCTGCCATGTGGTGGTATTCATCTCGTTATAGCCGTACTGATACTTATGATATTCGGGGCAAAGCACCACGATATCCCCTTCATTCATATGCGCGACCGCGACCTCGATATAGAAAACCGCGGGGGTTCCCTGATTACAGCCGAAATTGACACCGGCATACTCACCGCCCAGCTTATTCTGGATCGTCTCAATATCGATACCGTAGGACACGTTGGAGCCGGCGTGGAAGACCATCTTCTTGCCCTCCGCCGTGATCAGTCGCTGATATTTCATCTTATAGGTACCGTTGTTGGAGGTCGAATGGCGGGGGTCGATGCAGGCGAGCATATACAGCTTTTGCAGCTCCCGACAGTTGGTGAAGGATGCGTCCGAGATCTTGGAGGGGGTATCGCAGAAATAGAGCGTCTTCAGCGAGCGGCAGGCGAGGAAGGCGTTGTCCTCCACCGTCATCAGATTCCGGGAGAGATACAGGGTGGTAAATTTGCCGTTTAAGAAAGCGTTTGCCGCGATCCGTGTAACGGGCAAGCCATCGATGGTCTCGGGAATAACGACCGTCTCGTGAGTGCCGCTGTATTTGGTAATGGTGACCTGATTGTTGGCGACCGTATAGGTGAACGCCTCTTTCTCCGTCACAGGCATCCATTGGGCGTACAGCGTCATCGAGGAGGTGTTTTCCGGGAACGGAGCCGACCAGCCGGGACCGTAATAGGTGCCGCTGCCATCGGGCTTCGTATTGTAGCCGTAAAGCACGTAACCTTCCCTCGTGAACTGTCCCTTATTCGCCAGCGTGTTGGGCGCGATAAAGGGTGAGGAGTCCGCGAACACGTAATATTGCTGCGATTCCTTGCCGCCGTTGCTGTCGTAAATAACCAATCGACCGCTACCGAGGAAGTAGTTGGTATAGATCTCCACGTTTTCCGTCGCGGTGAAGGTATAGTCCGTCGCACCGGAGACGATGGCACCGCCGTTGGCTCTGGAAGCACCGATCGAATAGCCGAGGAAGATCACCCCCTTGGCGGGCGTGACCGACAGAGTGACCTCGGTATCCTCCTTGACCGTACCCAGATCCACGTTGGAGGTGAGCGTTCCCTGCCATGCGTTATTCTGAACGGTAACGGAAAGATCGTTCAACACGCGCGTCTCCACCTCTACCGTGGTGGGAAATCGGACCGCGGGCACCGTCAGAATGCCGTTCTCATAGACTGCGCCCTGACCGATGCTTTCGATCTTATATCCGTCCAGGATCTCCACTTCAAAGGAAACGTCGCTTCCCGCCTCCGCACGAACAGGATTTTCTCCCGTAATGGTCATACCCTCCGCTTCCTGCAGCATGACGTCGACCGTGATCGCGGGCTTGGTGCTTTCCTCACCCGGAATATCCTCCGGGACATCGATCATGCAGCCCGTCAACAGTAGCGTCAAACAGGCGGCAAGCAAAAAAAGCAATCGAAATTTTCTCATAAAAACCTCCCCTCAGGGACTTTTCGCCTGCCAAGCTCATTTTTCCTTGGCAAACTGAGCCAGAATATCCTGTGCCAACAGCTTGGCACGGTACACAGAGCTCTGAGTAGACAAATGATACTGGGAATTGTAGAAATAGCTTTGATCCAGAACATACGTACCCGGATCGGAAATGACCGCCGCCTTCGGGAACCTTCTGACCACGGCATTTTTAAACGCATTCTGAACGGCGGGATTCTGTGATTCCTTACTCAGCCACTGCTTCATCGTGGCGGCAAAAGAAATGTAGACTTTACCGCCCTTGGCATTGACCATATCGATCGCCGCATTCATATTGGCGTTGTAGCTCTGATTCAGCAGGTTCATGTCGATATTCAGGTTTCCACTGTTGGAAGTCCATTTCGCAATACTCTGCTTCAGCGCGCTGGTCTGACCGTTGTGATTGACATTATACTCACCGAATTTGGTCACAGCAGGATCGCCGCCTGCAGTACAAAACTGCTCATAGGTCCGCGGCGTGGAATTGTAGCGGTTCGTATTAAAAGCGGCAAAGGAGCTGAACACCTTGATGTAATTCCGAATATCCACGTCGGCATAGGCGTTGTAAGCGCCCTCGAAGATCTGCCACGTGGTCGTGTTCATCTCATTGTAGCCATATTGGTACAGACCGTATTCGGGACAAAGCACGATAATATCGCCCTCGTTCATGTGAGCGGTGGCGACCTCCATATAGAATATCGCCGGTGTGCTGATATTGCAACCGAAATTGACGCCCGCGTACGCTCCGCCCAGCGCATCCTGGATCGTTTCGATATCGATGCCGTAGGAGACGTTGGAGCCGGCGTGGAAGATGATCTTCTTCCCTTCCGCCGTGATCAATCTCTGGTATTTGACCTTGTAGGTACCGTTATTGGAAAGCGAGTAACGGGGATCCAGACAAGCCAGCATATACAGCTTCTGCAGCTCATCGCACTTGGAAAACGAGTTATCCGTCATGCCGCTGGGCGTATCGCAAAGATAAAGCGTGGTAAGGGAGCGGCATGCCACGAAGGCATTGTCGTCAATATTTCTGAGATTTCTCGACAGATACAGCGTTTTGAACTTGCCGTTCACAAACGCGTTTGCCCCGATGCGCGTCACGGGCATACCGTCGATGGTCTCGGGGATCACGACCGTTTCATGACTTCCCTTATATTTCGTGATCATCACCTGCTTGCCGGAGACCTTATAGGTAAACGCGTCCTTTTCCGTCTCAGGCATCCACTGAGCATACAGCGTCAGCGGTGCGTCATTCGCGGGCATGATCACCGACCAGCCGGGACCGTAATAGGTACCGCTTCCGTCCGGCTCGGTATTGTAGCCGTAAAGCACGTGCCCTTCCTTTGTAAACTGCCCCTTATTCGCCAACGCGTTAGGACCGATGTAGGGAGAAGTCGAAGAGAAAACATAATACTGCTGGGGCTCGTTGCCGCCGTTGCTGTCATAGATGACCAAACTGCCGGTGCCGAGATAATAGTTGGTATAAAGCTCCATGTTCTCGGTCGCCGTGAAGGTATACTCCGGCGAGGTACACACGATCGTGCCGCCGTTGACTCGGGTGGCACCTACCGAATAGCCCAGAAAGATCACACCCTTGGCGGTGGTGACAGACAGCGTGACCTCGGTATCCTCCTTGACGGAGCCAAGATCCTCCACGTTTGCGGTCACCGTTCCCTGCCACGCATTGTTCTGAAGCTTGATCTCCAGATCGTTCAAAAGACGCGTTTCCACCTCTAACGTGGTGGGAAAGCGGACCGACGGCAATGTGATCACGCCGTTCTCATAAGTGACCCCTTGCGGGACCGTCTCAATTTTATAACCATCGTGGATCTGTATGGGAAACGATACATCGCTGCCCGCTTCGACAACAACGGGATTCTCTCCCATCACCGTCATGCCTTCCGCATCCTGCAGCATGACGCTGACCTTCATTGCGGGCTTGGTCTCGTCCGGAAAGAGCCCCTCTTCCGTATACAACGTACAACCGGACATCAGGACCGTCACGATCAAGACGGTCAGGCATATCAAACAAATTTTCTTCAATATGGGCCTCCTTTCAAAAAGTCCTCCACATGCTTTCTGAAAAGGCTGCCGCGGCAGCGGCAGCCTTCGTGGAGGATTACTCCTTTTCGAGGATCATATATCCGCCGTATTTACTCCAGAAATAGTCCGCAACGAACGACTCGTAGGACTCCTGCGTGGTCAGGACCAGCTTGACGTTGGCAGGTGCGCCCTCAAAGACGGCATCGCCCACACCAAGTCCTTCCGCACTCTCGCGGATCACGTAGATCTTTGCCAGATTCGGGCAGTCCGCAAAGGCACCGTCCATCAGCTGAACGATATTCTGGTTGATGGTGATCTTGGTCAGATTCTCACATCCCGCAAACGCGCCCTTCTCGATGGCAAGGACAGCCTTACCGTCGGCAGAGGCAGGCAGGGTGAGCGCGGCAAGCTTCTTGCCCTCCTCGGTCACACCGGTGACGGCATAGCCGCTGCCGTATTCCGCATAGGTAAAGTGAGAAGCCAGGAGCGCGTCGGTCTCCGCCGCCACGTCCTCACTGATGGGACGCTCGGGCGCCTCGGGGATCTCAATGGAGATCTGCTGCGTGATGCCGCGGGTACGGTTGATATCATGCGCCAGGAGAGAGGTTCTCAGGACGACGCCGCTGTCATTGAGGTGGAAATTACTGTCATAGAAGTAATCTTCATCAATAATATAATCGTTGACGTTACTGATGACCTCGCAATCCAGTGTCTCGTACAGGAAAGAGTAAAACTCGAAGAGCGTATCCTGCGTGTTGTCGGGAGAAACGGCAGAAGCATTCATGGGGCAGAAGCTGAAATAGACCGTTGCACCCTGCTCTTCACAGTAAGCGGTGTACTCGTTGATATAGTCGATGAATTCCTCGTCGAACAGATCTGCCGTCAGATCGATACTCTTGGTGGGATCGTATCCCAACAGCATGGTATTATAGGGGCGCTCATAAACGATATCGCCGTAATCGTTGAAGGAGTCACGGTTATATACGCCTGCGGGATCCAAAAGCCCCTCGCGCAGATATTTGATCTTGGATGTCAGATATTCATACAGTCCGCCCACCAGATCGGAGCGGTCCTCCTTGGGGATATAACGGAGCATATTCCAATTGCTCTCCATGCCTTGCAGTGCCGCTTCGGCGTTGAAGTACAGGGAGAGGGTCTGCTCATCCATCTCGGGGGCAAGCACGACGATGTCGCCCTCGTTGACGTTGGCTTTGGAAAGATCCATCATGATCTTAGTACCAAGCGTTGCGTAAAGACCGAAGTTGACGACGGGCATGCCGACGTGCTGTTCCAGCAATGCCGAATCCAGACCGAAGGCGACGCTGGAGCCGCCGACAATGATGACCTTGGGCTCGTCGAACTCGTTGAGACGGTCATACTTAGGCGCCAGCTCTCCGAGGAAGGTCTGGCCGTAGACGGGCTTGGCAAAGGCTGCGACGCCGATGACGGCGCCAAAGGGGATCAGAACCGCCAAAAGCAGGGCGATCAGCTTGATCCAGTTTTTTACTTGATTGCTCATCAGATCCTAACCTCCTTTCTCAGAACTGGAAGTAAATGAACGAGCTCGCGCCGTCGCCCACCAGCAGCAGCAGCCAGGCGATCGCGATGATCCAAATGATGTAGGCATAACGGAAGACGGGGATCACACCGTCGGCGTCATTGCCGAGACGAAGCTGATTGATGTCCATACGGTTCATGATATAAATGGAAAGGACAGAGATCAGCACGGCGATCAAAGTCAAGCCCAGGTGATCAAAGGACGCGTTGATATAAGCATCCGAGAGGCTCCAGTCGGTAAACAGCTTCTTGACCAGCAGCAGCGCGTCCGCGGTGCTGTTGGCGCGGAAGAAGATCCACGCGAAGCAGACCAGCACGAAGGTAAACGCCTTGCGGAAAAGATGGAGTCCCTTGGAGTCGCGGGAGATGTGCATGGCATCCAGCGCCTTTTCACGCAGGGGCTTCAGCAACTTGCCGATGACCTGATAGAGACCGTGGAGGGTACCCCAGATAACGAAGGTCCAAGCGGCACCGTGCCACAGACCGGATACCATAAAGACGATCATGATATTGCGCAGATTCTTCCACTTGGCGCAACGGCTGCCGCCCAGCGGGAAGTAGATGTAATCCTTGAACCAGGTCGAGAGCGAGATGTGCCAGCGGCGCCAGAACTCCTGAATGCTCTCGGAAATATACGGACGGTCAAAGTTCTGCATCAGATGAATACCCATGATCTCGGCACAGCCGATGGCAATGTCGGTATAGCCGGCAAAGTCGCAATAGATCTGCACGGCGAAGAGGACGGTGGCGACCACGACACCGAGACCGGTGGCGTTTGCCGCATCGTTATACACCGCGTTGACGTAGGTTGCCAGCAGATCGGCGACAACGACCTTCTTGAAGAAGCCAATCAGCATCTTACGCAGACCGTTGCGGGTATTCTCCCAATTGGGTCTGTGGCACTCATGCAACTGAGGAATCAGGTTGTTGGGACGCTCGATAGGACCCGCAACCAGCTGCGGGAAGAACACGACGTAGAGCGCATAGAAGAAGAAGTTGGGCTCCGTCTTCACGTCCCCACGGTATACGTCGATCACGTACGACAGCGTCTGGAAGGTGTAGAAGGAAATACCTACCGGCAGGATCAGATCCAGATTGAAAGGATCTGCGCCGATGCCGAAGACCTTGAGCGCCTCCACGACGGAATCGGAGAGGAAATTGAAATACTTATAGAAGAACAGGATACCGAGACAAGTGACCAGCGTGATCACCAAAAACAGCCTGCGGATCGCCTGACGCTTGGTACGCTCGATCAACTTCGAGCTGACCCACGAAATGGTGGTGGTAAAGACGATCAGATAGATCAGCTTCACGTTCCAGCTGATATAGAAATAGTAGCTGGCGAGAAGCAGCAAGATCCAGCTCACCTTTTTAGGCAGAGCAAAGTACAGAAGCAGAACGATGGGGAAAAAGATCAGAAATCCGATAGAGTTAAATACCATGTCTTATTCCCTCCTTCATGCCAGACCGATCGCCAGGGTGAAGAGCAGAACGAGCAAAAGCTCCTCCATGCTTGCATCCACCCACAGCATCAAGCCGAACAGTGCCAGATGTGCAAGTACGTCCAGCACGAGCCAGACCTTTTTAAATCGCGTTTTATCATACAGCAGGCGGAAAACAAAGGTCAAAGCCACCAATGCCGCAATGGGGAGCGCGTTTGCTAAAATCACTTCCATGTAAATACCTCGTGCCGCCAAGGGCGGTTAATGTCAGATCGTTTGATTGCTTACTCTTTGGCAAGCTGTGCCAGGATGTCCTTTGCCAACCAGCGGGTGCGCAGTTGGCTGCCGACGGTGTTCAGATGATAGATGGAGTTATAGAAGTACTGATAATCCATTACGTAGGTTCCCGGCTCGGAGATGACCGTTCCGTGAATGTTCTTGATGACGGCGTTCTTATATTCCGTCTGTCGCGCGATCCCTTGAGATTCCCTGTTCAGGTTGATCTTCATGGTACAGCAGAAGGTGATATATACCTTGCCGCCCGCCGCCGCGATGTGATCAAACTCGCGATTGAGGTTGGCAACGTAGCTCTGCTTCAGATAGTTGGGATCCATGTTCATAGATCCGACACCGCCCTGTGCCAAAAGGTTATTGATCGTGCCCTGGATGGGACCGCTTCCGATCTTTTCCTTAATATAGTCACCGTAGCTGTTGACTGTCTCGCCGGAATAATTCTCATAGGAGCGCGGCGTCATGGTATAGCGCGAACCGTTAAAGGAGGAGAAGGAGGAGAATACGTTTTTGTAGTTTCTCAGATCCACGTGGATAAAGGCATCGTAGGCACCCTCGAAGATCTGCCATGTGGTGGTATTCATCTCGTTGTAACCCCACTGATAATTCCGCATTTCCGGCGCGTGGACCACAACATCCCCTTCCTCGATGAAGTCGGCGATCACATCGTAGTAGAAGCAGGCGGGGGTATCCTGATTACAACCGTAGTTGACCACCGAATAACGGTATCCGAGGTGCTCCTCAAGCATAGCGGAGTCGATACCGTAGGAGGTATTGGAGCCGGAATGGATGATCAGCTTGGGACTTTCCGCCGTGATCAGACGCTGATACTTGATCATATAATTTCCGTTTCTGCTGGCGCAATAACGGGGATCCATACAAGCAAGCATATACATCGTTTTCAGATTGGTACAATCGGCGAAGGACGCGTCCATGATGACGCGAACGGTATCACACAAATAAAGCGTCTCAAACTGTTTGCAATTGCTGACCGCACCTGTATTAAAGGATAGAATATTTTTGGAAATGTACAGAGATTTAAAGGAGCAGTTGGTAAAGGCTCCCTTGCTGACCGAGGTGACGGGATAGCCGTCGATGGTCTCGGGAATGACCACCATTTCGTGATCGCCCCGATATCCGGTGATGGTCACCGTCTTCTTGGTGGCGTTGACCTCATAAGTAAAGGCTTCCTTCTCGGTCACCGGGAACCATTGGGCGTAGAGCGTGACCACGTCCTGCGGGTCCTTTGGCATGATGATATTCCAGCCGGGACCGTAGAAGGTGCCGCTGCCGTCCGCCTCGGTATTGTATCCGTACAGCACGTAGCCGTCACGGGTGAAATAATCGGTATTGATCAGCGCATGAGGACAGATATAATGCGAAGCGTTGGAAAAGGTGTCATACTGCTTGGGCTGATCGCCGCCGTTACTGTCGTAGATGATCAGTCTGCCGTCTCCCACATGATAATAATTGGTAAAGATCTCGACCTCTTCCTGCAGACGGAAGGTATATTCCTCGGTCGTACACACGATCTCCGCACCCTTTGCCGCCGTGGTTCCGAAGGAATATCCGAGAAAGACCACACCCTCGGCAGGCGTTACCTGCAAGGTGATCTCGGTATCCTCCAGCACGTTTCCGCCGCCGATGGAGGAGCGGATCTTTCCCTGCTCGGCATTGTTGGACACCGTCATTAGAAACTTTTGCAGCGGTCGGGTCTTCATCTCCACCGTGGTGGGAAAGCGAACATCCTCCAGCGTGATCACGCCGTCTTCATAGGTCGCACCGTCAGACAGGGTATCGATCTTATACATGTCCGCCAATGTCACCGCAAAACTGGCGTTGCCGCCCGCTTCTACCGTGACGGGGTTTTCTCCCGTGATCGTCACGCCCTCCGCCTCCTGAAGCATCACGCTGACCATCAAGGGCTCGGGACCCTCCAGAACGTCGCCGATCACATCAGCCACGCCCATGCATCCCGCCAGAAATATCACACCGCATAAAAGCAGTGTCAACAGCATCCATTTTTGTTTCAAAGGCGAGTCTCCTTTTCGTGAAAAGTCAAGTATCTGTCGCAAGCCCGATACAGCCCGTAGTTTACAGATAATTAAATATACCATATTCGTCCCTTCAAGTCAAGAACCTTCACAAACTTCTCTCTTTTTTGTGAAACATGTCCAAATGTTTTTCCGCGGTTTTTTCTGAGGTACAGGCGCGCTGGTAAGCCCTGCGCGCATATAATCGCACCAAAGAAACGACACGCGGAGGTTCGTTATGTTCTTCTCTTTTTTCTCCTTGTTTACTCACCTTTTCCACCTCATTCTCGGCATTGATTCGCCCCAAACCTTCCCTCCCCCGCTCCCGTCACACGTGGAGCGAGAGTACTTCGCCAAGGCTGCCGAGGGAGACGAGGATGCGCGCCAGCTGCTGATCCTGCACAATTTGCGCCTGGTCTCACACATTGTCCGCAAATATTACGGCGCGGCAAAAAACCAGGAGGACCTGGTCTCCATCGGGAGCATCGGACTGATCAAGGCGGTGGATAGCTTCAATATTCAAAACGGCGCCCGATTTGCCACCTATGCCGCCAAATGCATCCAGAATGAGATCCTGATGTATTTCCGCTCGCAAAAGAAGCTCAGCAACGAGGTGTCGATCCACGAGACCATCGACGTAGATCGGGACGGCAATCCCCTGACCTATATGGACGTGATCAGCTGTGAGGACACCATTGCGGAGGATCTGGACAAAAAGATGCAAACAGAAAAGATGCTGCGCATGCTGAGGACGGTGCTGAGCGAGCGTGAGCGCCAGATCATCGTCATGCGCTACGGTCTGTTCGGACAGCGTGCGCGGACGCAGCGAGAGGCGGCGGATCTGCTCGGGATCTCCCGCTCCTACGTCTCCCGCATTGAAAAAAGCGCGCTTGAAAAACTTCAGCACGCGTTGGGCGGGCTGTGAGCAACAGAAAAGCGCATGCCGCTCCCGACGTGCGCTTTTTGGTCTTTTTTGTCTTTTCGGAGCGTCAAAATGCGAATTCTGGGTAAATGCAATCGCCGGTTGCTAAATTTTCAAGCCGAATTGGTAGACATTCCTCCGTTTGTGTGCTAAAATAAGGGCACAAAGAAACGCGGCGCGCCGCGTTTTCCTTGTTTTAATTTTGTACCTCAGGGAGGTTTTTAAATGACACTCGGCGAAAACATCTACCGTTATCGCACGCAAAAGAACTGGTCGCAGGGCGATCTGGCAGAGGCGCTGGACGTATCCCGCCAATCCATTTCCAAATGGGAAAACAATCTTGCCGCGCCCGATCTGGACAAGCTGATCAAGCTTCGCACCGTATTCGACGTTACGTTGGATGAGCTGGTGCTTGGGATACCCGCTCCCGTCGTGCAGGAGGATCCCACCCCTGCACCCACGGTACAAGTCAGTCCTGCCGCTCCCATCGTCATCGCGCAGGGCATGCCCACCATGCGGCACGTCTTCGGCTTCGCACTGCTGATCTTCGGGCTGATCTTCTTCCTTCTGTCTATATTCTGGGGAGACTCCCTGTACTTCAGCGAAGCTGTCGGTGAGCTTTCCTCCATAATGATCGTTCTGGTCAGCCTGTTTATCCTCACACCCTACAATACCGTCGTGATCTCTGTCTGCGGAGTCGTTTACGTGGCATACTTTGTCGTTTGTCTCGCCATACTGAAGCTGGACAGCTTTGCCAACGATATTTTTCTGCTTTGTGCCAGCCTTCTTCTCGCCACGTGGTTCATCGTCTGCGGGCTGCACGCGAACAAGACTGCACCAAAAGACGGTAACTGACATAATATGAAGCAAAACAAGGAGCAACCATGAGCATCATCCCCGAAATCTTACATGAATTGAATATCTGGTCCGTGGGATTTCGTGTTCTGCTCTCGGTACTGCTTGGCGGCTGCATCGGCATGGAGCGCGGACGGCACGGCCGTGCCGCGGGATTGCGGACGCATATTCTGGTCTGTGTGGGTGCTACCATGGCGGCACTGGTCGGCGTTTTCGCCATCCGCTATCTGAATCCCAACAGCGACCCTCTTCGCGCAGGCGCACAGGTCATCTCAGGCATCGGTTTTCTGGGCGCAGGTATCATTCTGGTCAAGGACCACTCCCGTGTTACGGGTCTGACGACCGCCGCAGGACTTTGGGCAACGGCAAGCATCGGGCTTGCCCTCGGCATCGGCTTCTACTCTGCCGCACTGTTCGCTTTTCTTGCGATCTTCGTCACCATGACGATACTGATCCACATTGAGCGCGTGACCAACGCCAAGCATAACTATCTCTGCTACGTAGAATGCAACGACTCCACCTATTTTCAGGACTTTTACCGACAGGTCAAGCCCTACGCCTCCCGCATTGACATCATCCCCGCCAAAAGCGGCATCGCGCACCATATCGGCGTGGAATTCAAGGCGGACAGCCTCTCGGAATACGAGCTTCTGCTCAAAAAAGCAGAGGAAAACACCCACGTGGTGATCACGCTTCCTCTGCAAAATGACTGATCGACAGTACCTTTCCTCACTTCAATCTCCATATTTCCCTAAACGGGATCTGCTCCGGTCACGCCGGAACGGATCCCGTTTTCGGCTCTCTACCCCTTAGGCTTTCCGTGAAAGAAAAGCGCGGCAAGATAACCAAAGCAGAGCGCAGCGGCGATCCCTCCCGCGGCAGCGGTCAAGCCTCCCGTCAGCGCGCCCAGAATCCCCTGCTCATCCACCGCCTTGCGCACGCCTTGCGAGATCAGGTATCCAAAGCCCGTCAACGGCGTAGTCGCGCCTGTCCCCGCAAATTTGACCAACGGCTCGTACACCCCCACCGCGCCGAGAAACACGCCCGCCGTGACGTATAGCACCAAAATCCGTGCGGGGGTCAGCTTGGTCCGATCAATGAGGATCTGTGCGATCACGCAAAGCCCGCCGCCCACGGCGAATGCACACACGTATTTCATGACCTGATCCATCATTTCTCCCCCTCCCCGATACCGTGCCGAAAATGCACCAGATGCGCCACCGCGGGGATGGCTTGCCCTTGCTTGATGCTGTCGGGGCTCATCATGGCACCCGTGCCGATCAACAGCATCTCACGTATCTCGCCGCTCTTCAGCTTGGGATACAGATATCCCGCCATCACGGAGGCAGAGCATCCGCAGCCGGATCCGCCCGCATGGGTATCCTGCGTTTTGCGCTGATAGATCATCATGCCGCAATCGTTGAGACGATCGCCCACGTCAAACCCCTCGGCGTACAGCAGATCTCCAAGAATGGAGATCCCCTCATAGCCAAGGTCTCCCGTGGCGATCAGATCAAAGCTCTGCGGCTCCCTCCCCGTCGCCCGAAAGAACCGCACGAGGGTATCCAGCGCCGCGGGGGCCATCGCCGCGCCCATATTGGAGGTGTCGGTGATGCCCTTTTCCACCACCTTGCCGGGCATGGCTGCAACCAGCTCCACCTCACCCCGTCCCGATGCCACCAGATAGGCGCCCGCCCCCGTGACCGTCCATTGCGCGGTGGGCGTCCGCTGTCCGCCGTACTCAACGGGCGTGCGATACTGCCGCTCCGCCGAACAGTAGTGCGAGGATGCCACCGCCGCGCAAAGTCCGTAGACTCGATGGGTGGCACAGATCCCCGAAAGGATCAGCCCCTCCGCCGCCGTGGAGCAGGCACCGTACAGTCCGAAATAGGGCGCGGGAAAATCCATCAGTCCATACGCCGCCCCCACACATTGGTTCAGAAGGTCCCCCGCGAAGATCGCCTGCAGATCATCTTCCCGCAACCCGCCTTTTTTGAGTGCCAGATTGAGCGCGCGGCGCTGCATCTCGCTCTCTGCCCTCTCCCACGTCTTCTGACCGAAACGGTCGGTCGGGTCAAACATGTCAAAGCACTGCCCGATCGGCCCCTCGTGCTCCCGATGCCCCACCACCGACGCGCAGGAAACGATATGCGCCTGCAGGGGGATCCATTCATTCTTGCTCATACGCCACCTCAACAACTCTTTTTCGTTAGTTTGCGCGGCGAAAACGGATTTATGCGCCAAAAAAGCCGACTCTTCAAGAGTCGGCTTGGGTGTATGCCGCGCCATTCGCAGGTTTGGACATCACGGTGTTACATACGGCGTCCCTTACGTCGATACTCCGTCGGCGTGACACCGTATCGCGTGCGGAATCGCCGCGAAAAATTCGCATAGTCATAAAAGCCGGAGTACCGCGGGATTTCACACACGGGGATATCGGTAAAGACCAGAAGGTTCTGCGCATGGGAAAATCGTACGCCATCCAGATACTCCCGAAAGCCCATCCCGGTCTCCCTTTTGAAAAGATCGGAAAAATACGAGGCGGTCAACCCGATATGCGCGGCGGTGCGCTCCAGCGTGATTCCTTCGCGGAAATGCTCGGTAATAAACAGCATGGCGTGCCGGATATAGGATAACCGCTCGCAGGATGCAGGAGCGGAAAGGTGGGAAAGCTTGCGCAATATACACTCAAGCAGCAGTCTCGCATAATGCATATCCCGCTCATACACCGCGATCAGCTCCGAAAAAAGTGCAAGAATCAGCTTGCCATCCTCTTCGGAGAGAGAAAATTGTGGGGAGGTCAAGGAAAACAGGATCGGAAGTGCGAAGAAATCGTCGCTGTACTCACAGCGAAACATAACGTTGATCAGCTCCGCGTCTGCCGCGCGCACGGCATGGGTGTTTGACGGATTCAAAAGAAAGAGCACGTTTTCCGTCATGGCATAGGGCTTTCCATCGATCTCACAGATCCCCTCCCCTCCGATCACGTACTCCAGCTCAAAGAACTCATGCACGTGGGGCGAGGTGTCCCCCGTAAAATGCTTGCGGGATGCCGCCAAAAAATCATTGGGGATCTGATTCTTTTTTCGAAGTATTTTCAAGCGGATCGCCTCTCTTTCCGCTTCATTATACCTAAAAAACCAAAGAAACGCAATATATTTCCGCAAAAAAACTATTTCACCGACGGTAAAAATAAGATATAATCATAGTATCAACACATAGGGAGGTCACCCATGAATCCAAGCAAAATACATCTGATCGGCAACGCGCATATCGACCCGGTCTGGCTCTGGCGCTTTCCCGAGGGGCTCTCGGAGATCAAAGCGACGTTTCAGGCGGCGATCGACCGCATAAAGGACTACGACGAATTCTGTTTTACCTCTGCCTGCGCCTTCTACTATCAATGGGTGGAGGAAAACTGCCCACCTCTCTTCGAGGAGATCCGCGAGGCGGTGAGGATGGGCAAATGGAAGATCGTAGGAGGCATGTGGATCCAGCCGGACTGCAATATGCTCTCTTCGGAAAGCTTTGCGCGCCACCTGCTGTATTCTCAGCGATATTTCGAATCCCGCTTTGGCATTCGCGTGAAAACGGGCTACAATGTGGACTCCTTCGGTCACTCTGCTTCACTGCCGAAGATCCTGCGTGCCGCGGGCATTGAAAATTACGTCTATATGCGCCCGAGCAACGGCGCGGAAAAAGCATATCCCTTCCCCGACCACGCTTTTCGTTGGAAATGCGGCGAGGATGAGGTGCTTGCCTTCCGCATTCACCGCCGCTACGCGGAAAAGCCCAAGGATCCGTCGGTGCTGGAGGATTATGATGGCTACGCCTCCGATTTTCCCTATGATTTTATGCTCTTTTTCGGTGTCGGAAATCATGGCGGCGGTCCCACGGTGCAGAACGTCGAAGCCATCCTTGCCCATCGCGGGGACATGAAGCATGAGTTTATCTTCTCACACCCCGACAAATATTTTGACACGCTACGCAAGAGCAATGCAGAACAACTCCCCATCTACGAGGGAGAGCTGCAAAATCACGCCAGCGGCTGTTATTCTGCCAACGCCGCCATCAAACGATACAACCGCCAATGCGAAAATCGCCTTTCGGAAAGCGAGCGGTTCGGCGTTCTCACGGCGCATCTGACCGACCCGCGCGGCGTTGCCACCGCCGCGCAGAACAGAACGGCATGGGAAGCGGTGTTGTTCAATCAGTTCCACGACATCATCTGCGGCTGCTCTCAGAAATCGGCTTATGAGGATGCCTATGCCTTTGCTGGTAGCGCGCTGGCGCATGCCAAAAAGGAGACCAATTTTGCCGTGCAGAAGCTTTCCTGGCTGGTGAATACATCCAAGGGTGTCATCCGCCGATCCAAGGAGAACGCTTGCCGCACGGTATGGGAAACGGGCAAGCTGGGCGCACCTGTCGTTGTTTTCAATCCTCTCTCTCATGAGGTTACTGTCCCCGTTTCGGTCAACCGCTATGAATGTATGGCCGTGACCGACGAAGCCGGCACGCCCATTCCCTGTCAGAGGGTGCGTGCCGAATATACCAACCGCGGTGGAGATATGTACGATGCGCGTTTCATGGCGACTCTCCCCCCCTTCGGCTGGCGAACCTATTGGTCGTACAGCGAGGACGACAATGCCTGCGCTGTCGGCGAGGATGCATTGCTCTCTGTCGGCACCCACACGCTGACCAACAGCCGCGCCACTCTTTGCTTTGATCCCGACAGCGGTGAGATCGCATCGTACCGCGTGGACGGCAAGGAGCGTCTCGGCGCCTTCGGTGCGCATGCGGTAGTCATCGATGATGAAAAGCATGACACATGGTCTCATGGTGCCTTTGTGTTTGATGAGGTGCGCGGCGTGTTTGGTTCGCCCGTCTTTGAGATTTGGGAAAGCGGCATGTGTGAGGTCAGCCTCTCGGTCAAGCAGACCTACGGTGAGAGTACCTTGGAGCAGATCTATACGCTCTACCCCAACGATCCCGCGGTACACGTCCGTGTTCGTCTTTTCTATCGGGAGCCGCTCGCTCTTCTGCGACTTGTCTTTGACAGCGGTCTGAAAGCCCCCATCATGACCCGCGAGATCCCCGGCGGTGTGATAGACGCTCCCGCCAACGGACGTGAGATGCCCATGCTCCGCTACGCGATCCTTTCCGAAAACGGCCGCGGCATCGCGCTGTTGAATGACTCCAAATATTCTGTTATGGCCAAGGATTCCGAGATCGGCTTTGTGCTGGCACGCAGCTGCTACTATGCCGACCATTATGCCGAGCGTGACGGACGGATGGAGATGCAGGATCTGGGCGAGCAGGAATGCCGCTATATTCTGATGCCCTTCGACACCGATCTTGCCGAGATTGAGCGGCGCGCGGAAGAGCTGAACACCTTCTTCCCGCTCATCCCCGAGACCTATCACGAGGGTCCGCTTTCGCAAAGCGGCAGCTTCTATGCCTCGGACGCGCCGAATCTGACCGTGACGGCGCTGAAATTCGCCGAGGACGGCGACGGTCTGATCGTCCGCTTTGCGGAAACCGGCGGTCTTGCCGTTTCCACTACAGTCACCCTGTTGGGTACGACCTTCCCCGTCTCCTGCAACCCCTTCGACATTCGCACCTACCGCATTCGTGACGGTCATGTCACGGCATGCGATCTGACGGAGAAAGAATGAATCAAAAAAGATCGGTCACTTACGGAGCGTATTCTTGAGAACAGTCTTAAGATTTAAAAGGAATACGTCGCCTACCGATAGAAAATGAAGACAGAGGGTATCAAATATCCTCTGTCTTTTTTCTTGACAAGCATTGAATTTGCAGACACCAATACTTCTATATAGACCAATTCACAAATTTATGATATAATGATAAAAAAGTTCCAACCTTTTTCAAAATCCGTGTCTATATGGGTGAAAGCTTTCAACGAGGTACAAACAAGTGAACAGACAAGATGCCGAAAAAATGATAACTGAATATCTCAAACCCATATTTGGCTTTGCGCTGAAGCGGTGCAAAAACGAACAGGATGCGGAGGACCTATCGCAGGATATCGTGCTCAAAGCATTTCACGCACTTTTGATCAAAGATGATATCGGGGATGCCAGTAAATTTATTTGGACGATTGCGCATAATACGCTCAGTAATTATTATAGAACTGCCTCCAAAAGCGTTATTGGCATATCTATTGATGAGGTGGCGGAGATCATCGCCGATCCCGACTCAATGTCGGCTGATGGCGATAATGCTGCTACCATTCGCAGATTACAGAGCGAAATAGCATATCTTTCAAAGCTCCAACGCAAGATCTTAATTGCATACTATTTTGAAAACCGTAAGCAAACAGATATTGCTAAGGATCTGGGGATTCCTCTCGGCACAGTCAAATGGCACTTGTTTGAAGCAAAAAAAGAATTGAAACGAGGTATGGATACGATGAGAAAAACAAGTGAATTGAAATTTAACCCTATTAATTTCACCTCAGTTGGAATTAACGGTTCTATCGGAACGAAATCTTGTGATGAATTTTTCCGCTCCGCACTTTCTCAAAACATCTGCTATTGTGTGCGTAACGAGGCAAAAACGGTAAATGAAATTGCCGATGCCCTTGGCGTTTCGCCCGTATATGTAGAAACCGAAGTCGACTTTTTGGAGGAATACGGTTTTCTAATGCAAACCGGGGATAGGTATATCGTTAATTTTATCATTAGCGAGCCGACTGCTGAGCTTTTGACAATGCAGGACACGATGTATAAAAAAGCGGCAGGCTTATTTGCAAATGAGCTTTATGACGAACTGATAAATAGCGGAATTTTGGATGATGAAAATATATTCTGCAATAAGATGCTTCAAGGTTCCACCCAAGAAAATCCTCTGAGAGACAAAAACTTCCTTTTGTGGTCGCTCATACCGTATATTGCCGCAATGTCAGGCGAGAAGCTAATGGATAGTGCTATCTCTTTTGAGGAGGTTGCAACGCTCCGTCCTGACGGAGCGAACAATATTGCACATGCTACCGTTGTTCCCGAAGTAATGAACCTGCCTGACAATTACGTTTATATGAGAAATTGGTGCGGACCGTATTATCACGCCAATGCGAACCACGCGCTTTGGAAAGTTGACACCGAATGGTCGGGTCATCGCATGGGAGTAAATCAATATGAAACCGAGGTAGCCAAGCGCGTTCTTGCGTTGTATGAGCATGAAGAAGATAATCTCCTTTCGAAAGAGGATTACGCATGGCTTTCCGAGCGAGGTTATATCAAAACTTGGGGAGAGTATGACGGGTACTTCAAAACAGCATGGCAGATTATTGTTTTGAGAAACAAAGACATTCAAGATAAGCTTCTCGCGATCGGTGAAAAGATCAAAGTGAAATACAAAAATGAATTTGATGCCATTAAAGCCCCCTATGTGAATGCTGTATTGGATTCAGTTCCCGCGCATTTGCGAAAAGTCAAAGAGTATGAGCTTCAATTTTTGTTCCATTCTGACGGATGGTTCTTGCTCCATTGTATTGTTACACTTTTGAACAACGGCAAGTTAAAACCGCCTATGGAAGATCAGAAAAAATCTCTTACTACGCTTATAGTACCAAACTAATAAAACAACCGCCGAGAGCAACCGTTTGGTCGCTCTCGGCGTTAATTCGTTTAAAATATCTCTATCGCACAGCCACCATGGTGGTGATTAAGTGCACACTTTCAGGCGCGCTACATGCCTTCCTCCGGGAGGAAGGTGGCACGCGAAGCGTGACGGAAGGAGCCAGCGGATCAACCGATCAGCTGAGTCCAGCCGAAGGAATCCTCGAGCTTGCCCCACTGGATGCCGGTGAGGGTATCATAAAGCATCTGGGTGACCTCGCCGATCTTGCCGCCGTTGACGGTGAAGATCTGATCCTTATAGCAGAGCTCGCCGATGGGAGAAACAACGGCAGCGGTGCCGCAGCCCCATGCCTCTTCCAGCGTGCCGTCAGCCATTGCCTGCGCCAGCTCGTCGATGCTGAGCAGTCTCTCGCTGACCTTGAAGCCCTTGGACTTCAGCACTTCGATGCAGGACTTACGGGTGATGCCGGGCAGGATGGAGCCGGTGAGAGCGGGAGTGACGATCTCGCCGTTGATCTTGAACATAACGTTCATAGCTCCTACTTCCTCGATGTACTTGCGCTCCACGCCATCGAGCCACAGAACCTGAGCATAGCCCTTCTGCTCTGCCTTCTGACCTGCGCGGTTGGATGCGGCATAGTTACCGCCGCACTTTGCATAACCGGTACCACCGCGGACAGCGCGGACATCCTCTGCCTCGATCATGATCTTGACAGGGTTGATGCCTTCCTTATAGTAAGAGCCGACGGGAGAAGCAATGATCATGTAGGTGGCATGATGCACGGCGTGAACACCCAGCGTCTCATCGTTACCGAACATAAAGGGACGGAGATAGAGAGAGGTGCCGGGAGCGGAGGGTGTCCAATCCTTCTCGTAATCGACGAAGGTGGTCAGGATCTCCATAGCCAGATCCTCGGGGATCTGAGGCAGGCACAGACGCTCTGCCGAGTTGTTCATACGACGGATGTTCTCGATGGGACGGAACATCTGCACCTTTCCGTCTGCTCTGCGGTAAGCCTTAAGACCTTCAAAAATCTCGGATCCGTAATGCAGAGCGGTGCTGGCAGGGTGGATCGGGAAGGGTCCGAAGGGTACGATGCGGGCATCATACCAGCCCTTGCCGGCCTCGTATTCCATAATAAACATATGATCGGTGAAGATCTTGCCGAAACCAAGTGTGGAAGGATCGGGCTTTGCCTTGAGCTGTGCGGCTCTTTCAATTCTGATTTCCATGGTAAACGCTACCTTTCTTGTTGAATTTATCGGCGCGTCTTACGCGTCAGCACCCAGTTCCATTGCCTTGAGGTTGAACTGGAGCATATCCTGATGGCGGGCGGAGATGACCTTGCCCAAAGCGGCATTGACACCTTCCATATTGAACTCATCATACAGCTTGAGGATCTTGCCGACGATGATCATGTTCGCCAGCGTGGGCATGCCGTTTTCGGATGCCAGACCCGTAGCGGGAATATATACGACATTGACATCATCGCGGGCGACCTTGCGCTCGATCAGCGTGGAGTCAACAATGATGGTGCCGCCGGGGACGACGGAGCTCTCGTATTTATCCAGCGAGGGCAGATTCATGGCAACCAGCAGGTCGGGGGTGGAAACGATGGGAGAGCCGACGGGCTCATCGCTGATGATAACGCTGCAGCTGGCAGTACCGCCGCGCATTTCGGGACCGTAGGAAGGTAGCCAGCTGACCTGCTTATCCTCCATCAGACCCTTGTATGCCAAAAACTTACCTGCGAACAGAATACCCTGTCCGCCAAAGCCTGCGATCAAAATCTGTCTGGTGCTCATATCATTCGCCTCCCTGCTCTTTTGCCGCGGTGCGGTCCTTGTAAACGCCCAGCGGATAGTAGGGTATCATCTTCTCATCGATCCACTCCAGCGCCTTCTTGGGCGTCATGCCCCAGTTGGTGGGACAGGAGGAAACGACCTCAACGAGAGAGAAGCCCTTGCCTGCCAGCTGGTTCTCAAACGCCTTCTTGATCGCCTTCTTGGCGTTCTTGACATTCTTGACGTTATTGACGGCAACGCGCTCCAGATACTCGGGTCCGTCCAGCTGAGAGAGCATTTCGCAAACCTTCACGGGGAAACCGCAATGGCTGGTATCGCGTCCGTAGGGAGAGGTCTGGGTGACCTGTCCGGGCAGCGAGGTGGGTGCCATCTGACCGCCGGTCATACCGTAGATGGCGTTATTGATGAAGATGATGGTGATATTTTCGTTGCGGGCTGCGGCGTGAACGGTTTCAGCGGTGCCGATGGAAGCCAAGTCACCGTCACCCTGATAGGTGAAGATGACACGGTCGGGCATGGCACGCTTCAGACCGGTAGCCACAGCGGGCGCGCGGCCGTGAGCCGCCTCGACCATATCGCAATTGAAGTAGTTATAAGCCATAACGGAGCATCCGACAGGAGCAACACCGACGGTCTTGCCCTCAATGCCAAGCTCATCGAGCACCTCAGCGACCAGACGGTGAACGATACCGTGGGTACATCCGGGGCAATAGTGCATGGAGACATCAGCCAATGCCTTGGGTTTTTCAAATACGACCATTACTGTGCGCCTCCTTCCTTGGCGGTTTCAACAATGCTTGCGTATACCTGATCGGGGGACGGGATCATACCGCCGACACGGTTACACAGCTTGACGGGACGGCGGCAACGGATCGCCAGCTCGATGTCCTCGATCATCTGACCCATGGACATTTCCACGGAAATAAAGGTATGTACCTTCTCGCTTGCCTTGAGCATGGGTGCCTTCGGGAAGGGCCACAGGGTGATGGGGCGGATCATACCGACCTTGATACCCTCTGCTCTTGCCTGCACGATGGCGTTCTTGGCAACACGGGCGGAGATACCGAAGGCGACAACGCAGATCTCGGCATCCTCCATCATGTATTCCTCATACATGGTCTCATTCTCTTCGATCTGCTTATATCTTTCGTAGCGGATGAAGTTGAACTTCTCCAGCTCGTCGGGCTGCAGGAAGAGCGAATTGACGATATTGTGGGGGCGGGCGCACTCGGTGCCGGTGACTGCCCAGGATTTATCGTACTTCGTGGGCTCGCCGTAATTGAGGGAGACAGGCTCCATCATCTGACCCATGGTGCCGTCGGCAAGGATCATGGAGGTCATGCGATACTTGTCCGCCAGGTCGAAGCCCTTGACGGTCAGGTCAGCCATCTCCTGCACGGAAGCGGGCGCGAGAACGATCATGCGGAAATCGCCGTGACCGCCTGCCTTGGTCGCTTGGAAATAGTCGGACTGAGAGGGCTGGATACCGCCCAGACCCGGACCGCCGCGCTGAACGTTGATGACGAGCGCGGGCAGATCGGCACCTGCCAGGTAGGAAAGGCCCTCGCTCTTGAGCGCGATTCCGGGGCTGGAGGAGGAGGTCATCACGCGGAAGCCCGCGGAAGCGACGCCGTAGACCATATTGATCGCAGCGATCTCACTCTCCGCCTGCAGGAAGGTTCCGCCGATCTTGGGCATTCTCTTTGCCATATATGCGGCAACCTCAGTCTGAGGGGTAATAGGGTAGCCGAAGTAGTGGCGGCAACCTGCCATGATGGCGGCCTCAGCCAACGCTTCGTTGCCTTTCATTAACACTTTATCTGTCATTTTGAAGCTTCATTCCTTTCCTTGTGATGTGGCAGATCATTTCTCGACCGTAATGATGCAGTCGGGACACATGGTGGCGCAGAAGGCGCAGGCGATACATTTCTCGGGATATGCCGCCTCTACCGGGTGATGTCCCTTTTTGTTGATCTTGTCCTTGGCAAGCACCAGGACGCCTTTGGGGCAGAAATCCACGCAGAGTCCGCATCCCTTACAGAGATCGGTTCTGAATGTCAGCTTTGCCATTGTATTCACTCCTTTTTATTTGATCTTGTATTGCAGTGTGAGCGGGAACAGATCGGGGATCTTGTGCTTCAAATCCTCATACAGCTCCTCGCGGACGGTTGTCATTTTGATGGGGAGACCCGTCGCCTCCGAGATCTCATGGGCATACGCAAGGGATGCCAGGACCGTCTCAGCGTCCGTCTCCTCTCCGAGATTGGAATTGTTGACGATGGCGGTAAAGGGGATGCCGCCCGCCGTCTCGATCTCGTGAATGATCTCAAGGGTCGACGCAACGTCCCGCGTCAGGGGGCGATAGCCGTTGATGACGAGAAGCATCTCGTAGTTTCCTTCCTCGCGGATGGCGGGAGCATAGCGCCCGAGAGCCAGCGCGCCGCGGTCGTCACCGCCGATATCCATGACTGCCGTTCTGCTCCTGTCATCGGTGATGGCATACATATCGGGCGGCAGAGCGGGCGCGTCCAGGTTGGTGCCGGCGTATTCCGAGCAGATCAGGCGAATGCCTGCCGCCTCCAGATCACGCTGGCTGTCCTTGGTGCGGAAGTAGGGATTGACGATATCGAGGTCGGCGATGGTCACGCTTCCCCGCTCCCTTTGGAGATGCATCGCCACGTTCACGGCGATATTGGTCTTTCCGCTGCCGTAATGTCCGGCAAACAGAAGTATTCTTTTGTAATCCATAGGTCACACCCGCTCTCAGAGCTTATTGCGCTGGATCTTGCCGCTGACCGTCTTAGGCAGACTGTCGCGGAAGACGACGATACGCGGATACTTGTAAGGCGCGGTATGCTCCTTGACGTATTTCTGAATTTCCTTTTTGAGCTCCTCGGTGGGTTCCTTACCGGGAACGAGCACGATGCTCGCCTTGACGACCTGACCTCTCACCTCGTCGGGTGCGGCGGAAACACCGCACTCCAGAACGTAAGGCAGCTCCATGATGACACTCTCGATCTCGAAGGGACCGATGCGGTAGCCGGAGGACTTGATGACATCATCCACACGTCCGACGTACCAATAGAAGCCGTCCTCATCACGCCATGCGGTATCGCCGGTGTGATAGTAGTCGTCGCACCACGTTTCCTCCGTCTTTTCAGGGTCACCGTAGTAGCCGACCGAGAGACCGCAGGGCAAGCCGCGGCTGATATCGACCACGATCTCACCCGTTTCACCGACAGGCACGGATTTGCCGTCGGCATCGACAATATCCACGGGATAAATGGGGGCAGGCTTACCCATAGAGCCGATCTTATGAGGCGCGCCGACCATATTACCGATGATCATGGTGGACTCGGTCTGACCAAAGCCCTCGATGATCTGCAAGCCCGTTGCCTTTTCAAACTGACGGTAGACCTCAGGGTTGAGCGCCTCGCCCGCAGTGGTCATATGCTGAACGGAGGAGAAATCATATTTGGAGATATCCTGCTTGATCATCATGCGCAGCATGGTGGGCGGTGCGCAAAAGGTCGTGATCTGATACTTGGCAAACATAGGCAGGATATCCGCCGCATCGAAGCGATTGAAATCGTAAACGAAGATGGCAGCCTCGCACAGCCACTGACCGTACATCTTACCCCACATGGATTTCGCCCAGCCGGTATCGGAAATGGTGAAATGCAATCCGTCGGGATCCACGTTGTGCCAATAACGGGCGGTGTGGAAATGACCGAGGGGATATTTGTGATTATGCGCCGCGATCTTGGGATAGCCCGAGGTACCCGAGGTGAAGAACATCAGGAGCAGATCGTCGCCGCAGGCGGTTTCGGCAGTACGGTTGAAGTGGGAGCTGTAAAGGGTGTACTCCTCGTCGAAGCTGCGCCAGCCCTCACGGGTGCCGTTAACGATCAGCTTATGCTTGAGCGTTGGGCAGTTCTCTGCCGCGATATCGACCTGCGCGGCGGTATCGCCGTCGGCAGTGCAGACGATGGCGGAGACGCCCGCCTTTTGGAAGCGGTATTCAAAGTCATGTGCCAACAGCTGATTGGTGGCGGGAATGGCTACCGCGCCCAACTTGTTGAGACCGAGCATAGCGAACCAGAACTGATAGTGGCGCTTGAGCACCAGCATGACGCGGTCGCCCTTTTTGATACCCAGCGACTTGAAATAGTTGGCGCACTGTGCCGACGCCTTCTTGATATCCTTGAAGGTAAAGCGGCGCTCGGTGTGATCCTCGCTGATGTGCAGCATGGCAAGCTTGTTCGGCTCGCGCTGTGCCAGCTCATCGATCAGATCAAACGCAAAGTTGAATTTTTCGATATTTTTGAAATTGATGGAGATCGGCGTGCCGTTTTCATTCTCCACCACGTCGATGTAATTCTTATAGATACGATCCTTATCGTCGCGCAATCGCGCCGCCTTTTCGGGCACGGCGGGCATGGGCTTGAGCTCGGGAATGGGCTCACCCGTGGGATTGAGAACGATGGCGTAGAAGAGACAGTCCTGCCCATCAACGGCGATCATGCCGTGAGGCGTGCTACTGTCGTAATAGATACTGTCGCCGGGACCCAGCACTTCCTTGTGAGAACCGACCTGCACCTTCAGATGACCGGAAATGACGATATCGCACTCCTGCCCCGCGTGGGTGGTCAGCTCGATATCACGGCCCTGCGCCTCCTCGCTGTAGACGCTGTGAACGTACAGCGGCTCGGCGATTCGGTTACGGAAGGCGGATGCCAGGTTATAATAGGTCATACCGTGTGCCTGCTCGATCTTCTGACCGCCGCCGCTGCGGGTAACGGTGTAGGACTTCAGCGTCGGGCTGACACCCTCGATAATATCGGTGACGTCCACGCCAAACGCCAGCGCACATCGGTAAATAAAGGCAAAGTTGAGGTCACTCTTGCCGTTTTCACAAGCAAGGTATTCCTCCAGCGGCACGTCTGTTTTCTGAGCCATTTCCTCGGCAGTCAGCTGGGTGATCTCGCGCAATTCGCGGATACGCGCCGCCATCTCCCGGATCTTGAAATCCAGACCTGTCATTTTTGTTTCCATATTACCCTCCATGATCGCGGGACATAAAAAGCTCGTCCCAAAGATGTGAGTCAATCTTTGAGACGAGCATAAAAACTACACCCGCGGTACCACTCAAATTGCAGCCATAAGACTACCCCTTCGGGATCCGACAATCCCTATGCCTTGACGCGGCAGCTACGGAGAGGTTCTACTGACGCTCCCGCGCTTTCTTCCTCCCGGCTCAGAAGCTACAAGCGATCGGACACATCCCCGTGGCTCGCACCCACCGCCACTTCTCTGTCGGGCACATCCGGCGCTCTCTTCGTCGACGCCTTTCCATATATAATATGAATGGATTATATCACATCTTTCGTTTTTTGTCAAGTATTCACCGCTACTTTTTTACAGTTTATTGCGCTGGATCTTGCCGCTGATAGTCTTGGGCAGGCTATCGCGGAACACAACGATACGGGGGTACTTATAGGGAGCGGTATGCTCTTTAACGTACCTCTGGATCTCCTTCTTGAGCTCCTCGGTGCCCTCCTTGCCGGGAACGAGAACGATACTTGCCTTGACCACCTGACCGCGGATCTCATCGGGCGCGGCAGATACGCCGCACTCCAGAACGTAGGGCAGCTCCATGATAACACTCTCGATCTCGAAGGGACCGATGCGGTAGCCGGAGGACTTGATGACGTCATCCACACGGCCGACGTACCAGAAGTAGCCGTCCTCATCGCGCCATGCGGTATCACCGGTATGGTAGAGACCGTCGTGCCATGCGTCGGTCGTCTTGGCTTCATCCAGATAGTATTCCTTGAAGAGACCGCAGGGGACGGTCTTGTCGGTGTGAATCACGATCTCGCCGACCTCACCCGTTGCCACGGAGTTGCCGTCGGGATCTACGATATCCAGATCGAATTGAGGAGACGCCTTACCCATCGAGCCGATCCTGGGCGTGGTGCCCACCAGATTGGCAATGGCAAGGGTGGTCTCGGTCTGGCCAAAGCCCTCCATGATCTCAAGCCCCGTAGCATCCTTGAAGAGTTTGAACACCTCGGGGTTGAGTGCCTCACCCGCGGTGGTCATATGATGGATGGAGGAAAGATCGTATTTGCTCAGATCGCCGCGCACCAGCATGCGGAGCATGGTGGGAGGCGCGCAGAAGGTTGTGATATTGTATTTGGCAAACATGGGCAGAATGTCGTTTTCATCGAAGCGGTTAAAGTCATAGACGAAAACGGCGCCTTCGCAGAGCCACTGACCGTAAAGCTTACCCCAAAGGCTCTTGCCCCAACCGGTATCGGAAATGGTGAGATGCAAGCCGTCACGCTCACAGCAGTGCCAGTATTTCGCCGTAACGAAATGACCCAGCGCGTAGGTGTGCTTATGTGCCGCCATCTTGGGGTTGCCGGTAGTACCGGAGGTAAAGAACATCAGCGCCACCTCGTCGCCCGCGGACGCGTTCTCGGGACGGACGAACTTACGGGAGAAGAATTTGAATTCCTCATTGAAATCGTGCCAGCCGTCTCGCACGCCGCCCACCATGATCTTGGTCTTGACCTGCGGGCACTTCTCTGCCGCGCGGGCGGCGATATCGGCGGTGTCGCCGTCGGCGGTACAGACGATAGCGCTGACGCCTGCGGCGTTGTAGCGATATTCAAAATCATGCTCCTTGAGCTGATTGGTAGCGGGGATGGCGACCGCGCCGATCTTGTGGAGCGCGACCATAGCGAACCAGAACTGATAGTGGCGCTTGAGTACCAGCATGACCTTATCGCCTCGCTTGATGCCGAGAGAGGCAAAATAGTTGGCGGTCTGGTTGGAATAGCGCTTCATATCCAAGAAGGTGAAACGGCGCTCGGTGCGGTTCACATCCAGATGGAGCATCGCCAGCTTGTCGGGATACTTCTCTGCGATCTCGTCCACGATATCAAAACCGAAGTTGAAGGTGTCGGTATTTTTAAAGGAGATGTTCTTAAGACATCCGTTGCTGTCTTCTTCGACGTCCACAAACTTCTCGCAGATAAGCGGCTCAGAGGTCGTCGCGGAGACGATGCTGCGACGGACCGTCTCTTCCTTGGTCGCTTCGCCCGGAAGAACGACGGCGAGGAAGTTACAGTCCTTTCCGTCTACGGCGATCATACCGTGAGGTGTCGAGCTGTCATAAAAGATGCTGTCGCCCTCCTCTAAGATCTCGGTATGCTCACCGATCTGCACCTTCAGCTTGCCTTCCATGATCAGGTCAAATTCCTGACCGCTGTGGGTCGTCAGGTGGATGGGACGGTTCTGCTGAGCGGCAGAATATTCATATTTGACCCAATAGGGCTCCGCCTTCTTATTTTTGAACATGGGCGCGAGGTTCTTGATCTCAATGCCGTCTTCCTTCGCGGTATTTTGACCCTGACCGCGGCGGGTAATGGTATAGGAGGACAGTTTCGCGCTGCTGCCCTCCAGCAGATCGGTCAGTTCAATGCCGAACGCCTGTGCGCATTTATGTATAAAGGTAAAGGGGAAATCGCTCTCACCCGCTTCGTAACGCTCGTATTCACTTACGCTTACCTCCGTTTTTTTCGCCATCTCTGCCACGGAAAAACCGGCAATATTGCGCATCTCGCGAATACGGTAGCCGACTTCCTGCAGTTGGTTCGAAAAAGTTGCCATGATCTTGTCCTCCAAAAAATAAAATAAACCCGTCTCAAAGTTTTTTGCTTTGAGACGGGTGTAAATCACATCCGCGGTACCACTCAAATTGCAACGCACAAAGGCGTTACCCCTTTAGGATCCGACAATCCCTATGCATTGACGCAGCAATCACGGGAGAAGTCTACTGGGAACACAGTCCTTTCGGTTCTCCGGCTCGGAAGGGATAGGCTTATGAAAACGCAAGCTATCGGCTCACACCAAATGCCGACTCTCTGGGAACTGTCGCTTTCTGCCGTCTTCGTCACAGCTTTTTGATGGGACGATTATAGCATGTTTCCTCGGCGATGTCAAGAGGTTTTCGTAATTTTCTTGCAAGTTTTTTGCACGCACTTTTCACTCAGTGTCTGCCGCGGCGGGAGCGGCGGGATCTCGGCTTATCTTCCTCCGCCGTGCGATTTTCCGCCGGGGGCTCTTTCGGGCTTTCCTGATTCGGCTCTTCCCGCGGGGTCAGATTCTGCCACATCTTTTTGGGGCGCTTGGGCGGCTCGTTGAACTCCAGCCACACGGATCGATTGAAATTGGTCACGATCTGCTGACCGGTCGCGCCGTCGTGCTCACCGCTGTCGGCATAGCGGCGGTCACCGCCATCCGCAGGCTTTGTCCCGGTCTTGGGGCGCTCACGGCGGGAAAGCAGGCGGCTCAGCACCGAGGTTCGCTCCTTCTTTCCCCCCTGCTCCTCACGCGAGGTACGATCCTCCCGCACGGCGGGCTCCGCCTTCTGTTCCACCTCCGTCTTCCGCGCGGGGGCGGCATTGGAAATGCGAGGCGTTGAATCGGCTCTTCTGTTTGAAACGCGGCTCTCTTGCTTCTCCCTCTCCTCGCGGCGCGCGGACTCTTCTTTGCGGGAATCGCCCTGCTGCTTCGCTACGTTACGTTGCACCTTTGCTTGACCCGCTTGCCGATGGTCGCGGTGAGCTCCTTCGCCCTTTCTTTCCGTGACTTTTTCCTCGACTTCAGCCTGTTTTTCCACGGACCGTTGCAATCCGTCTTCTCTCGACGGCACATCCTGCTTGCGCTTGGCTGACTGCTCCGCCGTCGCACCGGACTTGACTTTTGCCTGCTTTCCGGCATTCTGCTTCTGTCCAACGTCGCTACGTGCCTGCTTTCCCTGCTTTGACTCGACGCGGTCCCGACCGTTGCGGTCCTGCTTCGAAGCGGTATTCTCGTTGATCTGCTTCGTGCTCTTGGCGTTCGTCTGCCCCGCTTGACCGGACCCCTTTTGCTGATCGTTTTGCTTCTCTTTTGGCTTATCGTTCTGCCGCTCGTTCGTCGCTGTGGGAGCGGTGTTGCCGCCGCGGTTTCCCTGCCCTCTGGGCGCGGGCTTGGTGGGCTGCATATCCGCCACAGAGAAAGGACATTCCCGCTCGGGAACGGTGCGTCCGATCAGCTTCTCAATATCTCGGAAATTCTCCAGCTCGTCGCTGCAGCAGAAGGTAATCGCCACGCCCTCCATGCCTGCGCGACCGGTTCTGCCGATGCGGTGAATATAGGTCTCCGCCTCCTCGGGCACGTGGTAATTGATGACGGTGGGAAGCTCCACGATGTCGATGCCCCGCGCCGCGATATCGGTGGCAACAAGCACGTCGATATCCCCTTCCTTGAAGCGGCGCAACGCCGTCTGGCGGGCATTCTGGCTCTTGTCGCCGTGAATGGAGAGGGCTTTCACCCCATTTTTATTCAACTGGCGTGCCACCTGATCGGCGCCGTGCTTGGTGCGGGTAAAAACCAACGCGTTTGAGACACCGTTTCCGTTCAGCAGGTGCAAAAGGAGCTTGGTCTTGTCTGCCTTTTCCAGATAGCAGACAGACTGCGCCACACTGTCTACCGTAGAGGTGACGGGACTGATCTTGATATGAACGGGATCTCGCAGTAAATTGTCGGCGATCTCCTCCACCTGCGGCGGCATGGTGGCGGAAAAGAGCAGCGTTTGCCGCTCCTGCGGCAGCTTTGCTATGACGCGACGCACGTCGTGGATAAAGCCCATATCCAGCATGCGGTCCGCCTCATCCAGCACGAATATCCGAAGATCGGCAAGGCTGATGTGCCCCTGCCCGATCAGATCGTTCAATCTGCCGGGGGTGGCGACCAGAATATCCACGCCTGCCCGCAACTGCTCCACCTGCGGATTCTGGTTCACACCGCCGAAAATGACGGCGGAGCGCAGGGGGAGATATTTTCCGTATTGGGTAAAGTTCTCATAGATCTGCAACGCCAGCTCACGCGTGGGGGTGAGGATAAGAGCGCGGATAGGTCGCGCCCCCTCAGCGTCAAAGGACTCGTCCCGCACGATGCGCTGCAAAATAGGCAGGGCGAACGCGGCGGTTTTACCGGTGCCTGTCTGAGCACAGCCAAGCACGTCCTTTCCGCGCAACAGCGGCGGGATCGTTTTCTCCTGAATGGGGGTTGGTTCTGTATATCCGACATCCCGGACTGCCCGCAAAATGGGGCGGATCAAATTCATCTGTTCAAATTTCATAGGTCTTCCTGTTCTTTACTTTCATTGTGTCATAGGATATTATAACCGATTTTCTCCGTTTTGTCTATAGGCGCGGCAAAAAAAACCTCCGCAGCCCGTGCCATGATCGGAAAACCTTGCCAAATCTCTTGCACGTCCCTTAAAAATATGATATAATAAAAGGTAGATTTAATAAAATTCCGATGCAATTACCCAAAGAGCCATGCATCACAGCCATGAAAGGAAGTGGATCACATGAAAGTGGTACTTCAGAATCTGACCAAGACCTTCCCTGCCCGGGGCAAAAAGGGAGAGACGGTCACTGCCGTCAACGATTTTACCTTTGAGATCCCCGACGGTGAGCTGATCGGTCTGCTCGGTCCCTCGGGATGCGGAAAAAGCACGACGCTGAATCTCATCTGCGGCTTGCAGAAGCCCACCGGCGGTAAAATATTTTTCGGCGAGGACGACGTGACCGACCTGCCCCCCGAGCATCGCGGCGTGGGTCTGGTCTTCCAGAATTACGCTCTTTATCCCCATCTCACCGTCCTGCAGAACATTCTCTTCCCGCTGGAAAACCTCAAGGGCAAAAACAAGCTCTCCAAGGATGAGATGAAGCGCCGCGCCCACGAGGCGGCGGCACTTGTGCAGATTGAGGGTTTGATGGAGCGCCGTCCGTCTGAGCTTTCGGGCGGTCAGCAGCAGCGCGTTGCCATTGCCCGCGCACTGGTCAAAATGCCCCGCGTACTGCTTTTGGACGAGCCGCTCTCCAATCTGGATGCCCGCCTGCGTCTGCAGACCCGTGAAGAGATCCGCCGGATCCAAAAGGAAACGGGCATCACCACCGTTTTCGTTACGCACGACCAGGAGGAGGCCATGAGCATCTCCGACCGCATCGTGGTCATGAAGGACGGTGTGATCCAGCAGATCGACAAGCCGCAGACCGTCTACGATGACCCGACCAATCTCTTCGTTGCAAAATTTCTCGGTACGCCGCCCATCAGTGTATTCAGCGGTGAAGTGCGCGGCGGCATGCTCTATATCGGCGAGAACCCCGTTCTGCCCGTGGGCGGCGTGAGCGACCGCCCCGTGACTGTCGGTATCCGCCCCGAGGGCTTTGTGCCCGATGAAAAAGGCAAGCTGATCTGCGATCTGAAGGCGGTAGAAGTCATGGGACGTGACATCAGCATCGTCTCCACCCATGCGGCGGCACAGGTCCCCGTCATCCGCTCTATCGTCAGCGCCGACCATCGGATCAATACCGCCTCTCCCACCGTTGCCTTCTCGCTCAAACCTCACAAGGTCTTCCTCTTCGACCGCGAGAGCGAGGGACGCATTCCCTTCACCACCGTCTGAGGGAGGCTCTTATGGAAAAAAATCAAAACAAGGCGTGGCTCTACCTGCTGCCCGCCATCCTCTTTCTCGGGGTCTTTATGGTCTATCCTCTGATCGACGTGTTCATTTATTCCTTCGAGGAGGGCTACAATTCCGCTTCCCAGACCTATTTCGGCGTGGGCGGCTACAATTACTCCTACGTTCTCCATGACCCCTATTTTCTGCAGGCGATCAAAAACACGCTGATTTTGGTGCTGATCACCGTGCCCGTATCCACCCTGCTGGCACTCTTCATCTCGGTGGGGCTGAGCTCAATCAAGGCGCTGCGCAACCTCTTCCAGACCGTCTATTTTCTGCCCTACGTCACCAACACCCTTGCCGTTGGCATGGTCTTTATGATCCTTTTCAAAAAGACCCCCTATTCGGACGGTCTTGCCAATCTGCTTCTCGGTCTGTTCGGCGCGGGTCCCATCGACTTTATCGACGGTCCCTATTGGGCAAAAATGCTGGTGCTTTGCATCTATACCGTCTGGGTCGTTATGCCCTTCAAGATTCTGGTGCTGACCGGCGCGCTCGCCTCGGTCAATGAGGAATATTACAGCGCCGCCCGCATCGACGGCACCTCCCGCGCCCGTATCTTCCGCAAGATCACCCTGCCTATGATCTCCCCCATGCTTTTCTATCTGGTCATCACCGGCTTCATCGGTGCCTTCAAGGCATACAGCGATGCCGTTGCCATATTCGGCACCAACCTGAACGCGGCGGAAATGAACACCATCGTCGGCTATATCTACGATATGCTCTACGGCGAGGGCGGCGGCTATCCCTCTTACGCGGCTGCCGCGGCGATCATTCTCTTCGTCATCGTACTGACCATCACCTGCATCAACTTGCTCATCCGCCGCAAGCACGTATATCACGGATAAGGAGGAACGGACATGAACACCAATACCGACATCGACCGCGTGGAACGCCGCGCGATGTGGCTTGAGAGAACGCGCAAGACCGTTGTTTACGCCTTGCTTGCACTCTGGGCACTCATCGTCCTCTTCCCCTTCTATTGGATGCTGCTCTCCTCGGTGAAGAGCTACAGCGCCTATAACGCGGAGCATATACCCAAGTTTTTCACCCTCTCCCCTACGCTGCAAAACTATGCGGAGGCGTTTACCGCCGTCCCGCTGGCAAAGTATTTTCTGAACACCGTCATTTTCACCCTTGCCACCACGGCGATCATGCTCGTGGTCATCGTCCCCGCGGCATTTGCCTTCTCCCGCCTGCAATTCCGCGGCAAGGGGCTGGTCTTTACCCTCTTTCTCGCCCTGATGATGATCCCCAACGAGCTGGTCATCATCACCAACTACGTCACCATCGCCTCTCTGGATCTGCGAAACTCCTTCACGGGTCTGATCCTGCCCTCGGTGACGTCAGTCTTCTACATTTATCTGCTCAAGGAAAATTTCGAGCAGATCCCCAACGAGCTTTACTACGCCGCCAAGGTGGACGGGACCTCCGATCTGAAGTATCTTCTGAAGGTCACCCTGCCCATCTGCCGCCCCACCATCGTCACTGTGACCATTCTCAAGATCATTGAATGCTGGAACTCCTATGTCTGGCCCCGACTGATCACCGATAATGAGGCGTATTTTCTGGTTTCGGGCGGTATTCAGGAGATCCGCGAAAACGGCTTCGGGCGTGAAAACATCCCTGCCATGATGGCGGCGGTGGTCGTTATTTCGGTGCCGTTGATCGTTCTCTTCCTGATCTTCCGCAAGAAGATCATGGCGGGCGTTGCGAGAGGAGGTATGAAGGGATGATCCGTCGTATACTCTCTCTCCTTCTCGTCACCCTGCTCTGCCTGCCCGCTCTGACAGGCTGCCACGGCGCGCGGCGCATGGATGCTTTTGAGATCCCGGCAGAGTTTGACACCTCGCGTGAGCATGTGATCACCTTCTGGGCAAAGAGTGACACCAACATCAAGCAGACCAACATCTACAAAAAAGCGATTGAGGATTTTCAGGCACTCTATCCCAACATCAAGGTAGAGCTGAAGATCTATACCGATTACAGCCGCATCTACAACGACGTCATCACCAACATTCCCACGCAGACCACACCCAACGTCTGCATCACCTATCCCGACCACATTGCCACCTATATCACGGGTGACAATACCGTTGTCCCGCTGGATGCGCTGTTCGCTGACGGGAAATACGGTCTTGGCGGAAGCGAGCTTCGATATGACGGACCCGATGCCGACGAGATCATTCCGAAATTCCTGGAGGAATGTGCCATTGGCGAGCAGCACTACGCCATGCCCTATATGCGCTCCACCGAGGCCTGCTACGTCAACAAGACCTACGTGGAGGCGCTGGGCTACACCCTGCCCGAGGTGCTGACGTGGGACTTCATTTTCGAGGTCTCAGAGGCTGCCATGGCTACCGATGAGGAGGGGAATTTCAAGGTCAACGGACAGAGCGTCATGATCCCCTTTATCTACAAGTCCACCGACAATATGATGATCCAGATGCTCCGTCAGAAAAATGCGGGATATTCCACTCCCGACGGCGATATCCTCATTTTCAACGATACCACCGAGGAGCTTCTCCGCGAGATCGCCGTTCACGCCGAAACCAAAGCCTTTTCCACCTTCAAGATCTCCAGCTACCCCGCAAACTTCCTCAATAAGGGTCAGTGCATCTTCGCCATCGACTCCACCGCCGGCGCAACGTGGATGGGTACCGACGCGCCCCTCTCCGATATCGGCGAGGACGATCTGGTCCCCTTTGAGACGGTGGTAAAAATGGTTCCCCAATTTGATCCCCAAGCCCCGCAGATGATCTCTCAGGGTCCTTCGGTCTGCATTTTCAACAAGAGCGACCCGCAAGAGGTGCTCGCCTCCTGGCTCTTCGCGCAATATCTGCTGACCAACGAGGTCCAGATCGCCTATTCACAAACCGAGGGCTATGTGCCCGTTACCTCCAAGGCACAGGCGAGCGAGGTCTACCGTGACTATCTCTCCCGTGCGGGTGAGGATAACGACCTCTACTACAGGGTCAAAATGGACGCCACACAGCTACTGCTTGCCAACACCGAGAACACCTTCGTGACCCCCGTGTTCAACGGCTCCGCCTCTCTGCGAAATGCCGCGGGACAGATGATCGAAAACGTGACCAAATCCATACGCCGTAAGGAAACGGTAGATGATGCCTACTTTGAAGAAATGTATCGCAGCATCTCCTCGCTCTACCATCTGGATCAGCAAAGCATGTCCACCGAGCGTGCCGATCTTGGCAAGCTCCCGCTGATGTCGCAGGTGCTGATCGGTGTTCTCGCCACCACGTGGGTGCTGATTGGTGTCTATGTACTGACCGGTGCGCTAAAAAAGAGGAAAAAATAAGCAAGAGGTCTTGACTTATCCACAATTTGGTGTATAATAAAGATTGGACCTTGCGTCCGTCTTATCCATTCAACAAAGGAGATTGAGAAAATGAAAAGAATTCTTTTGGTCGTTCTTGCCGCTCTTCTCGCGCTGAGCTGTGTAGCCTGCGGTACCAAAGACAAAGAAGAGGACATCAACAAGAAGTCCGAGGGCGTAATGACTTACGCTGAGTATGAAGCTGCCGCTCTCGAAAGCGCAGTCACCATCGAGGCTTACATTCAGGCTAAGCAGAGCTGGTGGGATGGCAAGGGTACCTTCTACACGCAGGATGGCGATGGTGCTTACTTCCTCTACGAGCTGCCCTGCACTGAAGAAGAGTACGCTAAGCTGGCAATCGGCACCAAGATCAAGGTATCCGGCACCAAGACCGCTTGGGCAGGTGAGGTTGAGATCATCGACGCAACCTGGGAGATCCTTGAGGGCAATTACATTGCTGAGGCAAAGGACGTTACTGCCCTGCTCGGCACCGAGGATCTGATCAAGAGCCAGAACATGTTCGTTTCCTTCAAGGGCATGACCGTTGAGGCTTCCAAGGATGCCAGCGGCGCCGACGTTCCTTACCTCTACAAGTGGGACGGCTCCGGTCAGGACGGCGATGACCTGTACTTCAACGTTTCTCTGAACGGTCAGACCTACACCTTCACCGTAGAGAGCTATCTGTGCAGCAAGGATACCGCTGTTTACCAGGCTGTCAAGAACCTGAAGGTTGGCGATAAGATCGATCTGGAAGGCTTCCTGTACTGGTATGAGGGCGTAAACCCCCACATCACCGAAGTCACCCCCGCCGCTTAATCGGTCGGCTTCCATACTGTGCATGAAACGCACAGAAAACCGTGACCGTACGGAAATTCCGTACGGTCACGGTTCTTTTTTGGCGTTATATTATATTACGTCTTTTTGCGGAAAAGCACCGCGATCACCACAACGGCGGCACCCAACGCCAGCAAGGAGATCGCGAGGAGCAACGGCAAGCCAGTCCCCTTCTCCTCTTCCTCCGTCGGAAGCTTTTCGAGAGTCTGCTGCGAATCGGTTTCCTCCGAGGTGGATACGGCGGGCTCCTGCGTTTCCGATGCGGCGGTTTCGGTCGAGATCTCGGTCGTTTGCGCCTGTGTTTCGGGCTCGGTCACCGTCGTCTCCGCCGTTGTCTCCGCGGTCGTGACGGTAGGTTGTGTAATGTTCAGATATGTTTTTACCTTCTGTGCCATCATGGCATGTCCGAACGTATTGGGATGGATATCGCCGAACACGATGTTGCTCATCTCGGCACCCTTCCCTTCCATGACGGCGTGCGCGTCCACGATCTCATAGCCGCCTGACGTCACCACCTCGGTCATGACGTCGTTCAGCTGTGTCAGGACCTCCTCGGAATAGGTCTGCAGAATGCCGAATGAGGTCATACCGCTGGAGGGATTGTATTGCGTCAGAAACAGCACGCGTGCTTCGGGATTGACGGTATGCAGATACGCCACAAGCGCGGTCAGATTGGTGCGGTAGCTTTCAAGCGCCTTGGTGATGGTCGCTGTATTCTCGGCACTGTACATCGAATTCGCAACCGCCTGTGGGTCGGTCTGCGCCATGGCAATGGCGATCTGGGTCAGATCCAGAGTGCTCACGCCCACGGAACGCATGGCGATATCCAACATTTTCCACATCACGTCGTTGCCGCCCACCGTCATGATGATCAGATCCGCCCCGGCAACGGTGCTTTGCTGATCCTTTGCCTTTTGCAGGACCTGCGCCGAGGTGTATCCGTCCACCGCATAGTTCACGTATCCCTTTCCTTCGGCAAGCCCCAGTGCGGACGCAACCAGATTGGCATAGCTCGGACGGGTATATACCGTGCCGTCCAGCCCATATCCGGTAGAGATCGAGTCCCCGAGCACCACCAGCGAGTCGACCTCCTTGCCATCCACCGTGGCGGCGGATGCGGGAAGCACCAACGCGCCCAACATCAATATCAAAACCATTCCAAGCGACAGTATATTCTTCATAGCGTCCTCCGTCCGTATCCGGCATGTTTGCATTTCTGCAAAATATTTGTAAATATTATATCACAGATACAGGCGTTTTTCAAGGGGAATTTTGGCGGTGCCGAAAACAGAAAGGATCTGCCCGCACAAGGCGGGCAGATCCGAGAGAGTGGTTCAATTACTTGTTGTTCTTAATGGAATTCTCGTAGGACTCGATCATCTTCTTAACCATCTGACCGCCCACGGAACCTGCCTGACGGGAGGTCAGATCGCCGTTGTAGCCCTGAGTCAGGTTGACACCAACCTCACTTGCAGCCTCCATCTTGAACTTTTCCAGTGCTTCCTTTGCCTCGGGAACGAGAGTCTTATTGCTTGCCATAATTTTTATCTCCTGTTTGGTTTGATCGTTTTTATTATCATTGAGTTTGTTTTTGAGAGGCTTTCGCCGTCTCTGCTATTATTGTGCGCCGAAACGTGCCGTTTATCATCGGGAAAAACAGGTATTTTCTGTTTCAAATCACAAAAGCAGCCCGATTTTCGAGCTGCTTTTGCGATTTCAAGATCCCTTTTGCTTTTTTGTTGAGGTTTCCGATTTCTTTTCGGCTATGGTTGTCTTCGTTTCGGTCACCTCCGGAGATGCCGTTTGCTTTTCATGATTATTCTTTTCACTTTGCACATCCCCATTCTGAGACTTTTCGCCCGGAGAGCCTTGCGTCGCCCATTTTTCCGTTTTTTCATTTTTGGCGGCGTCTTTGTCATGTTCGGGAATTCCGTGTTTTTGCTCACCAAGAAGCTCGCGCAGATCCTTCATTTTCATATCCTTCAGGTCTTCCGGCGAATAGGCATAATTTTCATCAAGAATATTCTTGATCATGCGGTATTTGGTGGGAGAAATCCCCATCTCTTTCGCCGCCTGCTTATCCTCCGGCGCGATTTTCTGCGTGAACACCGTAGCTGAGTACCCTTTTTCCTTCTGCGTCTTCTCGGTATACTCCTCCAGCTTGGTCAGTAACTTTTCCGCATGCTTCTCATTTTTCCCGCTCACACCGATATACAACTCGCCGTTTTCCAGATAGCCTTCCTCATTCAGCATATCCAAGATCAAAATCATTCCCTGCTCGGCACTTCTGTTTTTCAATGACAAATCCGAAAAGCATCTCTCGGCATCTTCATTCAGATAATCAACCCCAATGATCCGAGAAAAACGGTTTACGCTGACTTCGATCGAAGGATTGATATCCACATAAACGGTCTCATACTCGGTAGCATACATTCCCGCACCGACCACCAAACAGAAAAGCATCGTGATCAGTACGGCAGCGATCGGGATCATGCGATAAAACAGACGTGTCGGTCGGATCCTGCGGGCATAGGCAGACTGCTCGGGATTTTGTTTGACAGATGCGGTCACACGTTCACGTAGGATACGCTTTTTCAAACCGTCACTCGGCATCCACGCATCACTTTCAGAAAGCATACGCTCAATATCCTTATTTTTCATCTGTCATACCCTCCTTTCCTCGTATGCACGCCGCACTTTTTTCAGTGCCTGATGATATTGCCATCGGACCGTTGTCTCTAATTTGCCAAGATCGGCAGCGATATCCTTGAATTTCCGTTCCGACACAGCATGCTGGATCAATATTCTGAACTCAGTATCACCAAGCACCGCTTTTGCTACACTGACAACATCGCTGTCATCATCGGCGGTATTCACATATGTCTCGGAAATACCGTGCTCGTTCACCACGGCTTCATCGGTGAAATCCACCGCAACAATACGGCTTTCGCGTTTGAGACGGTTTAAACAAATATTTCTTGTAACGGTTGAGATCCATGCATAACCGTTTTTACCATTAAAACGGGAGATCTCCTGTTGAATCTTCAAATAGGAGTCGGACAGCGCATCCTCACTATCATGTCGATTATGGAAATAAGAATAACACAAGGCATACAGCGAACGGCAGGTCTGATCATAAAGCGACGCCAATGCCTCGCTATTCCCATTCTTCATTTGATTCAGATATTGATTGATCTGATCATCCGCATATTTTCCCTTCATATCTTGATCTCCATAGGCTATCGATCCTTACGGGCGGTCGCCCGCCCGTAAGGATCGTTGAGAAAATTAAAATTTGAAACCTCACAGAGCCGACCGTCATCGACAGCCCCCTATATCACGAGGAACGAAAGAAATCTCATCCCTCCGTGGTAGTCTCCTTTGCTCCTTTATCCTTACTCTTTTCGGGTATGGCAGAATCATTATCCTCTTCTACCTCCGGCGGTTCGTTTCCCTCGGAGATAGCGGCTCCATTCATTGGCTTTTCACCCTTGACTCTCTCGCTACCCTGGACATTCTCTTGGCGGCCACGCCACTCTTTGATCTTTTCTTGTGTGGTCTTGCTGTCAGCCTCAAATTTTTCCTTGTGCGCCTTCATCTTATCGGCATTCTGCTCACGCTTTTCTTTGGCCTTTTGCTTAACCTCATCACGATTCTCCTCGCTCTTTTCACGATAGCTGTCCTTCAGTGTCTTGACCTCGTCGCGGTATGCCTTCATCTGCTCGTCATAATCAGCCTGCTTTTCAACGATCTGTGCCTCAAGGGCAGTCTTGTCCTCCTCGGTCAGCGTTTCGTCCTCCAGCGCACGGCGCAATTCTTTGATCTCCTCGCCCAGCGCAAAAGTGGCTGCGTATTTCTCCTTGAGCAGATCGACCTCTGCCTTCATCTCATCGCGCAAACCGACAGAGACCTTTTTCTCTTCCTTTCCGCTTTCTTTGATCAGCGCCATTCTTTCGGAAGAAGTGAGTCCCAGTGCCTGCTCCTCTGTCATTTCGGGATAGAGATCCAGCAAACGGATGACCATTTTGACCTGACCAGTGGAAAGTCCCCACTCGGCGGCTTTGTCAGCATATTGATCCAGCGTCTCGGGAGAGACCTTACCAAAGATACCGTTGTTATCGAAATACTTGTGGATACTGTCGGAGATGTTATTTTCCAATTTCTCACACAACGCCTCATTTTCGCCCTCGGCATCGATGTAGACGGTAGCTTCCTCACTGTCGGCATCGAGGTATCCGAGCTCGGTGGCAACCTTGGTAAAAGTCTCGCCCGCTTCGGCTACCGTCTGTCCCACCAGATCGATTTCGGTAAGGACGACCTCGGCATCGGCGTTGACGGGATTGACAGAAACGATCTCACCGTTTTCATCGGCAACCATTTCGATCTCGGGGTTGATGCGCATACTGATGTAGGTCAATGCCCCCGTGTTGGGATCATTCGATGCATTCGTCGGTTTCAGCGGAACACTCCCGCAAGCGGTCATCGAGGTTGCTATCATAAGAGTAGCGGTCATAATCGAAATCAATTTTGCAAACTTTTTCATTTGAAGAACCTCCTTTCAGGTCGTTCACCATAGATACAATCAAGAATAGCGTTTCGTTGGAGGTTTTTCAAAATTTTTTTATTTTTTTCGAGTTTTTCCAATATGACCGCTCTCTGTCCGTAGGGCAAAGGGCGGTCATGTCAATTTATTACTTTTATATCAGGCTATCTCCCCTGCCGCCAGCTTTTCCATGTTCTCTGCCAGCTGAGCGGTGGTGATGGGCTCACGCTCCTTGGGCTGCTTCGGAACCTCATACATCAGCGGACCCTTGTAGCCGACTTTTTCAAGGGCGGCAAGGATACCGGTCCAATGATTGATACCGTCGCCGGGCAGGCGGTGGCGCTCATCCACAAAGTCATAATCGGAAATGTGCAGTGTGATGATCTCCAATCCCGCATCGGTCAGCGCGGTCAGAAACTCCACGTTCTCCTCCACGAGAGAGTGGTTGGTGTCGAACACCACGCCGGCGCCCGTGCCGCGGAGCAGATCGATCATTTCCTGCGAACGGTTGCAAAGGCAGGTGCGCGGCAGATTTTCAACTGCCAGCTTCATACCTACGCTGTCGCATACCTCGCGCAGACGAATGATGTTCTCGCGGCTGTATGCCAATCTCTGCGGGCGGATATCGTCGGAGATCGGCTCACTGGAGGGATGAAGCACTGCCACCTTACAGCCTGCCTTACCTGCGGCAAGGATCATTTCGGTATTGATCTTCATGATCTCTGCGCGCAATGCATCATCCAGAATGGAGATATCCAGCTTGCCCGAGAAAGGAAGATGGAGACTCCACCATTCCAATCCCGCCACGCGGACGCGGTCGGCGTAGTCCTGCGCACGGTTGACAAAATCAAACTCATCATAATAGCGTGCTTTGTTGAAGGAGAATTCGACCGCATCGATCCCGCATGCCTTCAGCTCTGCCAGCGATTCGGCAGAAAGGCTGCCGGTAAAGCAAAGCGAGGTTCCCTTTTTCAGATTCTGTGCATATGTCATAGCAGCATCCATCCTTTCACGATAAAGCGATAAAATATGATTATTTCAGATTGATGGTATCGCGGAATTTCACGATCTCTTCGTCAAGATCGGTGCCCTTGGCATACAGGCTGGAGGTTCCCGCAACGAAAATGTTGGCACCTGCCTCGCTCATCAGACGGGCGTTGGGGTAGTTGACGTTGCCATCCACCTCGATCTCAATGTGCCCATAGCCACTCTCATCCAGCCACTTGCGCAGACGGCGGATCTTATCCAGCGTCTGAGGGACCAGCTTCTGTCCCGCAAAGCCGGGATTGACCGTCATCACCAGAACGGCATCCAGATCGGGAAGCACCTCCTCCATCACGGAGATAGGGGTGCCGGGATTGATGGCAAGCATGGTCTTGCCGCCCTTGGCATGGATCTTGGCAAGCAGTGCCTGCAGATGTGTTGCCGCCTCGTAGTGAACCGAAACGTAGTCGCCCTCACGGATCTCAAACCAATCCAGCTTCAGCTCGGGCTTGACCACCATCATGTGAATATCCAAAGGAATATCGGTAGCCGCGTGCAGCTTCTTGACAAAGTCGGTGCCCAGGGTGTAGTTCTGAACGAATTCACCGTCCATAATATCCACGTGAAGATATTCGATGCCGCCCTTTTCCAGTTTCTTCAGCTCCTCGCCGAGATTCAGAAAATCAGCACACATCAAAGAGGGAGAAATTTTCTTTTCCATAAGTACAGTATCCTTTCCCGCGCGTATCGCGCACTTTGATTTACCTTTTTATTTTAGCACGCTTCCTCTCCGCCGTCAAGGTTTTTGGCGTGATTTTCCCTCTCTACGCCATAATTTCTCTTTTTTTGAGCCATATGACTTGTTTTTTTCTCCAAACTGTGCTATACTGAAGCCATCATGAAACAAAAGGAGTGTTCCGCTATGGCACAGCTTTATACCATCGAAAACCAGGAAATCAAGGTCACCATCACCGATCAGGGCGCGGAGATGATCTCGCTGATCGGCAAGGCTGACAATACCGAATATCTCTGGCAGGGCGATCCTACCTATTGGACCGGTCATGCCTACAACCTCTTCCCCATCTGCGGCAGACTGACCGAGGGCAAATATACCTACAGAGGCAACACCTATGAAATGAATCTCCACGGCTTCTTCCGCAAGAGCCACGTGGATATGCACGAAAAGGGCGATGACTTTATCTCCTTCCGCATGGTTGACAGCGAGGCGACCCGCAAGATCTACCCCTTCGGCTTTGACTTTACCCTGACCTACACGCTGGTGGAAAACACCGTGGTCACCACCTTCGATATCACCAACACCGGCGACAATGAGCTGATCTTTGCCGTTGGCGGTCACCCCGGCTTCAACCTCCCCATGGGCGGTGAAGGCGCTTTTGAGGATTACTACCTCGAATTCGACGAGCCCTGCGACACCAAGAAGCTGATCATGAGCGAGACCTGCTACTACACCGGCAAGACCGAGCCCTTTGCTCTGTGCGAAGGCAAGTATCTCGCCCTCAAGCACGATCTGTTTGACAACGACGCCATCTTCCTTGCCGACGCTGCCGAGGGCGTTACCCTCAAGTCGGACAAGACCGGCAAGTTCGTCCACCTCAGCTATCCCGATATGAAATTCGTCGGTCTGTGGCACGCACCCAAGACCGAGGCGCCCTACGTTTGCATCGAGCCCTGGACCAGCGTTCCCGCCATCGACAACGTAATTGACGATTTTGAGACCAAGCTGGAAATGAACAAGCTGGCTCCCGGTGATTCCTATACCAACAGCTTCTCCATCACCGTCGGTTGATCGGCGCATAAAAACCTCATGGCGCACCTGCCTTGTCGCAGGTACGCCATGATTTTTTTACGCGTCTTTTTGGGGGATCTCGCCGCTCTTGATGATATGGCGAGGACATTTTTCCACGCACTTGCCGCAGGCAACGCATTTTTCATAATCGATATGCGCGCCGAAGCTATCCACGGTAATGGCATCGGCTTCGCAGGTTTTGACACACAGCTTGCAGCTGATGCAACCCGCGTCGCACAGCGTACGGGTGATCTTACCGGGAAGCGCAGTACGGCAACCGACCCAATACTTAGCGTCATAGGGGATCAGCTCGATCAGATTCTTGGGACAGTTGGTCACGCAGGTGCCGCAACCGACACATTTCTCATAATCGACGATCGCCGCACCCTCCACCATATGAATGGCATCAAACATGCAGGAGGCGGCACAGGTACCGAGACCGATACAGCCGTTGGGACACATCTTATCTCCACCGCCCAGCTTGGCGGCGGCAATGCAATCCTTGGCACCGGCGTAACGGTATTTGAGGTGGGCGTTTCCGCCCATGCCGGAGCACATGATCTGCGCGCGGCGGCGAACCTTTTTTCCGGTCTCCACCCCCATGATCTTACCGATCTGCTCGGTGGCGGCGGCATCGCAAACGGTACACGCCGTCGGCTTGGCGTCTCCGCGCACAATGGCATCTGCCAGCGCGGCACAGCCGGAGTAGCCGCATCCGCCGCAATTCGCGCCCGGCAGCTGCTCCATCACCTGCGGTACGCGGGGGTCGATCTTCACAGCAAACAGGCGGGAGGCAATGGCGAGGATCAGACCGAACACAAGTCCCAGTCCCGCAAAGATCCCCATAGGGATCAAAACAGCATTCCAATTCATCTTCTCTGCCCTCCCTCAACGAAAACTCATACCCGAAAATCCCGAAAACGCCATGGCAAGCAGACCTGCCGCCAGAAGCGTCAGCGGGAAGCCACGGAAGGCACGGGGCGGATTGGCAAAGCGCAAGCGGACACGGACACCTGCAAACACCACGATCGCCAGCGTAAAGCCGAGCGCCGAGGCAAAGCAGAAGCATACCGTTTCCACAAAGCCGTAATCGTTCTGGATACTGAGCAGTGCCGCACTGAGAACGGCACAATTGGTGGTGATCAGCGGCAGATAAATTCCCAGCGCGCTGTAAAGGGCGGGAATGTATTTACGCAAAAACATCTCGATAAACTGCACCAGCGCCGCAATGATCAGGATGAAGGCGATGGTCTTGAGATAGGTCAGCTCAAAGGACACCAGAAGAAAGGTGTAAACACACCACGTCACCGCCCCCGAAAGGGTCATAACGAAGGTGACCGCCATGCCCATACCCAGGGCGGTATCCGGCTTTTCGGAAACGCCGAGGAAGGGGCAGCAGCCGTAAAACTTGGAGAAGATGAAGTTTTCGACGAGGATCGCGCCGAACATCATCAAAAGGAGCTCTGTCAACGTCATGCCTGCTCCTCCTCTCCCGCATTTTCGCTTTTCTTTTGCGCGTTCTGCTTAGCCGCTTTCTTTTTGTCCTTCATCACGTTGCGGATCTTCTGCACGGCGGCGATCAGGAGCCCCAGCGTCAGAAACGCGCCGGGCGGCTGGATGAACAAAAGCGCCGGCTGATACCGTGAGCCGAGTACCGCAAACCCGAACAGCGTTCCCGCCCCCAAAAGCTCACGCACCGCGCCGAGTAACACCAGCGCAAAGGTAAAGCCCAGTCCCATAGCGACACCGTCCATGATCGAAGGTATCACCGGATTGCGGGAAGCGAATGCCTCCGCGCGGGCAAGAATGATGCAGTTGACCACGATCAACGGGATAAACAGTCCCAAAGAGCCATACAGATCATAAAAATACGCCTTCATCAGCAGCTCGATGGCGGTTACAAAGCCGGAAATGATGACAATGTACGCCGCGATACGAACCTGCTTGGGAATGAATTTGCGAAGCAGAGAGATCAGAAAGTTGGAGCAGATCAGCACCGCGGTTGCAGCAAGTCCCATACCCAATGCATTGGTGATGGAGGTGGTGACCGCCAAAGTCGGACACATACCCAGCAGCTGGACAAGCACAGGGTTATTTTCAAACAATCCCTCCCGGATCTGCTTGCCAAAGGAATATTTGGTACTCATTCTGCCTCACCTCCGATCAGATTCATTTGCGACAGCGCCTGCAGTGCCGTATTCACACCTGCCAGCACCGCTTTGGAGCTGACGGTGGCACCGGAAACTCCGTCCACCTCGCGCCCCAGCGTCAGTTCCCCGCTCTTGCCAATATACCCGGCAAGATACGAGGCGGCACCGACCTTCGTGCCAAGTCCCGGTGTTTCCGACATGGAGACGATGGATACACCGATGATCCTTCCGTCTTCGCCAACACCGACCATCAGATCGATGTCGCCGCCAAAGCCGCCGGTCAGCAAATTGACGCAATAGCCCAACGCGCGGTCGCCCTCCGAAACGGTATACACACCCGTGACCTCCTCGGGCAGCTCTGACATGGGCTCATAGCTCAACTGTTCGCTGCCGAAGATCGCGGTGATGGAGGCACGGCGATCCGCCTCCAGATTTTCTTCGATCTTTTCGTATGTCAGCTGATTGACCAGCGAGACCACGCCGGCGATCAGCGCGCTGATCAGCGTCAGCACCAGCGCGATCTTCGCGCTCTGCAATATCTTACTCATCAGCGATCACCTCCGAACACGCGTGGACGGGTGATGCGCTCAATGTACCAGACCAAACTGTTCATAATCAGAATAGAGAAGGATACCCCCTCCACGTAGCCACCGAACCGGCGGATCAGCACCGTCAGCACACCGCAGCCCGCGCCAAAGAGCAACCGTCCGCGGGAGGTAATGGGCGAGGTAACATAATCGGTCGCCATAAAGATGGCACCCAACATCAATCCGCCCGAGCAAAGCTGCATCAGCACGTATTCCGCAGTCTCCATACCTGCGGGAACTGCCAGGCAGGAGAGTAGCGCCACCGTGCCGAGATACGCCACGGGGATATGCCATGTAATGACTCGGCGGACCAGCAGATAAACACCGCCGATCAACAGAAGCAATGCCGATATCTCACCGATACAACCACCTACTCTGCCGAAAAAGAGATCTGCCGGAGATACGGCGTCCATCTCTCCGCCACGCATCTGCGCCAAGGGCGTTGCGGACGCGATGGCATCCGCCTCCTTGACCGTAAGCTGCCAGAAAGGCAACCGATGAAAGGGTGCGGGAAACGCCGAAATCTGCGTGGGCCACGAGAAGAGAAAAACTCTCGCCGCCAGCGCGGGGTTCATAAAATTCTTGCCGATGCCGCCAAACATCTGCTTGACCAGCACGATGGCAAATGCCGAGCCTGCCACGCACATCCACCACGGTGCCGTGGAGGGCAGATTAAAGCCCAAGAGCATACCTGTCACCGCCGCGGAAAGATCGGCAACGGTGATGGGGCGATGGAGCAGCTTTTGCGTCAGCCACTCAAAGAATACACAGGAAATCGCGCAAAGCGCGGTCACGGTGATGGCGCGTGAACCAAACACATAGCATGCCCACAGCAAAGCCGGCGTAAGCGAGATCAGCACGTCCCGCATGACGGTCGTGGTGGTCGCCGGGTGCTTGATATGGGGAGAGGGACAAACCGTCAAAAGCTCAGGCATTTTTACCTGTTCCTCTGCCGTCGGAGTTACTTGTTGTTCCATGTCACTTCTTCCCTCCATTTCCAAGGTCAGGTGCCGCCGCCGAAGCACGGGCACGCGCCGCCGCCTGCTCGGCGCGGATCGCGCCCTTTGCCACACGGATGTATTGCACAATCTCCACCTGCCCGGGACAGCGGTAGGAGCAGGTGCCGCATTCCACACAGCTCAACACGTTCAATTTTTCCGCCTCCGCGTATTGCTTGGTGCGGGCAAAGGCGGCAAGATAATTGGGCATCAGATGCATGGGGCAATTCTTCACGCAGGTGCCGCATCGGATACATGCCGAGGGCAGGGTCTGCTTCTGTACCTTATCCTTCGACAAAACAAGCACCGCCGCGGTACCCTTGGTCACCGGTGTATCCAAGGACCATTGCGCGAATCCCATCATCGGCCCGCCGTTGATGACACGGTCGGGAACCTTTTTCAGCCCGCCGCAGGCGGCGATCAGATCGGTATAAGACGTACCGATAGGAACCCGAAGATTTTTCGGGGTTCGGATGCAGTCGCCGTCCACCGTGACCAGACGGTCGATCAGCGGCATATTGTCCACAAAGGCGTGATAGATCGCGGCGCAGGTCTCTGCATTGAAGATCACACAACCCACGTCGGCGGGCAGCTTGCCTGCGGGGATCTCCTTCTTGGTCAGCGCATAGATCAGCTGGCGCTCGTCTCCCTGCGGATATTTGGTCTTCATTATCTTGATACGGATACGTCGGCTCGCATCTCTCGCACGCCGCAAGACGCGCACCGCGTCCATTTTGTTATCCTCCACCGCGATCCGCGCCTTCATGACGCCGAAGATCTTGAGCAGGATCTGCGTGCCGCCAAGGATACTCATCGGCTCCTCCAGCATGAGACGGTGGTTTACGGTAATATAGGGCTCACACTCCGCGCAGTTGATGATGACGCGGTCCACCTTACCCAGCGCGCTTTGGATCTTGGCGTACGTAGGGAAGGTCGCGCCGCCCATACCGGAAATGCCGGCGCGGCGGATGATCTCGATCAGCTCCTCGTTGGAGGTCTCACTCAAGCCCTTGGTTCTTGGGACGATCTCGGGGGCAAGAGTTCCCTGCCCGTCGTTTTCTATGATCACGTGCTCAATCACCGTACCCATCACGTTCTGGCGTTTTTCAATGGCGAGCACCTTACCGGAAACGGAGGAGTGGACGGGACAGCCCAAGCCGTTTGCCACGTCACCGATCATCTGTCCGCGATACACGTAATCTCCCACGGCAACGGTGGGGGTACAGTGTATACCGATATGCTGGGACATGGGGATCGCTACCTGACCTACGTCACGCAACGGCTCGATCGGACATGCGGCGGTATGTTTATGCTCTTTTACGTGAGCGCCGCCACGAAAGGTATATTTCAATCTGTTGCTCTCCTTTCTTCGGAAAACAGGAATTGATGCGCCGAAGCGCATACACATTTATTGTACATTATTTTTGCTTTTTTTGCAAGGTCTGTGAGAAAAATTTTATATTTTTTCATTTTTTTGAATAGAAGGATCCCCACCGACCTCTGCTTTCAGAAGCCGGCGGGGATCCCCCGGAAGATATTGTTCAATTACCTAAGAAAAAGATACAACGTCGTTTCGCGTATCAAGTAAGAAACTGTGGATTGATCCAGCAAAGCGCGGGCGCGCTTGCTCTTGACCTGATTGCGTGCGCGCTCTACCAAACGATACGCGTTTCCGTAGATCTGCTGATACGCCACGTTGACCGTGCCAACACTCGGGAAACGAACGCTGGCTACCAATTCTCCCATTTCATTCTTATCATATCGCTCTGCCGTTTCGGCAATGATGCGAATGATCTCAGACTCCTGGTAGGAATCCAGATATGCGCGATGATAACGGTAGTACTCGTGATTGGTGTAGTGGAATTTCTCCAGATCGGGATAAAATTCCTTTCTTGGAATATGCATGATTTTGGTCTCACCCGCAGGGTTGATAAACTCTTGATACGGCGAGCAGAAATAGTTATAGAAAATATTATTTTTCCAATCCTCTCCCGTCTTCGTGTCGGATGGATCTCCCCACGTAGCATCCAGATAATAGCAATATTTGCCGATCTTCAGAATATTAAAGGCGTGACAGTCTTCACCGATCGATTCACTGATCACATATCCGCAAACAACACCTACCGACTGCAGCAAATATTGCATGGCAGCAGCATAACCGGCACATACCACCTTGTGCAACACAAGGGCACTGTGCAGCGAACGCAACGGATCATCCTGTGAACGATCCTTGTCCACGTGATTTTCCAATCCGACGGTATCGTAATCGGTGTTCAATATCAATCTGCGGTATATGGTCAGTACTGCCTGATACGGGTCTGTTTTTCGTGTGATCCCTTTGGTGAAGAACTTAGCTCCCCGACGCAGCTCCGCGCGCTTCTTATCTACCTGTTTGACGTCCAATTCACCATTGGGCAGCAGGCAACGGAATTTCAGACAGAATTGTCCCGTGCGGTTGTATTTGTCCACGTCGCCGTTCAGCTCTACCCAGAACAATTCCGGATAATCACAGCAAACCAACTTAAGGATATTGGATGCGGTTTTCCAACCGACATCCGAGATATCGATCGGTCCACACTTGTATTCATATGCATGGCGGACCATATCATTGTATATTCGGATCTTCGGATTGGTCGCTTCATCCGCTTCATGAGGAAGGATCTTTTCACCTTCCGTTTTACGGCTGCGGAATAGTCCGCCGCGCTTGTTCCGATCTTTTTGCTTGTCGGTATCCTTTTCGGTATCGGTGTCCTTTTCGGTGTCCGTATCTTTTTCGGTATCCGTATCCTTTTCGGTTTCATCCCGTTCTACTGCATCGTCATCGATCTCTTCCGCCTCGCCTGTATCGAGGTGCTGATTTCTCAGATAACGCTTCCAGAAGCGAGGGATCTTGTTGGGATCGTAAAGACCGTCATAGGTGTCATCACCGAAAAAGTCGTCCTTCTTCTTGTCTTCTTCCTCTTCACCGTCCCGATCGTCGGAATCCTTGTCCCTGTCATCATCAACGGAGGGATCCTTTTTGCGGTTCAGAAAAGCAAAGCTGGTATGAACGGTACCGTCTTCGTCGCGCAACGGAGTTTCTTCGGTCAGCGCCTTGGAAACGTCCACGCCGACGTAAGCAGAGATCTCATCGATTTGCGTGCGGATCTCATCGCTGACATGCCGGTAAGTCCAATCAGCACTCTCGTGCGATCCCTGACGACGCAGCCAAAGCAACTCCTCATAGTAGAGCTGCGCATCGGCATAAGGAATGATCAATCGGTGATCCGACTGCCACAGCTCGATCATACCGCGCAGCAGCGAGACGCGGGCATTATTGACGGGATCGTCCTGCTCCACGTAGATCGTACGCTCGGTGAGATCCGTGCGGTAATAATACTCGCTCAAGCACTGATCTTCCTCCAGATCATACACCGGATCAATGGCACAATCGGATAGACCGAGACCGATCTCGGGATAACGCTCACCCAGATATCTGCCCATCTCACCGTGAAGTGTTCGCAGGATCTCTACGGAATTTACTATCTCTCGGTGACATTCCGCGCATATGAGACGGTTGCGATCGAACAGTGAGTATCTACCGCTTTCCATCTGCTTATGGCAGAAAGCACACAGCTCCACCGTTTCATCCTCTTCCCCACCGTCATCCGCGGTCTGGTAATCTCGGTCACCCGAATCGGACAGGCGCAGATTATACCCATCCAACAAACGGCAACAGCCTTCCAGATCAAAGCATTCGGGCATGCCTTTTCCGCCAAAATAGATATAATGCTCCATTCCGGGACGAGCCTTCAGCCAACACAGATAGGAATAGATATTTTCCAAGAACTCCCGCATATACGTGCCGAGGGGATCGTAGAACCAGTCGAGCGCGCCAACATCCTCCGCGCAGTCGTTGATGATCAAAAGGGTAATACGGCAGTCATCGGTTTCCGCAAATTCCCCTTTCGCGTTCTGCAGGTAAGGATAAAGGGTGCGAATGCGGTCGATCTCATTTTTCGGCTCGTTGGAGCGGTCAAAGGGCAGTGGATCGCGAAGTAGCGGGACCACCGAGATCGCATGGTAAACGCCCGGGAAAATGGTGCGGGTAAACTCATTGAGGACAGCCGCCAGAAGCGCTCTCATGCCGTCGGTGCAATCCATACGCGCCTTCAGCTCCACCTTCATCACTCTGCCGTCCACATAGCTTCTGGTATGCGGCTTTTCCACATGAGGATTGCCGTCAAGTCCGGAGGGATGGTAGAAATCAAGCGTCTGCTTATCTGCGGTCTGACTGTAAAAGCCGTAGGTCTCAGCCGTAAATACCGCACTGCAAGGGGTCACACGGATCTCTTCCAGCATCAATCTGGTATTGTGCAACACGCCCACCTCTCTGTTGGTCGCAGGCGTCAGCTTTTCCATCTTGTAGCGACGCAGATGCACCGTATCGAGAGAATTGCGTATCTTCACGTTTTCATTTCGCAGATGGATCACACGACCATCCTCGGAAATGTGCTCGATCTCATATTCTGAATTGCGGTAGAGAATACTCTGCCCGGCAATGTATTCCAAATGTGTGCGGCTGGGATAGGTATCGATCTTGCCAAGCGAGATATCGTTGAGTCGGAGCTCCACTCGCTCGTTGCAGGCAAAGAGCGCTTTAAAGATCTCCTTGACGCGGTTGAATACCACATACTGCTCAACCGAGGTCGTATTGCCCACCGTCTTGATCTGCTCGGTGATCAGATAAAAGTCCTTTGCGCGATTACCGACACTGCGGGCGCGGCAGGCAGACTCTTCTTCCTCGTTGTGCCAGATATCGCTGTCGCAAAGTCCCGCGATCAGATAAGCGGCAAGCTCGTTGGCATTGAGCTGATCCACTTCTCTGCCTTCCACTATGCGCTTACAAAATGCCGACGCAACCACGTCTCCGCGCTCCTGCGAATAACGGATCACGCGACGCATCTGATCCTCAAAAGTGGAAAGCAACACACCGTCCTCTGTCGGCATATCGCAAAATACGCGCAAGAGGGACAGCTTGTGGCGGTCCACATGCTCGGGAACCAACGGCTGAATGAAGGAGGAACGGTTGACAAAATCCTCCTTTGCCACACGGGACACAAAATATTCTCTCAACAGATAAGGCTTGCTGAGAATGTGAACGATCGATTTCTCCTTGCCGCGGAAGCGCGTGCAGGCATAGATTGCCGCGGAAAGATTGCTTCTGCTATCGGAATAGATCATATAATTGACATCCGCGATGTCACGGTAAAGACGGTTGATCTCCACATTCCGCTTGGAAAGAAGCTCGCGGTCTGCATGATCCAGGGGAGAATCGGTGATCACACGAACACCGTCCACTCCGTATTCGCAGGCAAGGTCTGCGATAATACATTCCAAACCGGTTCCCTTCTGACCGTATTTCTGATAAATGCGGTGATTTTTGCTCTCCTGATTCCAAAGAATATAAGAAACGGTCTCATTTTCGCGGGCACTGCTGATGAACAGCACCGATTTTACGCCAAAAAATCTGGGAAGCGTGCTTGCAGCGAAGCCTTTATACAAATCCATGGAAAGGAAGATCATACGAATGCGATCCTTGGTAGCACGGCGCAGCTGTGCCGCGATCACGGGGCACACGTAACCGTCCATGGAGATCGCACGATCCGCGTCGACGAAGATGGCATTGGCGACCTCTTCGAAAAAGACAGGATATTGCTCGATCAGATCGCCGCACTTGAAATCTTCGGGCGATGCAATCAGAATATCCGCCTGATCCAACCGCTCATCCGCGGTACAGATGCGCCACCCCTTGGCGGGAGAGGATCCCGTAAGCCGGGTCAGGCGATCGTCGATATAAGTACGCAATGTTTCTCGCTCTGCCGGATCGGACACCACATATACCATGCGGGCACCGGACAACAGGCGGATATAGGTGTAAGAAACCAGATATTCACCCAGCTCCGAATAGAAGGAAGCTGCAAAATAGACATGGTTATCCTCAAACACCAGATCCAGACACTGCATGTAGCTACCTGCTACGCGTCCGGAGACACGCTTCATGCGATCTGCAATAAATCTCAGCGAGCTTTGATAGGTTCTGTTATGGGGTTCGTATTCGGGCAAGGTTGCCTGCTTTTCCTCAGGATAATAACGGATATAATGCTCTTCGTCAAAACGGCGGCGAAGCTCGAGCAAAAGCTCATCCAGCTTGGCATCCCGCTTCTTACGATCATCCTTTTTTTGATCCTCATCCTTTTTCCGCTGTTCGACCGTTTCCTTGCGGGGAGGCGTGCGGAAAATATTGCAGGTCTCCTGCAAGAACAGAAGAGACAGGATCGGATACAGATACCAGTCGCTGATACGGATCACATTCATCAGAAAATCGTACAGCTTATCCGGGATCTTGTAGGACGAGATCATCATAAGACTAAAGATGGCGGAAAGATATACAAATCCGACCAGGATCACGAAGGTCTGCAGGACGATCCGTCCCCGCACGACCCATCGGCGTGCATACTCAAACTCCTCTCCCTCAAAAAAGAGTCCGTAGAAGAATTTTTCCGCCATATTGTATTCGGGCTTGGGGGTATTCTCTTCGTTGTTCTCATTTTCTTCCTCATCGGGATCGGGGGCGTCTATAACCTCCTTTTCCTCGTCTGCCTTCGCATGGCGGCGATGGAAGAATTTCGGAACACGGAATCTTCGTCTCTTTTTCTTTTTTTGGTCGGGATCCGCCTCGGTACTCTGATCTGTTAAGCCCTCCGTATCCTCTTGTTCTCCCTGCTTTTTCTTGGAGCGTCTCGGGGCAAACCCATAGAACGGATCAAGCAGCAGGCGCTTCAGCAGAGACTTCAATATGACATACACATACAAAAATACCAGATTCAGGATCAGCACACGGATCAGCAGGATCACAAAATCCGCACGGGATCCGATTGCACGGTTCAACCAGTCGATGAAGCGAGCCACAAATCCGATTTTCCCTATGGTGGTGACAATAAAATCCAATACTGCAATCACAAGGGCAATGATGGCAACCTCCAACAGGGAAAGAAGCAGGTACACCGCATTTTTCTTATTATGCGGTGCCTGATAGCGGAGTCTGTCTGCCAAGGAGAACTGAGCAAGAGACTTTGGCAAGGACAGGAAGGGATAGATCATCAGAATGGCAAAGATCAAAAAGAACAACAGATTGACCACGACCATCATATCATATCACTTCCTTTCTTGGGAAACATCTCATCGATCGCATCGATTGAAAAAACACGGTAGACCTTATTTTTATCCGAGTCAATCGGCAGAGACGGGTCAAATTCCTCGCTCACGTCCACATTGGGGTCGCAAACGGGACGGATGTCCAACTGATTGAGCATGGCGCTCAGATGATCCTCCAGCGTCTCCAACATATTTTGATGATTCTTAATATTTCTGTTTTTTTCCAGATTTGCCTCATAAAGACAACGCAGACGGCGCAGTTCAAAACGCACCCGCTCAATATTGATCAGATCCACTTCATATCTCCGACGGATCTGAGCCATGCATGCCCGCTCCTTTTGGAGACACTTTTGATAGCATTCGCACAAAAGCTTCTTCTCCCGATGCATGCGGAGCAATGCCGGAATACGCCACAGGAAAAGGCTGAAGAAAAACAGCACGGAAAACATCACCGCAAAATTCCCCAACAGAATGGCTGACGGCAAAACGGAGCCGGGATAGTACGCCAGTTGAAGCGAAATATAGGGGATCAGCATAACAAGCAGTGTAGCGATCATAAACAGCAGATCTCCGCAAAAGCTGTGGCGCAAAGAAAGCTTCGCGCTGACATACCGATTGTAGATGGCATCCGCCTGCTCCATCTCCTCCGCATAATCTTGCTCAACACGGGCAGCGGTCAAGGTACGCTGGAAGCATTCGGAAATTTCGTCCTGCTTCTTGGTTACCACCTGGCGATATATCGCCTGTGAGGGGCATTGCTTGGTAAGCACGAGACTGTTGGTCCGCACCATCTCGTCAAAATCTTCTTTTACGTCGATCTCGCGATTTTCATCGCGCTCGACAAGATACGCCGCCATGATCTGATCCATCTCGGCACTGTTCCGCAACGCGACATCCTCCGGCGATCTCTGGCAGATCTCACAGATATTTTGGTAGAGCACCTCCATGCTCCACCCCGAACAATTTCCGCCATCTTCCCCTTCCCCGCTCGTCAAAGGGGAGGAGTCGCCCAAGGAGGTCAACAGACCCACGTTTCCTTCCATAGAATAATAGTCGGAATCGTTTTCCTGAGCGACCTTCTTTGCCGCCTGGGTCTTATTCCACGCTCTTTCCAGAACAGCGCGAAGACGGTCGGTATCCAATGAGGGGACACGAATGCTCCCCTCCCCGGGCAATGCTCTTTCCAATTCGTACAGACGGATCATGTGAAGAGACAGGGACAGTGTGTCCAACGCGGCGCGCGCTTTTCCGCCACCGTATTGGGTAATGTAAAAATGGCGACGAATATTCGTTCGGTTACCGTTCCGATAGCGGAATGCTTCAAAAAATTCCGAAAAGGTCATTCGCTCCGCACCGTAAGGGTAGTCTCGTAAGCGAAGCTCCACCGATTCCTTTGGCGTGCAGTAAAGGCGGAAGGCGGCATACTTTTTCTCGGCGCCCGCCTCCGGAGCCTCCTCATCCTCACATCCCTCAAGGATCCGCGCGGCTTGTTCCTTGGCATTATGAATATTGGATAGGTTTTCCCATTCCATGTTCTGTATATAGAAGACCTCGAAATCCTCCGCGCGCAGTTCGTTCCGATCTAACTGCCGTTGCAAACGATCCGTCAGGTATGCTTCGATATACGGCACGTAGATCTCAACATCCACACCGTTTTCCTTGCCGGGCTCCTGTCTGGCGTACGGAACGCGAAGCCGATCGAATGGATAAAAATCGATCAGAACCGCGATTCGAAAAGCCCCTGCACCCAGCACGCTCTGCTTTTCACAGATTATTTTGCCGTATTGCTCGATCTCGGAAAGCGAACAGTTGATCCAACGGATCTTATGATACCCCGCCATCTCAAACAGGCGATCGCTTTCAAATGTTTTGTTCCCCGAGGTGTTGATCACATAGGTCAGCATATATCTGTGCTCTCCTTTCCGAAAGAAGAAGGACGATCGTTTCCGGCTCGCTTCTTGTTTCTTTTTGTTTCAAATTTTCGCCGGGCGATACAACAGATTCCGCCTTCGCCGACAGATGAATGCTCAAATGAGGATTCCAAATTTCCGTGCGACACTCGCTGTACTTAGCGAGCGCCTTTTGATAAGCCACGGCGCAGGGTGAGCGCGGCGGCGTTTCCCGCAACCATTCCAGATCGGCAAAGCGCATGCCCAGACTTTCACGGCAAAGCGTGAAGCGGTGGGGCGCTTGCTCCTCTGTAAAGACGACGCGGCAAGGAATGTTGCCGTATTGACCGAGAAGTGTTTCAACCGCCCGTGCGGCATCGCCTTCTCCGAAGATCTCCGGGTGCTTCTCCACGTACGTTTTTTCCGCCGCGGGCAATATCAGAAGCGCGCGATGGCAAACAGCGTTTACCTCTCCGTCTCCCGTATGCGGAGGCGAAACATAATAATAGGTAGGATACATGCCCTCCGCAAAGGCGTTGCGAAGCATATCGGGCGCATAGCAAGCCGCGCGATACAGCTGATGAAGAACGCTCTGCCCGGACAGATCCTCCGCAAAGCCACAGGCATGGCATTGCGTCTTCGCGGTCTGCCACAGGCGGTCATGCAGCTCCGTCAGCCAAGGGGTGATGGCAGTCATATGTTCTGTCGGTGCCGTCTCCATTGCCTCCCCCAAAAGCATCTCGCGCGCGACGATCTGCTCACGGTACTCGTCGCTCTCCCATGCCCGGTAGGATGCATACGTATCTGCCAATTCCGAATCACTGACGCCAACGTAGCGAACTCTGCCTCCTAAAGGCTGTTCTTTCACTTCCGGACGGGGTCGCTCGGTCAGCTCGGTCAGCGTGGCATACAAACGGTAATAGGAATTCAAACGCGCACCGATCAAAGCAAGCGCGTGACGCAAATGATCCACGGTAAAGTGGCGGACCACTCGGTCGTGAACAAGCTTTACGTCCGCCATAAAAGCGGCGCGGTCATCGGCGGTCAATATCGCAACGCGGCGGTCCTGTGCATTTTCAAATCTGGTGAAGAGTCGGGTTGTGCCGAAGCGGCAGTACCGCCCTTTTCCCTCAGATGCCGACTCTGCGCGCAACCATTCGGCAGGCAACTGTGCCCCGCGAAGCATGGAGGAAACGGACTCCTCGTTCCCTGCCCCCAGCATCCGCTCGACCTCACGGTATGCCGTAGCCAGACGTACCAATGCCGCTGTGGGATGTAACACGCGTCCTTCGCGGCGAATCATTTCCTGCGAGATCATCTGCGAGATCTGCTGCGTCAGCTCCTTCGTCTGCGAAGATCGCTCCATGCATTGGGTATAATGATCCGTCAGCCAAAGACGGCTTTGTGCCGCCTGCTCGGCAAACGGGCGATCCTCAATGCGGAACAGTCGGCGCCACGCGGCACGCACACCGCGAGGCTCTGTAACCGAGGCTTGCCACTGCGCGATGCGGTCCGTACTTTCGGTGTGAAAGCTCTCGCCAATACGGTCAGCGAGATGGGCGATCATCACAGGAATATCCTCCGCCATTCCCTCACACAGTGCATCCTGCAAGCATGCCGCGGCATGTACCGCCTCTGCCAATGCCGATTCACGGTATCGGAACAGCAATCGGTTTTCATAAACACCGGCGCGGATCTGCGCCAGCGCACGGTCGGTCTGCTTTTGCATCGGCAGGATCTTCTCCTCCACGAGCGACTGCACAGAGCGATCGGCAATATAAGCTACAACGCGTTCCAACGGATAGACCGTGTGTGACAGGGTCCACTCCGCAAAGGGCGCATCGTTCGTTTTCTCAGTTTGTGCGACCGTCTCCCAGCCTTGCAGGCGGGCAATATCGGTCATCAGACGGGCGTAGTCCTCCACCGTGTGAAGTTCTGCCTGCTTGCGGCAGACGGCTACCTGCCCAAAGGGGCGGCACTGCTTCTCCTCATCATGGGCAAAATGGGAAAACAGGTCGCCGAAATACGGGTCATCCTTCCCACCAAAAGGCAGAGAAGTAATACCGTCGGCACTCTTCTCCTGCGAGGCGGGGGCAAACACCGACCGCCACTCTGCCATTGCGGCAAATGCGTTGGCGCGCGCGCGAAGCAGCTGTTCGTTGCCAAGCTTACCCTCAAGGATCTCCGGAGGTGCCAACACGGCGCGGATGGCGTTGACCTTGACGCCGCGTGCGGCAAGCTCTCTCGTGACATATAGGGTCAACGGGAGCAAAAGCCCCGACCCTGTTCCACCCGAGAGAGACGCAAGAATGCCAAGCTCCGCTTCCCCGCCCGTCTCGGCGGCAAAAGCAGCCAGCTCTCGATGCAACGCACCCTCCTCGGGACGTGCCAGATAAGCGGCAAAGGCGAGCATGGCTTTTTTGCGCCACATGCCCGCACCGTCATTCATATATTGAAAAGTGAACGAGGCAAACTCCACCCGTGTGGGGTCGCACGGGAACCATTTGCCGATTGCGGCGGCATCCAGATCGGCAAGCACCTTGTCAACCGTTCGGGGATCCGCCAAAGAAATGCTCTTCGCGTGTTGCAGAGCGTATTCGGTCGCACGGTCCGTATCCACAGCCAGCACGCAAGCCTTGCCCGCTGTCTTCTCGGCAAGCAGCTCCGCCGCTGCACATCCGAGCTGACCGATGCCGATCCATATTTTTTTGCTCATGCGAAGGTCACCTCCGTCTTGGGTTTTGTTTTCGGGGGGGATATTCCCGCCCCTATTCGGGGCGGGAATAGGTGGATTACTGTTCGGGAGTCTCCGAGTCTACCTCATCCTCGGTCATCTCTTCCTGACCCAACAGCAGCTTTCGGATCGCGGCGTGCTTCTCATAATTGAAGTCATCCGTGATGCGGAACTCTCCGTTTGCGTGGAAGAGCTTATTGGGATCGATCTCACAGAAGAAACCGGCGGCGTTCAGCCAGTGTGCAAGCGCAGCGAATTGCTCTACACGGGGCGCGCCGATCTTTTCACCCTGGACCAGTGCGGAACCGGCGATCTTTTCATAGAAAATCTCCAGCTGCTGCTTGTAGACCGTGACAAAAATATCCGGGGTACGCTTGGGCGAGGTGCGATGCTCGATCATCTTCAAGAAGCTTTGATAAAGCACGCGCAGTACGCGCTCCGCATCGTTGCAGTCTCTGTCGTTCTCCTCGGTGACCTTGATGTTGTAGGCAAAAGCAAAGGCAGAAACTGTTTTGGTCTTGGAACGGCTCTTGTTGCTGACCGTATACAGCTCCTCGTTCAGCATCCACATGAAGGGAGATTTCGTCAGATTGCCCTCCAGCTCGCGGATATCACTCTGACCGATCACGTTGGGCAGCTTCTTCATGTCTCCGTCCAGCTTACGGTCGTATGCTTCGGACCACTCCTCAATCAGCTCTTCCTGCTCACGCATCCAGGACAACAGGTGGGCAATATTGGTCTCGGTAATGGGTGCCTGCACCTGATTATACAGGCTGCTCGTTCCCTTCTTGAAGGAGCTCTGATCGCCCATGCTACCAATGCCGTGTCCATAGGTGATCTTATCGGTGGAGAGGGCGTACAGAACCGCCTTCACCGTTTTGTCGTCGCCCTCCTGCTCCTTGCGGGGGTTCATATACGGCAGGTTAGCGCGCAGATGGAGATCGAAGCCCAGGTGGGGGTTCCACATATCGGTGTTATACTTCTTGGCATTGGCAAGCGCGGTGGTATACTGCTTAAAGTAGGTGTTCTCCGCGCCCAACTCATCAAATTTAGCAACGCGCAACGGGGTGATATCTATGATCTCGCCGGTGCAGTAGATCATTGTATCGGGGATGGAATCCACGATCACGACTCTGGCGTTCACCTCACCGCTGTAACGGCGGATGAACTGCTCCACGCAGGAGCGGACCAAAGCCGCATCCGAGCCGTCCCCATTGCTCAGGGACAGGTGGAAGCGCTCGGCATTGATCTTGATGTATCTTGCCACGTTCGTGGAGACCATATAAACACGCATCAGTGTCGGATCGACCAGATCCTCCTCGGCGGTGGCGGGGCGCAGCTGGAGCGAGGGCTTGGCGATCGCGTTGGCATCCTTGAACACCTGATAAAGGACCGTCTCCACTGCCTTGAGATTGTTGGCATCCTCTCCGCAGGACTCGACCATCGCCTCGAGCACGTTACATTCTGCGATCTTGCGGTACCCCTCATCCTTGGATATCTCCTCGGCATACGCATCGACCATGCCGTCAAACAGCTGGTTGAAGGAGGGCAGTTCCTTGACGCTTTCGCCGTGCGCAACGGCGAAATCTGCTACTGCCTCGGTAAAGATCGTATGGAAGACTCCCTTGCCTGCGATGTGATCGGTCTTAACGGTGCTGCTCTCAGAGGCAATGGTGGCACTGCCCTGAAGCTTCTTGAGCAGCATATCCTTATGCGCCATCGCAGAGCATACGTTGATCAGGCTGTCGACCGTGCCGCAGTCTCTTCCGTATGCGCCCTTGGCTCTGTCTGCAAGCAGCGCCTTTTCCTTCTCAAAGCGGTCAAAGAACTTGCGGTACTTGGCAATCAGAACATCTACGTTCTCGGCAAGATGGGTGTAAATGCAATTGCGGATCTCCTCCAGCGTCTGACCGTAGATCCGGTTGAGGATAGACTCGCTGTCGTTTTTCAGTACGGTATAGTCCTCTTCCAGTTTGGTCTTGCCCTTTTCATAGCCCTCCGGCATGGATTGCTCCTCTGCCGTCAACAGCACGAAGCGGTTTGCGCCCATCGAAGCGTACAGGCTCTTTTCCTCCAGCTCAGCATTGGCAACCTTTCGGCAGATATCGGCAGGGATCTCATCGATCCTTCTCTTACGCAGATCTGCGCTGGGCTTATACGGGGTCTTGGGGAGCTTGCTCTCCAGTGCCTCGCGAAGCTGGCACAGGCGGATCATAGCGGCTACCGGATGAATGTATGTCTTACCGTCGTCATCGCACAACAATCTGTGCTCCAGCGCACTCACATCACCGATGCAATCCAGCTTTGCGCGGTCGAAGGTCAGGAAGCGGTCGGCGCCGTTGGCGGTAGCAACCTGCATCGCCTGCACACACTGCTTATAGTAGGGCAGCAATCTCTCTTTGCGGATATGGCACGCAAGCGCGTGGAACTCATCCTTTCCGCTTCCCTTGGGAACAACGATCTCTGCCTCGGTCTCGTCGCTGAACAAACGCTTTTTCTCTCTGATTTCAAAATCCTCGTTGAGCAACCGTTCCTTCGTCGGGATAGCCGAGGGAACACAGGAATCCACGTAGGGATCCACCGTCTCCTCCAAGTAGCGCATACCGTGTGTCTTTTTGTCGGGAAGCGCCTCTCCCGTCTTCGGGTCATAGCGGTAAATACCGCGCTCGACGATCTCAATGACCTCGTTGCAGTTTTCATCGCACTTCTCGTCGACCTTATTCAAGAACATTTTAGCGTAGTCGGCAGGCGTCAGCACAAGTTTGGACTTGGTCGCCTTCTTCTGCTGCTCCAGCTCGTCAATTGCAGTCTCCACTGCCTTATGGATGGTCAGCCACTCGCTGTCACAGGCGGCGAGGGTCTTCTCACAGGCGAGGTATTCCATCACAGTATCCTGCGGGAAACGGATCTGTGCGGTGGAGGCACTGGCATAAATGGCGTTGCCGGCGTTATTCTGCGAACGGGTCATCTCGTGATTGGACATCTCCGAGTCAAACGCCACACCAATGTCGGTACACAGCATGGTGTAGAGAGAATTGGCAAGGATCAGATCATGTGCCTGAATGGAGTTGACGGCGGGAATACGGTCCAGCACGAAGATCTGGGAGAAGGGCGCCGCCTCGGGCGTCCAGAAATTGGGATCGGAGGAATCAAAGAGCAGACCCACGTTCGGCTCGTCGGGGTGACCGATACGGAATTGGATGGGCGACTGCTTTTCCTTATTGTAGCCTCTTGTGACAAGATTGATGGCGTTCAGCTCACGCATGATCGCGTATGCGTTGGCATATATCTTGGTTCGGTTATCCGCTGACTGCGAGTCGGCATAGATGTCAGGCAGGGCGATCATGGCATTGACGATGGGGTCCTCCCCCAGTTTCTTTTGCAGATACTGCTTGGCGTACAACGCGATCGGAATGAAGGAACCCGAGCCGGTACCTCCCGCTACGGAGGCGATCACATAGATTTCACACTTGGTGCCGCGTTGCAGGGTCATTTCCTCCAGCGCGCTGTGGAACGTCTGTCTGGTTTCGGATTTGTTCATCAAATTCAAAAAAGCCAAGTAGGATTTTTTTCTCCACTGCGACGCGCCCTTGACCATTTCCTGACTGCGAACAAAGTTATCCGCGCAGGGGAACCACTCCTCCAGGTAATTCGGACCGATGCGGTCGCAAACATCACCGATGGTGCAGTTTTCCGCCATAGCGATCGTCTTGGCGTTCTGAATCCGCGCCAGGTCTCCCACGTCGGTATCGAACACCAAAGCCGCCACGTGCGTGTTGGAATTTTTCTTGGCACCCAGCTCCTCATATTTGCGGAAGAAGATCTCTACCGCGTTGCTGCCGGTTCCGCCGACACCGATCAAAAGAATATTTTTCATAGGATTCGTCTCCTTACATAATGAATTACAGAATAATAATCCCTCTTATCAGGGGAGGTTACAGAAGCCGAGGAATTGGGTCACCTGCTCGATACCGTCGATCTGCTGGTAATAGGCATACCAGGTGCCGTCGGTATAGAAGACCCGATTGCAGGAATCGGTCGAATTGGTTTCAAACAGATCCTCAAAGGATTCCTCGAAGATGACCTGTCTTTGCCGCTTTTTGAGCGCTTCCCTGATCTTTTGCCTCACCACAGCCTCCGAGGCGGTCTTCAGATCGATCGCACGGACCGGGATGTTCGTGTTGGCACTCTCGTCCTTGGACGACTTGACCCCCGTATATCCGAATTTCTCATATTTCTTTCCGTGAACGGCAAACAGCCTCATGCTCCCAAGCCACCTGCTCTTCAACTCGGGGGGAAGCGGCTGATCATACCACGGGAAGAATTTTTTCCACGTGGGGAAATCCGGGACGTTTCTTGTGGCGATCCAGCCGTAACACGGGATCAGGCGTAACAGATGCCACAGCACAAGGGCTCCGGCGGAAGAATTAACATATTTGATGCCCAGCTTCGCCCTCTCCGACGCAACGCCATAGAGGACTGCCGCACGCGGCAGCTTCTTCGAACTGGCAAAGCCGATCAGATAGAGGCAAACGTGGATGAACAGCAAAATCACAATCACACGCCAGACATAGGCGAAGACACCGCTGGGGGCGTATACCGCGTTGGCGGTCGCCTCAAGGTCGAGGTAGCTTACCGTGACAGGCTTATCCCCATTCCGGACAAACATGGACGGATAATGATAGAACCACTTTGCCCAATCTCGTTCCACATGAACGGCGATGGCTGCGGTACCGTTTACCGTCTCCACATCGGTACGAAGAGCTGTGGGAGTCAGAACAGGAAGATTGAACAGCCCAAATTTCTTTCCTGTCACCGTGATCTCTCCTGCCGCAAGCAGCGCGTTCAGCTCTTCGGCAGGCAACGGATCTCCGTCGCGAAGAATGGTATAGTAAAGCGTGACCGGTGTATCATCCAGATGGAAGCGATCCAACGTGCGTTCGCCGCCCTCCATCGCAATGACCTCATAAGCGGTATCTACAATGGAAAGCACCGCTGTGGCACTGTCATTCAAAGCACTGTTCCCTAAGCACTCCACCTTCAAGAGGACCTCGTGGTCCGCGGAGGTCTTGACAAGCTCCGTGATCTGCTCTGCCCCGGGGCACCAGACCAGATAGCCCTCCTCCAAGGAGGTATACTCGGTAACGTCGGCGCCTCCCACGGTCAAACGGTAGCGGATCAGTCCGTTGGTGAACGGAAGCGGATCGCCATCTGCCGTCAAGGTAAATCGGAACACGCCGTCATTATGCTGAATTCCGTACTGACTGCATGTGATCTTATCCACACCGCTCACCGAAACATCGAGCGTCTGCGGATAATAACCGATATCATGCTCTCCCATGCGGCGAATATGGAAGGGAGACTCCACCGTCAGCACCACGTGGTAGTTATCAAATTGCTCCTTAGGTACAGAAAGATCGGCATGGATCCTTCCGTCCGCCTGCAATTTCGTTTGGATCTGTGCGCGCTGCCCTGCAGACGAAACAGCTTCGGCAGAGATCGTGTAATCGTTTTTCAGCATCTCATAGGTTGCGGGGCGATTATCCACATAGACGGCGTATACCGCTTCTGCCTTGCACGTGTTCGGGTCAAAGCTGCTGTCGGCATCCACGACCTCCACGCGGTAATAGCTGGGGTTTTCCTCTACCGTGCAAAGACAATTGGCACGGAGAACATAGGCATCGTCCAGCACACTGACGGTGATCGCCAGATCGTGACTTCCCACCGCCACGGGGATCTCCTCGCCGATGCCGTAGGTCTTACCCACGTAAAGGATCTCTCCCTCAGCAGACTGAAATACCTTTTCACGGTCGATCACGATACCGGTATCGTTTTCAACAATCTCATACCCCACACGGATACTGTCACCCGCCCGCAAATGCTCATTGACATATTGACGGTCAACACGCTTCCAACTGTCCCCTTCCTTGCACTCAAGATAATATTCCAACCGGAGTGCCGGCTCAACCAAAACCGTAATATTTTCGGGGGCAACGGCAACGGAAAAATGCACCGTCAACTGCCCGTCTGTAAAATATTGATCGTCACGGACGCTACAGGAGAAGCCATCCTTCATACTCAGCGCGGTATCCGGAACAAAAATACACGGATCCTCGATCTTGAGCGATTTGCCGCCGTAATTTGCCGAGGATACGGTCGCGCCGCAATTCTGCGCGATCACAGATACCGACATCAAGGAATAATCCAGCTTGGAGACGTCGATTGTCAGGGTGTCTCCGCTCACGGTATAGTAGCTTGGATCCAACGGATGACGTCCGGACAGAAGATTCGCTACCGACTGCATGGTAGACGCAAGCTTCTTGGTATCAGCGGAAAACGCCTTCACCTGGTAGGGTGATAGGGTTTTGGCACTTTCTCCCTCACTCATATCCTCCGCTCCGTTGCCGAGTGCGAGATATACGGTACGGAGAGAGGGGTAATCCTTGATATAATGCTCGATCTTTTGCGCATCTGTCAAAGAGCCGATACTGCCGGTATTGTTAAACGCACCGTCGGTCAGAATGATCAGCCAGTGCTCCACATCGGGATCATTGTCCCACTGATTGGCACTGTCCTTCAGCCCACGCTTCACCAGTTCATCCACGGCAAGTCCCATAGCGGTATAGGGCGTGCCGCCGTTCGCCATCAGATACGGCAAGTCAACGACCCGGTCACACTCGGCATCGCGGTTTGATGCGGAAAGATCCACATATACGTTCAATGCGGGATCAAGGTTCTCCGATCCGCTCAGACCGTTATTCATGGGAACAACGATCATCTCGTCCTGCTGATCCAGCAAGGATATCAGCATTTCCAAAGCATATTTGGCAGACTCTTGACGCAAATGATCCTTCATCGAGCCGGAGTTGTCATACACAACAGAAACGATCTTTCGCCGATCAATGTTAGCTGTCCCCTCTCCGGTTTCCGCAGAAACGGCAAGCGGCGCGAAGGTTGTCACCGTCAGCGCCACCAAGAGTAAAAGGCACATGGCCTTCTTCAAACATTTCATAAAAGCTCCTCTCTGAAAACACAAACAACGCGAGCAAAGGATTCAACGTTGGTATAAATATGTTTATTTATATTATTGTAACATTATGTCGACGGCTTGTCAATAAACATTCTTCACATAAACAACATATTCCGATCAAAAAGTATAAAATCCTCCCTAAAAAGACAAAATATCAACCAATTATTCACCATTCAAAATGTGCATATTGTATAACGAGCTTTCAAAAAAGTTTTCACACAAAAAGGGACAGAGAACAAAAATTCTCAGCTTTTTTGTCAGCAAGTGTTTGTCCCTACTATCGCAGGCAAGCTTCGGAAGCGACGTTTTTCGTAATGGAATTTGCCCCCTCGCCGCTTGGCGGCGAGGGGGCAATGTTGCGAACCCATGCGCGTGTTGGGCAGGTTCGCTTTCACTATTTATTTTTCGCACACGCGCTGTTTCGATATGGGCGTGCGGGTCACCAAGCAAAAACACCATCCCTCTGGGATGGTGTCACGTACGGGAATTTGCCCCCTCGCCGCTTGGCGGCGAGGGGGCAATGTTGCGAACCCATGCGCGTGTTGGGCAGGTTCGCTTTCAC
>JAFTMG010000055.1 GCA_017452525.1 Clostridia bacterium
CAGAAGGTATCACCGGTGGTGGTGTACTTGGTGGAAACGACAGCGGCAATATCACCTGCGTAGCAGACTTCCAAGTCGGAGCGGTCGTTTGCGTGCATCTGCAGGATACGGCCGAAACGTTCCTTCTTGTTCTTGGAAGAGTTGTATACGTTGGTACCGGTGGAAACGGAACCGGAGTATACACGGAAGAAGCAGAGCTTACCAACGAACGGGTCGGTCATGATCTTGAATGCAAGAGCAGAGAAGGGCTCGTTGTCGGAGGAGTGTCTGACCTCTTCCTCTTCGGTGTCGGGGTTGACACCGCGGATCGCCTCAATGTCCGTAGGAGCGGGCATGTAGTCGATGATAGCGTCCAGAAGCTTCTGAACACCCTTGTTCTTGTAAGAAGTACCGCAGACAACGGGAACAATCTCGTTGTTGATGGTAGCGCGGCGCAGAGCCTTCTTGAGCTCCTCAACGGTGATCTCTTCATCATTGAAGAACTTGTCCATCAGCTCATCGTCGGTAGCGCAGATCGCCTCGACCATGTTTGCGCGGTATTCTTCTGCCAGTTCCTTCATGTCCTCGGGGATCTCCTCGACGCGCATGTCCTTACCCAGATCGTCGTAGTAGACGTCTGCGTCCATGGTCATCAGGTCGATGATACCGCGGAACTCGCTCTCAGCGCCGATGGGCAGCTGGATCGGAACGGCATTGGCGTGCAGTCTCTCGTGCATCATTTCGACAACACGGTAGAAGTTTGCGCCATTGATATCCATCTTATTGACGTAGCCCATACGCGGAACCTTGTACTTATCTGCCTGTCTCCAGACAGTCTCGGACTGAGGCTCTACGCCGCCCTTTGCGCAGAGAACGGTAACGGAACCGTCCAGCACGCGCAGGGAACGCTGAACTTCAACAGTGAAGTCAACGTGGCCGGGGGTGTCAATGATGTTGATTCTGTGAGTGGGATACTGCTGAGCGGAACCGCTCCAGTGGCAAGTGGTAGCAGCGGAAGTGATGGTGATACCTCTCTCCTGCTCCTGAGCCATCCAGTCCATGGTTGCGGCACCGTCGTGGGTGTCGCCCATCTTGTGGATCTTACCGGTATAGAACAGAATACGCTCGGTGGTAGTAGTCTTACCTGCGTCGATGTGGGCCATGATACCAATGTTTCTGGTATGCTCAAGTGAATATTCTCTAGGCATAAATCACGGTCTCCTTCATCAATATCTGTAATGTGCGAAAGCCTTGTTAGCTTCAGCCATTCTATGGGTCTCTTCCTTCTTCTTGAAGGCGCCGCCCATGCTGTTCTTGGCGTCGATGATCTCACCGGCGAGCTTCTGGGCCATGCCACGCTCGCTTCTGTTTCTTGCGTTACCAATGAGCCATCTCAGACCCAGGGTCTGACGGCGGTCAGCTCTGACCTCCATCGGGACCTGGTAGGTGGAACCACCTACACGGCGAGCCTTTACTTCCAGCAAAGGCATAACGTTCTCCAGAGCAGCCTGGAAAACCTCAAGGGGATTCTGCCCGACCTTCTGCTCCACGATAGCGAAAGCATCATAAACGATCTTCTGGGCAACACCCTTCTTGCCGTCATACATCACGTTGTTGATCAGCTTGGTTACAAGCTTGGAATTGTACAACGGATCCGGCAATACATCTCTTTTGGATATACGACCTCTTCTCGGCACTGTACTTCCCTCCTTCATTAAAATTATGAATTCATCGGTACTCGAAAGCATTCTTTCGTAAGCGCGCGTTTTGTGTCAATAAATAAACATTATATTTTCACGGTGAGCGGCTACGATGCTGATACCTGTTTTGTTTTGCTCCGGAAGATTACTTCTTGGGAGCCTTTGCGCCGTACTTGGAACGGCTCTGCTTACGGTTTGCAACACCCTGAGCGTCCAGGGTACCGCGGATGATGTGATAACGCACACCAGGCAGGTCACGAACACGTCCGCCTCTGATCAGGACCACAGAGTGCTCCTGGAGGTTGTGTCCGATACCGGGGATGTAGGTGGTAGCCTCCAGACCGTTGGTCAGACGGACTCTCGCGATCTTACGAAGAGCGGAGTTCGGCTTCTTAGGGCTGGTGGTGGAAACCTTGGTGCAAACGCCTCTCTTCTGAGGGGACGGCTGATCGGTGGGCGCGTTGGTCAAAGTGTTGAAGCCGTGCTGGAGCACAGGAGACTTGGACTTGTAGCGCTTATCATGACGACCCTGTCTGACGAGCTGATTAAACGTTGGCATTCTCTTTTTTCCTCCTTCTTTGAAAATATAATGTTTATACAGACACAAAACCCGGTAAAGAGCTTTGCGGATCTGTCGATGTTTTGGGAAATGGGCACACTTCTGCGCACAGACCCATAGCATATTATAGCATTGTCTGTTTTGTTTGTCAAGAATCATTCACTTCGAATGAAATTTTCTACCTTTTGCATAAATGAAAGCCCATCAAATTAGGTGTTTTCGCATATTTTGATGCCGAAATCGTGCAAAAGGGAGAAAAACGTCTTTTTTCGGCAAGCCTGATAAAACGGTTTTCTTCCTTATATAATATGTGATGCGTATTCGGACGGCGCTTTAGAAAAACGGGTGGAGAACCCGTGCGACCTTCTGTCCGACATCCGATCCGCATCAAAGCCCGCACATTCTATATAATTCCTCAATGCAGGGGGATTTATAGGCAATATAGCCGTCGATGTCGTCCGGAAAAAGTTGGGCTGCCCGGAGCTTTACGGCACTGTATCTTTGCGCCGCGGCGGGGTTGCCCCGAAGAAAGTCCCGAAAAGTGATATGGCGGTGAAGCTCTGCCGAGTGTCGCGGGCAGACGTACAGATGGTGCGTTTGCAAATGGGGCTTATCCGTATATCGGAAGGCTTCCCGATCCCGGATGCCGAGGTCGCCCTCGTGGATATATCCAATGGCGCGCAGGCGTTCAACGACGGCGGGGAAGACCGAATAGTCCGGGATGATCACGTCCAGATCGATACAGGGTTTTGCCGCCATGCCCTCCACCGATGTACTGCCGACGTGCTCCACGCCGAGGATCAGATCGCCGACGGCGCGTTCGATCTCCTCTCGGATGGCTTCAAAATCGGATCTCCACTTCGGGTCGTAGGGCAGGACAGTAACGCGTCCGGTCTTCATGGGAGGCACCGTTTGCGCTGTCAGCCCTCACCCGTCAGCTTGCGACGGATGGTGAGCATCTTTTCGCGGGGCAGACCGATGATGCGGCAATATTCCTCCACCGTGCCGTAGCGGGCGCGGAACATGGCGAGGAACAGCTCCATGTTTTCGGGAACGGGGATCAGCTTTTTGCCTTCCAGCTCCTCCCGGGGTCTGTCGCCCCAATAGGCGGTGTAGGTCTTGGCGTAATCGTCGATGATGTCGCGGTCCTCCGCCCCCGCGATCAGCAGGCAGAGGGCGGCGGTGATGCCGGTGCGGTCCTTGCCCGCGTGGCAATTGAATACGACACCGCTTTCGGCGTCGGCGATGGCGCTCAGAACGCCTCTGGCGTTATCGTGCAGGAGGGTGAGCATCATATAATACATTGCGCTCTCCTCGGGTCCGTAAAAGGGATCGCGCCACCAATTGTCAAACTTGGCGTGAATGTAGGTGAATTCGGGGTGTTGGCGAAGCTGGTGCTCGTGCTTTTCCAGCTCCATTTCGGTACGCAGGTCCACGATGGTGGTAAAGCCAAGCTTTTTGAGATAGGCGATATCCTCCTCGGAGGCGTCCAGAAGGACGTTGGAACGGGCAATGGCACCGTGCTTGGTCACGTTTCCGTTTTTGAGGCGGCAGCCGCCCAGATCACGAAAATTGAAAAGATTGTAGATACGCTCGGTCATGCGAAGTCTCCTTGTTGTTTTACTGTGCGAATTGGCTGTGGTAGAGCTGTGCGTAGAAGCCGTTTCGGGCAAGTAGCTCACGGTGGTTGCCCTGCTCGATGATCGAGCCGTCTTTCATGACGAGAATGATGTCTGCCTCACGAATGGTGGAGAGGCGGTGGGCAACGATGAAGCTGGTGCGTCCTTCGGTCATGCGGTCAAATGCCTTCTGGATGCGGATCTCGGTACGGGTATCGATGGAGGACGTTGCCTCGTCCAGAATGAGGATGGGGGGCAGACAGAGCATCACGCGAGCGATGCAGAGCAGCTGGCGCTGACCCTGCGAGAGTCCGCCGCCGTCCTCGCCGATGGGGGTCTCGTAGCCCTTGGGGAGGCGCTTGATAAAGCTGTGGGCGTGAGCCGCCTTGGCGGCGGCGATGACCTCCTCGTCGGTGGCGTCCGGTTTTGCCATGGCGATATTGTCGCGCACGGTGCCGGCCTTGAGCCACGTGTCCTGCAGGACCATGCCGAAGCTGCGGCGAAGGGAATCGTAGGTCACGTCGCGGATATCGGTGCCGTCCACGCAGATCCTGCCGCCCTGCACGTCATAGAAGCGCATGAGCAGGTTGATCAGTGTCGTCTTGCCGCAACCTGTGGGGCCGACGATGGCGACCTTTTGTCCCGGCTTGATGCTGAGCGAGAAGTCCTCAAACAGCTTGCGTTCGGGGGTATAGGAGAAGGTAACGTGCTCCATGGTGATGGCGCCGCGGGGTGTTTCCATCTCGGGCTTGCCCTCATCCGAGGGAACGGAGGGCTCCTCGATCAGATCAAAGAGGCGGGCGGCGCAGGCGAGGGCATTTTGCAGCTCGGTGATGACGCCGGAGATCTCGTTGAAGGGCTTGGTATATTGGTTGGCGTAGCTGAGGAATGCCGAGAGCTGACCCACGGTGAAAGGATTGGGCGAGGTGAAGGTGGCAAGTGCCATCAAAGCACCGGTGATGCCCACCGCCGCGTAGACCAGACTGTTGACGAATCGGATAGAGGGATTGGTGATGGAGGAGAAGAAGATGGCGCGCAGGGAGCAATGCTCCAGGCGGCCGTTGATCTCGTCAAACTGCGCGATCGCCTCGTCCTCGTGACCGAAGGCGCGGACGATCTTCTGATTTTCCACCATCTCATCGATCAGTGCCGTCTGCTCGCCTCGGGTGGAGGACTGCAGGCGGAACATGGAGTAGGTGCGGTTGGCGATAAAGCGCGCCACCAGCAAGGAAACGGGGGTGATGACCACCACCACCAGCGTGATGGAGGGGCGGATGGTCAGCATGAAGAGCAGGGTGCCGAGAATGGTGATGACACCGGTAAACAGCTGGGTAAAGCCCATGAGCAGACCGTCGGCAAAGGTATCCACATCCGAGATGACGCGGCTGACGATGTCGCCGTGGGGGTGACCGTCGATATACTTCAGCGGCAGCTTTTCGATCTTGCGGAATGCCTCGGCTCGCATATCGCGGACAACGTGGAAGGTGATCTTGTTGTTAATGGCGTTCATCAGCCACTGTGCCAGCGCGGCGACGGCGGCGCAGACACCGACGGTGGTGAGAATGGGGATGATCTTATCAAAGTTGACCCGCCCCGCGTCGATGATCTCGTCGATGGCGTCACCCACCAGAACGGGAATGTAGAGGGAGAGGGCAACGGTCAGCGCGGCGAGTATCAGCGAAAGGATGAGCAGCAGGCGATAGCGGCGAATGGCGCGCCATACCTTGGGGAGCGTTCCGCGGCGGGCGGCGTTTTTCTTGTCGTTCTGTTTTTTCATAATCACGCCTCCTCCTTCGGGAACTGAGAATAATAAATTTCCTGATAGACCTCGCAGTCCTTCAGCAGCTCGTCGTGGGTGCCCTGTGCCACCAGCTCGCCGTCATCCAACACGAGGATGCGGTCGGCATGGCGGATGGAGGCGGCACGCTGGGAGACGATGACGGTGGTGGGTGCGGGGTCCATGCCGGCAATGGCACGGCGGAGCTTCAGGTCGGTGGCATAGTCAAGAGCCGAGGCGCTGTCGTCAAGAATGAGGATCTCGGGGTTGGCGACCAGCGCGCGGGCGATGGTCAGACGCTGACGCTGACCGCCCGAGAGATTGCGGCCGCCCTGCTCGATCATATGGTCGAGACCGTCCTCCAGCCGGTCGATGAACTCGGCGGCTTGGGAGAGCTCCAGCGCACGGCGGATCTCCTCGTCGGTGGCGTCACTGCGCCCCCAGCGCATATTGTCGCGGACGGTACCGTGGAAGAGCACCGCCTTCTGGGGCACGATGCCAATGGCAGAGCGCAGCTGCTCGGCAGGATACTCGCCCACGGGAACGCCCGCGAGGCGGATCTCACCCTCGGTGGTATCGTAGAAGCGGGGAATGAGAGAGACGAGCGAGGATTTGCCCGCGCCCGTGCCGCCGATGATGCCGAGCGTCTCACCGCGGGCGGCGGTGAAGCTGATGTCGCGGAGCGATGCCTCACCCGCGCCCTCGTAGGTCAGACCCACGTGGGAGAAGCGGATGGCGTCGGCGTCTCTGTCGGGAGTGACGGGAGTAGCGGGGAACTTCTGGGAGGGCTCCACCTCCAGCACCTTCTGGATGCGGCTGCCGCAGGCGGCAGCCTTGGTCATGCTGATGATGAGATTTGCCATCTTGATCAGTTCGACCAGGATCTGGGACATGTAGCTGTAAAGCGCGACCACCTCACCCTGTGTCAGCATGCCGCTCTGCACCTGCAAGGCGCCCGTATAGATCAGGGCGATGATGGCGAGGTTGATCAGCAGGAAGGTGACGGGATTCATCAGCGCGGTGATCTTACCGACGTGCTTCTGCACGGCGGTGAGATGCTCGTTGCGGCTGTCGAACTCCTCGGTCTCGCTTTTCTGCTTGCCGAAGGCGCGGAGAACGCGCACGCCGACGAGGTTTTCGCGGGTGATGCCCAGCACGCGGTCAAGGCTTGCCTGTACCTTACGGTAGAGGGGAATGCTGATGAGCATGATGCCGAAGACGACCACGCAGAGAATGGGGATGATGACGGCAAAGGTCCACGCCGAGCGGACGTCCACCGTAAACGCCATGATCATGGCGCCGAAGACCACGAAGGGCGAGCGCAGAAGCAGTCTCAGCGCGAGATTGACGCCCGACTGCACCTGATTGACGTCGCTGGTCATGCGGGTGATCAGCGTGGAGGTGCCGAGGCGGTCAATGTCGGCGTGAGAGAGAGATTGGACGTGTGAAAAGAGAATGTGGCGCAGCTTGGTCGCAAAGCCAACGGATGCCTTGGCGGCGAAATACTGTGCCGTGATCGAGCAGACGAGACCGATCAGGGCAAGCGCGATCAGAATGAGGCACATCTTCCAGATGTGGGGCTTGTTCTGCTGCTCGATGCCGACGTCAATAATGGACGCGACAACGAGAGGCACGATCAGCTCAAAGGTCGCCTCCAGCAGCTTGAAGAGGGGACCGAGGACACTTTCCAGCTTATAAGCGCCCATGTAGCGTAGCAGTTTTTTCAAGGTGAGAACCTCCGGTGATATTTTTAGCTTAACGTCCCGCTGTCCACGCAGAAGAGATCCTCCACGGTGCGGCGCAGGTCGGGGTGTTCTGTCAGATTGGGGTCTTGGTTCAACAGGGTACGGGCGGCGGTGGCGGCGTGGGTCATCAGATCGCCGTCGTTCTCGTCGCAGAGATCGGCGAGACGGAAACGGATGCCGCCGCTCTGGCGGATGGTCTGCCCCGTACCCACGCGGAAGAAGTCGCCCGGCCCGCGCAGGGCAAGGTCCTCCTCGGCGATCCGATAGCCGTCGTAGGTGGTGCGCATGGTTTCAAGGCGTTTCCTTGCCGTCTCGCCTCGCGCGTCCGAGACGAGCACGCAATAGGATTTGCGCTTGCCTCGTCCGACGCGTCCGCGGAGCTGATGGAGCTGGGAGAGACCGAAGCGCTCGGCGTTCTCCACGATCATCAAACAGGCGTTGGGCACGTTTACACCGACCTCGATGACGGTGGTGGATACCAATATTTTCAGCTCGCCCTCGGCAAAGCGGTGCATGATGTCGTCCTTTTCACGGCTCTTCATACCGCCGTGAAGAAAGGCGATACGGTCGGCAAGCTCGGGCAGAACCTCCTTCAGCTCCGCCGCATAGGTGACGGCTGCCTTGAGCGGGGGTGTGTCCGAGGCGGCGTCGGGGGAGAAAAGCTCCTCCAGCGTGACCTCACCCGGCTCACATTCTCTCTCTTCAATGGCGGGACAGACGACGTAGACCTGTCCGCCCTCGGCGACCTGCTTACGGATGAACGCCTGCAGACGCTCGCGGTAGCTTTCGCCGACGGTGAAGGTGTCGACCCGCTGTCTGCCCGGCGGCATCTCGTCGATGCGGGAGAGATCCAGATCGCCGTAGAGCATCAGCGCCATGGTACGGGGGATGGGAGTGGCGCTCATGACCAGCATATGCATGTCGCGGTTCTTTTCGGCAAGTGCCGCCCGCTGTCCCGCGCCGAAGCGGTGCTGCTCGTCGGTGATGACGAGCCCCGGGGCGGCGAGGGTCACGCCCTCGGTCAAAAGGGCGTGGGTGCCCACCACCATATCGATGCGGCGAGCGGGATCGGGGGAGGCGAGCGCCTCGTAAATGGCTTTCTTTTGCGAGGCGGGCGTCGCGCCGATCAGTAGGGCAACGCGCAAGCCCATGGGGGCAAACGTCTCACTCAGATCGGCGGCGTGCTGGCGCGCCAATATCTCGGTGGGTGCCATCAGCATGGCTTGTCTGCCGCTTTGCACGGCGATCAGCATGGCGGCGGCGGCACAGACCGTTTTGCCGCATCCCACGTCACCCACGATGATGCGGCGCATGGGGATCTCGCTTGCCATATCGCGGCGGATGTCACCGATGACGCGCTGCTGCGCGTCGGTCAGCCGATAGGGGAGCGCCCGGTAAAAATCGGACAGATCGCCCGCGGTGCAGGGAACGGCGCAGGCAACACGCGCCTGCTTTGCCATGATGGCGGTGCCAAGGGAGAAGCGGAAGAACTCGTCAAAGATCAACCGCCGCTTGGCGATGGCGAGGGAGGGCAGATCCGCGGGGGTGTGGATATGGCGCAGCGCGTAGGAAAGGGTCGAAAGCCCCATGTCGCGGCGGATGTCATCGGGAAGCACATCGCCGCGGTTTTCGGCGGTCAGCGCCATAGCGGCGGCAATGTTTTGCGCGATCTGCTTCTGCGAAAGTCCCTCGGTCAGGGGGTAGACGGGGTAGAGTGATGGGAGCGGCTTTTCTTCATCCCACGGCTCGGCGGCAGGGGAGGAGAGGGTAAATTGCTTGACCCGTCCGCCCGCAAAGCGTTCCACCTTGCCGTAAAAACGGTATGTCGCACCAAGCACAAAGGATTTTCTCAGAAAATCCTGATTGAAATAGGTGATCTCCGCCGTGCCGCTGTCATCGTACGCGCGGAATTTGAGGAGGGACATGCCGCGGCGGATCATCGTGACCCTCGGCTCGGTGGCAACGGTAAGGACGGTGGCACATTTTTCACCCTCGGGAGCGGTTGCCAGCGTCACGATATTGCCGCGGTTCTCGTAAGCGCGCGGAAAGTGGTAAAGCAGCTGTTCCACAGTGGAAATACCGAGCCGCGCGTATGCCGCCGCCCGCACTTTTCCCACCCCCGGCAGTACCGTGACCGCCGAGGTCAGAGCCTGTGACATTCCCTCACCTCCCAAAAATAAACATTCCTATATAGTATAACACGAAATGGTAAAAGTGTCAATAAAAAAAGCCGCCGCCGTGGGATTTCCCGACACGGCGGCGTAAATTTTACTCGTTGACGATCTCGATGATCTCTTGGATATCGACCCGCTTGATGTCCACGGTCGCGCGTCCGTCCCGATAGGTGAAGATCAGCGGTTTGCCCGAGGGCTGCAGGATCATGGCGGCAGGCTTTTTCTCTGCCGCAACGGAAACGGTAATATCTACTGCGGGCGGGATGTGATCCTCGGTGGCGCAGGCCGGGGAGGCGTGATTGCCGTTGGCGTTGATCAGCTGGATGAAGCGCTTTCCTTCCTTATAAAGATCCACAGTCTCAAGCAGACCCAAGGCGTGTTCGATGCGGACAGAGGGCGTATACAGCCTGTCACAGAGTGCGCGCAGGACCTTTCGGTGCATGAACTGGGCGTATTCGAGATACTGCTTGCCGATATCCGCCGCCAAAACGGCGATCTTGCCCTTGCCGTAGGGCAGGATGACGGCACCGGGGAGATCGGTCTGCTTTTCCGTCTCGCCGTACCAAAGGACGGTTTCGCCGTCAGCACGGACGGTATGGGCATTTTGCAGATACCCCATTTCTTCACGGTCGAGGGAGATCCAGCGCCAACCGCCGTCATGGGCAAGATCTTCGATCTTGTAGGGCAGGCGCTCGGAGAAGATACGGCAGGTGTTTGGTCCCGTCAGAAGCAGACTGCCGCCCGCCTCGGCGTAGGCGATCAGCTCGTCGATCATGGAGGACTCAAGACCGTAGGTAAGCTCAGGCACGGCGATCAGGGCATAGTCACCGCAATGCCCGTGCAGGGTATGCTCACCGTTCATCTCCACCGGCTGACCCGCATCGCAGAAGAGAGCGACCAAACCCGCCGTCCGCTCGTGTCCCGTGCGGGAAAAGAGACCTGTTGATTCCTTGTATCGGTCGTATTGGGAGATCAGCACGGTGGCGTTGTGCGCCGCCTTGCCGCGGAAGCAGTAGGGCTCGCGGGCACGGATGAAGTCAGCCACCGGTTTCATACGGCGGATCTGCTCCATGCGGGGGGTGCCGTCGGGATATTGGGTGATGTAATTCTGAAATCCGCCGCCGACAGCCAGCACGGTTGCCGCCTCCTGCATGACCTGTACGGGATGCTTGGGCAGACCGCTCGGGCGGTCACTCTTGCCCCAGCGGAAGTTCCACGCCATGAGATCCCAGGTGTGCCCCTGTTGAGCGAGGGCGCGCCCCGAATAGCGGGCGCTGTTGAGGGAGCTCATGGGGCTGAAATCGCCCGAGAGAAAATCCACGTCCGCAGTCACCGCCTCGGGCATATGGTCGGAGAACGCCCAGTTGGAGGCGATTTGGAAATCGGGATACGCGGCGTGAACGGCGTCGGTGTAGTGCCGCAGATAGCGGCGGAACAGCTCGCGGCAGAAGTCGCGGTATTCATCAAAATAAGGGTCGCCGCGTTCTGCGGGCAGCTTGCCGCCAAGGTCAATGCCGGTCTCCTTCTCAAAGGCGGCGACCGTCTCGGGATGGAAGTCGGCGCAGGTAGACCAGCATTCACCGTCCACCCAGACGCCGTCCACGCTGTATTTGTCCGCAAGCTCCTTTAACTGCGGGATCAGGAGGTCGTCGGCGTAGTGTCCGAGCGTGCGGGTCGTTTTATCTGAGCGGGAGCCGTCTGCATGTACGGCAGCTTCCTCGGGATGCTCGGCGCAATAGCGGCTGTCGAACACGCCCGAGTAATGCATATACAGCGCGACACCTTCCTCACGTGTGACACGGCGCCAAAGGGCAAGCGTATCGGTAGCGAATGCGGGCATGGCGTTTCCCAGCTCCGTGGGATAAGAGGTCCAACCGGGATGCCCCTTGCAGTCGATCTGAATAAAATCGGGGCGGATGAGGCGGCAGATCTCGCGGATATCCTCCTCGCAAAGCGTTGCTCCCACCACTCTGCCCGGGGCAGGGGTGGCATGAAAATCAAAATGAAGCCCGAAGGCGCTTTCGGCGCGTCGTTTCATAAAAAAAGTTCCTCCTCCGTGGGTTTGATACAAGTATATCATGCGCTGCGCGGAATGTCAAGGTGCCGACAGACCGCTGAGACGCTTTAGCGAAAAGGGGCTGATCCCGTCGGATCAGCCCCTTGGACTTTGTCGGTTATTCCTTGCCCGTCCAGCAGTAGGTGCAGAGCTTGGCCGCGGGCAGACCCGTGGAGGCGATGAGATCGTCCAGACGGGTGTATTTGAGTGAGGTGAATTTCAGTTCCTTGCGGATCTCTTCGACCATGGCGGCGTATTCGGGCGTATCGGGATCGGTATACTTTTCCAGCTTCTCAAGCGCCTTCTCTCCCTCCAGACGCGCGATGGTGCGGCGGGAGATCAGGTCCATGACCGAGGTGGAGCGGGAGAAGTTCAAGTATCGGCAAGAGAACATGGGGGGCGGGCAAGCGAGACGGATATGTACCTCCTTGGCACCGCTGTCAAAGAGGAATTCCGTAGTCTCACGCATCTGCGTGCCGCGTACCAGCGAGTCATCGATCAGCACCAGACGCTTGTCACGGATGAGAGATTCAATGGCGATCAGCTTCATGTGTGCGATGAGATTGCGTTGACTCTGATGCTGAGGCATGAAGGAGCGAGGCCATGTGGGCGTGTATTTGATGAAGGGACGCTGGAAGGGAATGCCCGATTCGTTGGCATAACCGATGGCGTGAGGTGTACCCGAGTCGGGCACACCGGCAACGCAATCTGCCTCCACATCGTCGCGCTTTGCCAGAAGGGCACCGCAACGGTTGCGCATCACTTCCACGTTCAATCCCTCATATTTGGAGGTGACGTAGCCGTAGTAGACCCACATGAAGGTGCATATCTTCATCTCTTCCAGCGGCTCGGAGAGGACCTCCATCCCTTCGGAGGTGATAAATACGATCTCGCCGGGACCTAACTCGTGGTGGTCGCGGTAGCCGAGATTGAGATAGGCGAAGGATTCAAAGGAGGCGCAGAAGGCACCCTCCTTTTTGCCGATCACCACAGGCGTTCTGCCCAAGCGGTCGCGGGCGGCATAAATGCCCTTCGAGGTCAGGATCAGCATGGACATGGAGCCGTCGATCAGACTTTGCGCGTAGCGGATGCCCTCGGGAATGGTATCCTTCTGGTTGATCAGTGCCGCCACCAGCTCGGTGGGATTGATCTCGCCGCTGCTCATTTCCAAAAAGTGTGTGACACCGTCACGGAATGCCTTTTCTTCCAGCTCTGCCATGTTGTTGATCCGACCGACTGTGGTGATGCTGTAGGTGCCGAGATGAGAACGGATGTTCAGCGGTTGGGGGTCACTGTCTGAAATACAGCCGATGCCGATATTGCCGTGGAATTCTTCAACATCGTCTTCAAATTTGGTTCGAAAGGGAGAGTTGGTGATATTGTGAATGGACCGCTCGATTTCGCTTCCGTTAAAGATCGCCATACCGCCTCGTTTGGTGCCGAGATGGGAATGGTAGTCTGTTCCGAAAAATACATCGAATACACAGTCCTTTTGGGATGCTACGCCGAAAAATCCGCCCATGGTTATTACCTCTTTTCTAAGGGATGATATAAATATTGGATCGGTGCCTGTCCGACCGGATATACAGATTAGTGTCTGCGCATGCGCACAAGTGTGCCCGCACCGCGGGACAGGGTCTCAATGAAGGTGTCGATTTCCTCTGCCGTATTGTAGGGAGATAGGCTGATGCGAAGGGAGGTGTCTGCCTGTGCCGCCGTCAGACCGAATGCCGAAAGCGAGGGGCTGGTCTGTTTGGCGTGCGAGGAGCATGCCGAGCCGCTGGAGACACAGATGCCCTGCGCCGAAAGAAAATGTAGCATGGTCTCACTTTTGATGGCGGGAAGCTGAAAATTGACGATATGGGGCGCGCAGGGACCCTGGGGCAAATTCAGCACGAACCCCTTTTCCCTCAGGCAGGCGATGGTATAGTCACGAAGCGCGCTCATGTGTGAGAGGTGTCGCTCCAGCTGTGCCGCACCGTCCTCTGCCGCCGCGCCGAATGCGGCGATACCCAACATATTTTCGGTGCCGGAGCGCAGACCGCTCTCCTGACCGCCGCCGATCAGATAGGGGACGATCCTCTTGGATCGGATCAGCGCAGGGTCGACGTAAAGGGCACCGACGCCCTTGGGGGCGTGGATCTTGTGGCCACTGATTGAAATGAGATCCGCTCCCAGACTCCGGGCGGTGAAGCGGCATTTCAAAAAGCCCTGCACCGCGTCACAGTGGGTGATCACCGTGGGGTTGCGCCGCTTTGCTTCGGCGAAGATCGGTTCCAGCTCGTAGCGGGCGCCGGTCTCATTGTTGACCAGCATCATGCTGACCAGCAATGTCTTTTCGTTGAGCGCCGCCATAGCCGCTTCGCGATCCAGAACACCGCCGCGGGTAGGAATACGAATGACCTCAAAGCCGTCCTGCTCCAGCCGCTTCATGACCTGCTCCACCGAGGGATGCTCCGAGTCGGTGGTAACGATGCGGTTGGCATCCCGCCGCGCCTTGGCGTAGGCGGTGCCGAGAATGGCGGTGTTGTTTGCTTCGGTGCCGCAGGCGGTAAAGATCAGCTGTCCCGGAGCGGGATTGCTGACACCGAGTGCCGACGCCACCTGCTTGCGGGCGCGGGTCAGAACTGCCTCTGCCGCAAGTCCCTCACGGTGAAGGGAGGAGGGATTGCCGTAAATATCCGCGACCTCCTGCAGCGCGCGCCGCGCGGCGTCTGAGAGAGGTGTGGTCGCGCTGTTGTCCAGATAGATCGTGTTCATCAGCGGAAGGTAAAGACCTCGATCATTTTCATGACCTCTTCAATATGGCTGTCGTACATATCGGAGAGCGAGGTGTAGGTCAGATTGTAGAACATACCGCCGTTGCCGACGATGGCTTGCAGGAATTTGTAATTCTCGCCGCCCACGGTGGCGGTGTAGACGTAGTATTGCGCCGGCATGTCCGCCATGGTCGCGCTTCCGCTTTCCACGAGAGCGTAGTTGTCAAATTCCGCCTTGTAGGATTCCTCGCACATGGCGAAATACTGCTCGGTCGTCATGGCGGAGGTGGGCAGGTAGGAGATGAGGCTGACGTTGGATTTGTCGTATGCCGAAACGTAAGCGCCCGAAACGCCGCTGTTTTTATTGACCGTCCAGGTCTCGGGAACGTAGAGGGCGTATTCCACGCCGTCAAGGGAAGCCAGCTGCATGCCCTCGGGCACGTTGGGGTCGGCGGCGCCGCAGGAGGTCAGGACGCACGCGGAGAGAAGGGCTGCCAGGGCGGCAGAGAGAAGTCTTTTTGTCAGTTTCATCTTTCAGAATCCTTTCGTTTTGTTTTGGGCATCCAGCATGGCTTGCGCGGCGCTGAGAATGCCGATCCGACCGCTTTCATAGGTCAGACCGCCCTGGAAGAAGGCGGTGTAGGGGGGACGGAGCGGACCGTCGGCGGAAAGCTCGATGGAGGCACCCTGCGTGAAGGCACCCGCCGCCATGATGACCTTGTCACCGTAGCCGGGCATGTCCCAAGGCTCGGGGGTCACGAAGGAGTCCACGGGGGAGCCTGCCTGAATGCCGCGGCAGAAGGCACACAGTCCCTCGGGAGACTCGGTGATGACCGTCTGGATGATGTCCGACCGGACCTCGTTCCACTTGGGCTCGACGCGATAGCCGAGCTTTTCGAAGACGTATGCGGCGAGCAGAGCGGTCTTGATCGCCTGCGCCGTGGTGTGAGGGGCGTAGAAGAGCCCTTTGTACAGGCTCTTGGTCTGTCCCAGCGTGGCACCGACCTCGCCGCCGACGCCTACGGAGGTCAGACGGTAGGAGGCAAGCTCGACGGCGCGGGCAGTCCCCGCGATATAACCGCCCGTTTCCGCCATGCCGCCGCCGGGGTTTTTGATCAGGGAGCCGATGATCATGTCGGCACCCACGGCGGTGGGTTCCCTGGTTTCCACAAATTCGCCGTAGCAGTTATCCACAACGACGTAAGTATCGGGGGAGAGCGCATGAATGAATTTTGCCGCCTCGCCGATCTCGTCCACCGTCAGCGTTTTGCGGTTGAGATATCCCTTGGAGCGCTGGATGAAGGCGACCTTGACGCGCGCGCCGTGCTGTTCCATCGCCCGGCGGATGGCGGGGTAATCAAACTGTCCGTCCGGCAGCAGATCGATCTGCGCGTAGTCTACGCCGAAGTCACGCAGGGAGCCGTTGCCGGGGGTGCCGGCGATGCCGATGACCTCCTCCAGCGTGTCGTAGGGCTTCCCCGCGATGGAGAGCATCACGTCGCCCGGGCGGAGCAGACCGAACAGACCGATGGCGAGCGCTTGCGTGCCGTTGACGATCTGATGGCGGACGAATGCCGCCTCGGCGCCCATCACGTGTGCCCAGATGAGGTCCAGCGTGTCGCGTCCGCGGTCATCGTAGCCGTAGCCGCTGGAGGGCTGGAACATGGCTTCGGAGACGCGGAATTCGGCGAAAGCGTCCATCACACGGGCGGTGTTGGCGAAGGAGATGTTGTCGACGTACTCAAATTGGGGTTTCAGGTCGCGCTCAGCCTGTGCGGCGAGGGCGAGAAGCTCGGGGGAGAATGTCATGATGTTTTTGATTTCCTTTTTGATGTATTATTCGGGGAGATTGCGGATCAGATCCTTGAAACGGTTGCCTCTGACCGCGAAATTCGGGAAAGCGTCGAAGCTGGCGCAGGCAGGGGAGAGCAGGACGGTGTCGCCTGTTTGTGCCATGCCGTGTGCCGCCAGGACTGCGCGATCAAAGTCGGGCTCGACGGTAATGGGGAGCGCATCCGATCGGTAAGCGGGACAGGCGAGCAGGGTGTTGTAGATCTTTTGTGCCGTGGCGCCCGTCAGGACCACCGCCTTTGCCCGTGCGCAAAGCGCCTCGGCAAGCGGGGCAAAGGGGATGTTCTTGTCGTAGCCGCCGCAGATGACGATGGGCTTCTGCGTCAGCGCCGAGAGAGCCGCCGCCGTGCGGGAGGGGCTGGAGTCGATCGAGCTGTTATAATAGGTAACGCCGCGCACTACCCGTACCAGCTCCAGCCGATGCTCCACACCGGGGAAGGAGGATGCCACCTCGTCAACGGTTTCGGGGGCGATCCATCCGCGTGTGAGCGAGATCGCCGCCATGTAGTTCTCCAGGTTGTGCCGCCCGGGCAGGCGGATGTGGGAGACGGGCAGGATGGGCGTGTCGTATTCGCCGTCACCGAGAAGGATCGTCTCGCCCTCCCCGTCGTCACGGGCGAAGATGGCGGTGCATCCCTCGCGGTGGGTGGGAAAGATCTCCTCAAAGCTTTGCTTGGTGGAGGAGAAGAGGGTGATGGGCAGATCGGTCTCCTCTATGATGTGCTTTGCCAGCGCGGCGGTCACCGCGTTGTCGGCATTGAGGGTGACGTGCTCGATCCCCTCGTGGGCGTAGATGTTGCACTTTGCCTCGGTGTATTCCTCCATGTGCGGGTGCCAATCAAGATGGTTGGGGGTGATGTTGGTGATCACGGCGCGCGCCGGGGAGCGGCGCATGGTAAAGAGCTGAAAGCTGGAAAGCTCCGCCACGGCAACGTCGTCCTCCGTCATCTCACCGACGCGGGGCAGAAGCGGTGTGCCCACGTTGCCGCCGATGTAGGCGCGGCGGGCGGTGCGGTCCTTTTCAAATTGAGTCTTCAGCAACTGATATGCCAGATTGGTGGTGGTGGTTTTGCCGTCACTGCCGGTAATGGCGAAGATGGGGGCAGGGGAGCGGCGCATGAACAGCTCCATTTCCGAGGTCAGGATGGCGCCGCGCGCCACGGCGGCGGTGATCTGCGGCACGTCGGGGCGGATGCCGGGGGAGCGGAAGATGACCTGCTCGCAAAGCTCCTCCAGATAGGTGTCACCGAGGATCAGACGCACGCCCTGCGCCTCCAGCTCATCGGCGGTCTTGCCGAGGGCTTCCCGCGTTTTCCTGTCGCGGGCGGTGACGAGAGCCCCCTCATCCAAAAGGGTCCGGATCAGCGGCAGATTGGAGACGCCAAGTCCCAGAACGGCACAGGAAACGCCGCTCAGGGGCGCATGCAAAGAAACGGTTTCCACAGTCATCCTCCTCGGTTGAAAAAATGAAAATTCAATATATATTATATCGCATTTCCGTCTCGGATGCAAGTATCACACAAAAAAATTCTCTAAAATTATACGCCCCGCAGATGAAGTGAATATGAACAGAGGGTAAAAAGGGGGAAAACGGCACATACTGATAAAAATCGGTTGCGATCTCGGCAAGGACTGCCGAAGAGGAAGGAGAAAAGCATGCAAAAACTGTTTTACAATGGCGATATTCTGACGGTGGAATCGCCGGGACCCGCCGAGGCGGTGCTGGCGGAGGGCGGCAGGATCATCGCGGTGGGAGATCTGCGGTCGCTCTCCCGCATGGTGGGGCGGCAGAGCGAGTGGATCGATCTGGAGGGAGGCGCTCTTCTGGCAGGCTTTGCGGATTGTCACAGCAACTTCTGGGCAGTGGTCCGCGCGCATGCGGCGGCGCATAGCGGTGGGCATATCGGTATGCGGGCGATACGTGCCGCCGTACGTTCGGCGGCGGAGGCGTACGCGGCAAGGGGATTTACCGTTTTGCACGCCCGCGGACTGACCGATGAGGGCTTGAGGGCACTTTCCCACAGCGACCTGCCCATGCCGCTGTGGGCAACGGTGCCGCTGGAGGAATATGAGACGGTCAAGCGGACGATGGCGTCTCTCCGCGCCCCCATTTACCTGCGAGGTATCTCTCTGGATCTGGACCTGCGGGACGACGGCGGGGTGGCAACGGGGGAGACGGCGTATTGCGACCGTGCCCTGAGCTTTGCTTTGCGGATGGCGGCGGCGGAGCGTGTGCGCCCGGTGATGCGGGCGGAAAGTGAGGCAACGGCGGCGCAATTTTTGCGGGTGATGCGGGCGGTCAGTCGGTGCTGTCCCGATCTGACCGCCCTTCGCCCCATTCTGGCGGACGCGCGGCTTCTTCCGCCCACGGTGCTGGAGCGGGTGCGCGAGCTGGGGATCGTGCCCTGCTTTGCGGTGGACGTGTTACCGCGCTTGGGAGACGATTGGATGGCGGCTTGCGGCATGGAGCAAACGGCAAGGCTGGCGCCGCTGGCATCGGCGCGCCGTGCGGGCTTGCCCTATACGCTTTGCGAGGGGCTTTCGGGTGAGGAGGACGTTCCCGATCCCATCGGTATGCTGACGGCGGCGGTGGAGCGGAAAACGGAGAGAGGTGTGGTGATCGGGAGCGAGGAGCGGACCTCCGTTCGCGATGCGCTGCGCGCGCTGACGGCGAACGTGGCGTGGAGCTGTGGCGCGGAGCGGGAATGGGGCGGGATCCGCGCGGGAATGCGGGCAGATCTGATCCGTCTGGACCGCTCGCCGCTCTCTCTTCCCACGAAGGAGCTGCGGGAGCTTCGTGTGGTGGAGACCTTTGTCGGCGGAGAAAGCTTTTGGCATGAAGAAGGACACAATTTTAGCACTCATGCAAGCAGAGTGCCAATTGTTTACTAATTGTTCATAAAAAGTTGTTTAAATGTTCATAAAATCGCGGTATGATAGGGGTGAACAAGAAATCAAACGGTTCGCACTTTGATCCATTGACACTTTGGGTGCTAAATCGGTGCGACAGCCACACACAGGAGGTAATGACATGAATCCGGAAAAATTGACACAAAAAAGCATGGAGGTCCTGCGGGATGCCCAGCGCACGGCGCAGGAATACGGAAACCAACAGCTGACCCAGCTGCATCTGCTGGACGCGCTTCTTGCCCGTGAGGGCGGGCTCTGCCGAGAGCTGCTTGCCAAAATGGGCGCGGACGTGGAGGCACTCTCCCGTGAGGCGCGGGAGGCGATCGACCGCTTGCCCAAGATCGGCGGTACGCCGGACCCGGAGCGTCTTTACCTCACCCGTGAGGCAAACGAGGCGCTGGAGGAGGCGCAGGATCGGGCGGAGAAGATGAAGGACGAGTACGTTTCGGTAGAGCATATCATGCTGGCACTGATCGTCAAGGCGGACTCCACCGTGAAAAAGCTGCTTGCCGCCCACCGCGTCACCAAGGATGCCTTTCTGAGCGCCCTCAAGGAGGTGCGCGGAAACCGCCGCGTGACCAGTGAAAATCCCGAGGAGACCTACGACGTGCTGACCAAATACGGTCAGGATCTGGTGGCACTGGCAAGAGAGCAGAAGCTGGATCCCGTGATTGGACGTGACGATGAGATCCGCAACGTGATCCGCATCCTCTCCCGCAAGACCAAGAATAATCCCTGCCTCATCGGTGAGCCCGGTGTGGGTAAGACCGCCATCGCCGAGGGGCTGGCACAGCGTATCGTGCGGGGCGACGTGCCCGATAATCTGAAAAACCGCACCATTTTTTCGCTGAACATGGGCTCGCTGATCGCGGGTGCCAAATTCCGCGGCGAATTTGAGGAGCGGCTGAAGGCGGTGCTGGAGGAGATCAAAAAATCGGAGGGGAATATCATCCTCTTTATCGATGAGCTTCACACCATTGTGGGCGCGGGCAAGACTGAGGGCGCGATGGACGCGGGCAATCTGCTCAAGCCCATGCTGGCAAGGGGTGAACTGCATTGTATTGGCGCGACAACGCTCAATGAATATCGGAAATATATTGAAAAGGACGCGGCGTTGGAGCGTCGGTTCCAGCCCGTGCTGGTACCCGAGCCGACGGTGGAGGATTCCATCACCATCCTGCGCGGACTCAAGGAGCGCTATGAGGTCTATCACGGTGTTAAGATCCACGACGGCGCGCTGATCGCGGCGGCGACCCTTTCCGACCGCTATATTTCCGACCGTTTTTTGCCCGATAAGGCGATCGATCTGGTGGACGAGGCGTGCGCGCTGATCAAGACCGAGATGAATTCCATGCCCACCGAGATGGACGAGATCTCCCGCAAGATCATGCAATGTGAGATCGAGGAGGCGGCGCTGAAAAAGGAGGAGGATGCCCTCTCCCGCGAGCATCTGAGCGAGGTGCGCCGCGAGCTTGCCGAGCTGAGAGCCTCCTTTGCCGAAATGAAGGCGAGATGGGAGAACGAGAAGGAGACCATCGGTCAGGCGCAGAAGCTGCGTGAGGAGATCGAGCAGACCAACGCCGCCATCGAGCGGGCGCAGAGCGAGTACGATCTCAACCGTGCCGCCGAGCTGAAATACGGAAAATTGCCCGAGCTGCAACGCCGTCTTGCCGAGCAGGAGGCGCGGGATGCGGAGCTGAAGAATCGGGAGACGGGCACGCTGCTGCGCAACACCGTCAACGAAGAGGAGATCGCCAAGATCGTGGCGCGGTGGACGGGCATTCCCGTCGCCAAGCTGATGGAGAGCGAGCGAAAGAAGCTGCTGGCGCTGGACGAGATCCTGCATCGGCGCGTGATCGGGCAGGACGAGGCGGTCACCAAGGTATGTGACGCCATTCTGCGCAGCCGCGCGGGGATAAAGGATCCCCGCCGCCCCATTGGTTCCTTCCTCTTCCTCGGTCCTACCGGCGTGGGCAAGACCGAGCTTGCCAAGGCATTGGCGCAGGCGCTGTTTGACGATGAGCACAGCATGATCCGCATCGACATGAGTGAATATATGGAGAAGTATTCGGTCTCCCGTCTGATCGGAGCGCCTCCCGGCTACGTTGGCTATGACGAGGGCGGTCAGCTGACCGAAGCAGTGCGCCGCCGCCCCTATGCCGTGGTGCTGTTCGATGAGGTGGAGAAGGCGCATCCCGACGTGTTCAACGTACTGCTTCAGGTGCTGGATGACGGACATATCACCGACAGCCAGGGGCGCACGGTGGATTTCAAAAACACCATCATCATTCTGACCTCCAATCTGGGCTCCGATTTGATCCTGGAGGGCATCGATGCCGCGGGGGAGATCACCGAGGAGGCGCGCGAGGGTGTGAACGGACTGCTCCGCCGCGCCTTCCGTCCCGAATTTCTCAACCGTCTGGACGAGACCGTTTTCTACAAGCCGCTGACCAAAGAGAATATCCGCGGTATCGTCGATCTGCAGATCGAAGATCTGCGCCGCCGTCTTGCCGCCAAACAGCTTCGTCTTCGCATGACGGATCGGGCAAAGGATCACGTCATCGAGGCGGCGTACGATCCGCTCTTCGGTGCGCGGCCGCTCAAGAGATATCTCCAATCCCAGGTTGAAACGCTGGTTGCCCGCAAGCTGATCCGTGAGGACGTGCAGCCGGGAAGTGAGCTTTGTGTGGACGTGGAGGACAATGAGCTGACGGTGAAATGAGCCGAAAGCAACAGTTTAAAACGGGTGTGTATGCACCCGTTTTAAACTGTCGGGAACTTCAAATTGGGGGTTGGCGGGGTGGAGGTATCGTGGCGCGAACGAAGGCAGGGCTCTGCCCTGCACCCGCAAGGGAACCCTTTTTTGAAGGGTTCCCTTGACCCTCCGAAAATCTTCAAATAGGGGTATGAGGCGAGGTGTTTATCTTGCTCTCGCCG
>JAFTMG010000056.1 GCA_017452525.1 Clostridia bacterium
AACAACCGCCATGCGGCACCCTTCTTGTAGGGACCGGCGTCCTCGACGGTCCGTTTACGGACGGTTTGTGATCGCCAAACCCTTGTGGGGTGGACCGTCGGGGACGCCGGTCCCTACAAAATTTAACCTCTATCTCTTCGACAAACCCCAATTTGAAACACAAAGCACACCACCCCAAAATTTGACTCTCCCAACGCCCACAACCCTCGCCTGTTCGCGCAGCGAACACTTCAAGTTTGTGAAGCTGTCGTCCGCCGCAAAGGCGTTTCACGGTAACCGCCGCGTCCGCCGCGGAAATTCCTCTTCTCCCATTGACAAACGCGAAAAACGGAGTATAATATAATTTGGCAACATCGGGACTACCCGCGTCGCCGAAGGAGGAAAGGGAAGCAAACATGAGTACCAAAGCAGTCAGACCCCGCGTTAAAAAAGAAGTCAATATGACCGAAGGGCCCCTTTTCGGCAAGATCGTCCTCTTCGCCTTGCCGCTGATGCTCTCGGGCATTCTTCAGCTGCTCTATAACGCCGCCGATATCGTGGTGGTCGGTCGCTTTGCCGAAAACGGGCAGACCGCGCTTGCCGCCGTCGGCTCCACGGGTGCGCTCACCAATCTAATCGTCAACCTCTTCATCGGTCTGTCGGTCGGCACCAGCGTTGCCGTCTCCCACGCCCTGGGCGCGAGAAACGACGAGGACGTACATAAGCTGGTCCACACCTCCATCCTCACCAGCCTCATCGGCGGTGTCATCGTCTCGCTGATCGGTATTCTCCTCTCACGCCCCCTGCTTGCGCTGATGGATACCCCCGAGACGGTCATCAACCATTCCGTCCTCTATATGCGCATCATTTTCCTGGGCATGCCCGCCCAGATGCTGTATAACTATGGCGCCGCCGTCCTGCGTGCCAAGGGCGACACCAAGCGTCCCCTCTTCATTCTGGCGCTGACGGGACTTGTCAACGTTGCCCTCAACCTCATTCTGGTCATGGGCTTCCATCTGGACGTGGCGGGTGTTGCCATTGCCACCATCACGGCGCAATATCTCTCCGCCCTCCTCTCCACTTATTTTCTGATCCGCGACCGCGGCGCCTGCCATCTGGAGCTGAAGCGCCTGCATATCGACCGCCGTTCCTTCCTGCGCATCCTGCGCATCGGCATCCCCGCGGGTATTCAGGGCATGGCGTTCTCCATTTCCAACGTGCTGATCCAGTCCTCCGTCAACAGCTTCGGCGAGACCGCCATGGCGGGCAACACGGCGGGCAGCAATCTGGACGGCTTTATCTACATCGCCCTCAACGCCCTCTATCACGCCGCGCTGACCTTCACGGGGCAGAACGTGGGCGCGAAAAAGTGGGAGCGCCTCAACCGCGTTCTCTTCAACTGCGCCGCCATCGTGCTGGTGCTGGGGCTTGTCATGGGCTTTGGCATCTATCTGCTGGGCGAGCCTCTGCTTACCATCTATGCCCCGGGTGAGCCCGAGGTCATCGAGTGGGGCATGATCCGCCTGAAATATCTTGCCACCACCTATTTCCTCTGCGGGTTGATGGAGGTCGGCTGCGGCATGCTCCGCGGCATCGGGCAATCCTTCACCTCCATGATCATTTCGCTGACCGGCACCTGCGCCATGCGCGTGATCTGGATCTTCACGATCTTTGCCCTGAACCACACCATGCCCACCCTGTATCTCTCCTATCCCGTCACGTGGATCATCACCTGCGCGGTGGATTTCATCTGCTACGCCATCTTCAAGCGCAAGCTGATTGCCCGCATCAACGCCCTCGACGCGGTTCACGCCGCGTAAGGGAATCATAATAGTACAAAGCCGATACGGAACTTGTTCCGTATCGGCTTTGTACGTGATATGTTTGCTTTGCGAACGTGGCTGTTAGTTGCCGCGCAGGGTGCGGTGCATGTAGGCGTCCACTCTGCCGTCCATGGCGCGGAGCGCCTTGCCTGCCGCGGCGGAGCCGAGGGCGTATTCGCGCATGAGGATGCCTTCCTCCACGCAAAGCTCGTCGTGACCGGGGAAGTAGTAGTCGATGAGGAAGCGGGCGTACTTCACCATGCGGTAGTGACCGTGGATGCGGATCTCCTCGCCGTACTCCTGCTCCACAGCGACACTGTAATGACCCAGCATCGCCTCGCGAATGCTCTCGTATTCCTTATCCTTGGCGAAGAGAAGGGTCTGGGAAATGCCGAAGTAGACCGATTTGTCGGTGCCGTGGGAGTCGCTGGAGCCGCAGATCGGGATGTCGATGCCCCGCGCGCGCAGATCGTGGTAGAGGGCGAGCTGGTAGTTGTTCTCCTCCACCGACTGACCGCCCGTCAGCTCAAAGGCATCGCAGGTGCCGGTGGTGAAGATATATTCCAGCATGCGGCTGTTCATGTTGAAGATGTGGGGCTTGTGGATCCAATAGGGGTGGGGCACGATGCACATGCCGCCCGCCTCCCGGATCTGCTCGCAGATCCATTTGCGGTAAGCGAATTCGTAAGGGTCAACGCCCCAGGGGGTGTCGAGGGTCTTTGCCTCCTCCTGCAGGCGGGCGCGGATCTCCTCGGTGTTGGAGCGGTAAAGCTCGGTGATGCTGCGATCGGCGTTAAAGGAAACGATGTGGATGATGGTGCCCAGATGGACCTCCTCGCCGTGGAAGAGCTTGAGCCCCAGCGGCACGTCGGCAAAGGTCTTGATGATGTCGTCCGAGGGCTTCCAATTGTGGTGGTCTGTCATCGCCATAAAGTCGAAGCCGTGCTTGCGGTAGTTGGCGGCAACCACGGATGCCTCCTCCGAGCCGTCCGAGCCGTTGGAATGCACGTGCAGGTCTCCGCGGTAGGGGTTGCGCTCGTAGAGGTCCTCAAAGAGGGAGTAAACATGGAACTCGCGGGGTTTCGCCTTCTTCTCCTCCTCCTCGGGGGTGAGGATGGAGAGGACCCACTCCTGCTCCTCGTAGAAGGTGTAGGTCACCGAGATGGCGCCGTCCTTGGGAGTGACGCGAACGGTGTCAAACCGGGCGGGGCGGTCGATGAAGGTGTCGTTGTAGATCTCCTTGGGCACGAAACGGACGATGTATTCCTGCCCGTCCTGGAAGGCAAGGGAAGGACCCAGCGGGGTCACGGTGACGGTGGTGGGCACGCCCGAGCGTACCAGCCGGGGGGTAACGCGGTATTTGGATACCGAACGGTTATTGTTTCGGTTCAACTGCAGCATCATGATGATTTCTCCTTTTCTGTGAGATAGACGGATGACCGTGTTGTCGGTAAGGCAAGTATAGCATATCCCGAAAGTGTTTGTCAAGGGAAAAGAGAAAATTCAAAAATCTTGACGAACGGAGGATTTTGTGGTATACTGTGGGGGTGAATTTGAGGGTAATTTGGGGTTTGTCGGTGAGTTTGAGATGTTCAAATTTGGGTTTGTCGGGTGTGGAGGTATCGTGGCGCGGACGAAGGCAGGGCTCTGCCCTGCACCCGCAAGGGAACCCTTTTTTGAAGGGTTCCCTTGACCCTCCGAAAATCTTCAAATAGGGGTATGAGGCGGGGTGTTTATCTTGCTCTCGCCGTGG
>JAFTMG010000057.1 GCA_017452525.1 Clostridia bacterium
CGGCGAGAGCAAGATAAACACCTCGCCTCATACCCCTATTTGAAGATTTTCGGAGGGTCAAGGGAACCCTTCAAAAAAGGGTTCCCTTGCGGGTGCAGGGCAGAGCCCTGCCTTCGTTCGCGCCACGATACCTCCACCCCGATAAACCCCAATTTGAAATCCTCGCACGAACATTCTTGCGGTTCTGCCGCATTTCCTCTTGCCATCCCGTGTTTTTTATGATATGATAAAGAAAAAGATCACCGCAAACGGAGGACATCCTCATGACAAAAGCAGAAGCATTTCTCGCCCGCATCGGGCTTTCGGGCACACCGATCACCCACACCGCCGCGTTTCTCGGCGCGGTGCAGACGGCTTGCGTTCTGACCGTTCCCTATGAAAATCTGGACATTCTCGCGGGCAAGCCCGTCTCCCTTGACGCCGAGGACATCTACCGCAAGATCGTGACCGAGCACCGCGGCGGCTACTGCTTTGAGCTCAATGCCCTGCTCCACGGGATGCTTGCCGAGATGGGATTTGCCGTTGAGAGCCGCTTTGCGCGGTATCTGCGCGGAGAGTCGGCGATCCCTTTCCGCCGTCACCGCATTGTCGTTGTGACCTTGGACGGCGCCGAATATATGCTGGATATCGGCGTGGGACAGGTGGCGCCCCGCCTGCCACTGAAGCTGATCGAGGGCGAAATTCAGGAGCAGAACGGCGAAACTTACCGCTTCGACCGGGACGAAAGCCTCGGCTGGGTGCTAAGCGACCTGCACAAGGGCGAATGGCGGCAGTACATCAGCTTCACCTGCGAGCGGCAATATGAGGAGGACTTCATCCCCGCCTCCTTCTGGTGCGAGAAGCACCCCGACTCCCCCTTTAACAAAGGCAACATGATCGCCATCAAGACCCCCGCCGGCAGAAAAACGGTGGACGGCAATGTCTATAAGGAGTTCTGCGGCGATACTTGCATCCACGAAGAGATCATGGACGAAATCCGTACCCGCGAGGTGTTGGCAGAGGAATTTGGGCTAACGCGGTGACATGTCACGATCATATGCATTCTCCGATAAAATCAGCCCCCGACAGATTTTCAAAATCTGTCGGGGGCTTCAGTTTGTCGACCAACTTCAAATTGGGGTTTATCGGGGTGTTGGTAGAAACGGAACAACCGCCATGCGGCACCCTTCTTGTAGGGACCGGCGTCCCCGACGGTCCGTTTACGGACGGTTTGTGATCGCCAAATCCTTGTGGGGTGGACCGTCGGGGACGCCGGTCCCTACAAAATTTAACCTCTATCTCTTCGACAAACCCCAATTTGAATATCAAAAAACATTTTTCGACAAGCTCGGAAATTACGTGATCCACACATATCAAAGAGAAAGATGCTTCAATTCCATCGGTGCCAGGGTCACATCAAAGCTGTCTTTGCCGTCGGCAAAAACACGGACGAGGATGGGCATATCACAATCGGTATTCAACAGATAGAGATCGCCTCGCTCATACACCGTGTAGCGGAGCGTATCGGGTCCCTTCACTCTTACCGACGCCCCCGCATTCTCGCGGCGAACCAATTCACGCACGAGGAACCGATAAGCGGGATAGACGGAATTTCTGCCGGGATAATTGCGGGTCGTCATTAGCATCGCATACCCCTTGCCGAGCCTGTGCGAGACCATGGCGACATCCCCGGGAAAATGGGTGGCACGGAAGCTGTCCTCCAGATACGCCATCTCCTCACCGCCGCAAAGCTCCACCCGAACATAGTCCGAATAGCCATTGGAAAGGATGGGATCGCACACCCGCGTTTCGGAATAAGGCAGGATCAGCCCGTCCATCGCCGGAGGGCCGTTGAACTTCAAGCCGAGATTGGAGGTGAAATATTCATCCTTCAGACGGCATCCGAAGAGACGGGAGAGATCGCCGCCGCGAACGGGACGGTACTCGCCGCCGCGCACGGAATTGGTATTCAGGTGTGCGGCAGTCATCAGCAGAATGCCGCCACCTTCCACGAACTTTTCCAGATTCTGAAGCTGTTCCTCGGTCATGGTGTTCCAGCCGGTATAGATGAGCACCCGATAATGCGACATTGCCTCAGCCCCTGCCGTGGCGGGAATGATATCAAAGGTGCCGTACGGCGGAATGCCCGACAGGTCGACCCCGCGGCAAGCATAGGACTCCGGCACGTGCCACTTATACGGCGTATAGAATTCCTCCAGAATACGCCACGACCACTCCGGCTCCGAAAAGCCCCACTCGGGACGGGAGAGCTGACCCCAAACAGAGCTCGCTCCCCAACCGCCGAGCCATGAATCGTGATTGCCCTGCATCAGCGCGATCTTCACGATCGGATCCCCCGCGGGGCGGTCATCCGCTTTGACATATGCGCCGAACTCGTTGATAAATTTGCGGCAATCGGTGCAGATCTCGTGATCGGCGGGATACAGGCGACCGTAGGCGGTCAGCCCGTCATCGCCGCTCTCATGACAAAGGGCACGGGAGCCCTGCATATACGCGTATTGATAGCCGATCCCCATGCGCTTTCTCTTGAGCATATCGTCGGAATGCATGCCGGCGTACCATTCATGTGCCACGTACGTTCCCCAGAAGTCGATCCCCGCCGCGCGCGTAGCTCCGCGCAGGGCTGCGATCGCAGTCTGCGGGTCACAGCAGAACAGCTCGGTAAAGGGGGTATCCACGCCGGCTTCGATGTTGTAGGTATTGGCAATGGTGGCGTCTACCGTGGCAATGCCTACGCAGTCCAGCCCCAGTGACCGCTCATTCTCCAGATGCTTCTTCATGGCGCGGATATAATTGCCGTGCGCCGTCTCCATATCCTTGGCATTCTGATCCAATTGCGCTTCATGGGTCGGAACGTAGTAGCCCTTCTCCTTGCCGATCCAAACGCTGCCGTTCTCGCCCAGCATATCGCCCAGAAAATACGGTCCGGCAATTCGGCGCATTTCGGCAACCAGCTCGGGCGTCAGCATCGACACCTTGCCCTTGGGTGCCTTTTGCAGCGTATAGAGAAAAACGAAATAGATATGGTGCGCCGCGCAAAAGCGCGCCCAATCCAGATAATAATGCGGGTCGATATCCGAAAACATGGTGGGGCGGATGGTGACGAAATTCATGCCGCGATCGACGCAGTTGGTCTGAAGCTCGGAGAGAATATTTTCGGGAACAAAGCCGTGCTCTCCCACGTGGAGACCGTAAAGGAATTCATTCGGATAGATTTTTTTCATGATGCGCTCCTTTATAACTCTACTAAGAAATGATCTCTCCGTCCTCAATCAGGTAATACGCGCCCTCGCGCAAAACGGAAACAAGCTCTGCCGCCGTTTGGACACGACGGTCCGCGGCAATGCCGCCCTTGGCAAGTGCCTTCGCGTGATGAAGATCCGAGCCGGAGAGGATCGGCTTGCCGTAATGCGCGGCAAACGTCTTTGCCATGGTGTTGCGGAAGGGCTCGGTGCCCGCGTTGTACCCCTCGATGCCGAAGAGCGGCGCGGGGTCGCGGACGGTCATATGGTTGCGGAAGGGATGCGCCTGCACGATCAGGGCGTCGGGCGGCAGGGTGTCCTTCAGCTCCTCCACATTCCGCAATCGGTTGAGCAGAGGCATACGGTAGAAGTCATCCGGCTCAAGTCCGTACACCAGATAATCGTTGATCGTGCCGTCAAAGCGCACCTCGGCGCCCGACAGGACGGTAAAGCCCAGCTTTTCTCCCTCGTTGCGGGCGGCATGGTAGCCGCGCAGCCAATGATCTATGATCGCGCGGTGAGACGCTTCCGAAAGCTCCTCGGCAAACCAATCGAAAAAGAGGGAGAAATAATGGTCGGTGATAACAAGACCGCTGTATCCCCGCTCGTGGTACATTCGCACGATCTCCGCGCCGCCGAGCTTGGCATATCGGTCGCACTCCGCCGTGTGGACGTGCATTTCAAATGGATACTTCACCTTCATGCCCCCAATCCGCAAACACCGGGCAAGGCGCGATCTCCGCGCCCTCGTGGGTGACCTTGCCGCAATATTCAAACAATAGTTTCACATATTCCCTGTAATTTTCAATCGACACGTCGGGCGGGGTCTGATGGTCCACCGAGACGATGACCTTGCCGCTCTGCATGGAGGGCAGAACACGCTCAAACTCGGCGCGCATAGCATCCGCGCCAAACTTCATGCACATCTTATCAAAATGCCCGATAAACGCCATCTGCGGCTGCTTCTGCAGATAGGTGGACACATCCACCCCCGCCTGCCGCTCGAGCGGAAACATGCCGTCCGCGCCCACGCTCGCGTACCAATCCACCGCCTTGGTGATATCGCCGTCCGAGTCGATGAAGACGGGGATGCCGTATTCGTGGATGACGGGGATGACCTTGCGATAAAAGGGCGCGAGAAATGCCTCAAAGCACTCCTGCGAGATCATCGGCCCGAGATTGTAGCTCATATCCTCGGCAAAGCTCATGAAATCAAAGCGGAAGCGGGAGAATACATAGCGGAACAGCTCGATCAGCCAATCGGCATACGCCTCACACATCTCCATGTACAGCTCGGGATAATCATAAAAGCTGTAAAGATGGTTTTCGATGCCGAACAGGGTGCGGGGATACCAGAAAAAGCCCTCCACCGTGAAGAACTGCAGGGTGTCGCCCCGCGCGCGGCGGCGCTCCAGCTCGGCAAAGCGCGCTTCGGAGAGCACCGTTTCGACAGGCGGGAACATGGTCTTGCGGATCTCTGCCCAGCCCTTCTCGTCCTCCATGATGCCCAGCCCATGCCCCGCGGGTCTCGGAGTGGCGGCAGTCTTACAGGTGACGCTCGTCTGCAGGCATTTGTCAAGGCCAAAATATTCCTGGATCTGCTCTACGCTCTTTGCGTCTTCGGGCAGACCCTCCCCGTGCCAGCGCTCCACGGTGAGCCGCCACCAAGGTGCCCACTCGATGGCGGGGGAACGGTCGACCGGCTCACCTGCCAGAAATCGGCGAAAACGCTCGGATGCCGTCATTTCTGTTTCTCCTTCTTTCTACCGAATTCGATCTCCATGCCGTCGTAGGCGGCGATCATACCGACCTCTGCCGCCTCGCGCGCAAGCTCGTCGTGGGTGCGGTCCACCAGATGCCCGATATGGCTCAGCACGAATTTGGTATTTTCATCGGCATTGCCGTTGCAACGCAGCAGCTCCGCCATCTCGATGCACCAATCCAGATCCATGTGGGACGGGGTGATCTGCGCGCCGCGCCGAAGGGTGCAGTCCAGCGATACAAAATCGAACACGATCCCCGAATCCTTCAGCCACTGTGCCGTTTCGGGATAAAATTTGCCCGTATCGTGACCCCAAAGAACATTCCCTTCCTCCGATTGAATGACAAAGATCATGGGGTCCAGTCCCTTGCCGTGTCGGGCTGGGAGAGGGGTGACGGTATAGTCCAGTATTTTCACAGGCTTGAAATATTCCAGCGTATGTACCACAGCGCGCGTCCAGGCATGGGGGTCTCTCTTGCCCGCCGCGATCTCCGCCTCATATTTCTCCACCAGCGCACGGACGCCCTGCCCCGATGCCTCGCTGATATAAAAATGCACCGGCTCGGTCATGTTTTTCACGCGGCTGAACAGATCGGTGGTAAAGAAATGGTCGTGATGATTGTGGGTGACCAGAACGTGATGGATCTTTCGCATATCCAGCCCGCAGAAGGCGCTGTGATGGAAGGTATCCACCGACAGATCGATGGCGAGCCGCCCGTCAAGCACCGCCTGAGAGCGTGTTCTGATATTTTTACCGCCCGCCTCTCGCGCGTGGCGGCAGATGCGACAGTCGCAAAAAACCTCGGGAAGTCCATATCCCGCGCCTGTTCCGTAGTATTTGATCTTCATTGTTATGACTATCCCTTTCTTCCAACTTGCTTTTGTGACGGTTTCGTATTTTCGAAATGACGGCGTTCAGCCGTCAAGTCACAAATGCCGTCTGAAAAATTTATTTTTCAGACTTTACGCCTTTCTGTCGTCGGCAGTACCGCGCGGGCATCCGTCGCCCGTTTGCGGTGCTGTCTTTTTATCTGTCTTACGCAAAGAGGACAATGTCCCCGTCATGGCAGATCTTCGCGTCGGGGTGCTCGGCGGCGGCACGCGCCTCGGCCGCGGCAATGTCCCCTAAAATTTCCCGCCCGTGATGGGTGAAAAGGAGCTTTTTGACGCCCCGCTCGTTCGCATAGGCAAAGACATTTTCCATACGGTGGTGTCCCGTCTCCATGATCAGCGCGTCACAGCCATCCGCCACCAGCGGGTCAAGCTCCTCGGGAGCCTTGACATCACCCGAATATATGATACGCTTGCCCTGTGCCTCAATGAGGAAGGAATAGGAATGCCAACCCCGCTCCCCGTTCTCCCCCAGATGGGCGTTGTGCAGCGCTGTGATGCGGAGGTTTTCATCCTCAAAGATCACGCCGTCACCGATCTCATGCTCCCATGCGTTCACACCACCGCAGGGCGCGGTGGGCACGCCTGCAATATCCTTGACCGACTGTAGCTTCTTCAGATCGGGAACATATATATCATAGGAATTGTCGTTGATGTGGGGAATCCCCGTTACCTTGGACACCTTGCGGATGACCATCATCAGATTGGCAAGTCCCCCGATGTGATCGATGTGCATATGGGAGATGAATACGGCACGGACGCGGGAAACATCCACGCCCGAGGTGTAAGCCTTATGGGAGCAGTTTTCACCCGCGTCGAACCAATAGAAGCGGTCTCCGATCTCAAACAGGATCGAGGCGTGATGGCGGTTCGGCATTGGCTCGGTGCCCGAGCAGGTGCCGAGAAAGGTGAGCTTGATCATGGCGGTCTCCTTTGGAATTTCCTTGTTCAATACCGTTTGATTGTTTAGAATTTTTCACTTCGGTTCCGTTCGGAAAGAAAATGCGCCTTGTCTCCGTTTTCGGGATACAGATAATCGCTGAATGCTTGGGGACCGATCTCCATCAGCCGATTCAGATCCTCCCGATTCAGCAGTACGACCTGCAGGCAGGTGACCGTTTTGAACAGTCCCACCTTGCAGTGCAACATACCGACATCCTCCACCACCTGCGGAAACTCCACAAAAGCAGCGATCATTTCGTCATCCGGATCTTCATTTTCCCATTCAAAGCTGTGGCCATAGGTAATGTGCGTTTTTTGCCAATACGCATACGATGCGATCATCACCAGCTTATTGTAGTACCAGCCCATGATCTCTCGATCGTTCAGATCCGTGTCCTTGTCCACAAACATGATATATTCATTGTTTCGTCCGAAGGTGTTGGCAATCTTCGGCATAGTATAATCGCTCGCTCCCATGGTGACCAGCTTCCAAAAAGGATATTTGACACTGGGACCATACATCAGGACATCAACGTGAAAGCCGTTGTCCACAATGGGGTGAATGACCATGGAATCATTCTGTTCAAAATACTTGTCAAAGTGTTTTGTAAGGGTCTTCATTTCTTTAGATTTCATCAATTCTCTGCCTTTCCATTAAAAATTTGTGATCTTAAAGTCGTCCCCGCACACGGTGGGAAATTCCTGTTTGCCCCACGGCTTGTGCCACCGCAATGAACCGTGCAGGCGGCGGTCGTTGTCACGGACGCCGTATTGCAGCTGAGAGACTGTCGGCTGCAGATTGGTGCCGCACTCGAAATTGACCGTACCGATCTCCACATTGCAAGGACCCTTCGGCATACCGAACAGATCGGTATCGGTGGTGGAGAGGATGACGGTATTATGCTGCGCAACGATATGATGGATCACCGAGAGGTGGGAGCAATCGTGGAAGGTGAGCCCCTCCTCACAGTTGTGGATATACAGATAATCGGCGACCACGTGCTCGCCCGCCACCAAGCCGTAACGGAAGCCCTGCACCGCCACGTTGCGCACCACGTTGTTATCGTTCTGGTCGCCCGAAAGCACCAGCCCCGCCGTGTGGCAGGGGTTGGGCTGAAGCTCTTTGCCGAGCACGGTATCGCCCACGCTTTCCGCCAGACAGAACTGACTGTCGCACACATGGACGCGGCTCACGTTCTGCAGATTGACCGCCGTCTGGGTCGGGTACATTCGATCATGACGCATGGGCACACGGAAATCCAGATTGGCGATGGAAAACTGTGTGGTGCTGAATTTGCCCTTACAGCTCGTCCCCTCGGGGGCGGCAAGGATCGACCACGGGCGCGCCGTGGGGTCATGCTCCTCGGGAGCATCCCAATCCGAGAAAATGCGGGTGTTGTCCGATCCCGGGATCATCTCCGCATATTCCGCAAAGCGGGTGGGGGTAAAGTTATTTTTGACCGAATCCAGCTTGCGCACGATATAGGCGTTCAGCATCCGGCAGGGCATCTCGCCCTCCAGCATGATGTTGGCATCCCCGGGCGGGATCATCAGCTGCGCCCGCAGGGGCTTGCCGTTGTATTCCGCAATACCGGGAGAGGCAATGCGGTATCCACCCTTGGTGTAGGGAAAAAGAACTCTGCCGCCGCCCCGCGCGGCGGCATGGTTGATGGCGGCCTGAATGGCGGCGGTATCGTCGGTGATACCGTCACCCTTGGCGCCGAAGTCCATAACGTTGATTCCGAATCCGCTCATGATCTTATCTCCTGTCTTATGTCCGTGTTTCTCCGACAAACCCCATCAAAAACGGAGCGCGGCAATTCTCTTTTCTCAGCGATCCTTCGTCAGGTAATAGGTCGCGTTGATGTTATTTTCGTCAAAGCTGATATCGCAGCACTGCTTGCGCTTTCCGCTGCCGACCAGGAACTTGAAATGATCGGGATCGGTCCATTGCGTATCAAAGGTCTCGGGCAGCTTGCGGGTAAACAGGATCAGCTTGCAGGTGTCGTCCACCGCCGCGGAGGTGGCTTCGACACGGATATAAGTCAGCTCCCTTGCCGCCTTGGAATAGCCGTAAGAGATCTTGACCGTGTGCTTCTCCTCGGGCGACACAAAGTCCTGCTCGCAGATACTGCCACGGATCTCGCCGATCACCTTCTCGGTGACAAGCTTGCCCGCAATGCCCGCCGCGGTTCCCACCGCAAATCCGGCGACTGTGCCCAATATAAATTTCTTTTTCATCTTCAAAAATACCTTTCTGTTCTCTATAGATTTTTACACATATTTTGAAAAAATATTGACGTAGCGCGAATCAAACGTAACAGAGGTGATCTGAGAAAACGGGATCTCATACAGTCCCTCCTGCCATATACCGTCGGCATCGAAATGCTTGAAAAGCACCTTCGTTTTCATCACCTTTTCAATGTGACCGATGGCAAATTCGCATTCATCCGCATCAAGGCTCTCATGCTCAACAATGATATTCCGATCCATCTCGCGCAAGGAGAGAAAAACGGAATGCCAATCGGTCAAATCGATCGGCGGCACGGTCACATTCTCCAAAACGCCCTCCGACCGCAGAATTTCTATGCACTTATCGTCCTTGACCTCTGCCTTTTTCACATCACAGAAACGGCGAACGGAAAACCCATCCAGAATAAAATCATCCTCTTCTGCTCCGAGAAACAGCTTTTCGCCCATCTTCAGCGGAAAATAATAAAAGTAAGCCGGATCGTATTTGAAATACACCCTGCACAGATCTCGCCCCTCGATCGCCGAGCGGATCCGTTCTTTGATTTCGTCTTTTTTCATCTCATCACGCCTTTCCGTATTTATCACGCTTTTCTGCGCCGCAGCTGTGCGGGATACCGCAGCACGTCGGTGCCGTTGTGGTTATTGAGAATGGAGAAGCGATCGGACACCAGAATATTCGGCTGGTTGACCGTATCGTCGGGGACGAGGGCGTTATAGTGATTGCCCCATGGCTTGCCGTCCTTGTAAACGATCTCCGGCTTTGACCAATGGATGAGGTCGCGGGAGGTGGAGAGTTGCATTACGCGAGCCTTGGCATCCACATCCGCGATCCTGCCCTTCATGGTGGAGAGAATAGGTTTGCTCGTCATGATGAACATCTGCTCGGGAATGCTGTAGACCACGCGCGGATGCCACGTGTCCGCGAGGATCGCGCTCTCCCGCCCGAGATTGCCCGCCTCACAGAAGGCGCCCTCATAATATTTCACGAAATCGCCCATGGCGCCGTCCGTGCGCTTGCGGCACCGCGCCACGTAGGCATCACACCGCATCCATGCCTCACCGGTACTGCCTCGGGAAATATCCATGGTGAGAATATTGTAAAACACATATATGTAGTCGCCGTCCGGCTCGATGTACATGCAGAAGTCACCGCTGCCAAAGCGGATGATATCGCCCCGCTGACCCATGACGTTTTTGACGTCGGGAGCATATCGCTCGGTGAAGCATACCTCCTCGGCAGACAGCACCCAGCGGTCAAAGACCCAGCTCCGCCCTTCGTCGTCGGAATGCATCAGACCGACGTGGCGAAAATCGGAATCAAATTTCGGCTTGTCGCAGGGACCGAAGGCATCGTACGCACTGCCCTGTCCGTTCCAACCCGTTTCGTTGTGGAACCAGCAGAAAAAGCGGTGGGTATTGGGGCAGATGTAGAGCCCGAAGGGCCAGATACTGCCGCGCGGGCGGACCCCGTCGGGATAGCGAATGCCCGAGAAGGCATGATCGGCATGGCCGATCTGAAAATCGGTTCGGATCTCCCACATGTGCTTCATATCGTCAAGACAAGTACCCGCAAACATGGCGATATGCCCCATATGCGAATGCCCGCTCATCGCCCAGAGCCGACCGTCCACATCGCGGTACATCGGCGTCGTGCCGTCCTGGTAGACGCCGTATTTATTCATAAAGGGAGATTCCTTCCCCTCGCCGATGATCAGCTCGTATTGATCAAAAAACATATTCGATACCCCCCCCAAGGAGCGGAGATTCTCTCTGCTTATTTCCAAATTTATTATAGCAAAAAAGCAATGCGGTGTCAATCTACTTACACGGAATAGAAAAATCGAATTTTGGATATTTACTTTTTCGCCGCAATGCCTTATAATGGAGGTATCAAATCATGTCCGAACAGAAAATATCAGAACAGGAGAATGACTTATGTTTATTGTAGATTCGCACTGTGACAGTATTCAGAAGGTTGACACCAAGCATTTTGATCTGGTCAACCCGTACAATTATTCGAGAAAGCACCCTCAGCTGCAGTTTGTCGCCATGATGACGGGCTGGCCGGGGGACAAGGACAACGATTCGTGGAAGCGAGCCTGCCGATATACGGGGCTTTACTGCATGTCCATCGCGAGTGAGAGCGACAAGGTTCTCCCCGTCACCTGCTATGCCGACATTGAACGCGCCTTCGCTGAGGGAAAGCACGGCGCGCTGCTGACCATCGAAAGCGCGACGGGGCTGAAAAATTCGCCCGCGCTGCTCGAGCGGTTTTACAACGTCGGCGTCAGAGTCATCAGCCTGGCATGGCTCTCCAACGATCTCGCCAAGAGCAACCGCGTCTTTGAGGACGGCGAGGAGGACACGGGCATCAGCGAGATCGGCCGCGAATTTGTGAAAAAGGGCAATGATCTGGGCGTCATCTGGGATGTTTCCCACGCGTCGGACCAAACCTTCTGGGATCTCTGCGAGCTCTCGGAAAAGCCCGTGATCGCGACTCACTCGAATTTCCGCGCCCTCTGCCCACACTCGCGCAATCTCACCGACGAGATGGCCAAGCGGATCATTGCCGACGGCGGCATGATCGGCCTCAATCTGGCGGTCGGCTTTATCCACGAGGAGGAGGAAAAGCGCACCGTCGAATATCTGTTCCGCCATCTCGACCATTGCCTCACCCTTGGCGGCGAGAACAACATCGGATTTGGTTGTGACATCGACGGCGTCAGTCAATATCCCGCCCCCCTCACGCTGGAGGATTCCATCCACGATCAGCTGATCGACTATATGCAGAAGCATTACCCTGAGCGCATCGTGGAAAAGGTCGCGGGGGAGAATTATCTGGCTTATCTCAAAAAATGGCTATGATATCAACAAGGCTATGTCGCACCGAACGGTTGTTTTTGGAACAGATAAGATTTGAGAATACCGAATGTTGGAGATTTTCAAATTGGGGTTTATCGGGGTGGAGGTATCGTGGCGCGGACGAAGGCAGGGCTCTGCCCTGCACCCACAAGGGAACCCTTTTTTGAAGGGTTCCCTTGACCCTCCGAAAATCTTCAAATAGGGGTATGAGGCGGGGTGCTTATCTTGCTCTCGCCGTGGAGGGGTTCGGGCGGGGCGATTATAAGTGGGCTGACGGATGCCGACCTGTCATGGTTCGAGCGGGCAAACTTCGTTCGCGTCAGGCACCTCCGAGACCCTGCCGCTTCGGCTGCCGTGGCGCGCGCCGCACGAAATGGGGTCATTTAGTGTACAAGACGAAATTGTTGTATTAAAATTTGTCGGAATACTTTACAGACAAGGTAACAACGGTTTGGATAAATCAATGATAACAGTCCCGTGTCACACACTAAATAGCCCCATTTCGTGCGGCGCGCGCCACGGCAGCCAAAACGGCAGGGTCTCGGAGGTGCCTGACGTTTACGAAGTTTGCCCGCTCAAGCCATGCAAGGGAGGTATCCGTCAGCGGATCA
>JAFTMG010000058.1 GCA_017452525.1 Clostridia bacterium
CCCGTGTCACACACTAAACAGCCCCATTTCGTGCGGCGCGCGCCACGGCAGCCAAAACGGCAGGGTCTCGGAGGTGCCTGACGTTTACGAAGTTTGCCCGCTCAAGCCATGCAAGGGAGGCATCCGTCAGCGGATCAGTAAACGCCCCGCCCAGTCAATATCCGTCAACAGCGAGATAAACACCCCGCCCCATACCCATAGTGTGAAAGCTTTTGAAGGAGTCCAGAGGGAACTTTTCTCGAAAAGTTCCCTTTGGCGGAGTCAAGGGGCAGAGCCCCTTGCTTTATTCGCGCCACGATACCTCCACCCCGATAAACCCAAATTTGAACGTCACAAGAACTTGATCGACAGTCTCAGATCGCTGTGAATTCACAGCGATCTTTTGATCAAAATACCAACCCGATCAGATCGATGACGATACCGGACAGGACGCCGATGGCGTACAGCAGTGCCACCAGACACACATTATCCTTCATATGGAGGTGATTGACACGGAACAACACCATCACACCGATGCCTGCACCGACCAGGAGCCCCGACATCATGCACCCGGAGGAGATCATGCCCTCCAGATACAACTGGGTGATGACCACCGAGGCGGCACAGTTGGGGATCAGACCGATCAGACCCGCGATCATTTGCCCCAGCACGGGAACGGAGGACAAAAGCTCGCCCAGTCTCTCCTCACCCACGCCGTGAATGATGAGATCGAAGATGAGCGTGATCAGCAATATAAAGCCGAAGATCTTCAGCGTATGGATCAGCGCCGAGCGGAAGATGCCCCGATCACAACGGCAGCCCTCGCTCTCACACATCTCATGGATGGCGGTCTGCGGTCGCTCGCCGCCCTCCCCGTGAGGATGGGCATCCCCGTGACCGTGGCGGTCATGATGATGGTCGTGACCGTGCTCGTGGTGATGCTCGTGATGATGCTCGTGATGATGCTCGTGGTGATGCTCGTGGCGGCGGAAATGGCGGCAGAACAGATCCACCAAAAATCCCGCCAGCGCGGCAATACCGATCTTGCACGTCAGCACCGACAGGATGGTGCCTGCCGGAACACGGTGCGAGATCATGATGGGCAGCATCTCGTCCGAGGTGGAAAGAAAGACCGCCAACAGCGTGCCCACGCTGATCACACGACCGGCATACAGCCCTGCGGCGGAGGCGGAAAAGCCGCACTGGGGCAGCATACCCATCGCGCCACCGAGCAAAGGTCCCACCTTACCCGAGTGCTTCAGCACCCTGGCGGCACGCTCTCCCGCGCGGTGCTCCAGCCACTCCATCAAAAGATAAGAAAGGAACAGAAAGGGCAGGATCCCCAGCGTATCCTTCAAGGTATGTTCGATCAAATGAAGCATATAGTTTCCTTTCGTTTATGTTCTTGCTTTGCGCAGACACGCCTCGCATTGACCGTAAAAGGCGGTGAGACTGCTGTCGATGCGGAAATGGTGGATCTCCTCAATATGCTCGCACAGCGTCTCACTGTGGCGACATTCCAGGTGAAACAGTCTGCCGCAGCCAAGGCATTTCAGATGAAAATGATGCCCGTCGCAGTCATGGGTATCCTCGGCATAGGAGTACGTATGACATCCGCGCGCCGCGTCATGGGTGCGCTTCAGCTTGCCCTCCTCATACAGCTTGCCTACCAGGCGGTACACCGTACTTTTGCCCACCGAGACCTGCTCGCGTGCCAGCTCCTGCGTCAGCTCCTCCACCGTCAGCTGCTGACCCGGATGCTCGGCAAAATAACTCAGAAGCTTTTCTCTCCCCACCGTGTGGTAAGTGGTCTTTTCCATGCTGTCCCCCTCACTTTCTCCGTGATTCTTATTTTTGGCATCAAAAACAAGAACGGCAATTATTTTACCACATTCATTCTCATTTGTCAAGCCAAAAATAAGAATATTTCTCACAACATTTTCACTCCTATCTTGATTTTTTGCTTCCAAAATGATATACTGAAAGAAAAAAGAACGGAGCGACTTTATGAAGACCATTGCAAGCTTTCAAGTCAATCACGATAAGCTCACACCGGGCATCTATATCTCCCGCATTGATGGCGACGTAACCACCTACGACCTGCGCACCCGCATTCCCAACGCGGGCGACTATATGGACCATATTACCATGCACTCGCTGGAGCATATGTTTGCCACCTACGTGCGCAACTCGCCGCTGGGTCCTCAGGTACTGTATTTCGGACCTATGGGATGCCAGACCGGCTTCTATCTGCTGATCCGTAACGCCGACAACGAGACGGTGCTTGCCACCGTCAAGGAGGTCCTGCGGTGCATCATCGCCCATGACGGCGAGATGTTCGGCGCCACCCGCATCGCCTGCGGCAACTACCAAAATCTTTCCCTCGCGGCGGCAAAGCAGGAGGCGCGCCGCTATCTTGACACCCTGAACGCTATCCCGGAGGTGACCTTTCGCTATGAAGAATGATCTGACAGGTATTATCTGCGCCATGCCTTTGGAAATGGAGGGTCTGCGCGCACAAATGACGGAGACGGAGACCGAAACCATCAGCGGCATCGAATTCGTTTGCGGCACTCTTTGCGGTAAGCGGGTCGTGACCGCCGTCTGCGGTGTGGGCAAGGTCTTTGCCGCCCTCTGCGCCCAGACCATGATCCTGCACTATGCCCCCGCCCGTATCATCAACACCGGCGTGGCAGGCTCTCTCTCCCCGCGCCTCACCATCGGCAACATTGCCATCGCCCGCGACGTGGTCCAGCACGACATGGACACCTCGCCTATCGGCGACCCTGTGGGGCTTCTCTCGGGCATCAATATCGTCCACATTCCCGCCGACGCCGCGCTGTGCGCCGCGCTTGGGGAAAGTGCCGCCGCCTGCGGTCTGACCGTGCAAGACGGTACGGTTGCCACCGGTGACCAATTTATCAGCACCACCGAGCAGAAGGTGCGCATCCGTGATACCTTCGGCGCCATCGCCTGCGAGATGGAGGGCGGCGCCATCGGTCACGTCTGCTACGTCAACCGCATTCCCTTTGCCGTTTTGCGCGCCATTTCAGACGGCGGCGACGAGGAAGCAAACATGGATTACCCCACCTTCGCGCGCATGGCGGCTGCTAACTCCGTCCGCGTGCTGGTCGATTTTCTGTCCCGCTGATTTTATCAATGAAGGAGATCCGCCATGACGGAACAAGCCGAAACCCGTAACAGCACCTATTATCATGCGCTGGTTGACCTCGCCGTGCTTGCAGGAGAGATCATGATGTCCTCCGGCGCGGAAACACAGCGCACGGAGGATACCATGATCCGCATCCTCTCCACCTCCGGATTGCCCCGTGCCGATGCCTTCGTCCTATCCACGGGACTGACGCTGACGCTTTCTTACGACCCCTCTCACACCATCACCGTCACCCGTCGTGCCGCCTCGGTCTCCAACAATCTGGGCAGAGTATACGAGGTCAACCGCATCTCCCGCGATTTTTGCGACGGCAGGCTGACGCTGGAGGAGGCGACCGCCGAGATGAAGAAGGCACGCCATCTTCATCTGTATAATAACCCCCTCAAAATACTTGGCGGTGTTTTGACCTCGGGCACCTTTTCTTACATGTTCGGCGGCACGGTCGCCGACGCGGTCGCCGCCATGATCTGCGGGCTGGTGCTGATGCTGACCATGCCTATGCTGCAGGCGCGCCTCAACCGCGCCTTCGTCACCACCGCCATCGCCTCTCTCATGATGGCACTGTCCGCCACCACGCTGGACTTCATCGGCAATAACTATCTCGGCATTGAACTGAGGAGCCAATATCTGATCGTAGGTGCCATGATGCCCGTGGTCCCCGGCGTGGCGATCACCAACGCCATTCGTGACATGCTGCAGGGAGACTACGTCTCTGCCTGTGCCCGCATTATGGATGCCTTTCTCACCGCGGCGGCTGTCGCCGTGGGCGTCGGTCTCGGCCTGTCGATCAGCCGCGAGCTTGGCTTCCCGCTGACGGGTCTCAGCTTTGTCTTTGCCCCTTCCGATTCGGTAGGACTTCAGCTTCTGTGGGAGGCGATCGCCGCCTTTATCGCCGCCTACGGCTTCTGCTTTCTGCTGGAGGTTCCAAAGCGGCTGATCCTGCCCTCCAGCACCGCCGCCACCGTCTGCTGGATCCTCTATCTGCTGGGCGGGCTTATGGGATTTGCCTCCGCTTGGTCGGCGCTCCTTGCGTCCGCCGCCGTATACCTGTTTTCCTACGTACTGGCGCGGCGACTCAAGGCACCCGTCTCGGTCTTTCTCATCGTCGCCATCCTCCCCTTGGTTCCCGGCTTCAATATCTACCGCACCATTTACTGCATGATCATCGGTGAGGGCTCCACGGCGGAAGCACTCGCCGCCACCCTTCTGATGGCAGGCGCCATCGCGTTGGGTATCTTTGTTGCCGATCTGATCAATGATCTAATCAAGAAAACGATCAAACGGAAAAAGATCAGACATTCCGTTTAAAAATTCAAAAAAGAGGTACTGTTATGATCGCAATCGTCACCGGCGTGGCAGGCGGTATCGGAAAAGCTTCCGCACTTGCCCTCGCCCAAAAGGGCTATGAAATCGTTGGTATGGGGCGCTCCGCCGACCCCGATCTGACGGATTTTGAGGGCTATTCCCTCACCTATATCGCAGGAGATCTCTCCGACCCCTCTGCCCGCGCCAAGCTGGTGGAGACCGCCGCCGCACGCGGACGGATCGGCGCGCTGGTCAACGTGGCAGGCGTAGCCCCCAAGGTTCGGCGGGATCTGCTGGAGATGACAGAGGAGAGCTATGACTTTGTGATGAACATCAACACCAAGGGCACCCTCTTTCTGACCCAGGCAGTCGCCAACGTGATGTGCCGCCAGGAGCCTGTCAACGGCACCCGCGGACATATCGTCAACATTTCCTCCTGCTCCGCCTACACCTCCTCCACCTCCCGCGGAGAATACTGCATCTCCAAGGCGGGACTTTCCATGATCACCAAGCTGTTCGCCGACCGTCTGGCAAGTGAGCGCATCCCCGTCAACGAGATCTGCCCCGGCATCATCGCCACCGGCATGACTGCCACGGTCAAGGAAAAATACGACCGTCTGATTGAGGACGGTCTGGTGCCTCTCGGCCGTTGGGGAGAGCCGGAGGACGTGGCAAAGGCGGTGGTCGCCCTGTGCGACGGCACCTTTGGCTATACCACGGGCACCTCCCTCATTGTGGACGGCGGCATGCATATCCGAACGCTATGAAAAACACCTATCATACTCTCATCATCGGAAGCGGCTGTGCCGGCTTTCACGCCGCCGAGCGTCTGTACGATCTTGGGGTGACAGACATTGCCATCCTCACCGAAGGGCGCAACAAGGGCACCTCCCGCAACACGGGAAGCGACAAGCAGACCTACTACAAGCTCTCCCTTTGCGGCGGAGACGGCGACAGCGTACGCGAAATGGCAAGGACGCTGTTTGACGGCGGCGCCGTCAACGGCGACACCGCTCTTTGCGAGGCGGCATATTCCACACGCTGCTTTATGCATCTGGTAGAGCTGGGCGTTCCCTTTCCCACCAACGAATACGGCGAATACGCGGGATATAAGACCGACCACGATCCCCGCTCCCGCGCCACCTCCTGCGGTCCGTTGACCTCCAAATACATGACCGAGGCACTGGAGGCAGCCGTTGACAAGCGAAACATTCCCATATTGGACGGCATGCTTGCCGCCGAGATCCTGACGGAGAACGGCGAGGTCAGAGGTCTTGCCGCCGTCGCTGTGGAAACGGGAGAGATCACCGTCCTCTCCTGCCGCAATATCGTCCTCTGCACGGGTGGACCCGCGGATATCTACCGCAACACCGTCTACCCCGAAAGTCACTACGGGGGCAGCGGACTTGCCATTGCCGCCGATGCCGAAATGGCAAATCTGGACCAATGGCAATACGGCATTGCCAGCACCGATTTTCGTTGGAATCTTTCGGGCACCTATCAGCAGGTCCTGCCCCGCTATATCTCGGTGGACCGCGACGGCACCGAGCGCGAATTTCTCTATGACGCGCTGGGCGATGCCTCTCTCGGGCTGATCTTTCTCAAGGGCTACCAATGGCCCTTTGACAGCCGCAAAATGAACGGCTCCTCCCGCGTTGATCTGCTGGTCGCCCGGGAGATCAAGCAGGGGCGGGCAGTCTATATGGATTTCACCCGCAACCCGCGCGGTCTGGAGGGGGACTTCCGCGTCCTTCCCGACGAGGCGTACACCTATCTGGAGCGCTCCGGTGCTCTCTTCGGCACCCCCATTGAGCGGCTCGATCATATGAACACACGCGCCATCGAGCTTTACGCCTCCCACGGCATCGATCTGTGGCGAGAGCGGCTCCGCATCGCTGTCTGTGCCCAGCACTGCAACGGCGGTGTGGCAGTAGATGCCCATTGGCAAAGCACCGTCAAGGGGCTCTATGCCGCAGGTGAGTCGGCGGGGACCTTCGGTGTTTACCGTCCCGGTGGGAGCGCGCTGAACGCCACGCAGGTGGGAAGCCTGCGCGCCGCCGAGCATATTGCGGCACAGCCGCCGGTTGAACCGACGGTCGCGCCCCGTTACACCCTCCCCCTCATCCGCCGCGGACGGAACAATATTGAGACACTCCGCCGCGAGATCCGGGATGAGATGTCACGCATTGCCGACTTTGCACGTGACCCCGAGGGCATGCGCCGCTTGCACGCCCGACTCGACGAGCTGTGCGAGCATTTCACCGAGCGCGCCCTGATCGCCGACTGCAAGGAAACGGCAGATTGGTATCGTCTGCGTAACACCGTGCTTTCGGCACGCGCCACCCTTTCCGCCATGCTCTGCTCCGCCGAGGAGATCGGCACCCACGGCTCGGCATATATTGTCGGAAAGGAGACCTCCGCTGCGGACAGCGTCCGCACCACGAGAACGCTGACACGGCAAAGCGGCTCCCGCATCGCCCCCGTTATACCCCTGCCCGACCCCGAGCTTTGGTTTGAAACTCTCTTGGCACGACAGCGCTGACGCACCCTTATACAGACACGCTCTGAGACCTCGGAAACGATCATCTCTTCTCTATCTTCTTTATTTCGTTGAAAATTCAACATACAAATCCTCCTTGCCATGGTATCCTATATACACAAACCAAAAACACGGAGGACTTGAAATATGAAAAGAAAGATCATTCGCATCGATGAGGAAGCCTGCAACGGCTGCGGTGCATGCGCCGCGGCATGCCACGAGGGCGCCATTGAAATGGTCAACGGCAAAGCCAAGCTGACCCGCGAGGATTACTGTGACGGTCTCGGTGACTGTCTGCCCGCCTGTCCCACGGGCGCCATCACCTTTGAGGAGCGTGAAGCGCCTGCCTACAACGAGGCAGCGGTGCTTGAGGCAAAGAAAAAGAAGGCTGCGCCCCTCCCCTGCGGCTGTCCCGGTACGCAGTCCCGCAGCATCCGCCGTGCGACGGTCACCTGCCCCTCCGAAACGCCTGCCGGCGGCATGCCCGGCTGTCTTGCCCAATGGCCGGTACAGATCAAGCTGGTGCCCGTTCACGCGCCCTATTTTGAAGGTGCCAACCTATTGATTGCCGCCGACTGTACCGCCTACGCCTACGGCGATTTTCACAACCGCTTTATCCGCAACCGCATTACCCTGATCGGTTGCCCCAAGCTGGACGAGGGAGACTATGCCGAAAAGCTGACACAGATCCTCGCCTGCAACGACATCCGAAGCATCACCGTGGTCCGCATGGAGGTCCCCTGCTGTGGCGGCATCGAAAACGCCGTCAAGCGCGCCCTGCAGCAAAGCGGCAAGATCATCCCTTGGCGCGTCATCACCGTGACCACCGATGGGCGTCTGGAAGAATAACAAAAAGATCCGCAGAGCATGCGCGCATGCTCTGCGGAATTTTTTATTCTTTATAATCGCCGATCTCGTAGGTGTATTTGAGTCCCTCCGCGGAAAGTGCGGCGGCGGCGTTGGGATCCTTGACGATCACACTCCATTGGAAGGCATCACCCTCATACCGCACCTCCGACAGCGCGTCGCATCCGCCAAAGGGCGAATAGATCTGGTAGAGCGAGAGGGGGAAGGTCACGGTGGTCAGCGCACCGCAACCGCGGAAGGCATCCTCGTTCAGCACCGAGATGCCGCTCCCCAGCGTGACGTGAGTCAAGGAGGTACAGCCCTCAAACACGGAGGAGCGAATGACGTTCGCCTCTCCCGGAACGGAGATCTCCTGAAGCGCGGTGCAATCGGCAAAGGCGTATCTGCCAAGATCGGTCAGCTCCACCCTGCGCGGGAAGGCAACTGCGCGGACGTTGCCGTTGCCGCGGAAGGTCTCGGCGGGAATGGCAAAGGAAGTCACGTTGGCATCGAAACGGAAGGTCAGAAGCCCCTCGGCATCGATCGCCCAATCAAAGGCGGCGGTCTTTTCGGGGGTGACCCTTCCCGTCTCCAGCGGCGCGAGGAAGCGGGCGGTGAAGGTGACCTTCTCGGTATAGGCGGAGACCGTTTCCGCCGTAAGCCGTGTGTTGCCCTCATACCAGCCGTCAAACAGATATCCGAAGGCAGGGGTGGGCTCGGGCAACTCGCCCAGCGGTTCACCCCAGACTGCCGTCTGTCTGCCCCAAGGCAGGACGGTGCCGCCCACGTCCATCGTCCAGACGATCTCAACACGGATAGGAGACCATCTCGCCGTCAGTCGCGTCATCTGAGTAAAGCTCCAAACGCCACTCTCCACGCGCGTCTCTTCGTCCAGATACCAGCCCTCAAACACGTGCCCCTCCCGCGTGGGGATTGGCAAGTCGACGTGGCTGCCCGTGCGGTAAAACTGCGTGGGATTGACGGACATCACGCCGCCCGCGGGATCAAAATTGACGATCACGTCCCGATTCAGCGGCGGGGTGGGATTGTCACGGTAGCTGTCGCCGCAGACGGCGCAGGTGTGCAGGTCATACCCCTCCTCGGTCCCCGTCGGAGCGACCGTCTCGGTGATATATTGATGGGGCACCTTTGCCGTAGGCGAATCGGTGTAGGTATCGTGGCAGAGATAGCAGTAGTACTTGGTATAACCCTCGGCACTGCAGGTAGGCGCGATCACCTCGGGAATGTAGCTGTGTGCCGTCTTTTCGGTGGGGCTATCAGTATAGCTGTCACCGCAGACGGTGCAGGTGTGAGTGGTAAATCCTTCGGCGGCACAGGAGGGGGGCGTTACCTTTGCCTCGTAAGTGTGCCCCAGCGGATCGGTATAGCTATCGATATAAGTATCCCCGCAAAGGTGGCAGGTGTGCGTGATACAGCCCTGTGCAGTACAGGTGGCCGGCAGCTGATGGTCAATGTATTCATGTACGTGCGCGGTCGTAGTCTCCGCCGGCGGATCCGTCCGCCCGCAGGAGACCGTGAGACACAGACAAAGTAGGAGCAACACCACCGCGATGGGTGAGAAGCGTTGTTTCATCGGTATACCTCTTTCATAAATTTTGGGTAGCTCACGCCTCGATCATGCGAAGCAGCTCCGCTTCGTCGATCACGGCAACGCCCAGCGATTGCGCTTTGGTCAGCTTGGAGCCTGCCGCCTCGCCTGCCACCACGTAGGTGGTCTTGCCCGAGACCGAGCCGGAGACCTTGCCGCCCCGCTCCTTGATCAGCGCGGACGCCTCGTCGCGGGTCATGGTGGGCAGCGTGCCGGTCAGCACGAAGGTCATGCCGCGGAAGCGGTCGTCCACCTGCTTGGCGGTGGAGGTCGTGACCAGACCCGCCTCGATCAGACGTTGACAAAGGGCGCGGTTTTGTGGATGACTAAAGAAATTGGTGACACACTCCGCCGTGATCATGCCGAAATCCTCGATCTCGCAGATCTCCTCGACGGTGGCGTCGAAGCACGCCGAAAGCGTGCCGAAGCGGCGCGCCAGCGCGGCGGCGGCGACCACACCCACGTTGCGGATGCCCAGCGCATAGATCAGACGCTCCAGACCCGCCTGCTTGGACCGCTCAATGGCGGCAATCAGATTGGCTGCCGAGCGGTCGCCCATACGTTCCATCTGCGCTACCGTCTCGGGGCGCAGGGTGTAGAGATCGGCGGCGCTGCGGATATGCCCTGCCGCCAGAAGTGCCTCGACCAACTGCGGTCCCAGCCCTTCAATATCCATGGCATCCTTGGAGGCGAAATGCTCGATGGAACGGGAACGCTGAGCGGGACAGTCGGAATTGGTACAGCGGACCGCCGCCTCCTCGGCATCCCGCGTGACCGGCTCGCCGCAGGAGGGACATCGTGTGGGCATATCAAAGGAACGCTCACTGCCGTCCCGCTCGGCGGGAAAGGCGCAAACGATCTCGGGAATGATATCGCCCGCCTTCTGGACCAGCACCGTGTCGCCGAGCATGATCTCCCGCTCGCGAATGAAATCCAGATTGTGCAAGGTCGCGCGGGAAACGGTGGTGCCTGCCAGGCGGACGGGGGAAAGTTCGGCGGTCGGTGTCAGCACGCCCGTTCTGCCCACGGCGATGACGATATCCAAAAGCTTCGTCTTCTTTTGCTCGGGCGGGAATTTATACGCCACCGCCCAACGGGGCGTCTTGGTGCCCTCGCCCAACACACCGCGCTGAGACAGGGTATCGATCTTGATGACCACGCCGTCAATATCATACGCCAGCCCATCGCGGGAGGCACCGATCTTCTCGATATGGCGAACGATCTCCTCCTGCGCCGCGGCAACGGCGGTCAGCTCCAGCGTGGGGAATCCCAGCTCACGCAGACGGGCAAGGGTCTCGGTATGCGTTGCGGGAACATGGCCGTCCGCATAGAGCGCGCCCTCCTGCAAATTGAAAATGAAAATGCTCAATCCCCGCTCGGCGCAAACGGAGGGATCCAGCTGACGCAGAGAGCCTGCCGCCGCGTTGCGCGGGTTGGCAAGCAACGTCTGCCCTGCCGCGGTGCGGGCACGGTTGATGCGCTCAAAGGAGGCGCGGGGCATATAAACCTCGCCGCGCACCGTAAAGGTCAGCGGCTCGGGAAGCAGCATGGGGATGGCAAGCACGGTGCGCAGATTGGCGGTCACGTCCTCGCCCACCAAGCCGTCGCCCCGTGTGGCACCGCTCACAAACACGCCGTCACGGTAGGTGAGCGCCACCGAAAGACCGTCGATCTTCGGCTCCACCGAATAGGTGGCATCGGGCAGGACCGCCGCCACGCGGTCGAGAAATTCACCCAGCTCCTCATAGGAAAAAACGTCGGCAAGGGAGTTCATGGGGACGGTATGCGTCACCGCCTCGAAGCCCTCCAGCGGCTTGCCGCCCACGCGGTGCGTGGGCGAGTCGGGGGAGTCCAGCTCGGGATGCTCCCGCTCCAGCGCCAGCAGCTCGTGATAGAGCCTATCGTATTCAAAATCCGAGATCTCGGGCGCGTCGTACACGTAATAGCGTTGCGCGTGATAGGTGACGGTCCGGCGAAGCGTCTCGATCTGCTCGCGGATATTTTCATTGGTTGATTTCATCACATTCTCCTTGCGTTTCAAACGGTCAGACGGCAATAGGTGCGGTCATCGAAGCTGAGATTTTCCGCGGCAAGCCCCTTGGTGGAGCGGTACAGGCGGTAGCAGTACGGATCCTCCTCCAGCACCCTGCGCAAAAACGCCTCACTCTCCGCGAGCGTGGCGCACAGTTTGGGGTAGCCGTCCGATGCCAGAACGATCTCCTCACCCTCGGCGACGGGGTATACGCGGATATGCTCCTCGCAGATCTCACCGCCGTTGATGACGGGATAGCCAAAGGGGCCCATGCGATTCTCAAACAGCGACTGCAGACGCAGTATATCCATGATCCGCTCTCTGCCCACATCGCGGACGGCAAACGCCTCTTCCGTCGCCCCCGAGAGCAACGCCGCCTCCAGATAGAGGGCGCGCAGGGAGGAGGTCAGCCCGTCGATCTCATTGCCGTGATCGTGGCACACCCCGCCGACGATGCATTGACAGTCCCCATAGCTCCAGATCTCACGGGTACGGTCATGATACAGGATCACACACGCACGGGGGTACTCGTAGGGTGCAAGATCGGGGCAGATACGCTCTGTGGCTTGGCGAAGGGTGAGGCTGAGACGTGAAAACAGCGCTTGCGGCGTCATAGAGGCAACGTCCGCCTCTCTCAGGCACTCCGCAAGGACTGCCTTGGCGAACACACCGCCCGGCACACCGCCGAACAGCCGATCCCCTTTGGAGGTGACGCCATCGATCACGGCGACCATCCCGTCGGTGATGACCAGCCCGTCCTCACAAAGGCGGCTGTCCTGCTTTTTGCCCTGTATATATACTTCGGTGATCTTCATGGACATACTTCCTTTTTGCGGCGCACGGTATTGAAACGCCCTCCACATAAAATACACCCTCATTATATCACACTCCGCGCGGAAAGTCAATCAAGACCGGCGAGGAAGTTCCCGGAAACGCGGCGGTTCGGGCAGGTGCGTTTCGTCACATTAAACAAAATTCATATTCACAAATATTTTTTTCACATTTACTATTTACAAACATGTAAAAATATGTTATGCTAAAGACGGAAGATGCCGCGGGCACCGTCCGCGGCACTTCTGCCTGCTTCTCGCAGGGAGAATCCATGCGCCGCGCGCGCGTTCTTAAGGAGGTATTCTTATGAAGATCACCATCGTGGCAAGACAGATCACTGTATTTGATGAATGGAAGGTTCTGGCGGAAAAGAAGCTGCAAAAGCTCTCCAAGTTCTTCGAGGAACAGACCAACGCTACCGTCACCTTCAGTAAACATAAAAACAATTTCACCGTTGAGATCACGATTTTTTCCGCGGGCACGGTGTTCCGTTGTGAGAACACCGCCGGCGATTTCCGCGAAGCCATTGATCGCTCGGTTGAGGTCATCGAGCGGCAGATCCGCCGCAACAAAACCCGTTTGGAAAAGCGACTGCGCACAGCAGCCTTTGTCGAATTGCCCCCCGCAGAGGACGTTGAGGAGGAAAAGGAATTCACCATCCGCCGCAAGTCCTTCCCCGTAACCCCCATGTCTCCCGAAGAGGCGATCCTGCAGATGAACCTGTCGGACCACAGCTTCTTCATCTTTGAGGACGAAAGCTCGGGCGATATCTGCGTGGTATACAAAAGAAAGGACGACACTTATGGCTTGATCGTGCCGTTGCACGAATGAAAGCTTTCCCAATAACGAATGATTAACCGATCGCCTCCCTTGCGAAGCCGTGGCACACTGCATGCGCAAGGGAGGCGATTTGGATGAAGCAACAACGCGAGATGAACAGCTACGGTCGTACGTCGGACACGGTCGACCGTTTTGAGCGCGATCTGACGTCGAGATGGGCGGACACACACGCACTTTTTCTGGCGCTTCTGTATCTCGTCCTCTCCATTCTGCTTGCCTTTGGGCTGGGGCGTGTGATGTATAACGCGACCGTGGAATGGCTGCACCCGCTCCTCCCCGCCCTGAGTGATACGCTCACGCGGGCGCTTTATTATTTCATCACCGTCTCCTCGGCGATCTTCTTCTATCTGCTCTGCCCCGAGGACCATGGGTTGGCTGAGCTATGCCTGAATGCGCTCACGCCGCTTTCGTTGATCCTGGGCGCGGGTCTGATCAAGACAGAGCCGCTGATGGGCACTCTGCTCGCCCTTGCCGCCCTGTTCGGTTGCATTTTGGCAGAGATGATCGCCAGTCGCCACGCCCGCTCCTGCGGCGACCGCCGCCTCCTTCGCCACCGCATGTTTCTGCCGCGCTATATTCTGTGCGCCTTTTTCCTCGCCTGCCTGCTCCTGGTCATGTTTTGTGACGTTCAACCCACCGCCTCTGAGGAGACGGTCTCGTTTGCCTATCACGAGGAGATCGACGACACGCTGGAGGAACGCTACCGCCTCGCCTGCGTGGAGCTGGAGTGGGAGTCCTTCAATGCCCTCACTGTGGAAGAAAAGCTGGACGTGCTACAGAGGATCTGCGACTATGAATGTCTGGTGACGCTGGGCATTCCCTCGGTCGACCTGCACGTGATGGAGATCGAAAACAATTCCAGCGGAAATTACAGCTATCAGAGCGACAACGATATCTGCATCAACATCGACACCGCCATCATAGAGCATCGCAAGGTGGACACGGTACTCCACGTGCTGTTTCACGAGATCCGCCACCATTGGCAACGCTGGATGATCAACATGTACAGCTCCGTTTACGAGCACATCGGCGACGAATACAGAAACATGAACCTTTGGCAGGAGGTAGAGCAGTTCCAATGGGAAAACGAGCACTACGTTTCATGGACGGAGGACATGCAGACCTACAACGGTCAGCGCATCGAGCAGGACAGCGATGAATGGGCGCAAGAGCGCGTACCCGCTTATCTCCCCTATATTTACCCGGAGGATATACCGGAAGAATGATCAAAACAGTGCCAATACCGCGAAGGTATTGGCACTGTTTTTGATCAGTTCAAAGCCACTGTGTTTCACCCTTGTCGGCATTCTCATCCGATTCGGTGGGCAGCGGGACAAGATCGCGGTAAAACGCTGCCTGTGCCGCTTCCATGTAGGGATGAAGCAGGCAGGATGCCACGCCGCTGACGACAGCAAACGGGATATAAAACAAAAGATGAAGGGTCCCCGTGGCAACCAGGACCAGCCCGATCGCGGAGGGAATGCTGCAAAGCAGCTCCCATCCGATGAAGCTGAAGTTCAGGCAGAACAGCCGCCAGCGGTTGCCATCCATGATCCGTTTGGACTCGGAAATGGCATCGTTTGCCGTATAATAGGGATTCTCCGCCAGAATGTAGGGTGTCATGGCATAGCTGAAGTTTTTCATAATACCGGGAATAACGAACAAAAGCGTCCAGAGGAAAACGTACAGTCCTCTCAGAAAATTCATCACAAAGCCCTCGCCGATGCGGTGGTATTGAGAAAACAGATCGCCAAGCGTCGCCTTCTCGCCGTCCACCAACTTCAGGTTGAAGCGGGCATAGCCGAGCTGTCCCGCACCGCCGAAGATCAACAGCACCACGGCATACACGAGAAATACGCCGAGGATGGCAATGATCGCAGCAAACCACGCCGAGGAGATCCCTTCCGCCCTCAGATTCGGCAAGCTTTCCGAATCAAGCTCCGCCACACTTGATCCCGTCTCTACAATCCACGCTCCGATCAGCGAGGCAACGAACGAAGTAAAAATGGCAGTCAGCCACCGCCCGCGAAGGGCGTCACGCGCCATGGCGCGAAAATCTGCAGCACAGTATCCCATAGTCTAACTCCTTTCAAGCAGGCTTCTTTGCCAGCATCAACACATAAGTATCTTCAAATACGATCCTGTCGCCCGCCGCCAGCACCGCGTTGCGAAGGCCCTCAAAGAATGCCGTTTTGTGCGGCTCGGGCAGATCGATATGATCGCAATGGGTGCCCGAAAAGGCAACGTATTCCTCAGCCGTCATCTCCCGCCGCCCGCCATACTCGCGGCGCTCGAAATCCACGTAGCCGTAATGGACGGCATTGGTATAGACGAATTTCTGACCGTAATGCTCCGCGGGGCGCCAATGCGTCTCATACACCTGCTGGATCTCCCGATACAGCGCTTCGTTCGGCGTGCGGTAGTCACTTCTTGTCAGCATCATAGCGAGCGTGCCGCCCGGCTTGAGGAGAGAGAAGGTCTTCCGAAAAGCGATCTCCTCGGGGATCCATTGGATGGTCGCCGCCGAGTAGATCATATCAAACCTCTGCTCGCCGAAATCGTGGGTGATAAAATCATCGCAGACAATGGAAAAATTGGAGTATGCCTCGAAATTCTCCCTCATTTTTGCCGCCAGATGCTCGCCCAGCTCAATGGCAAGGTAATCGCACCCCGTCCGCAGGATCGGCTCGGTTGCCTGCCCTGTGCCCGGACCCAGCTCCAGCACCGCCTTGCCCGTGCCGACGTTGGCATACGCGATCAGATCGGCAAACAGCGCGGGGGAATACCGCGGGCGGTATTTGTCAAATTGGTCGGGGATCGTGTCGAAGATCTTTCGAAATTCCATTCTTGGTCACCTCCGTTATATATGGGTGACGATGATTATATCACGCGCGATCAAATTTGTCAATCCAAAACGACAGATTTTTTCTTGCCGTTCTTCTTTTTCGGATATTCGCGGATGCGCATGACGAAATCCAGATTGATCGCCTCGACCGCGCGGTCTGCACCGCGCTCGATCAGCAGCGCGCCGTCGCTGACCTCCTTGACCGTACCCTCATACTGGGTACCGTTGAAGGTATAGATCATGCACTCCTTGCCGATAAAGTTCTTAGCCAATTCTACCATTTTCGTTTTTTCTCCTTTCTTTTTGCGGGCGAGCATCTGCGCCATCGCTTCTTCACGCCTTTTTCTTTGATGAATGATGACAAAAAGCACCAAAAATATCGGTATCCATGAGGCTGAATTCAAGCTCATTCCTCCTTATTCCTTGAAAAACTTCGCCGCTTCCTCCGCGATAAACGCCTCAAACTTCGGCAGCACCAGCTTCATGCCCGCCGCGTTGAGGTGGCTGACGTCGCTCGGCTTGACGCAATACTGCGAGCGGAAGCTCGGCTGATACATCAACACCCCCGACTTGGAGGGATCGGCGGCATGATAGCAGGGGATGCCCTTTGCCTCACACACGGCAAGGGTGGCATCGGTATACGCCTTCATATCGTCGTTGACATACCACGAGGTGGAGAAGAGGATCAGACTGTCGGGGTATTTTGCCCGCAGACCGTCGATCAACACGGCGAGCGCGCCACAGAAGGTATCGGCCGTCGTATCCCCCACCTTCCCCACGGGGTAGCTTTGGTTATAATCGTTACGGCCGCCGACGACGAATACGATATCCACGCCGCCCCGCATCTGGGTATAGCGCTGTACCATGGGCGTACCCGATGCCGCGGCGGAGCCGATGGCGTTGCCGCTGACGCCGTAGCTGCGGTAATCCATCTCATATTTCTCTGCCAGCAGCTGTGGCCAGATCTTGCCGTCGGGCAGACTGCCCGCCGAAACATAGCTGTCTCCCATGACGTTGATCGACTTGCCCTCCAGCACCGGGTAATAATTTTCGTATTGGTACACCGCGCGAAAGTCGGACTCCTCGGGGACGGTAAAGACGCGGTCGACAAAATAGTGATCGATAAAATAGGTGACCGCCGCCGCCAAAGGCTCGTCGCCCCGCCCGGCAATGGCGATCTTACCGTCCCGATATACCACGGCATAGCCGCCGTGGGGAAGCGAATCGTACAAACTCTGCGACAGCTCGCGGCGGGTCTGACCCAACAGGATCTCAAACTCCGGCGGCTGACGGTTGGCGATCACCAGATCGCTGGCAGGGGTCAGCTCGACGCCGCTCACCCGCTTGATCTGCGCGCGAAGAGAATGGAACACGGTCAGATATTCGTCCTTCCCATCGGGGCGGACGAGAACGTATTGTGAGAGATCGGGGGCAGGTATGGGCGCCTCCGTCTCCGCCGCCTCCGTCACCGTTTCCGCCGCGGCATCGGTCGTTGTCTCCGCGGCGGAGCCGCCGCAGGAGGTCAGCGCGATCAGGCAAAGCGCGAGGCAAAGCAGTGCGCGAATGTATAAATTCATGGTCTTCTTCCTCATTTCGTATGATTGAAAGGCGCGACCGTCCGGGCGATCGCAAGCACGGCGATCCCTTTTTTCACGCCGTCCGCCTTCTTCACACCCATGCGGCGCGGGATTTTTTTTATTATATCACTTCTCCCGCGGTTTGTAAAGAAATTCAGTACAAAAAAGCCGCGCAATTCCCGCAAAAAAGCATTGAAATCCGCCCGCTCGTGTGATATACTGAACGTAAGATCCACCGAGGGAGGATACGTTTGAAAACAAACCTTCAAACAGCCCTTGTACCGGGCGGCGAAACGCCGTCATTTCGGAAAGCCGACCCCGTCACAAGTGCAAGTTGTCAGAAAGGAACGGTCAGAATCATGAAAAAACTGAGAGTTGCCATTATCGGTCAGGGCCGAAGCGGCAGAAACATTCACGGAAAATTCTTCAAAAGTGCCGATAACGATTTTTGCGAGGTCGTTTGCATTGTAGAGGCGGATGAATTCCGCCGCAACCGTGCCGCCGAGGAATTCGGCTGTGACACGGTCGCCGATTATACCGAGCTGTTCGGAAGAAAGGATATTGACCTGGTGGTCAACGCCTCCTTCTCCCATATGCATTACCCCATCACCAAGGATCTGCTCAACCACGGCTTCTCGGTCCTCTCCGAAAAGCCCTTCGGTCGCTCCTACTACGAGTGCCTCGATCTGATCCACACGGCGGAAAAACAGGGCGTGACACTGGCGGCATTCCACCAGTCCCTCCTCTCCCCCGCCTTTCTCAACGTCAAGAAGATCATCGCAAGCGGCAAGCTGGGTGACGTTCTGCAGATCAATCTGAAATATTCCGGCTTTGCCCGCCGCTGGGACTGGCAGACCCTCCAATCCCGCTGTGCCGGCGGTCTTTACAATACCGGTCCGCACCCCGTGGGTCAGGCACTTGACCTGCTTGGCTGGGACACCGATACCGCTGTGGCATACTCCTCCATGAAAACGGTGCTGACCAGCGGTGACGGCGACGACTACGCCAAGGTCATTCTGCAAGCCCCTCACAAGCCCACCGTGGACATTGAGGTCATTTCCGCCGATGCTTTCGCGGGTGACTACGTCTTCAAGATCTACGGCTCGAAGGGCACGCTCTGCTCCACCAACAGCTCCTATAAGCTGAAATACGTGGAGGACTTTTCCGCCTACCCCGCGCGCCCCGTGACCGCCGTCCCGCTCTCGGACGAGAACGGCAATCCGATCTACTGCTCGGAGAAGCTGACGTTTACCGAGGTGGATGAAAAGATCAGCGGTTCCTCCTTCGATGTGGCGGTCCGCGATTTCTACCGCATGATGTACGACGCCATCTTTGAGGGCAAGCCCCTTGCCATCCCGCCCGAGCATGCGGCGCAGGTCATCGGCATCATCGAGGCATGTCATGCCGAAAATCCCCTGCCCGTCCGTTTTGACTGAGAGGTATGCCATGTACAAGATCGTCATTCTCGGCTGTGAGAATTCTCACGCCAATAACTTTCTCCGTCTGATCGCCGAGGGGCATTACCCCGAGATCGAGGTGATCGGCATCTACAGCAACGAGCCCGAGGCTGTACAAAAGCTGCACGATCAGTTCGGCGCCCCCATCCTGGCTGATTATGCCGACGCCGTGGGCAAGGTGGACGGCGTGATGATCACTGCCCGCCACGGCGACAATCACTACAAATACGCCAAGCCCTATATGGACGCAGGCATTCCCATGTTCATCGACAAGCCCATCACCTGCACCGAGGAAGAGGCGGTTGCTTTCATGCGTGAAGCGCGGGACAGAGGCATCCGTCTGTGCGGCGGCAGCACCTGCGCCGCCCTTGCCGAAACGCTTGCCCTCGCCGAGACCGCCAAGACCGAGGCGCTGGGTCCCGTACGCGGCGGTGCCGTCGTCAGCCCCTATCATCCCGCCAGCCCCTACGGCGGCTTTACCTTCTACGCGCAGCACCTGATCGAGATCATGACCACCGTCTTCGGCGAGGGCGTCCGCGCCGTTCGCACCGACCGACGCGAGGGCGGCATGACCTTTACCGCCCGCTACGACGCCTTCAGCATACAGGCGACCTATCTGGAGGGCATTGGCTATTACAGCGCCTCCGTCTACGGCAAAAAGGGCGTGCGCCATGAAATCCTGCAATTCACGCCCGACAGCTTCCGACATGAGATGAACGATATGCTGGATCTGCTCCGCGGTGAACCGATGAAGAGGAGTTATGAGAGCTTTATCTATCCCGTCTTCGTCATGAACGCGCTGATGCGGGCACAAGAACAGAACGGCTGGGAACCGGTCAACGGGATCGAGCTTTAAGAAAAACGGGAGAACATGATGAAAATTCTCTTTTACGGCTTTCGCCACGGACATATCAACGCCCTTTACCGTAAGGTAGCGGCATCGCCCCTCTTTGAGATCGCCGGATGCGTGGAGCCCAACGAGGCGGCAAGAGCCGCCGCCGAGACCAACCTCGGCGCCAGGTTTTCCGAAAAAAGTTACGCTGAATGGCTGAGGACCGATATCGATGCCGTTGCCATCGGCTGTGCCTACGGTGAGCGCGGTCGGGCGGTCATTGCGGCAATGGAGGCGGGCAAGCACGTGATTGCCGACAAGCCCGTCTGCACCTCGCTTGACGAGCTGAACGCCATCCGCGCGCTGACCGAGCGGATGGACACCAAGCTCGCCTGTATGCTGGACCTGCGCTACCTGCCCCAAACGCTTCGCGCCAAAGAAATGCTGGAAAGCGCCCGCTTGGGCGGCGTGCGCAACGTCGCCTTTAACGGTCAGCACTGCATCGACTACGCCCGACGTCCCGCTTGGTATTTTGAAGAGGGCATGCACGGCGGCACGGTCAACGATCTCGCCATTCACGGCATCGACCTTGTTCGCATGCTGACCTTACAGGATATATGCCGCATCGATGCGGCAAGGACGTGGAACGCCTACGCCACCCGCCATCCCGCCTTCAACGACTGTGCCGTGTTCATGGCGCGGCTGGAGAATGGGGCTTCGGTGCTTGCCGACGTCTCCTACTCCGCCCCCACGCAGGTATTCTCCATGCCCACCTATTGGGAGTTCCGTATCTGGTGCGAACGGGGGTTGCTGACCTTCAACTTCGTCGACCCCACCGTCACCGTTTTTGAAGAAGGAAAACCGCAACCGCAGATCTTCTCCGGCATCGCTCCCGACGGCGATTATCTCACGGAATTTGCCGACGAGATCACGCAAAACACCAAGCACGTCACCGCAAACGTCCTGCGATCCACCGAGACCGCGCTGACCATTCAGCAATTTGCAGATCTGCAATCATAAGATCACCCCGCGTCCTCCCTTGTTCGGGACCGCGCGGGGTTTCGTTTATATACGGGAGACTGTCGGTGCGTTTGAAGATTTCAAATTGGGGGTTGTTGGGGTGGAGGTATCGTGGCGCGGACGAAGGCAGGGCTCTGCCCTGCACCCGCCAAAGGACCCTTTTTTGAAGGGTCCTCTGGACTCTCCTAAAATCTTTATGGCATGGGTATGGGGCGGGGTGTTTATCTCGCTGTTGACGGATATTGACTGGGCGGGGCGGTTACTGATCCGCTGACGGCAGCCTCCCTTGCATGGCTTGAGCGGGCAAACTTCGTAAACGTCAGGCACCTCCGAGACCCTGCCGTTTTGGCTGCCGTAGCGCTCGGCGCATGAAATGGGGCTGTTTAGTGTGTGACACGGGGCGGTTGCCATTGATCTGTCCAAACCGCTGTCTCTTTGTCTGTAAAGTATTCCGACAAATTTAAATACAACAATTTCGTATCGTACACTAAATGACCCCATTTCGAGC
>JAFTMG010000059.1 GCA_017452525.1 Clostridia bacterium
GGGAACGCGGATGCACTGGGTGGTGATGTGGGGCGCGTCCGCCTTGACGATCTCGCCGTTTTCCACCTTGCCCCAGATGCGCAGAGGCTCCTGCTCACTCTTTTCTTCCTCGCCGCCGAGGTAGGGGATGACGTTGTCGATCATTTCGGTCCACTCGCGGAAGGTCTTACCTGCACCGGAGATCGCCTGATAAGTGGTGGCAACGATTTGTGTGGGCTTGAACTTGAGCAGGGGGGTCAGCATGGGAACGTAGGACTGGATGGAGCAGTTGGGCTTGACGGCGATGAAGCCGCGCTTGGTGCCCAGTCTCTTTCTCTGGGCGGCGATGACCTGCAGGTGCTCGTCGTTGATCTCCGGGATGACCATGGGGACATCGGGTGTCCAGCGGTGGGCGGAGTTGTTGGAGACTACGGGGATCTCTGCCTTGGCATAAGCCTCCTCCAGCGCGCGGATATCTTCCTTCTTCATGTCTACGGCACAGAAGACCATGCTGCAAAGCGCTTTCATCTCCTCAATGTTTGCCGCGTCATGAACGATCATGCTTTTATATTTTTCGGGCATCGGCGTTTTCATCTTCCAGCGCGCGCCGACAGCCTCCTCGTAGGGGCGTCCTGCAGAGCGGGCAGATGCCGCCAGAGCGGTGACTTCGAAATAGGGGTGGTTTTCCAGCAGGGTCAGAAATCTCTGACCGACCATACCGGTGGCGCCAATCACGCCGACGTTCAATTTTGCCATGGGTTAGACCTGACCTTTCTTGAAAGATGGCATCGAAACCTCGGTCTCAATGCTATATATATCAATAATGTAATATTATAGCACTACTTCCTTTTGAAATCAAGGGCTTTTGCGCTTTTTTTGCGTGAAGTATGCTTTTTTGGTGTATTTGTTTGGGAAATGGTGAATAACGGTTGCCTTTTGGTGTATTTTGTTATATAATATATGCATAACTATTCGTTTTGGTGAAAGGAAGAGGACCATGGAATTTTTAGAGCTTGCCGCCGCGCGATATTCGGTGCGGAAATTTACCGGGAAGAGGCTGAGCCGTGAGCAGATCGACGCCATTCTGCAGGCGGCGCATTTGGCACCCACGGGGTGCAACATTCAGCCGCAACGGATATTGGTGCTCAACAAGGAAGAGTCAATGGAAAAGCTGCGCCGCTGCACCCGCAGTCATTTCGGTGCCCCTGCCGCCATGCTGGTCTGCTATGACACGGAGGAGTGCTGGAAGCGCACTCGCTACGACGGACGGTCGAGCGGCGTGATGGACGCCAGCATCGTGGCGACGCATATGATCCTGCAGGCTGCCGCCATCGGTGTCGGCTCCACCTGGGTGATGCATTTTGACCCTGAGGCGATGCGGCGGGAGTTTGCCATTCCTGCGCATATCGATCCCGTGGCATTGCTGGTGATGGGAGAGCCCGCGCCCGACGCCGAGCCGCTGTATATGCATCATGAGACCCGTCCGATGGAGGAAGTCGTGGTATACGACAGCTTTGCGTGAGATGAAAACGTTCGTACCAAGCTATTACGGTACCTTTCGGTGCATTGCCGAGCGGTGCCGTCACAATTGTTGCGTCGGTTGGGAGATCGACGTGGATGAGGAATCCTATGCCCGCTACGCGGCGGTGGAGGGAGACTTCGGCGCCCGCCTTCGGGCAGGCATTGACGTAAGCGGCGATGCGCCCTGTTTTCGTCTTGGGGCAGGAGAGCGGTGCGTTTTTCTCAATGACCGTGGGCTGTGCGATATCATCACGGCGCTGGGCGAGGAGGCACTTTGCGAGATCTGCGCCCTCCATCCCCGCTATCGCCATTTCTTCGCCGATCGGGTGGAGATGGGCTTGGGACTCTACTGTGAGGAGGCGTGCCGCCTGATCCTTACGGCGCGGGAGCCCGTGACGCTGACGGTGCTTGAGGACGATGGGGGCGGGGAACCCCCGTGCGAGGAGGAAGAGGAATTCTTTGCCGTGCGGGCACGGATGCTTGAGATCGTGCAGGACCGCACGCGAGGGATCGCGGAGAGGCTTGTCCGTTTGGAGGATTTCTGCGGTCTGCATAGGGATTCGCGCGCCCCTGCGGCGTGGGCAGAGATCTATCGGGCACTGGAGCGGCTGGATCACAGCTGGGACGCGGTCCTCGACCGTCTGTCTGCGCTGACGGACTTTGACGCGGAGGACGGAAGAGATACGGTATGGGAGCAGTTGGCTGTCTATTTTTTGTTGCGTTATACCCCCGACAGTCTGGACGACGGGGCATTGGCGTGCCGCGTTGCCTTTTGTCTGCAGGCGGTCCGCCTGCTTCGCGCCCTTGGCGCGGGGATGCCTACGGAGGAGCTGATCGAGCTTTGCCGCATGTATTCCTGCGAGGTGGAATATTCGGAGGAGAACGTGGAAGCACTGCTGTCGCAGGTGACGCTTTGACGGAGGCGCGAAAATTTTTTTGCGTTTCTCTTGCAATCGGGCGGGATTTGTGATAAAATAGTTTGATCAAGCAGATCGGAAGGAGAGAGCGCATGATCCTGACCATAGATATCGGCAATACCAATATCACGCTGGGTGGCTTTGACGGAGACAAGCTTGCCTTTGTGGCGCGGCTGTCTACCAATACGGCGCAGACGGCGGATGAATATGCCGGCAAGATCTCCGCTACTCTGGGACTTTACCGTGTGGAGCCGACCGCCGTTCGCGGCGCGATCCTCTCCTCGGTGGTGCCGCCTCTGAATGCCGCCGTCCGTGAGGCGATCCGTTTTATCTGCGGTGTGGATGCCCTTGTGGTAGGTCCCGGTATCAAAACGGGGCTGAATATCCATTGCGACCATCCTGCCTCGGTGGGGTCCGATCTCATCTGTGCCTGCGTGGCAGCGCAGCAGCTTTACGGCAGTCCCGCGCTGATCGTGGATATGGGAACGGTGACCAAAATGATGGTCATCGATCACCGCGGCACCTTTATCGGTGTTTCCTTTATGCCGGGTGCGGCAATGGGTCTGCGCGCTCTTTCGGACGGTACGGCACAGCTGCCTCAGGTCAGTCTGGAGCCGCCGGGTGGTCTGCTCGGCAAAAACACTGCTGACTGTATGCGCTCCGGCGCCGTGTACGGCAATGCAAGTATGATCGACGGCATGATCGACCGCTTCCGCGAGGAGCTGGGCGAGGAGCTTCCCGTTTACGCCACGGGAGGATTGGCGTCCGCAGTGGTGCCGTACTGTCGGCACGAGGTCCGTCTGGACGAGCATCTGATCCTGCGGGGGCTTTACCTGCTGTATCAAAAAAATAATAAATAAATTGTTGTGTATTACTCCCTCTCGGGAGATAATATAAAATTTTTGATGCGTTGTACCGCGGATGCGGACGACAGCAAGGAGGAAATTTAATGAAAACAACAAGCAACAAGAAAATGTCCACCGAGATCATGGTTCTCGGTGCCATGCTGACCGCGCTTGTCGTGGTACTGCAGCTGATGGGCGGCTTTATCCGCTTCGGACTGTTCCAGATCTCTCTGGTACTGATCCCCATCGTCATCGGCGCGGCAACCTGCGGCGTGAAGGTGGGTGCATGGTTGGGATTGGTCTTTGGCGTTGTGGTTTTGGCGAACGGAGATGCCGCGCCCTTTTTGGCGGTGGACGTTGCGGGCACCATCATCACAGTCCTGCTCAAGGGCATGCTTTGCGGTCTGTGTGCCGCACTGGTCTTCAAGGCGCTGGAGAAAAAGAACCGTTACGTGGCAGTGATCGTAGCGGCGATCGTTTGTCCGCTGATCAATACCGGTGTGTTCCTTTTGGGATGTATGGTCTTCTTCCTCGATACCATCCAGGCATGGGGAGAAGCGGCAGGTCACTCTTCGGTCGGAGAGTACATCCTGTTTGGACTTGTGGGCGGTAACTTCCTGTTTGAGCTGGGTACCAATATCATCCTCAGCCCCGTTGTGGTACGTCTTCTGGATATCTACGGGAAGAGAAAGCAGAACAAGAGAGCCTAAGACTTATGTATTTTCAATAAAAAGAAAAGCACCTGCGAGTAGGTGCTTTTTCTGTAGAGTGCGGGTGGATTCGTGACCACCGAAGTCGTAATGAAATCGTGCTTCGCACGATGAAATCCGCCTCCATCTCCCCGCAAAGCGGGATTTCACCGCGTAGCGATTTCATCCACCGAAGGTGGATTTCTTCCGCCGCAGGCGGATTTCGTTGAAAAAAGCACTTGCTCTCGCAAGTACTTTTTTCTGGCAGTACTGAACCTAATGTATATTTTACGTTAGGTTCTGGATAATACGAAAACCGAAAAAGCTTAGAGCTACAACGGTTTTTGAATTTTGGTATCTGCCCAAAGTGGTCATTTTTGCTTTTGAACTAAATGTATATTGACACTGGTGATTCAAATTTGGGAAGAAGATACTGGTTCTCGATATGGCATCTTACATAGCTTCTTTGTACCTCTTGTCGCAAGCCGCTTGCAAAAAATAAACAAGATATGTATACTCACAGCAAGGAGGTGCGATATGGAGATTCAAATTATTGAAGGAAGTCACGGCGGTCTTCAGGTAACTATAAAATGCGAAAAGGTGAACGAGGAAGTTCTCAGCCTGAAATCACACATTAACCGGTTTCGTGTAAAACTGACAGCAAAACGGGACCATGAAATGGTATTTGTGGAGCTATCCGAGGTGCTGTACTTTGAAAGTGTGGACAACCGGACATTTTTGTATACATCGGACGAGGTGATGGAGATAAAGTACCGGTTGTATGAATTGGAAGAGATGCTTCCTCCGGAAGACTTTTTTCGCATCTCTAAAGCACAAATCGTGAACATCAACCGGGTTAAGACGCTTGCTCCCGGATTTAACCGCACCTTGTTTGCGACGATGACAAACGGCGAGCAGGTGTACATATCCAGAAAATATGCGGTGGATTTGCGAAGTGCGCTGTCAATTTAGGAGGTTGCCAATGGTTTTACGGAAACAAGAATTGAAAAAGTTTCTCATATGGATGAGAAACGGCATATCCTTTGCAGTTACATGGTTTCTCATTCTTCTGTTGGCAGGAAGCTATGGACTGAATATCCCCCAGATTGCGGTTACGACACTGACAAAAATGGTTGTATTAACTGCCGGCGGCGCGCTTCTGTTTTGCATCTGTTTTACGAAGTTGATCCTGGTGCGCTGGAGTTTTATCAAACGGCTCAGTTTCTTTGTCGTGTTGCTGAGCGCATATCAGGTAGTCGGATTTTATTGGATCGGTTTCTTTGCGAACAGTGGCTCTGTTTTGCAATGGATTATTTACGCGGTGATTATTTTAGTTTTATATTTCTGCTGCCTGCTGATTTACTATGCATGCTACCGCAAAGAGGGCAAAGCGTATACCCAGGCACTGAGCGAATACCAAAAGAGAAGGAGGGAACATCATGGAGAATAAAGAAGAACTGTTTGCAATCGTAAGGAAGCTTCGCATTGACTGTGCTATTAGGCAAAAGAAGGGACTACATTTTATTGTGTCTTCTGTCATAGTATGGCTCGGGATTATTGTAATTCATGCCAGTTCTCTTCCAATGGAAAGTAAAAATATGTATACCTTTATTTGTTCAGCGCCGCTGACGGGACTGGCGATGCTGCTTGCCAAACCACTTCGTATCGACTTTCAATGCAAGGACAATCCCTTGACCAACCTTGGAATCTTTTTTTCAATAAATCAAGTGTTATACCTGATAATTGCTATGTGGGTATATGCAGCCATTCCAGAGAAAATGTTAATGGTTTATACGATGATTTTTGGAGCACATCTGTTACCCTATGGATGGCTGTACGGATCTAGAAGCTATCTCATTCTATCCGTGCTGATTCCCATCGCATCATTACTCATTGGTTTGTTTTTTGAACCTGTTGTACTTGCCGTGTTCATGCTGATCACAGAAATCGGATTCTGCATTTCATTAATGATAGAAAACAAGAAGCTTTTAGAGAAAATTAAGGCTGAGGCGGCTAGGTAAAGGAAGGGCTGGTATCATGGGTGAATCATGATGCCAGCCCTCAAATGCTTGTTTCGGTCGTTCGTATCCATCATGTAGGTGTTTTACATACATGAAAATCGAGCGATAATTTTGGGTATAAAAACAGGAAAACCGCTAGAAACTCTAGCGGTTTTCGGATTGCAGTTATTTAGACCACACGTGTTGGTGGGAGCGGGTGGATTCGGACCACCGAAGTCGTAATGAAATCGTGCTTCGCACGATGAAATCCGAGCAGAGCTCGGATGAAATCTTCGGCGTGCCGCCTCAGATGAAATGAAATCCGCCTCCATCTCCCCGCAAAGCGGGATTTCATCGCGTAGCGATTTCATCCACCGAAGGTGGATTTCTTCTGCCGCAGGCGGATTTCGTTGAAAAAAGCACTTGCTCTCGCAAGTGCTTTTTTCTGGTGGGAGCGGGTGGATTCGTGACCACATACCAAGCCGCAGGCGGCTTGGCAGGCGAGCGCGGTTTATCTTGTGCTTTGATGAAGCACCTTTCGCCCTCGCGTTCAGGCTCTCTCGGCATCCATTCTCACCAAACAAAGAGGCAGGACGGTGTCCTGCCTCTTTGTTTGGTGGGAGCGGGTGGATTCGGACCACCGAAGTCAGTGACAACAGATTTACAGTCTGCCCCCTTTGGCCGCTCGGGAACGCTCCCATATTCTTTTTTTGTTGGACTCTTGCGCCAACGGATGATATTATATCACACTCCGCGGCTTTTGTCAATACTTATTTTTGAAAAAGTTGAAAAATATTTTCGAACCAACACAACATTTATATTATATCACACTTTTTCACGCTTGTCAATGAAAACTTGTACTTTTTACACAATTTCTCCCATGTGAACAAAAAAATCTTTTGCACTTCTTACAACATGCCTATTGCAATTTCGCTTTTTGTGTGCTATACTATAGACGTAAACCAAGGAGGTACAGTCCAATGAACACCTGAGTCCAACCAAGTGAATATCACGGTGAAGGAGGATTACCCCAATGAACACCTATATGAAACTTCAGGAAATTTAGGTGAAGGAGGAGCAGTCCAATGTACGCTTGAGTGAACATCCTTTGTCAGATCCGCGGTAGCGTTTCCCATATCCCGATCGATCCGATCACGGTGTGAAACGGACACGACTCGCGAGCGATGATCCGATGGTATAGTAACAGATCATAGATGTCTTCGGTTGATACGAAAAATCAGTCGCTGACAGATCGGTTCGGTCAAAGCATTTCCCGCAGGAGGACAAAGTACAAGAGTTCGTCTTTCGCAACGAAAGAACACCGAAAACAATGGGTATTCTCTCTGAGAGAAATAGATTTGTTTGATTTGTGTTTTCGAGGTGGAGAAAATCAAGGCGAAGGATAGATAATAGAAAGAGAGGATCACAAAAGATGTTAGATACCAAGAACGATCAGAAGTGACCCTTGATTGCGGCATATCAAAACTGCGATCGAGGGTCACTTCTCATTTTTGTCCGCAACGGCAGGGGAACGGCATGAGACGAGCGGCGGGAGCCGTTCTTTTTTTGTTGGCAGTTTTGCGCGGATCCGATCGGATCGTGCCCAAGGCAGTTGATTTTTTGCTTGCGGTGTGTTATACTATGGTTAATATTTCATCCATGACCGAAAAGAGGAGTACCATGATCTCATTTGAAAGCGATTATACCACGGGAGCGCATCCCGCCATTCTGCAGAGACTGATCGAGACCAATCTGGAATCGCAGTCCGGCTACGGCAACGATATCTACTCGGCGCAGGCGAGAGAATACATCCGCGCGGCGTGCGAATGCCCCGGGGCGGACGTCCGCTTCCTTGTGGGCGGCACACAGACCAACGCGACCGTCATCGCCATGACCCTGCGTCCCTATGAGGGCGTGATCTCGGCGACCACGGGGCACATCGCGGCGCACGAGGCGGGTGCGGTGGAATGTACGGGACACAAGGTGCTGACCGTTCCCGGGCACGAGGGCAAGATCTGCGCCGACGAGCTTATGACCTATCTTGAGACCTTCTATGCCGACGGCAGCCACGATCATATGGTACAGCCCGGTATGGTCTATATCTCCCATCCCACCGAATACGGCACTCTTTACAGCCTTTCGGAGCTGGAGGCGATCGCCTCCGTCTGCCGTGACTACCGTCTGCCGCTGTTTATGGACGGCGCGCGGCTTGGCTACGGGCTTGCGAGCCTCTCCACCGACGTGACCCTGCCCGACATCGCGCGGCTGTGCGACGTCTTTTACATCGGCGGCACCAAGGTGGGTGCGCTTTGCGGTGAGGCGGTGGTCTTTACCAAGGGCAACACGCCTCCCTGCTTTGTCTCCCAGATCAAGCAGCACGGCGCGCTTCTCGCCAAGGGTCGTCTGACGGGGATTCAATTTGAGGTGCTGTTCCGTGACGGGTTGTATTTTGAGATCAGCCGCCACGCCATCCGGATGGCGGAAAAGCTCAAGGCGCTGCTGCTTCGCAAGGGCTACCGTCTGTTTCTCGACTCGCCCACCAATCAACAGTTTGTGATCGTGCCGAACGAGGTGCTGGCATCCTGGCAGGACAAGCTGGCGGTCAGCTTTTGGGAAAAATATGACGAAAACCATACCGTGGTCCGCTTTGCCACCTCCTGGTCCACCACCGAGGAGCAGCTGGCGGCACTGGAAGCCATTCTGTAAGCGCAAAACGTAAGCAAAAGGAGACACTGTTATGTATCTTTATATCGTTCGCCACGGCGAACCGGATTATGCTACCGACACGCTGACCGAGCTTGGTCAGCGGCAGGCAGAAGCGGTCTCTCACCGCATGGCGGCAAGCAGGATCGAGGAGATCTATGCCTCTCCCATGGGGCGTGCCCGCCAGACTGCCGCTCCCACCGCCAAGCTGCTCGGCTTGCCCGTTACGGTGGAAAACTGGGCGGAGGAGCTGGGCAGGGAATCGCAAACGTCTTATCCCGACGGCAAAATGAAAAATATTTTTATGGTCCCCACCACGCTGCTCGCCTCGCAGGAGAACAGTGCCATCGACATGGAGTCCTCTCTCACCGCCTGTCCCGGACTTTCCGAGAACGGTTTTATCTCCCGCTTTCAATACGTGTCCGACGGGGTGGACGGTCTGATCGAGCGGCACGGCTACCGCAGAAACGATCGCGGCTTCTATCAGGCAGTAGAGCCCAACGACAAGCGCATCGCCCTTTTCTGCCACGCGGGGTTGACGCGCGTTGTCCTCTCGCACGTCTTCAACATTCCTTATCAAATGATCGGCTCCCGCTTTCTCGCGTGGTTCACCGGCGTGACGGTGATCCGCTTCAAGCACGACGTGGAGGCAGGGGCGGAGGTAGCTCCCTATCTCTACAGCTTCGGAGACGTGGGGCACCTGCAGGGTGATCCCCATTGACTTGTGAAAATCAAACAAAAATGCGCCGTTGAGAATGAATGATTTGTTTTCTTTTACGGCGCATACTTGACTTTTGCTGAGTTTGACTGTATAATAAAAGTAGATATTTGCCACGAGAGCAACATGAATTTGAATCAGAAGGAGTATTTGATCATGAAAAGATTGTTGGCTATGCTGTTGGCACTGTTGATGCTTGCTTCTCTCGTTGCCGGTTGCGGTGCAAAGAACGAGGATGGAGCAGAGACAACCACGACTGCGACAGCTACTGTTGCGGGCGGCGATGATATGAGTGTATCCGATACGACTCCTGCTGAGACCGATCCCCCCGAAGAGACCCGCGAACTTGCAATCGAAAAATACGATCGTGATTTTGTGATCTATCAGGCAGGTAACTGGGGCTATAAGGATTTTGTAGCAGAGGACATGACCGGCGAGCCTGTGAACGATGCCGTTTACAATATGCTCTCCAGCGTCAGCGAGGAGTTTGGTGTGAAATTTACCACGGTCGATCATGGCGGTAAGGCATCGGGCGGTCAGGGTCAGGGCTATAAAACTGTTGAGACCATGCATATGTCCGGCTCACAGGACTATGATCTGACGTCGATCGGTTGCTATGACGTTTGTACGCTGGCGTATACTGGCTATCTGACTGACCTTGCTGCCATTGATAATGTCAGTCTTGAAAAGTCCTGGTATGACCAAAAGGCATATGATATGCTGAATCTGAACGGTCATCTGTATTATATTACCGGCGATGCTATGACGCTGGATAACAATTGCACCTACTGCATTCTGTTTAACAAGACCGTTGTAGACCAGTATAAGCTGGATGACCCCTATCAGCTTGTTAAAGACAACAAGTGGACCTATGACAAATTTATCGAGATGGGCTCTGTACTTCCTGCCGATCTGAATGGCGACGGTATCCGCAACCGCAATGACGCTTACGGCGTGACCGTATGGCTCGACTCCATTGTCGGCATGCTCCATGCTTCGGGCGGTGCCATTGCTCAGATCAATGACGAGGGTAAATTTGAACTCACTTTGAATACCGAGCGCAACATCGATGTGCTTACCAATTGGACTCGTGCTGGCGCTTCTGAACTGAGTAATTTCATTACCAGTGATACCGATGAAACTGCTCACAAATCCTTCACTACCAATAATTGCCTCTTCTACACCCGTTATATCGGCATCGGTTCTTATTTCCGCGATAGTGAGCTGGATTTTGGCTTTCTGCCTTACCCCAAGTGGGATGAGGAGCAGGAGAACTACTGCAATACCATGCATGCTTACGGCACCTCTTGGCTGTGTATTCCCTCTTCTGTGAAGGATATTGAACAGTCCGGCGCCATCATGGAGTCGCTCTCCTATTACGGTCAAAAGTTGGTCAACCCCGCATATTATGAGATCACCCTTGAGGGTAAGACCATCCGCGATGAAGAGTCGGCAGACATGCTCGATATCATCTTTGCAACACGTTTCTTTGATGTTGGTTTCTACTATCAGGTAGGTGACTACAATAACACTATTTTTGATATGTTTTATGGTGGAAACACCAATTTTAGTTCGCTTTTCAAAGCCTCCGAAAAGATCGTTGCCAAGCAGTTGGAAAAGATCGATGATTCCTTTGAAAAGATTGCCGGCTGATCTTGTTTGTGAAAACAGCCCCCGCCGCTTTTGCGGCGGGGGCTGTTGTTTGTCCCGATTGTTACAACATCATTCATATGGATTGGTTGATATAAACAAAAATAAAAGCAATAAAATATATAAATTGTTTATTTTTGTTGTACGGCTTGACTTTTGATATGTTTGAGGTTATAATAAAGACAGATATTTGCCGTAGAGCAATATGAATTTGATCTGGGAGGACTATTTTATCATGAAAAGAATGATTGCTATGCTGCTGGCGCTTTTGATGCTCGCTTCCGTCGCTGTCGGATGCGGCACGAAGAATGATAGCGGCGCTGAGGCAACCACCACTGCGGCGACGACTGCGGCGGGCGGCGGAGACGCGGGTGCGTCCGATACCACCCCGGCAGAGACCGAGCCCCCCGAAGAGGTTCGCGATTTGACCATTGAGAACTATGACCGTGATTTTGTGATCTATCAAGCGGGTAACTGGAGCTACAAGGATTTCGTGGCAGAGGAAGTGACCGGCGAGCCCGTTAACGATGCCACTTACACCATGCTTTCCAGCGTGAGTGAAGAGTTTGGGGTAACCTTTACTACCATCAACGAGAGCGGTAAGTCCTCGGGCGGTCAGGGTCAGGGCTACAAGGCTGTGGAGACCATGCACATGTCCGGCTCTCAGGACTATGACCTCACCTCGATCGGCTGCTTCGACGTTTGCACGCTGGCTTATACCGGCTATCTCGTTGACCTTGCCACCGTTGATAACGTCAGCCTCGGGAAGTCCTGGTATGACCAGAAGGCATACGATATGCTGAATCTGGACGGCCGCTTCTACTACACCATTGGCGACGCCATGACGCTGGACAATGACTGTACCTACTGCCTGCTCTTCAACAAGACCGTTGTGGACCAGTACAAGATGGAAGACCCCTATCAGCTGGTCAAGGATGGCAAGTGGACCTATGATAAGTTCATCGAGATGGGTTCTGTGCTTCCCGCAGACTTGAACGGTGACGGTGTCCGCAACCGCGACGATGCATACGGTGTCACCGTATGGCTCGACTCCGCGATCGGTATGCTTCACGCTTCCGGCGGTGCCGTCGGTATGATCAATGACGACGGTCAGATCGAGATCACCCTGAATTCCGAGCGTAACATCGACGTTCTCTCCACATGGACCCTCGCCAACAAGTCCGATCTGTGCAACTACATCGTCAGTGATACCAACGAGACTGCTCACAAGTCATTTACCTCCAATAACTGCCTCTTCTACACCCGTTACGTCAAAGCAGGTTCTTGGTTCCGTGACAGTGATCTGGATTTCGGCTTCCTGCCTTACCCCAAGTGGGATGAGGAGCAGAAGGACTACTGTAACACCATGCACGCTTACGGTACTTCCTGGATGTGCATTCCTTCCTCTGTCAAGGACGTTGAGCAGTCCGGTGCCATCATGGAGTCTCTCTCCTACTACGGTCAGAAGTATATCAACCCCGCGTACTACGAGATCACCCTTGAGGGTAAGACCATCCGCGATGAAGAGTCCGCAGATATGCTCGATATCATCTTCGCGACCCGTTTCTTCGACGTTGGCTTCTACTATCAGGTAGGCGGCTACAACTCCTCTCTGTTTGAGCAGTTCAAGGCCGGTACCACCAACTTCAACTCTGTTATCAAGGCATCCGAGCGAGTTGCCACCAAGCAGCTTGAAAAGATCGACAGCGCATTTGCGAAGATCGTTGGCTGATACATTGTAAAATAAGAGATCCCTCCGTCGCGGCGGAGGGATCTCTTATTTTTGTCGGGATATCAGCGGATGGTGTAGTCTCCTGCGGTCAGCTCGAAGATCATCTTTCCGCCTTCGATCCTGCCGCCAAGCTCCTCGGCGGTGAGGGTCAACGCATTGATGTTGACGGTCTCGGTGCCGTTCAGCAGCGGGAATTCCACGCGGGCGGAGGTGCCCTCGGGGATGGTCACGCGGTAGATGAACTGTTCCTGCTCAAACTCCCAAGCGGCACGGATGATGCCGCAGACGGACTCGTAGTGTGCCTTGACGTAGGTGATGGGCTCCTGACCCTCGGGCAGCTCGGCACCGCGGCGGGTGTCGGGTCTGGGGGAGAGGATGAAATGCTTGAAGCCGGGATGTTCGGGATCGGGCGCGATGCCTGCCATTGAGGCGTACATCCACTCCAGCACCACGCCGTAGGCGTAGTGGTTGAAGGAGTTCATGCTGACGGCGCCAAATCCGGTGGCAACGGTGTAGGAGTTCCAGCGCTCCCAGATGGTGGTGGCACCCTGGCGGACGCTGTAGAGCCAGGAGGGGTCATCCGTCTGGAGCAGCAGGGAGTAGGCGAGGTGGTCAAGTCCCAGCTCGGAGAGGGTCTGGTTGAGAATACCCGTGCCGACAAAGCCGGTGGAGAGGGTGTAGTTGTTCTCAATGATCTTCTTCTCCAGGCGGTCGATCAGCTTGCGGCGCAGCTCGCCGTCCACCAGCTTGAAGCGGAGTGCGAGGAGGTAGGAGGTCTGGGTGCTGATGGTCAGATCGTCGCCTGCCTCGTTGACGTAGCGCTCACGCCACAGTGCCACGATGCGACCTCTCAGGTCGGTGTAGTAAGCGGCGCGGTCGGTCTTGCCGAGAATGTCGGAGAAGAGGATCATCAGCTCGGCGTCGTAGGCATACCAGGAAAGAGAAATGTAAGACTTGTCGGTCACGTCGTAGTTGAGCCAGTCGCCGTAAACGGGGCGAGGACCCTCCATGCCGTTGCGAGACTGCAGGTGATCCATGTAGTATTCCATCGCCTCATAGTGCTCGGCGAGAAGCTCCACGTCGTTGTACATCAGCCACAGACGGTAGGGCACCACAAGACCCGCATCGCCCCACGCGCTGTTTGCCGAGTGGCTGTCGCCGAAGACACGGGGAATGACATCACAGAAGCCTTCATAACCGACCTGAGAATCGCGGGCATCCTGCAGCCACTTGCGCATAAAGCCGTCTACGTTCATCTCATAGGAGGCGGCACCCACAAAGACCTGCGTGTCACCCGACCAGCCGAGACGCTCGTCACGCTGCGGGCAGTCGGTGGGGATGGAGAGATAGTTGCCGCGGTGACCCCAGAGCACGTTGGAGATCAGCTTGTTGACCTCGGGGTTGGAGGTGGTGATGGAGCCTACCTCGCGGTCGACCGAGGTGATGACCTCACCCACGGCGGCGATCAGCTCCCAGTCGCTGTCTGCGGTCAGCTCGAGATAGCGGAAGCCGTAGAAGGCGAAGGTGGGCTTGTAGGATTCCTCATCCTTGCCTGCAGCCACGTAGTAGATGCGGGCGAGGGCGGAGCGGTAGTTTTCAATGTAGATGCCGTCCTTGGGACCGTCGTTGCCGCGCTTGCGGTCGCCGCTGTCGTTGAGCATCTCGGCAACGTAGCCACGGATGACGGTGCCGCGCGCGGCGCGGACGGTGATGGCGGGTCTGCCCACCATATTCTGTCCCATATCGAGCAGGATGCTCTCGCCTGCCTTCAGCTTGGTTGCCTCACAGCCGTAGCCCACCTTCTTGGAGAGCACGTGGATCTTGCCGAATTCGCTGCCGTCGTCATCGGTGCCGCAGTGAACGGTGGCGCTCATGGGCTTGCGGGTCAGATCGGGGCGGACGCGGATGGGGGGACCGATGGGGTCCTGAATGACGCCGGTGAAATCGTTGTCAACGATGGCTTTTGCCCACTTGTAAGCGCCGGGGAAGTCGCAGGGGTGGGGCATGCGGGCGTCGTAATATTCGCCGTCCCAGATGTCGGCGGTCATGACGGGACCGCAAACGGCGGCATCCCAGCTCTCGTCGGAGGCGATGAGGTCGGTGGTGCCATCCTCATATTCGATCTCAATCTCGCCGCAGAAGGCGGGGAGCTTGAAGCCGTAGAAGCCGAAGGAAATGCGGCCCGACCACCAGCCGTTGGAGACCTGAGCGGTAAAGCAGTTTTCTTCTTTGATCATGTCGGTGATGTCGTAGGTGAACTGGAAGACGCGGCAACGATAGTCGGTCCAGCCGGGCTTGAGCTCGTCAAAGACCTTGCCGTCGGGGGTGTTGACACCGACGCGCTGATTGTTGAGGGTCAGGTCGAACACGCCGAGGGCGGTGGCGGTGACGGTTGCCTTCTTGACGGGCTTCTTGCAGTCGAAGAAAGTCAAAAGGGTCAATAGCCCGTTTTCGGGGGGCAGGTCGAGGGATTTGTTATTGAAAACACGGCCCTGCTTGTGCCAGGGGTGCTCGTAAACGACGGGTTTCAGTTCGGGATGGGTGATAAAGACGGCTTTTTTCATGTGCAGTCTCCTTTCTCTCGTATCCGAAGATTTTATTTTTCCGGTTAATGGCATTGTATCACAGAATTCCCCCGCGCGCAAGTGGTGCGGGGGAATTTTTTGAAATTTTGTGGGGAGTGGGTCTTATTGGAGCGCGGAGCGGATGATCTCCAGATTTTCTTGATAACGTGCCACACCGGGGCAGTCTCGGCAAAGCTTTTCATAGATTTTGAGAGCTTTTTGGAGATAGGTGCGGTACTCTTCCGACTGCTTGGGAGCGAGCATGGCGAATTTGAGATAGGAGACGGCAAGATCATCGTAGCTTTCCGGTTTGCCGACCTTTTCTGCCAGCTCCTCACGAATGGTCAGACCCTTCTCGTAATACGCCCTCGCGCCGTCCGGGTCGCCGACAGACCAGCAGACGTTGCCGAGTCTACCATAGCTGATCGACAGGTCGCGGCGGAACTCTACCATTTTCGTCTCTCTCACAAGCTCCTCACGAATGGTCAGACTCTTCTCGTAATACGCCCGCGCGCCGTCCAGATCGCCATCATCGAGACAGACATCGCCGAGTTTATTATAGCTGACCGACAGGTCGTGGCGGGACTCTACCGTGTTCGTCTCCCTTGCCAGATCCTCGGCAATGGCAAGTTCTTTCTCATAATACGCCCGCGCGCCGTCCGGGTCGCCGACAGACCGGCAGACGTCGCCGAGGTTATTGTAGCTGATCGACAGGTCGCGGCGGGACTCTACCGTGTTCGTCTCTCTTGCAAGCTCTTCGGCGATGGTCAGGTCCTTCTCATAATACGCCCGCGCGCCGTCCGGGTCGCCGACAGACCGGCAGACGTTGCCGAGTCTACCATAGCTGATCGACAGGTCGCTGAGGGACTTTACCGTGTTCGTCATTATTGCAAGCTCTTCGGCGATGGTCAGACACTTCTCGTAATACGCCCTCGCGCCGGTAGGGTCGCCGACAGACCGGCAGACGTCGCCGAGTTTAATGTAACTGACCCACAGGTCGTGGCAGGACTCTACCGTGCTCGTCTCTCTTGCAAGCTCCTCACGAATGGTCAGACCCTTCTCGTAATACGCCCGCGCGCCGTCCGGGTCGCCGACAGACATGCAGACGTCGCCGAGGTTATTGTAGCTGGTCGACAGGTCGCTGCGGGACTTTACCGTGTTCGTCTCTCTTGCAAGTTCCTCACGAATGGTCAGACCCTTCTCGTAATACACCCTCGCGCCGTCCGGGTCGCCATCATCAAGACAGACGTCGCCGAGGTTATTGTAGCTGATTGACAGGTCGCGGCGGAACTCTACAATATCCATCTCTCTTGCAAGCTCTTCGGCGATGGTCAGGCCCTTCTCGTAATACGCCCGCGCGCCGTCCGGGTCACCGACAGATTGGCAGACGTCGCCGAGTCTATTGTAGCTGACCGACAGGTCACGGCGGATATTTTTGTTTTGCGCCTGTCTGTCGGAATCCTCGATCAGCTTCTCGCCTTGGGCATACTTTTCGCGGGCGGCATGGGGCTTGCCGAGGGCTTTGTAGGCATCGCCGCATTCGATGACTGAACAAAAGAGGGTATTCAACGCATCATCGTCGGGAGACGTGCGGTAAGCCTTTTCCTGCAGGACGATCTTCCTCTCCCGCCACGCTACGGCAGTGTGGTAGTTGCGCTCGACGCCCTCGCCGTTTTCGTACATGTAGATCAGCCTGTCCACCGCCTCGATCAGCCCCGCTTCGGCGGCGGAGGTGATGAGGGCGGTGGCGCGGGGGTGATCTACCTCCACGTCGATGCCACCCAGGTAGGCGAGACCGATGAAGAAGTTATGTTTTGGGGAGGTGTCGTTTTCCCTGATGGCGAGATCCTTGACGGCTTCCGCAAGAGTGGCGGTCAGCGCCGTGTCATCGTGGGCGTTGGTGGGGGTGGGGATGTTTTCATATTTGGCGGCAAGCTCGTTCCGGTCGGTCTCCACCATCTCGGCGGGGAGGATGGGCTTGCCGGCATCCTTTGCCATGGGGTACTCCACCGTCATGACGTAGTTTTTCTCGTTGACCAGATTGGGGGTGACGGCGAGGACGAAAAGTCCGCTTTTATCGAGGGCTTTCCGGATGGCATCGTTGAAATTCTCGCCGGGGGTGAGGAATTCATCGTACCAGATGGCGATATCGCGGCAGAAATCGTTTTTGTGGATCAGCCGCATCAGCTCACGGGCGTGCTTGCGGTCCTTTTTGCGGTAGCTGAGAAAAACGTAGGCGTCGAAGGCATCGCGGATCCTCTCGGCAAGCTCGTCCCCGATGAGGACGGAGGAAAGATATTTCTTGAATTTTTCCCCGTAAGGGATGGCGGTGGGGTCCTGCTTGTGCGGGTCAAGGAATTGCAGGTCGCCGCACTTTTTGTTGAACAGCTCCTCAAGCCCTCCCTCCTGCATCAGCGGCAGGACGGGGATATGGTTCTTCATCGCAAAGGGAAACTCGATCTCAATGGCGTGGTTGTGGGTGGTGAGCAGCGCGGTGGTGACGGGCATGACGAAGAGCTGCATTTCCTTCAGATCGTTCAGAAAATCCTCGTCGCGCGGGGTGTTTACGTCCTCGGCGTACCAGACGGCGCAGTTCTGCTCTTGCAGGATCTCGTCCGAGATCTTCTCGAAAAAGCGGTCGAAATCCTTGGGATGGCAGCAGAAATAGACCTTCTGCTTGCCCTGCGGGCTGCCGTTGCCCCGCGTTTTATGTTTCAGTCGGTATTGCGTTTCTGACATGGCGGTCTCCTTGACGTTCGTATTTCACACGGCGCGGAACGGCGCGAAGCCCCGCGGGGGATCGCGCCGTAGCGTTTGCTATTCGGGCATCAATGCTCAAACTGCCCGCCGCCGATGAACTCGCGGATGAGGGACTCGCGGGGGACGGTTTCGGCGGGGATCTCCTCGACGTGGTCGAGGACGGTGAGAAGTGCGTCCAGCTCGGGCTCGTGGTGGAGGTGGGCAAGCTCCTCTGCCATGGCGCGGCGGTAGACGCCAAGCTCATAGGCGATGAAGGTGTCGATATCGAAATCGGCGCGGTGCTTATAGGGCATGATGAAGCGGCTCTCGCCCCGCTGGACCGAGGCAAAGAGGGAGAGGGTCTCCTCGGGCTTGCGTCCTCTGCCCACGCGGTCGCGGAGCATACGGCGCAGCAGGCGGATCTTGGAGGGGTGGAGGGTGACGTCCTCGAATACGACGCGGGTACGGACGCTGATGTAGAGCTTGGTCATATTCTCGTCGGGCAGGCGGACTACGTCGGGGTTGAGGGTGTGGATGCCCTCCAGAATGACGATCTCACGCTCGCCGCGGGTCAGCACCCTGCCCGAATCCGTGCGGCGGGAGTTAACGAAGTCGTAGACCGGCAGGGAGACCGGCTCGCCCCGCACCATGGCGGCAAGCTGCTCGTGCAACAGTGCCGCGTCCACTCGCTCGGGGGACTCCAGATCCAGCTCGCCGCGGTCTGCCGCCGCCCGCTCCTCGGGGGAGAGGGTCTTGAAATAGTTATCCATCGAAAGGGTGTGGGACTCCAGCCCCCAGCCGTCTAATATCTGCTCCAGCATATGCGCCGTGGTGGTCTTGCCCGAGCCGGAGGGACCCGAGATCAGCACGATGGGGCGGGTGCGGTAGGTGTTGCGAATATGCTCGGCAATGGCGTGCAGCTGTGCCGTATAGGCGTCATCGGTGGCGCGGACGAAGCGCTCGGCGCCCTGTTTCGTTTGTTCGTTGATACGGTCGGTAGACAGAATGATCATTCTTTTCGTTCCTTTCTTCGGTTCTCTGCCCTGCGGCAGGGGGAACGGGACATCTCTTTTATCATGTCTCGTTTCGTTTATTTTATGCCCCGACGGACGTGCGGGACGGGATTTGGACATATTGTATGATATTATCCCGTTCATTTTACCATATTATGCACAGATTGTCAAGATGTGCGGCTTTTGCCCAGCAAACGTGAGAGGAATGTTGGCGGGGTGGAGGTATCGGGGCGCGGACGAAGGCAGGGCTTTGCCCTGCACCCACCAGAGGGAACTTTTCGAGAAAAGTTCCCTCTGGACACCTTCAAAAGCTTTCACACTATGGGTATGAGGCGGGATGCTTATCTTGCTCTCGCCATGGAATGGGTCGGGCGGGGCGATTATAAGCAAATAGACGGATGCAGACCTGTCATGGTTCGAGCGGGCAAACTTCGTTCGCGTCAGGCACCTCCGAGACCCTGTCGCTTCGGCTGCCGTGGCGCGCGCCGCACGAAATGGGGTCATTTAGTGTACGATACAAGGCTGTTGTATTTAAATTTGTCGGAA
>JAFTMG010000012.1 GCA_017452525.1 Clostridia bacterium
GCCCCGTCCGAACCACTCCACGGCGAGAGCAAGATAAACACCCCGCCTCATACCCCTATTTAAAGATTTTCGGAGGGTCAAGGGAACCCTTCAAAAAAGGGTTCCCTTGTGGGTGCAGGGCAAAGCCCTGCCTTCGTCCGCGCCACGATACCTCCACCCCAACAAACCCCAATTTAAAAAATCCCCACCATTTAATGCAACAGAGCCATATTTTGATACTTAAAAAACCACACAAGGAGGTCCCATGGCAAAGGACAAACAAACCAAGAAGAAGATCAATTGGCGGCGGACGTGGCGAAACAACGTCTACATGCTCCGCTTTATCGCGCAGGTCTGCCCCGCCCTGCTCGTGTTCAGCGTCATCGGCGCGGTGATCGACGCGCTGAGTTCTTTTCTGCTCGGCACCTATCTCTACAGCTACGCGCTGAGCGGCCTGCAGGCGGGGCGGAGCGTGCGCGACATTCTCATCGGCGTCGGCTGGATGCTCGTCTTCGCCGTGGTATGTCAGGTCTTTTTCCGCATTTCCAGCCGCTACCATATGTCCCACGCGCCGCTGGTCGATGCCCACATTCAAAGGCTTCTGCAAAAGAAGGCGGTCGAGGTGGAGCTTGCCTGCTTCGAGCGCCCCGATTTCTACGACACCTACATCAAAGCCACCGGTGAGACCTCCGACCGCGCCTTCACCGTCATGAATCACTTCTCCAATCTGATCTACATGGTCGTCTACGTCGGTGCGACGGTGACACTCATCTTCACCATCTCCCCCATCTTTCTCCTGCTTGCCTGCCTCCCCCTTCTCGCCACGGCGCTGATCGGGCGGCGGCGCAATCGCATCCGTTATGACTACAATATGCGGCGCAAGGAGATCGACCGACAGAAAGACTACGTCCGCCGCACCTTCTACCTTGCCGACTACGCCAAGGAGATGCGCATGGGCGAGATGTGGCAGGTCATGTTCCGCCGCATGCACGACAGCGTGGAGGAAATGAAGGTTGTAGTCAAACAATACGGCTACAAGAATATGTTCTTCCGCTACCTCTTTGACCTGCTCTTCGACGTGGTCGTCCACCTCAGCTCGATCCTGCTGGCTGCCTACCGTACCCTGGTCACCAAGACCATGCTGCTGGGCGACTGCTTCGTCATCATCAATTCCCTCGTCGACCTCTCCTACCGCCTCAACTACGCGGGCGATACCATCCTCCGACTCGACGAAAACTCTCTCTACATTGACAATCTCCGCGCCTTTCTCGAGTACGAGGTGCAGATCCCCGAGGTTGCCGATGCTCCCGCGCCCGACGGATTTACCGCTCTTTCTCTCCATGACGTGCGTTTCACCTACGAGGGACAGGAACGTCCCGCCCTCGACGGCATCAGCCTGACCATTCGCCGCGGCGAGCGGATCGCGCTGGTAGGGCACAACGGCGCAGGAAAGAGCACGCTGATCAAGCTGCTGTTGCGCTTCTACGACCCCACCGAGGGGACGGTCCGCGTCAACGGCGAGGACATCCGCACCTACCGCCTCTCCGCCTACCGCGCCCTTTACGGCACCGTCTTTCAGGACTACCGCCTGTTTGCCGCTACGGTGGGGGAGAATGTGGCGGGACACGGCGGGCTGAGTGAGGGTGACCGGGAAACGGTCACCGCGGCATTGGACCGCGCGGGCATGGCGGACAAGATCGCCTCCCTGCCCCACGACATGGACACCAACGTCACCCGCGAATTTGACAAGGAAGGGGCGCAATTCTCGGGCGGCGAGGCACAAAAGCTCGCCATTGCCCGCATCTTTGCCGCCTCGCCGGAGATCGTTCTGCTTGACGAGCCGACCAGCGCCCTTGACCCCATCGCCGAGCAGGAGATGTACCGCAACATGTTTGCCGCCACCGAGGGCAAGACGGTCATTTTCATCTCCCACCGTCTCTCCTCCGCCGTGACGGCAGACCGCGTCTACCTCTTTGAGCAGGGGCGCATCATCGAGCAGGGCTCTCACCGCGAGCTGCTCGCCCTCGGCGGCAAATATGCCGACATGTGGCACAAGCAGGCGGACACCTATCTGGACGGAGAGGAGGCACACCCATGAGTACCCAAGCAAGCACTCCCAAAAAAGAAAGACACGGCATGATCCGCGTCTTCAAAAACTGTTGGTTTCTTGCCCGCTACGCCTTCCGCTACACGCCGAGCTACATTTTCGTCGTTCTCTGCGAGGCGATCGGACGGGCGGGCGACCACATCCTCGGCGTTCTCTTTCTCAAATATCTCTTTGACGCCATTGAGCGCGGCGCCCCCTACACGCACGTCCTCGCCGCCGTTGCCATCGTGGGCGGCTACAGCATCCTCTTTGAGCTGTTCAACAAATGGCGGCTGGAGGTCTACAATCCCCGCACCAATCTGAAGCTTCACGAGGGCATGCAGAACGAGCTCTACCGCCGCGCCCGCGCGCTGGACCTCGCCTGCTACGACGATCCCGCCTTTTACGACGATTTCGTTTGGGCAATGCGGGAGGCGGACGGACGGCTGATCAAGATCTTCAGTGACCTGTCGCTTTTCCTCAACCGCATCATCTGCAGTGCCGTGGTGCTGGGGCTTCTGGTGGTCATGGAGCCCGTCGTTGCCGCCGTGCTGCTGGTCACCGTCCTGCTGGGGCTATGGCTCAAGGCGGTGATCAACCGTCTGTGCTTTGAGCGCACCCGGGATCTGACCCTCGTCGGGCGCAAGCTTTCCTATATCGGGCGCATCTTCTATATGCCCGATCACGCCAAGGAGCTGCGTCTGGGCGGCATGGCAGAGACACTCATCGACCGCTACGGGGAGGCGACCGAGGAAAAGATCGGCATCATCCGCAAATATGAAAACCGGCTGATGTGGCTGCTGCTGGCATCGCATCTGCTGACCACCACCATGCCTCAGGCAGGCGTGGTCGGCTATCTGGTGGTGCGCTATGTCACCGACCCGACGCTGACGCTGGGCACCCTCTCGGCGAGCATCACCGCCACCTTCAAGCTCTACTGGACGCTGGATGACATCGGCAACTATCTGACCAAATTCAACGAGCACAGCCTCTATATCGAAAAATTCAAGCGGTTTCTCGATTACGAGCCCAGCGTGCGGGGCGAGCTGACCGACGTCCCGCCCATCGAGCATCTCGCCGTGCGCGACGTGACCTTCCGCTATCCCTTCACCGAGGGCGGTGAGCCGACGCTTCGCCGTATCTCGCTGAACATCCGCCGCGGCGAGAAGATCGCCTTCGTGGGCTACAACGGTGCGGGCAAGACGACGCTGATCAAGCTGCTCCTGCGGCTCTACGACCCCACCGAGGGCGAGATCCTCATCAACGGCAGGTCCCTGCGCGACCTCGACCCCGAGGCATACCGCCGCGCCGTCGGCGTTGTTTTCCAGGATTATAAGGTATTCGCCGCCACGGTGGCGGAAAACGTGCTTGCCGGTGACTTTACGCCCGACCGCGAGCAAACGGTGACCGATGCCCTGCGCGCCGCCTCTTTGGAAGAAAAGGTTGCCTCCCTCCCCAAGGGCATCGCCACGCCGCTGACCCGCGAATTTGACAAAAAGGGCACGGGACTTTCGGGCGGTGAGGCACAAAAGGTCGCCATCGCCCGCGCCTTTGCCCGCGTGCTTGACCGCGAGGGCGGACTGTTGATCATGGACGAGCCTTCAAGCGCTCTCGACCCCATCGCCGAGTATGAGCTGAACCGCTCGATCATGGAAAACGCCGCCGACCGGACCGTCATCTTCATCTCCCACCGCCTTTCCACCACCCGCATGGCGGATCGCATCTATATGTTCGACGGCGGTACCCTCATCGAATCCGGCTCCCACGACGAGCTGATGGCACAAAACGGCAAATACGCCGAGATGTACCGCGTGCAGGCGAAGAAATACCGCGAGGAGTGGTAAATCGATCATGCGGATTTGGGGTTGAGATGTGTTTCAAAATTTCAAATTGGGGGTTGTTGGGGTGGAGGTATCGTGGCGCGGACAAAGGCAGGGCTCTGCCCTGCACCCGCCAAAGGACCCTTTTTTGAAGGGTCCTCTGGACTCTCCTAAAATCTTTGTGGCA
>JAFTMG010000060.1 GCA_017452525.1 Clostridia bacterium
CGGCGAGAGCAAGATAAACACCCCGCCCCATACCCCTATGTGAAGATTTTCGGAGGGTCAAGGGAACCCTTCAAAAAAGGGTTCCCTTGTGGGTGCAGGGCAAAGCCCTGCCTTCGTCCGCGCCACGATACCTCCACCCCGATAAACCCCAATTTGAACATTTCAACCCGTTTGCTCCCCCCAAAAATTCCAACCTGTATTCTTCCAAAAACGCCGAGGACCGACCCGTGCGGGTCGGTCCTCGGGAGAATTATTCGGTTTGGTATTTCTCTGCCTGCAGGCGGAACATTTCGGCGTATTTGCCGTTGTTCGCCATCAGCTCCTCATGGGAGCCGACCTCGCTCAGCTCACCGCCGGCGAACATATAGATCCTGTCTGCCATGCGGGTGGTGGAGAGACGGTGAGAAATGAAAATGACCGTCTTATCCGCCGCGTATCGGAGAATGGCTTGATTCAGCTCATATTCCGCCACGGGGTCGAGGGCGGAGGAGGGCTCATCCATAATGATCAGCTCAAAGGGCTTGGCGAAGACGCGGGCGATGGCGACCTTCTGTGCCTCGCCGCCCGAAAGATTGGTGCCCTTGTCGTCAAACTCGCGGGTCAGGGTGGTGTCGATGCCGCGCTCCAGCTCGCCCAGCTTTTCGGTGAAGCCGGCGGCGTCCAGTGCGCGGCGCACCGTTTCTTCATCCTGCGCGGGGTCGTAATGTCCGTTCATCACGTTCTCGCCCACGCTGGCGGCGAAGATGCGGAAGTCCTGAAAGACGGTACCGATGCGGGCGCGGTATTCCTCGGTGTCATATTCCCGCACGTCCCGCCCGTTCCACAAAACCTGTCCCTCGGTGGGGTCATAGAGCCGCATGAGCAGCTTGATCAGCGTTGTTTTGCCCGCACCGTTGTAGCCGACGATGGCGATCTTTTCGCCCCGCTTCAGCGTCAGGTCCACGTGCCGCAGGGCGTCGCCTCTGCCGCCCTCTCCCTCGGGGGGCTTGTAGTCCGCATCGTGAAACTCATAGCGCGGCTTGTTCGAAAAATCGTAGGTGAAGGAAACGTTCCGCATCTCAAGCGACGCAAAGGGCGGCACCTCCTCCTCACCGCTGACCAGCGTGGGGCGGTACGCGAGGAAGCCGTAATATTTTTCAAGGAAGAGCGAATGTCGGGGGAATTTGGTCAGTCGCTCCACCAGATCCTCCAGCATCCAGCGCACGCGCCAGATCATGCTGACCGAGGCGGCAAAGGCACCGACAAGAACGTTGCCGTGGAGTAGCTGGACGAACATATAGAACAGCACCGCGTAATAGACGATGTTGGACAGCACCGAATAGCAGAGTCCGAAGAGAATGAAATACTTTTTGCCGTATTTGATCGAAACGGCGATCTGCTTCTCGGTGTTTTCGTCGATATCCTCGATCAGCAGATCGGTCACGTGGCTGATGCGGATCTCCTTGGCATAGTCTGCCAGATGGAAGACGCGGTTGATGTAATCCCGCACGCGGTTGAGGGGCTTGCGCTCCTTCTCCTGATCAAAATGTACCTTGTTGGCGATCTGATTGATGACCACGAAGAGGATGGAGGTAGAGAGCAGAATGACGGCAACGGGGACGTCGATGGTGAAGATGAGGGTAAATAGGGTGCCCGCCGCCACCAGTCGGTTGATCAGCTTGCCGATGTCGAACATGACGTCGTACGCCCGCTGTCCCGCCTCGTCCATTGCCCAGACAAAGTCGTTGTAGAAGGCGGGGTCATCGTAGCAGGAGACGTCCAGGGTCTGCGCCTTGTCAAACAGCTCGCGGTGAAGCTTCAGCTCCAGCTTGCGGCGCAAAAGGGGATTGTAATACTGCCAATACCATGCGTCCAGCGCATAAGCGATGAGGTAAAAGCCCGCCATGGCGGCAATGATGAGGGCGACCTCGGAGAAGCTCTTGCCCGCGTCCAGCGCGTCGAAGAGGCGGAAGGTGAAGACTGCCTCCACCGAGTTGATCATACCCCACACAATGCCCTCGAGAATGACCGAGATGAAATAATCGGGGGTCATGCGCGCCACCTTGGCGATGATGCGCAGATTGTTGGAGAAGATCCTTGAAAGCTTTTGCTTGGGCTTTTTGTTATCACGTGCCATTATGCCTCCACCTCCTCTCCAACGTAATTCTTCGCTTGCAGATGGAACATCTCGGCATATTTCCCGCCGCGTGCCATCAGATCTCGGTGGGTGCCCGTCTCGGCGATGCGACCGTCCTCCATCAGATAGATGCGGTCGGCATCCACGGCGGAGGAAAGGCGGTGGGAGATGAAGATGACGCTTCGCCCACGCGCGGCGCGCATCATGTTCTCAAACATGGTGTGCTCGGCGATGGGGTCAAGGGCGGAGGAGGGCTCGTCGAGGATGATGCAGGGCGCGTCCTCGGCAAATACACGTGCCAGCGAGACCTTCTGTGCCTCGCCGCCCGAAAGATTGATGCCGTGATCGTCAAATTCGCGGGTCAGCGTGCTGTCAAGCCCCGCGGGGAGAGACTCGATCTTCTCCCATGCGCCGCTCTCACGCAGTGCCTCGCGAACGCGCTCGGTATCCCCCTCGCGGGGCGTACGAAGCAGCACGTTTTCGGTCACCGACATGGAAAAGACGCGGAAATCCTGAAAGACACAGCTGAAGCTGTCGCGGTAGGAGGAGAGGCGGTATTCCTTGGCGTTTCTTCCATCCAGCAACACCTCGCCGTCGGTCGGGTCATAGAGGCGGAGCAGCAGCTTGACCAGCGTGGTCTTGCCCGAGCCGTTCAGTCCGACGAGGGCAATATGCTCCCCCGCGCGGATCTTCATGGAGATATCGTGAAGCGTGTCCTTCTCGGCACCCGTATAGCGGAAGGAGACGTGCTTCAGCTCAATGTCGCCGCCGTGTGCCGCAGGGGCGTCCTCGTCCTCGGGCATGGCGACCTCGTAGTCCAGAAAGTAGCGCACGTCCTCGAGAAAGAGGGAATGCTCGCCGAATTCGGCAAAATTCTGTACCATGTAGTTGAGACAGTAGGAGATGGTGCCGATGGAGTTGAGAATGACGATGCAGTCACCAATGGTCATGCCGCCGTCTCCCAGCGTCCGCCATACGGCATAGAACATGGCGCCGAGGATGGTGACCACCTCAAGTCCGACCTTCTGAATGTACTGTGTGACGGCGCGCAGGATGCCGTATTTGCGCATCAGCTGTTTGAAATCGCGGTAGGTCGCCATCAGCTCGTCCAGCATGCGCCGATACATGCCGCCAATGCGCATCTCCTTGGCGTATTCGTTGAGGTAGAAGGTGCGGCGCACGTACTTGACGCGGCGGTCGATGGGCTTGCGGGCGGCGGTCTGATCGTGGGAGAGCTTGCTTTGCCAGCGGCGCACGATGCCCAGCAGCAGCGGGAGCAGACCGAAGATGATCAGCACCGGGTCGATGAGAAAGAGCAGAAAGGAGTTGCAGCAAAGGGAGATGGTGTTCCATATGAGGTTGTCGATGGTGCCCATCACCTTTTCCACGCGGCCGTTTGCCTCGTCCATCGCCTTCATGTATTTGTCATAGAAGGCGGGGGTCTCGTAGCAGGCAAGCTCTACGGTGGATGCCTTGCGGAAGAGTTTTTTGCGGATGGTGGCACTCACCAGCTGGTATTTCGGCGGGGAAAGGACGTTCCAATAGTAGCTGTTGAGGGCGCTCGCCAGCACGTCGGCAACGGCAATGACCAGCATAAAGGTGACGATCACCCGCGTGGGGGTGTTCTTCTCAATGCCGTTGACGATCATGCGGAGCAGGAAAGAGCCTTCCAGAAAATCCAGCGTGCCCCAAACGAGCGTCATGGCGTAGTAAATGATGAAATACGAGGGCGAGACCTCCCACACCTGCCGCAGGGCGAACAGGATATTGGAGATGCTTCGCTTGAGGGGAAGACGCTTTTTCTTCTCCTTCTTTTTCTTTTGCCCCTTCTTCTCCTCGGTATGTTCGGGTGTTGGGGTTTGGTTCAAGGGGGATCCCTCCTTTCGGGAATAAAACAAAAAAGGCGTGCCCGAGGGCACACCGCGCACGCAGAGAGGAGCCGTGACGCTATGAGAGGGCGACCGGCTGACGGCGGAGGTGAGTCCTTGGGATACAGATCGTGGGGTGGATATGCGAGCGGGTCATGACAGGACGCCTCCTTTCTTGTTTTTCCTTATTGTAGCACACGGGGAGGCGTTTGTCAACAGGTTTATGATAACATATTCCGCCCCCGAAAACAATAACGCGTCTGTTGAGTCGGATTCACGGAAAGCGGGGAAAGTCCGCCGTTTTCCCGCCTCTGCGAAAAAATCCCTTTACAACGGCACCGTGTTGTGCTACAATAAAACCGTGATGCTGACAGCGCTTCATGAAACGGAGGCACAGGATGACAGAGGAAAGATATGATCTGACGTATAAAACGCGCGGAGAAAGCTCTCCGCAGGGCAAGCCGAGAGTGTATTTCTGCGCTCATCCCAAGGACCATGCCCGCTTTTTCGAGGCGATTTCCGATGAGATACTCGCGCGGCAGAACTGCGCCGTCTGGTCCGCGAAGGAGACGGACGCGCCCCGTGATGCCGATTTTCTCCACGACCTGACACAGATGCAGCTCTTCGTCATGCCCGTGACCGCCGAGCTGCTCTGCACGCCGAACCAAGCCATCGACGTGGAGTTTCCCTTTGCCGTCCGACATCATATCCCCGTCCTGCCGCTGATGCAGGAGGAAGGGCTGGAGGAGATCTTCAATCGGAAATGCGGAGATCTGCAGTTTCTGGATAAGAATCGGCACGATCCCACAGCCATCTCCTATGACGAGAAGCTTCGGAATTATCTTTCCGCCGTGCTCATCGGAGACCGGGAGGCAGAGCGGATCCGCGCCGCCTTTGACGCCTATATTTTTCTCAGCTACCGCAAGAAGGACCGCAAGCATGCCCGTGAGCTGATGCGGCTGATCCACCAAAACGAGTTTTGCAGAGATATCGCCATCTGGTACGATGAGTTCCTTACCCCGGGCGAGGATTTTAACGATGCCATCCGTGGGGCGCTGAATAAGAGCGCGCTTTTCGTTCTTGCCGTCACCCCGAATCTGGTCAACGAGAAGAATTACGTGATGACCGTGGAGTACCCGATGGCGCAAAAGGCGCACAAGCATATCCTGCCCGCCGAGATGGTGGAGACGGATCGGGCGGCGCTTGCCGCACAATATGAAAACATCCCCACGCCCACCGACGCCCATGACGGGGACGCGCTGAGGGAAGACCTTCTGGCTGCCGTCGAAAAGCTGGATATTCAAGGAAACAACAACTCTCCCAAACACAATTTTCTCATCGGACTCGCCTATCTCGGCGGTGTGGACGTGGAGGTGGACCATGACCGCGCCGTGACGCTGATCACCTCCGCCGCCGAGGCAGGCGTGATCGAAGCGATCGACCGATTGGTGCAGATGTACGAGAAGGGCGAGGGCGTGGCGCGAAGCTACGAGACGGCGCTTACGTGGCGGGAGAAAAAGATTCTTTGTGATGAAGCGCGCTACCGCGAGCGAGGGGATGACCGCACGCTGGCGGAGCTGTTGGATACGGTGATCGCTTGCGGCGACGCTTATATGGAGCTGTACCGTTATCCGTCGGCGCGGGAGAAGTACGCGCAGGCGCAAGCGCAGATCGAAGCGTCCGGCAGAGCGGCGGAAAACGATGATATCCGCTACGGGCTCTCTCTCAGCTACGAGAAGATGGGTATGGTCTGCGAGGCGTGCGGCGATCTGGCGGGGGCGAGAGAGTATTACGAGAAGTCTCTGAATATCCGCGAGGAGCTGGGACCCGTGACGGGACGTGCGCGGGACGGTCATGCGCTGGCGTGTAATTATATCCGCCTCGGCAACATCTGCGAGGCAGCGGGCAATCTTCAGGCGGCAAAGCAATATGATATCAAGGGCTATATGCTGCTCCGTGCGATGGCGGAGCAGAGCAGAGATCCCGCACTGCGCAACGATCTTTCGGTCTGCTACGAAAAGCTGGGTGATATCAGCAAGGTGTGCGGAGAGCTTTCGGAGGCGAAGGAGTTTTACGCGCAGGCGCTGGCGGTCAGCGAGGAGCTGGCAGAGGAGTTCGGCACACCGGAGCTTCGCCGCTCCCTGGCGGTGGGCTATGAGCATCTGGGCACCGTCAGTTTGTCGCTGGGCGACGTGGCGTCGGCGAGTGATTATTACGGTAAATTCCGCGACATGGCGGAGCAGCTGGCGGAGGAGGTGGGAACGGCAGAGTCCCGCTACGATCTGTCGGTCAGCTACGAGCGTCTCGGCGCGCTCGAGCGGCAGATTGGCAACATCCCGGCGGCAAAGCGGTGCTTTGAGATGTCCCTTGCCATTTTCGAGCAGATGGCAGAGGAGATCGCCACGGTGAAAAACCGCCGACGGGTGTCGGTCAGCTATAACGAGTTGGGAGATATCTGCCGCGCATGTAACGATCACGCGGGCTCAAAGCGATATTATGAAAAGGCGCTGGCGATCCGTGAAGAATTGGTGCAGGAGACCGATATGCCGGAGACTCTGCACGATCTTGCCTCCGCCTATAACCGCGTTGGCAACGCCTGCCTCGCCTGCGGTGAGGCGGAAGCTGCTGAGGCGCATTATGAGAAGTCCCGCGAGATCGCCGAGCGCCTGTCTGAAGGATCCGGCACGGTGGAGATGCGCCGTTCTCTGGCACTTTGCTACACCAGACTGGGCACGGTCAAGGAGGCGCGGGGAGATCATACCGCCGCGAAGGCGTATTATGAAAAGGCGCTTGCTCTCCGCACCGCTCTGGCGGAGGAAACGAGCGACCCGGAGGACCGCGTCAATCTTTCCGCGACCTATAACGATCTGAGCAACGTCCATCAAGCCGTCAAGGAGTTTGACACGGCAAAGGACTACTGTCAGAGATCGCTTGCGCTGTGCCGTCGGCTGGCAGAGGAGCTGGGTACGGTGGAGGCGCGGCGCAATCTGGCGGCAATTTGCTACAATCTCGGCTACCTCTGCGAGCTGACCGGGGAGCTGTCTGCCGCGAAGGGAGCGTATGAGAGCGCGCTGGTCATCTTTGAGCAGTTGGCGGCGGAGACCGACATGGCGCGGTCGCGGAACGATCTTCTGATCTGCTACGATCAGCTGCGGTTGCTCTGCGATCGGTTGGGGGACCTTGAGGCGTGCAAGCTTTACTGCACCAAGGCGATGGCACTGATCGGAGACAGATCGAGACAGGGGGCAAACGCCTCGGATTACGATCTCCTGCTGGACCTGTATCTGCAATTCACCAAAATGACCGAGGGCGAACCCTACTTCTATTTTATGGAAAAGTCTCTGGAGCTCTGTATGCTTCTGCACAACAAGTTCCCGGGCAAGCCCCGCTATGCCCCGCTTGCCGCACAGCTTCGTGAGACGCTGGCGGAGCGGCGCACCGCCCTGCGCGAGGAGCAGGAACGGCAGAGAAAGCAGGAAAACTCCTTGGGGGCAAAGATCGGGCGGCTGTTCCGCAAAAAGAAAGAATGAACGGCACACGTATGGCTGCCGTCCCGCGATGCCGTACTGAAAATATCAAGATCAACGGAGGTAATTTCTCATGATTTTCCCAAACGCGGAATTTGTGATGTATTTCAATAATCCCACCGAGGCGCTGACGGGTAAGCGCAATTCGGTGCAGGGCTTTTCGGTCTGGGGTGACTATGCCGTCGTCCTTTACCATAGCGGCGTCTGCGCGGTGTACGATCTGATCACCCGCGACCCCGAGCCGCTCTCCGCCTTCAAGCTCGCCTCCTACGATGCGGGCGAGGAGGATAAGAGATACGCTAACCATGCCAACGATATGATGTTCGGCGGTACCGACGAGGCAGGCAATCCCCTCATGTATATCACCGCCGGCAACAGCGGTGATGCGGACGAGCGGGGATTTATCGCCTATTGCGCGGTGGAGGCGCTGGATATCACGCACGGGGAGGACGGCAAGCCCCATTTCTCCTCTCACCTCGTTCAGAAGATCTATTACAAGAACGACGGTATTGAGAATACGCCCTATCAGACGCCCGGCTGGGGATGGCCCGCGTCGCTGGTTGACGTAAAGAACGGGTTGTTTTATCTCCACTCGGCGCGCTACCGCACTACCAAGGAATTTGCACACCTGTATAACGGGAACGATTATATCGTCACCGCCTTTCCGTTGCCCGGGATCGGAGCAGGGCACGGGGAGGTGACCCTCACCGCCGCCGATATCGTGGATCAGTTCGAATATCCCTTCGATATTTTCATCACGCAGGGCGGCACCATCCATGAAGACAGGCTGTATTATACCTTCGGGTTCGGCAAGGTAGGCACGCCGGTGGGTATGCGCATCGTCGATCTGAAGGAAAAGAAGCTGGTCTCCCGCGTGGATTTCTCCTTCACGCCCTTCGGCAAGGTGGAGATCGAGTGTTGTGCGCCCTATCGTGGAAAGCTGCTGGTCAACACCCAGCACGATAAAGAGACCTCGCAGGGGCAGATCTATGCCTTTGACCCCGCCGAGCTGATGTCGGATCGGGTGTAATACAAGAGAAGATCCGCCCCCGCGATGCGGGGGCGGATCGGTCTTACTTATTGGAATTCCTTCTCATGCTGTCGGAACAGATCGTAATATGCCCGGATGTGGGGCAGCTCGGTCCAGCGGCAGGAGGTCACGGGAGTTGCGTCCAGGTCGTAGACGGCGGCATCCCGCATGGAGAGCAGGAAGGGGGAGTGGGTCGAGATGATGAATTGGCAGCCGTAGAACCGCGCCGAGTCGGTCAGGAAGGAGACCAGCTCCGCCTGCAGCATGGGCGAGAGGCTGTTTTCCGGCTCGTCCAGCAGAAAGAGCGCCTTTTCGGTGATCTTCTGTGTGAAGTAGACGTAGGCAGACTCTCCGTTGGAGCGTCCGTCTGTCTCTTTGGGGAGGCGCTTGGAAACGTAAGAGGACTTGGTGCCGGAGCGGATCTCGTTTCTGCGCTTCAGCTCGTCGTAATCGGCGAGGGAGCGCATCTGAAAGCCGTCGTTGGTCCCGTACACGTTGCGGGTCGCCTCGTATTCACGGTACAGCTCCTCCCGCCGCCGATCCACGCCCTCGTTGATGGCGCGCAGATCCAGCAGAAAGTCAAACACGCCGTCGCTGGTCAGAATGGCGCTTTCCCGCGGGATCCGACGGACGGTGGGGGAAAGCTCGTAACGGCACATGTCCAGATAGTCCTCAAAATAGGGCGTGTTGTTGAAGGGGGCGGGACGGTGGAGCCTCAGCTTTTCGGCAATGAGGTTCAGCACGGTGGATTTTCCCGAGCCGTTGCTGCCGCAGAGCAGAGTCACGGGGGCAAACTCCAGGCGGCGGAGCCCCTTTTGCGGCAGGAGCTTGAAGGGATAGACGTTGGTGTGCGAATAGCATCCCATTTCCAGCTGATAGGGATAGTTCAGCAGAAAGCCTTCCTCATCCGAGGCGGTGGGGAAGGTGAAAGAGCGCAGATACAGCATACCGCGGTACCGATCAGCCCAGATCCGGCTCGAAGATGGGCATCAGCTGCAGCTTGAAGAGATTGGCGGCGTGCTTGCGGTCGATCAGAGCCTTTTTGGCAGGGTCATCGATCTCACCGGTGCGGATGTAGCGGTCCAGCTCGGCGTAGGTAAAGCCGAGATTGTCCTCGTCCGTTTTGCCGCAGAGCCCGTCGATGGGGGTCTTTTCCACCAGCTCACGGGGCAGACCCAGATAATGGCCTATCTCCTTGACCTCACGTACCGTCAGCTTGGAGAGGGGGCTGAAATCGCCCACCGAGTCGCCGTAGCGGGTGGAATAGCCGACCCAGTCCTCCGAGAGATTGCAGGTGTTTGCCACGCGGCCGTTGCAACTTTGGGAAACGGCGTAGAGGGCAGTCATACGGATGCGGGGGGCAATGTTGGTCAGCGTCTGCTGCGTCGGGGAGATCTCGGCGGGGAATGCCGCACGAATGCCCTCTACTGCGTCCTTGACGTTGACCACGTAACGGCGAATGCCCAGATGGTCGACCAGCGCGTAGGCACAGTCGATGTCGTGCTGCTCACCGCAGGGCATCAGCACACCGATCACGCGGTCGCGTCCCAGCGCCGCCACACACAGCGCGGCGACAACGGAGCTGTCCTTGCCGCCCGAAATACCCACAACGGCATTGCAGCCGGGGCCGTTCTTCTCAAAAAAATCTCTGATCCATGCCACGCAATCCCGGGTCACCTTTTCTACCGCAAACATGATCGGATCCTCCTTTATGTTCCAAGTTTCTGCTCTGTTTGGCAGATATATTTCCTGCTTCTATTATAGCCCATCCGTCTCTCTTTGTCAACGGCAGATTTCGCGATACATTTTGAATGAATGTGATTTAGTCACAGAAAATATGGGTGGCGTTGTGTTAAAATAAGAAAGACATCATTCGCTGTGGTGTAAATGTTTTGGAGGTATCGATTATGTGTGACACCCATTCGTTTTATATTTGTGAACATTGCGGAAATCTGATTGGTATGGTGCACGATGCAGGCGTGCCCATGGTCTGCTGCGGAAAGAAGATGACCAAGCTGGAGCCGGGCACGGTGGAAGCAAGCCACGAGAAGCATATTCCCGTCGTGTCGGTGGACTGCAACCTCGTTACGGTCACGGTCGGTTCGGTGGCGCACCCCATGGTAGAGGAGCACAGCATCCTGTGGGTCTATCTGAAGACCGATCGCGGCGGTCAGCGCAAATGTCTCAAGGTGGGTGCGGAGCCCACCGTCACCTTCGCGCTTGCCGATGAAACGCCTCTCGCTGTTTACGCATATTGCAATCTCCACGGTCTGTGGAAGGCAGATATTGAGATCGCGCCCGAGGCGCCTGTCTGCGACCTGAAGCCGGTGGATACCAAGACAGCGGAGAATTATACCGTCTGCAAGTGCAACGACGTGTCCTATTTCGATATTCTGGATGCGCTCCACAGCCATCAGGGCATCGACGATCTTCTTGCCGCTTACGAGCAGGTCAAGAACACGACCCATTGCTCAACGGGCTGCGGCGGCTGCTACGATAAGGTCCTGGAGATCATCTCGGAGTATATGTCCAACCGATAAAGCTTTCTTTCAAAAATCCCGTCGGCACCGCAAAGCACCGACGGGATTTTTGTGCATATGCCGAATTCTGCGAAAAAGCAGACGCGTTTTTTGTCAAATGATGTGTGTGCGAAAGGGCGTTTGTTCATTTTCAGTTAAGATTTTGGTTGTATAATAAAATTGTATAATTATAGGAAGATATGCGCGGGGCTCTCTCGGAGATACCGTTCCGACGCATATGATCGAGAAGAAGAATAAAACCGGGCTGCGGCAGACCGCAGTTGCCCGGCAAGAAGTTGGAGAACAGGTTTTGAAGGAATACAGAGCGGGGATAGACATCGGCTCCACCACCGTCAAGCTGGTGGTGCTGGATGAGACGGGAAAAATCGTATACGGAGAGTATCGGCGGCACATGGCGCAAACGCAGGCGACCCTTGCTCAATTGCTGAGAGAGGCGGGGGAGATGCTGGGCGAGTGCGCGATCCGCGCGCGGATCACCGGCTCCGGCTCGATCAATCTGGCAGAGGCACTGTCGCTGGGCTTTGTGCAAGAGGTGGTGGCGGTCGCCACCGCCCTCAAGCATACGGCACCCGAGACGGACGTTGCCATCGAGCTTGGCGGTGAGGATGCCAAGATCATCTACTTCACGGGGGGCGTGGAGGAGCGCATGAACGGTGTTTGCGCCGGCGGCACCGGCTCCTTTATCGACCAAATGGCGGCACTTTTGCAGACCGATGCCGAGGGTCTCAACCGCGCTGCCGCCTCTTATCGGCAGATCTATCCCATCGCCGCCCGCTGTGGCGTTTTTGCCAAGACCGACATTCAGCCGCTCATCAATGAGGGTGCGCGGGTGGAGGACCTTGCCGCCTCGATCTTTCAGGCGGTGGTCAATCAGACCATCTCGGGGCTTGCCTGCGGCAAGCCGATCCGCGGCAACGTGGCGTTTTTGGGCGGACCGCTTCATTTCATGCCCGAGCTGAAGAAGGCGTTTATCCGCACGCTGAAGCTGACGCCCGAACATACGGTGGATCCCGAAAACTCCCATTTGTTTGCGGCACTGGGTGCGGCATTAGAGGCAAAGGAGGGTGCGGCGATCCCCCTCTCGGTGCTGGAGGCGCGGTTGTCGAAGGGCGTACAGATCACCTTCGAGATGCCGCGGCTGGAGCCGCTGTTTGCCGATCGTGCCGAATACGACGCCTTTGCCGCGCGGCACAGCAGGGCGGTCGTGCCCAAGGGAGAGCTTGCCGCCTATCGTGGCGATTGCTTCCTCGGCATCGATGCCGGCTCCACCACCACCAAGCTGGTGCTGATCGGCGAGGAGGGTGAGCTGCTCTTCTCCTTTTACGCAAGCAACAGCGGTGACCCGATCCGCACCGCCATCTCGGCGGTGGCGCAGTTGAGAGAGAAGCTGCCCCAAAGCGCCCGCATCGCCCGCGCCTGCTCCACGGGGTATGGCGAGGCATTGCTCCGCTCCGCCTTTTCGTTGGACGAGGGCGAGGTGGAGACCATTGCCCATTGCACGGCGGCATCCTTCTTTGAGCCGCAGGTGGACTGCGTGCTGGATATCGGCGGGCAGGATATGAAGTGCATCAAGCTGAAGCACGGCGCGGTGGACACCATTCTGCTCAACGAGGCGTGCTCCTCGGGGTGCGGCTCCTTTATTGAAAATTTCGCCAATTCGCTGGGATACTGTGCCGAGGCATTTGCCGCCGAGGCGCTGTTTGCCCCCGCGCCCGTGGATCTGGGCACCAGATGTACGGTGTTTATGAACTCCAACGTGAAGCAGGCGCAAAAGGAGGGCGCATCCGTTTCGGATATTTCGGCGGGACTTGCCTATTCCGTCATCAAAAATGCGCTCTTCAAGGTCATCAAGCTGGCAGATGCCGCCGATCTCGGCAAGCATATCGTGGTACAGGGAGGTACCTTCCACAACGGTGCCGTGCTTCGTGCCTTTGAGAAGGTGTCGGGGGCGGAGGTCATCTGCCCCGATATCGCGGGTGTGATGGGCGCCTTCGGCGCGGCGCTGATCGCCAAGGAGCGGTATCACGGTCAGCCGACCGAGATGCTCTCCCTTGCCGAGATCGAGGCGCTTACCTATACCTCCACCGGCAGGCGTTGCGGCGGCTGCTCCAACAACTGCATGCTGACCGTCAACCGCTTTGCGGGCGGCCGCAGCCATGTGACGGGCAACCGCTGTGAGCGGGGATTGGACGGCGCGGGCGGCAACCGAGGTGCCGTCAATATGGTGGCGTACAAGAGAGCGCGTCTCTTCGATTATCCGCCCCTTGCGGCGGAGGAGGCACCCCGCGGGGTGATCGGTATCCCGCGGGTGCTGAACATGTATGAAAATTACCCCTATTGGGCTACCTTTTTCAAGGCGCTCGGCTTCCGCGTGGAGCTTTCCCCCGCGTCGGACCGCGCGCTGTATGAGCTTGGTATGGACTCCATTCCCTCCGAATCCGAGTGCTACCCCGCCAAGCTTTCCCACGGTCATGTCTGCTATCTGATCGACCGCGGGATCCGCACCGTCTTCTATCCCTGCGTCTTTTACGAGCGGCAGGAGATCAAGACAGCGCAGAATCATTACAACTGTCCCATCGTGGTCTCCTACGCGGAAAATCTGAAAAACAACGTGGAGGCGATCACACGGGGAGACGTTCGCCTGGTGCGCCCGTTTATGGCGTTCACCTCGGAGAAAACGGCGGCGGACCGTCTGGTCACCATCTGCCGTGAGGAATGGAATATCCCCGAGCGGGAGGTGCGCCGCGCCGCCGCCGCCGCGTGGCAGGAGCAACTGCGGGCGAAGGCAGACATCCGCGCCGAGGGCGCGCGGGCGCTTGCCGAGATGGAGAGGCAGGGCAGTGACGGCATCGTTCTCGCCGGCCGTCCCTATCATATCGACCCCGAGATCAACCACGGCATTCCCGAGCTGATCGCCTCCTATGGCTTTACCGTCCTTACCGAGGACAGCCTGCCGCTGAATGAGACGCCCGAGCGCCCCCTGCGGGTGGTCGACCAATGGGTCTACCATGCCAGACTGTACGCCGCCGCCGAGTTTGTCAGCAGGCGGGACGATCTGGAGCTGGTCCAGCTCAATTCCTTCGGATGTGGGTTGGATGCCGTCACCACCGATCAGGTCAGCGAGATCTTGGAGGGGAGCAATAAGCTTTATACCGTGCTGAAGATCGATGAGGTCAACAACCTCGGTGCCGTCCGCATCCGTATCCGAAGCCTGATCGCCGCCATGCGGATGCGCCGTGAGCGGCAGATCCACGCCGAGCCCCGTCCGAGCGTCTATCACCGTGCGGAATATACCCGGGAAATGCAGGAGGCAGGCTACACCATTCTGGCACCGCAGATGCTTCCCATCCATTTCCGCATTCTGGAGCCCGTCTTCCGCAAGCACGGCTATCGTTTGGAGATCCTGACCAACGATAACCGCAAGGCGATCGACGTGGGCTTGAAATACGTCAACAACGATGCCTGCTTCCCCTCCATTACGGTGGTGGGACAGATCATGGAGGCGGTGACCTCGGGTAGATATGACACCGACCGCCTCGCCATCCTCATGTCCCAAACGGGCGGCTGTTGCCGCGCCTCCAATTACGTCAGCTTTATTCGCCGCGCGTTGGAGAAGGCGGGGCATCCCCATATCCCCGTCATCTCACTGAACATGAACGGCATGGAGAAGAATGAGGGCTTCCGCTTTACCGTGCCCTTCGTGCGGGATGCGGCATATGGACTCTTCTACGGCGATCTGATCATGCGCTGTCTCTATCGGACCCGCCCCTATGAGGCGGTACCCGGCTCCGCGAACGCGCTCCATCACCGTCTGGAAGAGATCTGCATCGCCTCGCTGACCGAGCCGCGGACGGGGTATACTTACAAAAAGGTCTGCCGACAGATCGTGGAGGAGTTTGACGCGCTGGCGTTGGACGAAACGGTGAAAAAGCCCCGCGTTGGCATCGTGGGCGAGATCCTTGTCAAATACATGCCCCTTGCCAACAACCATCTGGTGGAGCTGTTGGAGCGGGAGGGAGCGGAGGTCGTGGTCCCCGATTTCATCGACTTTATGGAATATACCATGATCAACGCCAAATATAAGCACGAATATTTCGGCGAGTCGAAAAAGAGTGCGTGGATCAATCAAGCGGGGATCGGGTTGATCGAGCATTTGCGCCGTCCTGCCGTGCAGGCGCTGAAGGAAAGCCGTCGCTTTGACGCGCCCGTGCCCATCGAGGAGGTCGCCGCCGCCGCCAAGCCCTTCCTTTCCACGGGGAATCAGTATGGCGAGGGGTGGTTCCTCACGGGTGAGATGGTGGATCTGCTGGAGCACGGTACCCCCAATATCGTCTGCATCCAGCCCTTTGCCTGCCTGCCCAACCACGTGGTGGGGAAGGGAGTCATCAAAAAGCTTCGCGAGGTCTATCCGCAAGCCAATATCGCCGCCGTGGATTACGATCCCGGTGCCAGCGAGGTCAATCAGCTGAATCGCATCAAGCTGATGCTCTCGGTCGCCAAGGAGCGACTGGAGGAGCGGGGAGAGGTCCCCGCCGCGGATGCGGCAACCCCGGTCGAAGAGCCGGTGTGCTGACCGTATCATAGAAAAAACCGAGCCGCCTCGGCACGAGGCGGCTCGATTCATGTTGTCGATCAAGTTCTTGTGACGTTCAAATTGGGGGGTGTTGGGGTGGAGGTATCGTGGCGCGAATAAAGCAAGGGGCTCTGCCCCTTGACTCCGCCAGAGGGAACTTTTCGAGAAAAGTTCCCTCTGGACACCTTCAAAAGCTTTCATACTATGGGTATGAGGCGGGATGCTTATTTTGCTCTCGCCATGGAGGGGTTCGGGCGGGGCGATTATGAGCAGGTTGACGGATACCTCCCTTGCATGGCTTGAGTGGGCAAACTTCGTAAACGTCAGGCACCTCCGAGAC
>JAFTMG010000061.1 GCA_017452525.1 Clostridia bacterium
GGCAAATTTAACAGACAAAGAGACAACGGTTTGGAAAGATCAATGGCAACCGCCCCGTGTCATACACTAAACAGCCCCATTACGTGTGGCGCGCGCCACGGCAGCCAAAACGGCATGACGAATTGGCGCATAGCGCCAATTCTGGAGGCAGCCTGACGTTTACGAAGTTTGCCCGCCCAAGCCATGCAAGGGAGGTATCCGTCAGCGGATCAGTAAACGCCCCGCCCAGTCAATATCCGTCAACAGCGAGATAAACACCCCGCCCCATACCCATCGTGTGAAAGCTTTTGAAGGTGTCCAGAGGGAACTTTTCTCGAAAAGTTTCCTCTAGCGGGTGCAGGGCAGAGCCCTGCCTTTATTCGCGCCACGATACCTCCACCCCGATAAACCCCAATTTGAACGTCACAAGCGCTTTATCGACAAGCTGGGGCTGATCCAAACCGAGATCAGCCCCTTTTATCAGTTCAGACCGCCGTCCAGCGCCTTCAGACCGTATTGGAGTGCCAACGCCGCCGTTTTGCGCTCCCGCTCGTCATCGCTGTTCAGCTTTTCCTCCAGCGCGCGATAGAGCGCGCCGCGTATGGTCTTATCCTCACGCAAAAATGCCGCATCAAAGACCGGCACCGTCATATCCCTGACCTGGAGCAGATACAGCTCCTCGCCGCACAGCTCCTCCAGGCAGCGCGTGTCGGGGGTGTAGTCCAGCGCCACCGAGCCGCGCAGGATGACGCGGAGCGCCGTCTCCTTACCGTACCCCTGTCCGTGGATGCGGGCAAGGATCCTGCCCGCCACGTCCTCATCCCGCTCGGCACCGTCCGCCTCCACCTGCTCGATCATATACCGCCGCTTGGCAAAGGACAGCCGCTTGGTGGTCACGTCGATCCCATGGTCGGTCCGCTCCACCGTGACCAGCCGCGCGCCGCCAAAGCCCGTCTCATCAAAGCCGCGCCCCTCAGCGAAGCCGCAATAAGCGGCGGTGGTCTTGCCCACGCGGATGGGCTTTTGCGGCAGATGCACGTGCCCCAGCGCCGCATAGGCAAAGCCCGACTTCTCCAGCGATTTCAGCGGGATGGGCGCGTATTTGGAAAGCGGCGCGCCCAGATCCGCATGCCCTACCAGGAGGTTGATGTTGGCGGGATGGAGCAGACAGGGCTCCTCCAGCGGATTTGCCTCCATGCGGTCAGACTCAAAGGCATATCCCGTCACGCTGATACCAATGGCGGGAAGATCGATGCGGGACGGCTTGGCTTCGCGGAACACGTGTACGTTCTCCGGCAGCTTTCCCGAGGCGTACAGGCTGTCCGCCGTATACGGGTCATGGTTGCCCGGGCTGATGACCACGGGGCAGGCAAGGGCGGAAAAGCGGGCGCATAAAAGCGCCAGGGTATCCTTATGCACAAAACCGCAGTCAAAGAGATCCCCCGCAATCAGCACGAGATCCACATTCTCGCTTTGCGCGTAATTCATCATGTAAGTAAAGGTGTCCCGCAGCTCCCGACGGCGCTGCTCGCTCTGCTCGTGGCTCATGCCGGAAAACGGACTGTCCAGATGCAGGTCACCGCAATGTAAGATCTTTCGCATCGTTCCCCCTCATATCTCATTCGTTATCTCTTTTATTATATAGCCAAAACGCCCCGATTGCAAGGGATTCTGTGGAAAAAAGCCGCCCGCGCTCATAAAATAACAAGAGAAGACCGCGAAAGGAGATCCTGACATGACTGTGGAAAAAGCATATCTGCGGGAACGCGCCGTAGCGTACGCGGAGCGATGGGCGCTTGCCCGCAATCCCCTCTTTTACGATTTTGCGGGAACGGGAGGTGACTGCACCAACTTCGTCTCCCAAGCCATTCTGGCGGGCAGCTGCACCATGAACTTCACTCCCACCTACGGCTGGTATTACCGCTCCTCCCGTGACCGATCCCCCTCGTGGACCGGCGTGGAATATCTCTACGACTTTCTGACCGGCGCCGTCGAATTCGCCGCGGAAAACGGCGGCGTCGGTCCCTTTGGGCGGGAGGTCCCCGACCGTCTGGCACGGGTGGGAGACGTGGTCCAGCTGGCAAACGACACCGGGGATTTTTATCACACCCTGCTGATCACCGCCGCCGTTCCCGGAGATTTTCTGGTCAGTGCCCATACCAACGACGCCTTCAACCGTCCGCTCACCTCCTATTCCTTCGCCGCCGTCCGCTACATCCATATTGATGGCGTCCGCATGGAATATCCGGACGACACCTGCTACCGTGCCCTGCTGGAGGGCAGAGCACTTCCCACCACGGCAAATTGAGCGACTGGGTTCTATCTGCCCTCCCGTGGCACATACAATAAAACAAAAAAGCCAAGGAGGGCAAAAACATGGAGATCAATCATATGGCAAACGGCTTTGAGTTCACCGTGCCGTCCACGGTGCAAACACCGTTTTGCAACAAGACCGTCTCGGCGGAGCTGACGCAGGAATTCGTCCTGCCCGATTACAGCCCCGAAATGCGCAAGCTGCTTCGCGTCACCCCCACCGTCCAACCGCCGTCCCGTTTTCTCGGCATCGGCGAAGCCGAATTTTCGGGGAACGTCTGCTTTTCCGTCCTCTATCTCGGCGCGGACGGCGCTCCCTACAGCACCGAGCTGAGCCTGCCCTATTCCTTCCGCACCCCCATTGAAAACGACGAACGTACCGCCTCCGATCGCCCCATCTGCACCGATGCCGCCATCTCAGTGGACTCGGTCAGCCCGCGGCTGAACGCGCCGCGCAAGCTTCGGATCCATTGCCGTCTCTCTGCCCTCATCACCGGTCTTTACGACGTGGAAACGGACATGAACGTCCCCCACGACGGTGACGATCGCCCCGAAACGCGGGAGACGGTCCTTGCCGTTGCCCGCACTGCCTTTGCCGCGGGAGAGATCATGGAACTGACAGATGAGCTGACCGTCCCCGCGGGAGAGGGCGAGCTGAGACTGATCGAATCCGGCGGCGCGGTGCAGCTGTTGGAAACCACCCTGACGGAAAGCACGGTCACCTGCCGCGGTGAGCTGCATTGGAAGGTCCTGCTGACCCGTGACCCCGCAGGCGGTGAGCCCGCTGAGGAGACGGCGACAGCCGCACCCGCGGCGGACGCTCCCATAGAGGTTCTGACACGGCGCATTCCCTTCTCGCAGGAGATCGAGCTATCCGCCGTTCCCTCCCACGGCACGTGGGAGGTGATGGCTTGCGGCACCTGCACCGGCATCACGGCACGGGTGGAGGAGGATCGCGTGCTTTGCGCCGCCACCGTGGCGCTGGAGGCGCAGGTGCAGGGAAGCGAGGACCGCACCTTCGTATGCGATTGCTTCTCCACCAAGTACCAAAGCACCTGCGAGATGCGCCGTTACGTCTGCCGTCGCCCCGTCCTTTGCCTCAACGGCAATGTGACCGAGGGAGGCACTATTGCCCTTGCCGACGCGGGCATTCCCACGGGAAGCACCCCCATCGATCTGAGTGCCGACGCCGTTTCCCTTGCCGCTGTCTGCGAGCGCGGGCGCGCGGTTCTCGTCGGCGAGGGGCGCTACCGTCTGCTCTACCGCACGGCGGAGGGCGAGCTTGGCTGTGCCGAATTCCGTTTGCCGCTGCGATATGAGATCGCGGAGGCGGGCGGTCTTGGCGAGAACTGCGCCCTGCTCGGCGACGTGCGTGCCGTGATGCTGGGCGGCCGTGCCCGCACCGACGGCGAAAGCCTCACCGTCGATGCCGAATGGGCGCTGGCGGCGAGGATCTACACCGAGGAAAGTGTGGAGGCGGTCTCCGAGCTGCACCCGGGAGAAGCGTGGGAAAGCACGCAGGGTGCCTACGTGCTCTGCTATCCCGCCCGCGGCGAGACGCTCTGGAATATCGCCAAACGGTACCACACCGCCATCCGTCCCCTCGCCGCCCTCAACCGTCTTTCCGGTGCGGCGGACCCTGCCACCCCCGCCTCGCTGGAGGGCGTTCGCTTCCTGATGATCGGCTGAATGTCAAGCTGACTTTACACGATCGGCGTTATGCCGTCCCCCTTCCCGGGGGCGGTGTAACGCCGATTTGACGTATCGGGACAAGTTCTGTCAAAGGCTTAACGAACAAGGGTAAAAAAGTTTACTTTTTCAAACCCGCCTCTCACCTTGACATTCTTTCAAATTATGATAAAATATTAATATGTTATGAACAACACCCCAAGCCTCGCAATTTCACGAGGAAATACATACAACGAGGAGAGGTTTTCACAATGTATGACGTATTGATTATCGGATGCGGCATCGTCGGCTCGGCTGTTGCCTATGAGCTGTCCAAATACCAGCTTTCCGTCGGTATTCTGGAAAAGTACAACGATGTAGCAAACGGCGCAACCAAAGCAAACAGTGCTATCCTGCACGCAGGCTATGACCCCCATCCGGGTACCGACATGGCTCGCCTGAACACGCTGGGCATCAAGCTGGCAAAGGAGATCTGCGAAAAGCTGGACGTAGAGCGCCGCGAGTGCCCGTCCTTTGTTTTGGCTTTCTCCGAGGAAGAAATGAAGACTGTCCAGACCCTGTACGAGCGCGGCATCGCCAACGGTGTCAATGTCAGGATCCTGAACGGTGATGAGGTCCGCGAGATCGAGCCCGAGATCTCCAAGGAGGTCGTTGGCGCCCTCTATTCCGAGGACTCCGCCATCGTGGATCCTTGGGGCTACGCCATCGCCATGGCAGAGGTCGCCGTCACCAACGGTGTCGTTCTGCACCGTGAGAATAAGGTCCGCGCCATCAAGAAGGTAGGAGACATCTTCCGCGTTTCCACCAACCGTGACGTTTACGAAGCAAGATATATCATCAATGCCGCAGGTGCGAACGCGCCGCAGATCAATGCCATGGTCGGCGACACCACCCTGCAGCCCCGCAACCTGAGCGGCCAGTATTACGTGCTGGACAAGGCTGAGGGCAAGCGTGTCAACTCCGTTATCTTCTGTTGCCCTAACAAGGACGGCAAGGGCGTTCTCGTTTCCCCCACCGTTCACGGCAATATGATCGTCGGTCCCGATGCCTTTGAGGTATTCGACTCCGAGACCGTTGCTACCGATGCCGTTACCCTCCCCGCGCTGAAGCCCAAGGCTCACCGCTCCGTTCCCGGCATCAACTTCCGTGAGATCATTCACGAATACGCCGGCGTTCGTCCCAACACCCAATTTGACGAGTTCTACATCAAGGAGCTGGAGACCTGCCCGCACTTCATTGCCCTCGCAGGCATCAAGTCCCCCGGTCTGTCCGCCGCGCCCGCCATCGCGCTGGATGCCATCAAGCTGCTGAAGAAGGCGGGGCTCAACATGACCAAGAAGGTCAACTACGTGGACAGCCGCCGCGTTGTCCGCTTCCGCAAGATGAACGATGAGCAGCGCCGCGCCCTCATCGCCCGCAACCCGCTCTACGGCCGTATCATCTGCCGCTGTGAGTCGGTCACCGAGGGCGAGATCGTGGACGCCATCAACCGCCCCATCGTTCCCTTCTCCGTCGATGCCATCAAGAGACGCTGCAACACCGGTATGGGTCGTTGCCAGGGCGGCTTCTGCGGACCCCGTGTCCACGAGATCCTGGCGCGTGAGCTGGGTATGTCTCCCATCGACATCATGATGGATGAAAACAAGACCTTTATCCTCACAGGACGCACAAAGGAGGACAAGAAAAAATGAGTAACTACGATAAGCATTATGAAGTCGTCGTTGTCGGCGGCGGTCCCGCAGGTCTTGCGGCAGCCTATTCCGCATGCCAGAACGGCGCGAAGAAGGTCCTCATCATCGAGCGTGACCGTGAGGTCGGCGGCATCCTCAATCAGTGCGTGCATAACGGCTTCGGTCTGCACTACTTCAAGGAAGAGCTGACCGGTCCCGAATACGCCGGCAGATTTGCCGACATGGTCAAGGGCACCTGTGCCGACATTCTCGTTGACACCATGGTGCTGGAGATCACCCCCGATAAGATCGTCAAGTGCGCCAGCCAGCAGCACGGCTACCTTGCCATCAAGGCAGACGCCGTCGTGCTCTGCATGGGCTGCCGTGAGAGAACCCGCGGTGCCATCGAGATCCCCGGCGACCGCTCGGCAGGTGTTCTGACCGCAGGTACCGCCCAGAGATACGTCAACATGGAGGGCTATATGCCCGGTAAGAAGGTCGTCATCCTCGGCTCCGGTGACATCGGTCTGATCATGGCGCGCCGTATGACCCTCGAGGGCGCCAAGGTCCTCGCCGTCGTCGAGCTCTCCCCCTATTCCAACGGTCTGAACCGCAACATCGTTCAGTGTCTGAACGACTACGATATCCCGCTTTACCTCTCCCACACCATCACCAACATCGTTGGTAAGACCCGTGTGGAAAAGGTCGTCATCAGCGAGGTGGACGGCTTTACGCCCATCCCCGGCACCGAGATCGAATTTGAGTGCGACACCGTGCTTCTCTCGGTCGGTCTGATCCCCGAAAATGAGATCTCCATCCGCGCAGGCGTCACCATCGACCCCCGCACCCGCGGTGCTGTCGTTTATGAGAACATGCAGACCTCCATGGAGGGTGTCTTCGCTTCGGGTAACGTGGTCCACGTTCACGACCTGGTCGACTTCGTAACCGGCGAAAGTATCCGCGCAGGTGCCGCTGCGGCTGAGTTTGCCCTCGGCAAGCGCATCGGCGGCCGTGTCATCGACGTGGTCACCAAGCCCGGCGTCAACTACACCGTTCCTCAGAAGATCCGTCCCGACAACATCGAAAAGAGCGTCGATATCTTCTTCCGTACCAATAAGGTCAGAGGCAATTCCATCATCCGCGTGACCTCGGACGGTGCCAAGGTCGCCGAGTTCAAGCGTGAGCATATGGCTCCCGGTGAAATGGAAAAGATCACCATCCCGAAGGTCCTGCTCGACCGCTGCGGCGACTCCATCGAGATCGTCGTTGAGGATGCCTGAGAAAGTTGAGGTACCAAGCACATGAAAGAATTGATTTGTATCGTTTGCCCCAAGGGCTGCCACCTGAAGGTCGATGAAAATGACAATTACAGCGTAACCGGAAACGATTGCCCCCGCGGCGCGGAATACGGCAAGAAGGAGCTGACCGCTCCCACCCGTATGATCACCTCCACCGTTAAGGTGCGCGGCGGTCTCTACTCCCGTTGCCCCGTCAAGACAGCCGCTCCCATCCCGAAGGGGCTGATCTTTGAGGCAATGAAGCTGCTGGACAACGTGGAGCTACAGGCTCCCGTCCGCGTCGGTGACGTGGTCGTAGAGGACATCTGCGGCACCGGCATTGCCTTCATCGCGGCAAGAAATCTGTAATTCAACCCATCAAAAATCGGCACCGCTCCCTCGGAACGGTGCCGATTTCACCCTTTCGTTCTGTCGCATTGGATGATTGATTTTTCACAAAAATAATGAGTGAATTTGATAGCCGCGGATGTTTGATATCTTCAAATTGGGGTTTGTCGGGGTGGTGGTATCGTGGCGCGAACGAAGGCAGGGCTCTGCCCTGCACCCGCCAAAGGGAACTTTTCGAGAACAGTTCCCTCTGGACACCTTCAAAAGCTTTCACACTATGGGTATGGGGCGGGGTGTTTATCTCGCTGTTGACGGATATTGACTGGGCGGGGCGTTTACTGATCCGCTGACGGATGCCTCCCGTGCAAGGCATGAGCGGGCAAGCTTCGTAAACGTCAGGCACCTCCGAGACCCTGCCGTTTTGGCTGCCGTGGCGCGCGCCGCACGTACTGGGGCTGTTTTGTGTGTGACACGAGACTGTTGCCATTGATCTGTCCAAACCGCTGTCTCTTTGTCTGTAAAGTATTCCGACCAA
>JAFTMG010000062.1 GCA_017452525.1 Clostridia bacterium
AAGTATGCCGACAAATTTAAATACAACAGCCTCGTCTCGTACACTAAATGACCCCATTTCGAGCGGCGAGCGTCATGGCAGCCGAAGCGGCAGGGTCTCGGCGGTCCCTGACGCGAACGAAGTTTGCCCGCTCGAACCATGACAGGTCTGCATCCGTCTATTTGCTTATAATCGCCCCGCCCAAACCCCTCCACGGCGAGAGCAGGAGAAACACCCCGCCTCATACCCATAGTCTGAAAGCTTTTGAGAGAGTCCAGAGGGAACTTTTCTCGAAAAGTTCCCTCTGGCGGAGTCAAGGGGCAGAGCCCCTTGCTTTATCCGCGCCACGATACCTCCACCCCAACAACCCCCAATTTGAACAACATCCCAATTTGAAATTTCCCGAAATCGCTTGACAAAACCGCGGGAATGGGGTATCATCGAAGATGAAAAAAACGAAAAGAGAGGAGTGAGAATACAATGAAGAAAACCAAAACAGTCCGCCGTGCAACGGTACTGATCCTCCTGCCCCTCCTTTGCCTTCTCGCCACCCTCGTCGGCACCGCCGTCGGCTCGGTGCGGCTCACGCCCCTCGAGATCCTCCGCGCCCTCACCGTCAACGATGAAAGCACCGCCCGCCTGCTCGTCTGGCACCTGCGCCTCCCACGCGTTCTGACGGGAGGACTTGTCGGCGTCTGCCTATCCCTCTCGGGCACGCTCCTGCAGAGCATCATGCGCAACCGCCTGGCGTCCCCCTCCACCGTGGGCGTAACGAGCGGCGCCTCCTTCGTGGGCTACCTCACCCTGGTCGCCTTTCCCGCCTACGCGCACCTGCTGCCCATGGGCGCCATCCTCGGCGCTCTTGCCACCACCCTGCTCATCTGCGCCCTGGCATATCGGGGCGGCATCAGTCCCATGCGCATGATCCTGGCGGGGCTTGCCGTTTCCGCTCTCTTCGGCGCCTTCAACGATCTGATCCGCACCCTCTTCGCCGAGGCGCTGGGCAACGCCTCGGGCTTTCTCGTGGGCGGACTCAACGGCGCCACGTGGGAGAGCTTTTATACCGTCCTGCCCTACGCCGCGGCAGGTGCGGCGGTCTGCCTCCTGCTCCCCCGCAACATGAACCTGCTGATGCTGGGCGACGAAAGCGCCCGCGCGCTGGGTCTGCGGGTGGGTGTCTTCCGCTTTCTGCTCATCGTTGTGTCGTCCCTGCTGTCGGGTGCCGCCATCGCGGCGGCGGGACTTGTGGGCTTTGTGGGGCTCATCGTCCCCCATATCGCCCGCCTGCTGGTGGGCGGCGACCACCGCGTCCTGCTCCCCGCCTCGGCATTCTTGGGCTATCTCCTTGTCACCGTCTGCGACACGGTGGGCAGGCTCATCATGCCCCCGGGCGAGGTGCCCGTCAGCATCATTCTGGCACTGCTGGGCGCCCCCTTCTTTCTGTATCTGCTCCGCGCCCGCGGGGAAGAGGGAGGTGAGCGCTGATGTTTTTCGGGTTTGAAGGCATCACCGTCCGCTACGGCAAGCATACCGTACTGCGGGACGTGACCCTCTCTCTGCGCCGCGGCGAGCAGCTGACCCTCATCGGGCAGAACGGTTGCGGCAAATCCACCCTGCTTCGCACCGTCTTCCGCGCCGTCCCCGTGGCGGCAGGGCAGGTCGTCTGGGAGGACCGTCCCCTTGCCGCCTATACCGCCGCCGCGCGGGCAAGGCAGATCGCTTATCTGCCCCAGGACCCGCCTCCGCTCGCCGATATCGACGTGGAGACCCTGGTGGGCTACGGCAGATATCCCCACACCGCCCCTCTGCGGGGCATGACGGCGGCAGACCGTGCGGCGGTGGAGCAGGCGCTTCTCGTCACCGAAACGGCGCACCTGCGCCGCAGGCGCTTTGCCACCCTCTCGGGAGGCGAGGCGCAACGGGTCCGCCTTGCCATGTGTCTTGCGCAGGAGCCGCGGGTGCTGATCCTCGATGAGCCCACCGCCCATCTGGACGCGGGACAGCAGCTGCGCCTGCTGGAGCTGCTTCGCCGCCTGCGGGCAGAGCGGGAGCTGACGGTGCTGGCGGTCCTGCACGACCTGAACCACGCCGCGCGGTATTCCGACCGTATCTGTGCCCTGCGCGACGGCGGCATCTTCGCCTGCGGGACCCCCGCGCAGGTGCTGACCGCCCCCCGCCTTGCCACCCTTTTCGGCATCCGCGCCGAGCTGGGATGGGATGAGGAATACCGCTGTCCCACCATTCTCGAAAAGCCCATGGAAGGAGATCCCACATGATCAGACGCACGTTTCTTTTACTGCTTGCCGCCCTCTTTCTGCTCACCGCCTGCCGTCCCGCCGCGGACGGGGCGGGGAAGGAGACTGCCCCGGCAGACGGGGCGGCGTTGCGCGCCGCCCTGCTGGAGAAGGCGGAGGCGGTGACCGTCTCGGCGGAGACGGTGACCTTCGAGAACGGCAACGGCGAGTGGCTCACCCTTCCCAAGGGACCGCAGAAGACCGTCATTCTCTACGCCAGCCTCACCACCCTCTGGTATGAGGCGGGCGGCAGAGCGAGCGGCTGTCTCGGCGGCAGTGCCGCCACCGCCCTCTACCGCGAGCAGATCGGCAGGGATATTACCGAGGACGCGGGTACGATCACCGTTGCCGAGTCTCCCGCCGCCGGCCGCTGGGACGTGGAGCGGATCCTCGCCACACGCCCCGATCTCATCCTCTGCACCAACGCCATGAGCGGCTACGCCACCGTTGACGCCCCCGCCCGCGCGGCAGGCATCCCCGTGGTGGTGATGGAATATCACGATTTCTCCGACTATCTTAAATGGTTCAAGGTCTGCTGTCACCTCACGGGGCATCCCGAGCTGTGGGAGACGGTGGCGCAGGCGGCGCTGGACGAGGTGGTCAACACCCTCCTTGCCTGCCGCGGGGAGAGCGCACCCAGCGTCCTTTGCCTCTTCACGGGGGTGGACACCCTGCGCGCCAACACCGAGAACACCGTGCCGGGGGGTATGCTTGCCGCCCTGGGGGCAGTCAATGCCGTGCCCGCCGTGGGCGAGACCGAGCACGTGACCCTCGACCCCGAGGCGATGCTCGCTGCCGACCCCGATATGATCCTGATCCAATGCCACACCGGCGAGGAGGATGCCCGCGCGCTGGTGGCGCGGCTGTACGGCGGGAGCCCCGTCTGGCAGTCTCTGCGGGCGGTGCGGGAGGGCAGGGTATACTATCTGGATAAAGCCCTCTTCCACAACAAGCCCAACCGCCGCTTTGCCGAGGCGTACCGTACCCTCGCCGTACTGCTCTATCCCGAAAAACAAGCGGAACTCGCCCCGAAATCTCATTGACAAAGTAAGCGCGGGGTGCTATAATAACATCAAGCATCCAGCTGTCAGAAAGGAATGGTCATAACCATGGAAAACATTTCGTATACCAATATCTCGGGTCTCTTTGCGCGTACCCGTTGCGTGCCCGTTGTGGTGCTCAAGACCCTTGAGGACACCCTGCCCACGCTGAAGGCACTGTGCGATTACGGCATTCCCACCGCGGAGATCACCTTCCGCACCGCTTGCGCCGCCGATGCCATTCGTCTCGGCCGCGAGCAGCTGCCCGATATGCTGATCGGCGCGGGCACCGTCATCAACGCCGCCCAGGCACGTGCCGCCATCGAGGCAGGCGCGCAGTTCATCGTCTCCCCCGGTATCGGCGCCGATATCGCCGAGGTCTGCCGCGAGGCGGATATTCCCTATATCCCCGGCTGTGTCACTCCTGCCGAGATCATGCAGGCGCTCTCGCTGGGCATCACCACCGTCAAGTTCTTCCCGGCAAACGTCTATGGCGGTATGGACGCCATCAAGGCGCTTTCCGCACCTTTCCCGCAGGTCAGGTTCGTGCCCACGGGCGGCGTGGATTCGGGTAATCTGGATGAATTTCTGGCATGCGACAAGATCGCTGCCGTGGGCGGAAGCTTCTTCGTCAAGCTCGCGCTTCAAAAGTCCGGAAAATAAATTTTTCATCCCGGCATTGGCGCCGGGCGGCGAAACGCCGTCATTTCCCAAGCAAGTTATCAGAAAGGAAGGATCATTCTCATGAAAAAAATAGTTACCTTCGGCGAGATCATGCTTCGTCTCGCGCCCAACGGCTATTACCGCTTCTTCCAGAACGATCAGATGCAGGCGACCTTCGGCGGCGGTGAAGCCAACGTGGCGGTCAGCCTTGCCAATTTCGGCATGGAGAGCGTATACGTCACCAAGCTGCCCGCGCACGCCATCGGTCAGTCGGCAGTCAACTCCCTGCGTGCCTTCGGCGTGGACACCACGAAGATCGTCCGCGGCGGCGACCGCGTGGGCATCTACTATCTGGAGAAGGGCGCTTCCCAGCGCGGCTCGGTCTGCATCTACGACCGCGCCCATTCGGCCATTGCCGAGGCGACGCCCGCCGATTTCGATTGGGACGCCATCTTCGAGGGAGCCGATTGGTTCCACTTCACCGGTATCACCCCCGCGCTGGGCGGTGAGCTGGTAGAGATCTGCCGTCAGGCATGCGTGGCGGCAAAGGCGCACGGCGTCAAGGTCTCCTGCGACCTCAACTACCGCGGCAAGCTGTGGACGAGAGAGGCGGCGCGCGCCGCCATGACCGAGCTTTGCAAGTACGTGGACGTCTGCATCTCCAACGAGGAGGACGCCAAGGACGTCTTCGGCATCGAGGCAGAGGGCAGTGATATCTACGGCGGCAAGCTGGATCATAAGGGCTATGAGTCGGTCGCCAAGCAGCTCGCCGAGAAGTTCGGCTTCGAGAAGGTGGCGATCACCCTGCGCAGCTCCATCTCCGCCAGTGATAACGACTGGGCGGGTATGCTCTACGACGGCGAGGCTTGCCATTTCTCCAAGTCCTATCACCTGCATATCGTCGACCGCGTGGGCGGCGGCGACTCCTTCGGCGCGGGACTGATCTACTCGCTTCTGAGCGGCAAGTCCTCTCAGGGCGCCATCGAGTTTGCCGTGGCGGCATCCGCGCTCAAGCATTCGGTGGAGGGCGACTTCAACCGCGTCTCCGTCTCCGAGGTCGAAAAGTTAGCCGGCGGCGACGGCAGCGGCCGCGTCCAGAGATAATATCCATTCGCCCGCGGCGAGCGACATTTGCCGCGTAAGCCCTCAGGCGAATCGAAGCACCAAAGCAAAAAAGAGAGAGCAATGCGGAATTTCGCTTCCGTATTGCTCTCTCTTCCGTTTTGACCGCCGGTGTCACCCTGTTTGAGAATCACCAATTGAGATTTGGCGATGTGTTTGGTGCTTCAAATTTGGGTTTATCGGGGTGGAGGTATCGTGGCGCGAACGAAGGCAGGGCTCTGCCCTGCACCCGCAAGGGAACCCTTTTTTGAAGGGTTCCCTTGACCCTCCGAAAATCTTCAAATAGGGGTATGGGGCGGGGTGTTTATCTTGCTCTCGCCGTGGATGGGTTCGGGCGGGGCGATTATAAGCAAATAGACGGATGCAGACCTTACATGGTTCGAGCGGGCAAACTTCGTTCGCGTCAGGCACCTCCGAGACCCTGCCGCTTCGGCTGCCGTGGCGCTCGGCGCTCGAAATGGGGT
>JAFTMG010000063.1 GCA_017452525.1 Clostridia bacterium
GATTCACGAATCGCCCGCCCAAAACCACATAAAAAACGGGCGATTCGTGAATCGCCCCTACGGATCTGTTGGAATCGTTTATCACACCGATAAACCCTAATTTGAAGGTGTTCCAACCGTTCGATAAACCCCAATTTGAAAATGTTCAAACCGCCCCCCAAGCTGAACGGTTCAAACGTAACGGCGGACCTAAAATTACGGTCCCTATTAAAAAATCTCACAAAAATTTTCCCATCATGATAGAACCCCCGCCTGTTTTCCGTCTTATATGGTAGAGCCATCCAAATGAAAGGAGGACCGACGCCTATGTCGCATACAACACTTGGCGACCGCGAGATCGTGGCGCTGTATTTCGAACGGGACGAGCGCGCCATTGAGCATACCGCGCGCAAATACGGCGATTATTGCTTTACGATCGCCGACAATATTCTCCGCTGTCGCGAGGACGCGGAGGAGTGTGTCAACGATACGTGGCTGAAAACGTGGAACACCGTGCCGCCGCAGAAGCCGAACTCACTCCGGCATTATCTTGCCAAGATCACCCGCAATCTCTCCATCAGCCGCTGGCGGGAGCAGAATACCGCCAAGCGCGGCGGCGGAGAGCTGACGCTGGCACTCGGCGAGCTGGAGGACTTTCTCGCCGACACACGCGAGGTCGAGGATGAAGCGGCGCGCGCCGCCTTTGCCGACTGCCTCAACCGCTTTCTGCGCGGTCTGCCCGCGCGGGAATGTCATATCTTTCTGCGGCGGTATTTCTACGTGGAGACCACGGGGGAGATCGCCCGACGCTACGGCATGAAGGAGGCAAACGTTCTGCTGATCCTCTCCCGCACCCGCGCCAAGCTGCGCACGCATCTGGAACAGGAGGGCTATACGGTATGAAGCACGAAACCTTTTTGGACGTTCTGAACGAAGTGGACGAGAGCCTGCTGGCGCGGTGCGACGCCGACCGCGGTGCCTCCGTCAAGCGTTTTTGGAAGCCGTTTACTGCCATTGCCGCCGCCTTTGCCGTGGCGCTGATCGGCACGCTCGCCCGGTACCCGGTGTCCGCGCCTGCCGATGGCGGCATGGGCGGAGGGGACGCGGAGGGGAACGGCTGGATGCAATACGTGGGTCCCGTTCTGCCGCTGACGGCGCTTGACGACCCCGCGGGGCTTGTGGCACAGCGGCATATCGACTACGATTTCTCTCCTTATATATCCTACGGAGACAGCTACACCGCCGCCTCGCAGATCACCGACCGCTATACGCTGACCAACGCCTCTTCCGAGGACCGCACGGTCACCCTTGCCTACCCTTTCAGCGGGCGACTGCTGGATGAGGCGATCCACCTGCCGCAGATCACCGTGGACGGTAAAGTGATGGAGATCACCTACTATCCCGGCCCCTACAGCGGCGGCTACTCCGGGCTCTCCCCGCAGGACGGCGGCGACTGCAATCTCTCGGAGCTGACCTCCTTTGACGGGTATCGTGCCCTGCTGGAGGAGGGGGATTATCTCTCGCGGGTATGGGACGACTTCCCCGTATTGGATCAGCCCGTCACCGTCTATCGGATCACCGAGCCGCAAGCCGCTGGGAACGCGCGGACGATCGCCATGGAATTTACCGTGGATCCCGGGAAGACCACCGTCCTCTCGCACGGCTTTGGCGGTTATCTGGACGATCCCGAGACGGGACGTACCGTCCTTCAGCTGACCATCCCCCTCCCGGGGAGATACGAAACGCGCGAGGTCTTTTACGTCATCCTGCTGGGGGAGGATATCGGGGATTACACCCTGCAGGGGTATCAGAACGGTAGCTTAGCGCCGGAAATGATGGCGGATGCCACCGCTACCGTCACCCGATATGAAACCACGCTGGGGGAGATCATGCTGCAGATCATTGCCGACGAGCGCCAGAGCTTCCAAAAAAGCTGGTACCATGACCCGGAGGCGGCGATCCTGATCGACGACGTGACCCTTTCCGACGCGCAATACCTCGGACTTGCCGCCGAGCTGATGACGGACGCGGGCTTTTTATCGGACAATGTGATCGGGCGTTATCCCGCCCGCGCACTGCAAGATATTTTTATGGACGTTCTCGCCCACCCGCGCCTCCTGTATCTGACCTTTGAGGTCACTGTGCCTGCGGGGGGGAGCATCACGGTCGAAAGCACCCTGCTCCGCGCGCCCCATCGGGATCTTGACGGTCGGGCAGGACGCGGCGACGGCTATGACATGGCGACCGCGCTCGGCTCTGCCCTGACCTTCACCGCCCAGACGGCATCGGTGAGCAACACCGACGTGGTCCGTATCGTCCGCCAGAATTTCGGCTTTGATCCCGCCAAGGGTATCACCGAGGTCACGCTCGACCTTGACACGGCACATTATTGGATGGAAGTCCGCCGCGTGCGGGTGGAATCGGAAGAATAAGGACACGGAGGCACCGATTCGGTGCCTCCCTTGGTTTGTCGGACATTTTAAATTGGGGTTTATCGGGGTGGAGGTATCGTGGCGCGAATAAAGCAAGGGGCTCTGCCCCTTGACTCCGCCAGAGGGAACTTTTCGAGAAAAGTTCCCTCTGGACTCCTTCAAAAGCTTTCATACTATGGGTATGAGGCGGGGTGTTTATCTCGCTGTTGACGGATATTGAATGAGCGGGGCGATTATGAGCAGGTTGACGGATACCTCCCTTGCATGGCTTGAGCGGGCAAACTTCGTAAACGTCAGGCACCTCCGAGACCCTGCCGTTTTGGCTGCCGTGGCGCGCGCCGCACGAAATGGGGCTGTTTAGTGTATGTCACGGGGCGGTTGCCATTGATCTGTCCAAACCGTTGTCTCTTTGTCTGTAAAATTTGCCGACAAATTTGAATACAACAGTCA
>JAFTMG010000064.1 GCA_017452525.1 Clostridia bacterium
CTTGCTTTTGTTTACCGAAAATCGTATTATTGAATTTGTAGCAGAAAATCGTTCGGATAACAGAGGATATTTAATTTGCGGTCATTGCGGTATTGCTGCATACATGGTACTTACAGCAATGTATGTACTAAATAAAAAGAAGTGTACCGTTTCTCAATATCTCATAGGATGATTGACTTTCTCGCCCCGCCTCGCGCGGGGCTTTTCTTTGCTTTCAGCACATCAAAAAAGCCACCACAAAATGTGATGGCTAATTTGGTTTTTATCGCTAATTTTGCAGACCTACGCGCGGTTCCTTGTTTTTTTGTTTATTGCTCGGTCACGATGAGGTTATACTCATAGCTTACCGTGCCGTCTGCGGTGGTGAATATCAGGCGGTAAACGCCCTTCTCTTGGATTGCCGCAGGAAGCTCATTGATTGTCAGCATTGCAGGCTTGTTTGCCGTGGTCAGCGGAATCTGCCATGCCTGATTGTTAGAGTCATCGACGATCGGCGCAAACTTGTCGTACTCAAAGCGGAGGACTTCTACCGTCACCGTCGGGGAATCGGAAGAAACAGTCAGTTCGATCTCCGAAAGAGCTCCGCTCCGTCCGTCCGGCACGATCACACGCAGATCGTTTTCCGAAGGAGCTTCCTGTTCAACAAACGCCGTGCGGACCGTCAAACTCGGCTCCACATATTCTGCCACGTCAATGGTCTTTACCAAGTGGTTCTTCGCCGTCTCGTTCTGCAGAACGTAGGCGTAAGAAAGCGTTCCGTCGCTCTCCTTGACCGCCGTTTCCTCAACGATGCGGACGTCCGCCGTCAGGTCGTATCTGCCAGCCGCCATACCGCTCATCGTCAGCGTGTAGCTGCCGTTTACCGTTGCGTTGACGGACTCACCGCCAAGACGGAAGATAGCAAGGTCCACCGTCTGGTGAACGGGCGTCAGCGTGTTGCTTCCGTCGCTCAGAGATACCGATACGTTGGCAAACTCCTCATTCACGTAAGAACCGTCCACCAAGTCGGTGCGGTTGATGCGGAATGCCAGCAGGCGGTAGCCCTCCTGACCGGACATATTGACACGCACTGCCGCGCTGACCTCGTCGCCCTTTTGCGACACGTTCAACTGCGCCGCATTTTCTCCGGCTGCCGCCGTAAACTCCTCCGTCATAGTCAGGGAGGGCGAGATGGTAGGCTTAGCGTTGGCGTCGTCCTCATCATTCAGCACAACGTAGAAGGTATTCTGTGACAGGTCTGCATATTCCACACAGATCTGATACTCCACCGCCTCACCGGGACTTGCCGGAGAGAACTTCTCGGAGGTCGATCCCATGCGAATGAACTGGTTCAGAAGGATCTTCTGACTTCCGGACGCGGGAACGGTATAGTAGTAGAACTCCTGCGCGGTCACGTCGATCAGCGTCAGCTTGGTGCCTGCGGGCAGGGTGACGGTATCGAATCGGACGTTCGACTCGGCACCCTTACTCTGCGCCATGAAATACACGGTAAACGCACCGCGCTCACGGGTGATCGACAACGCCGTGGTATCCGAGGTGGTCAACGTATCCAATCTCTTGCCGCTCGCGCGGTAGACGGACATTTCAATGACCTCAAACTGATGGTAGTCGGACACGATCTCAGCATAGTTGAGGCAGGCATCGTTCTCCTCGGAGCGGGACGCCGCTACCGTTGCCAGCACACGGTATTTGCCCTCGGACCAGCTCGCGTAATTCTCCACATCAACGGGTACCCACGTGTCACCACTCATGATCTCATAGGTATAGACCGTGGTTCCCCACACCGCCTGAACGCTGGGGAACGGTTCCGTTCCCTTGATCACGTTGGGGCAATAGAAGGAGGTATCCCACTTATTGGCTCCCTGTGTGATCAAGACGGTGGTAGAACCGATGGCGGGAGCATAGTTTCCTCCGCTTCCCTTCTCCACAAGATAGAAGTAGACAACGGCGGTACAGTCACCCACGACGGTTCCCGTCACCTGCGTATAGGTCGGTTTTGCCGTCAGAAGGTCGGCAGTCGTGATCGTGACGCCACCTCTCTTCAGCGCTTCGCCTTCGATGGTGATCTCTTCCTCGGAATAATAAACGTCAAACAGCGTGCTGTCATATTCCAGCGAGAAGGTGTGAGGCTGTGCGTCGTACACACCGGTATAGGGAATGGGATTGAAAGCGATATAGTTACCTGCCGAGGCGTAGATCGTCAGGTTCTGATCCTTGAAGCAGGAGCCCTTGATGGTCAGCAGGATCCTTGTGGGCTTGGTATTGCCCGCAACCACAGCCGTCTCCAAAACCTTGGCGGTATAGTCCACGCCTTCGGTCAGGCGCGCCTGATTCTTACCTGTGATATAATAATTACCGATATAATGCTGATCTTCCGCGGCGGCTCTTGCAACGCCCTGCAGAGCGTACAGCGTGATCTCGAAATCTCCGTCCTCATTTACGGTGTCTTCAAGATTGATCTCATGCTCTACACCGACGTATACGGGATAGAAGCCGCGCGCCTTGAAGTTACTGCCGCCGGTGCTGCCCGCCGCATTGAGGTCGTGCAGGGTATCGTCCTTGACGAAACCGATAACGGTATAGCCGTAGCCCTCGCCCTTGTAAAGCTCGGTGGTCAGCTGCTCGTTGGTACCGATAAACTCGTAGCTACCGACCGCGATCTGCTTATCCTCCGTTGGGGTGGACATCTGCAAAAATCCGCCGTTCTCGCTCAGCACGAAGGAGCCCGCGCCGCTGATCAGCGAGGCATCGCCGCTGTTGTTGATCTTCAAGGAGTCCTTAGACTCCATGTTGATCTGCAGGGAGGCATCTCCCGCGATGGTGATGGCGGCGCCCTCGTCTGCGCGGATCTGGTTATCGTGCTCACCGAACCCGAAGGTCACCGCTCCGCTCTCAATGTTCAGTGCGGTGCTGTCTGCCGCGATGTTCAGCTGGTCTGCGTAAAGTTGAATATTGCTGTTCTCCGCCTCAGACCGGATCTCGACCGTGTTATCGGTGGGGTATCCCGCGGAGGTCAGGTACAGCTCGCCGCGGAAGTTCTCCATCGTATAGCCATTCTGGGTAATGGTCAGGCTTCCGTCCGCGTTCTCTGTGATCGAGACGTTACCGCCCGTCAGGTCCAGAACATAGGATTGCGTCTCATCCTCTGCCAGAACGAATCGGATCTCGGTATCACGGTCGATAAAGCGGGTCATCTGATAGTGAACGTAGGTCACGCCGTCTGTCACGCTGGTGACCGGGTTCTCGCCATCCAGGATGGGAGTCGGTGCCGTGGCGGGAAGAAGCTTCTTGGCGCCCTCCGTTACGATACCGACGTAAGGGGTCAGCGACACATCCTCCTGCACGCGAAGATAGAAGGTAAAATCACTCTGCGGGACCACAACGGAGCCGGAGAAGGGCTGCGTCATCGCCTCGTCCAGATACATCATGTAATAACCGGAGCCGGCAACGTTCAAGACGTATCGCGGCAGGGTGGAGTTATACATCAGAACGCCCACGTCACCCGCGTCCACGTCGCCGTCCGTTTCGGTATCGGGGGTGGAATATACGTGCTCGCCGTCCGCCTCCATGGTCAAGCCGGTGATGGACACGCCCAGCGGCAACCACAGATAGATCATGCCGACCTGATCGGAATAGATATCCTTGATATGATAGGAGCGGTCGATCGGCATATTGCGGAAGGTGGCGGAATTGTTGGTGACCGCCTGTTCCACGAGCGTCTCCTCGGTCTCTCCCGATTTGCGGAAGAGGGAGATTCGGGTCAGAAACAGGGTGTCGCCCTTATCGTTCATGGGGATCGCCGCCATGGAGCTGTTCAGGCTTCCGCCCGTGACGGTGACCGAACCGGTGGAATAACCCTTGGTCTCGGAATAGCCGCCGCCGATGCCGTTGGAGGTCAGCGTACCGCCCGAAACGGTTACCGTCGCGGTTCCGCCAACGCCGTTGGTGCTGGCTCCACCGCCGATATCCGCCGTGGAGGTCACGCGACCGCCCGTAACGGTTACCGTCGCGCCGCCGCCATCGGCGTTGACACTGTTACCGCCTCCGATGCCGTGCGCCGTGATCCGACCGCCGGATACGGTCAGGGTCGCCGTACCGCCGTTTGCCGCGGTACTGTTACCGCCGCCGATAACGCCGCTTGCCGTGATCGAGCCATTGACCACTTTAACCTCTGCGGGACCGCCCAAAGCATTGACGCTGTCGCCGCCACCGATACCGCCCTCAACAGAGACCGTACCGTTGTTGATGGTGACCTCGCCCTTACCGCCGGCGGAAAGCTCGCTGGATCCGCCGCCAATATTGCCTTTCACGGCGACCGTGCCGCCGTCGATCGTAACCTTACCGAGACCGCCCGTCAACTTGGTGCTGTTGCCGCCGCCGATGCCGTAAGCGGTTACCCTGGTACTCTCACCCGAAATGGTAACAGTAGCGCGGCCGCCCGTGCCGTTGTTGGTATTGCCGCCGCCAATGGCGGTACCGGCAGAAATATCATAATGGGTCAGGGTCGCGTAATTGGCAGAAGCCTTGATCGCTGTTTCGCCATAGTAGGCTTCGCTGACTGCGTGGACCTCACCGCCCGAAATGTTGACGGTAGCCTCTCCGCCGTTTCCGGCAACGGTGTTTCCTCCGCCCAGTGCCGCGCCGCCGCGGCTCCACGCATATACGTAGCCGCCGGTGATATTGACTTCACCAAGGCTGCCCGTGCTTTGCAAAGATCCCGCGCCGCCAATGGCGGTTCCGGGAACGAAGGGAATATCCAATCTCGTGTAGCCACCGCCAAACTGACCGTCCTTTACGTAGTCATATGCCTTCAAGCCGAAGTTGTAGGCATAGACAGAGCCGCCGTTGATGGTCACATAGCCTTTACCGCCGGTGGCAGTATGCGCGATACCGCCGCCGATCGCCGTTCCCGTACCGTGAGAGACCGCGGTGACGGTACCGCCGTTGATCGTAACGGTGGAGATACCGTTGCCTCCGGCACCGATGGCGGTACAGTTTTCATTCTCATTGGCGGCGGCGTATATCACACCGCCCTCAAAGACGTAATCGTATACATTGTCGCTGCTGTCATCGCAACCGATCACGGAGTTCCAATGGTTTCCGCCGCATTTGACCAGATACTGTCCGGTACCCATGCCGCTTTGCACATCGGGATTTCCGATGACGGTCAGCGAGCCGACAACGTCGGTCTCCACGCCGTTTTTGATGGATGGGATCGTCTTTCCGCCATCGTAGAAGGTCAAGCCGTTCCCATCATTCGTGTTATCATTGTAAAACAGTCCCGCCAGGCGGTTATCGCCCACCAGATGCAGATCGATCTGCATTTTGGACGCGGCGGAGGTTCCCGCCGAAGAGGAAATACGTATGCCGCCTTTACCGCCGCTCTGCGCATAATACTGATTGATGCTCCAGATATCGTCGATATAAATATGATATTTGGTGACTGCGCTTTGATTGACGAGCGGAATATCGATATAATTTACGGTGGAACTTCTGTTGGCGTGTTCCGAATCCGCCGCCGTTGCCCAGAAGGCGGTTGCCACAGCGGCATCGCTTTGATTGATGATAGCTTCCGCGTTGATGTCAACGGAGGTCAAGACCAGCTCGCTGCCCTCTACCGTGATCGTTTTGTTGGGCTTCTGGATGATGTAGAACTTATCTCCCTCGGTCCATGCGCCGTTGGTCTCCGAAGTCCACACCACCGCGCCGTCGCTGATCGACGCACGCCAACCCGTGTAGGTCGCGGCGTTGACGGTAACGTTTCCCTGCGACAGATCCAGCACGATATACTCCGTCGGATCGATCCTACGGACCACTTCGCCGGTGGTATATACCGGCGTGGCATCCTCCGCCACGGCGGGGATCACGAAAGAAGATGCTAAAAGACAGAAAGACAGCAGCATAGCAACTGTCTTTTTGATCATTTGTTTACAATTCATATTGCTCTGTCCTCCTTTACGGGGTTTTCGGCGTGGCAAGGGGAATGCCGCCCGCTGAAGGGATCGCTGTTTTGACGTCCACCTCGGTCACGTTGTACTTGGTGGTATCACCAAAGAATACCAGATTGTAGTGGGTGTTGGCGGTCAGCGAGGAGGCGGGAATGGTCGTCCCGGTGGTAGGGTGCGTCGCATTCTTGGTCCACGACGTCATCAGTCCATGCAGATTATCGGGGGAAAGAGTGCTGTAATTGATCACGATATCCGCAGGGTAGGTGCCGATATAAAGGTCGACCTCCACGCGGTTGTCATATTTGGTCACGGTATAGAAGGTGTAATCCTCCGGTGCAACGAAGACCCAATCAAAGGAGATGGTGTTCTCTTTGTATTTGGTCTGGCTGGTGACCGTTATGGTATACCGCGTATCCGCCAACGAAAGGGAAGTGAAATCCACGGTACAGGTATACGTGTCGGTATCGTCTTGGGTAACGCTGACAGATGCCGTGCCTCCGCCGTTCTTTGCCGCGGTGACGGTGGGCGCAGTCCCGGAAACATCCTCTACCTTAAACGAGATGGAGGTAGAGCTTGCCATCTGAATGTATTCTTTGCCGTTCGCATAATCACAGGAGAACCGATATTCTCCCGGCACCACGGGGTATTCTCCGCCCTCTTCGTTTTGCGCGTATTTCGCAATGGCGGTAGAGATCAGGGTAGCGGAGACCACTGCCGACACAAGAAGGCAGAGCACGATGATGAAATATTTAGTTTTAGCGGAATGCTTGCTTCCCATGTCCGTTCCTCCTTATCAGTTTACTTGTTCGAAATCGACAACGACCTTTACGGCGTCGATCTGCCCGGCATAGGCAGATTCGTTATCTGCCGCGGGCCAGGTGACGATCAGCTTCCAGATCTCATAGCCTTCATATTCCAGCGTACCCGTTGCCTGAGACACTGCGGGCTCGGTTGCCTTCTGGAAGGTGCATTGCAGAGGCAGAGTGCCGTAGGTGATGCCCTTAGCACGGTAGGAGACCTTCACGTCGCTGTTATTGGACACCTTGATCTGATAGGTTCTGGTATCGCCGGGGTACATCATATCTCCGCTCAGATTGATCACACCCGCTGCCGGAGCACCGTTGACGTCATATTCCGTTGCCTCGCCGTATGCCACCTCAAACGCCGCGATCACGGCAGAGTCTTCGGCGGAGGCGGTGGACTCAAATTTAGAGACCGTCATGGGGACGGAGAGGGCTGCGACCAGCAGCAGATACAGAGCGATCACCATCCATACGTGGCGGCGGTTCTGCTTGTTCTGTTCCATGGGGTGATCACTCCTTTCTTTGTAGTTTTTCGTTTATTTCTTGCGTTTTTTGAACCGTTCGGGCAGGATCAGCAGTGCGGCTGCGATCAGGGTCAAAGTCAGAAATCCGATGGGCTTCTGCAAAAACTGCTGCAGATATCCCACACCGGGGATCCAGAACAGCACCTTGCCGATGATATGCTCATAGGGGAAGGGCTCATCTGCCATACTGTTATAGTCGCCCTTGGCGGTGACCCAGACCTGACCGTTTTCATCGGTCTCCATGCTGATCAAACGGTGGGTGACACAGTAGGTGTTGCCTTGATAGACGATGATATCCTCCGGATGATATTCCTCCTGCTGATGAACGAAGACGAGGGAGAACAGAGGAATGGTATCCTCCATACTGCCCGAAATGACGACCGCCGAGCCGAAGCCGAAGATCAAGGGGCATTGCTCCCCCGTGACCGCGCCCTTGACGTAGCAGGCGACGTTGAACACGATCACACACGCCAACAGCGCCACCAGCACGAAGCTGACGATCCTGATTATTTTTTTCATCATGATACGATCATTCTCTCTTTCGGTATGTTTCGCATCCGATATATCTCCGACACCCGTTCGGGGACATATCCCATGGGAAGCATATTCAAAATCGAAGCCCGCCCGCCGTGTGGCGGGCTTCGGTTTCTTCATAGGACATATGAATTAAAGTCAAATTTGGATTACTGAAATCGGGTTGGGATTAGTCAACCTGAATTGCGGAGAGAGTTGCATTAATAGTTACCGTAGGACGATCAGCGGAGGTTGCAGCAGCTTTTGCCAAAACACCCAGAGCGGTATCATTAGCGTTCACAGCATCGGACTCAGGATCCGCAGCAAAAGCCCACTTCCAATATACCGTATAAGTATGACTATCACCGGCCTCCATATTAGAATCGCCCCAATTAAGCGCCGAAAGATCATCTTTCCACTCGCTCTCGGCAGCGTTCTTATCGGTAGAATATTTAATCGGAATATTGTTTCCGCCCAGATTCGTCTCCGAACTAGTCAAGCTCAGAGAAACATTAGCGGTAACCTCAGACGCATTGGTAATTTCGAAAGAGAACTGACCGGCAGTACCGGGAGCAATGATGGTTTTGCTATCAGTAGTGGTATTGGTTACATCTGCGTCATCCGTCAAAGCGTCGTAACCTGTCGTTGCGATCGTGTTAAACAGATCGAAAGTAAAGGACGAGCTGGTAGCGATATCGGTAGAATCAGCGGTGATGGACCAAGCAGCCACAACCGCACTATCGGAAGCATCGGCAGTGCTGCTATACTTCGCAAAAGTGCCGCCTACGAAGCAGCTGGATGCGAGGCACATAACGAGCAGAAGTGCTACAATTCTAAATTTTTTCATTTTGGTTTCATTCCTTTCTAAATATTTTAGGGTCGAAATTCCTTCGCCCGAGCGGCAAAGAAGTTTCGCCTTGCTATGGTATCAGGCGAACGAATTTCGCCCTAATGGAACGTATATCTGCCCTCCGTCACGGCACGGAGAGTGGATATCAAGTGGTTATTCCCCGTCCTTGGGGGTCTCTTCGGAGGTCGCTTCGGTGGGCTTCTCCGGTTTGGCGCCGCCTTCCCCTGCCAGCGCGCGCAGGCGGGCAAGCTCGGCTTCCATTTCCGCCGTTTTATCTTCCTTCTTTTTTGACGTCCGCTGACCGCGGATCACGTCGTAGGCGATAAAACCGATGACGGGTACGCCGATGAAGATCAGCATGCCCACGGGCTCTTGCAGAAAGATCGCAAAGTCACCCATGTGGGGCATATGGAAGAAATACTCTCCGATGATATTCGCCGCAGGCACGGCACTGCCGTCCGCCGCATTGTTGGCGTCACCCTTGGTCTGGTAAAGCACGGAGCCATCCTCGGCTGTCACGATCTCGATCACACGGTGGGTCACGATCGAGCGCTTGCTCGACGAGGGATCCATAAAGGCGATCACGTCCCCCACCTCAACGTCTTTGGCTTTTTTCAGGATCAGCATGCTTCCCGCAGGGAAAGACCCCGGCTGATCCCCTTCCATACTTCCCGACAAAACGACAAGCGGCGTTACACCAAATACCTTGGGCGGTATTTCGGGATTGGCAGCACCCTTTACGATAAAGATGACGTTTTGCAAAAAGACCACTGCCAACACCGCGATCAGAATGATACTGACAACGGATGCAACTTTAGATACTGTTTGTTTTCCGGGCATGTCTCAGTCCTCAATCTACCTGATATACCGAGATGGTCACGGAATAGGAAATATCCAAGCAATAGTCCTCGCCGTCCACGTATCCCGTGGGAACGATGCCGGCGGCAATATCACCCAGCAGGGTGTCCCAGGTGTCGGTCACCGCATCGGCTGCGGTATAATCCCACTCCCAGGAGAGGCTGAAATTACTGCCGATGGCGGTAAACGCCTCATATCTCGCGGACGCGCTGTAGGAATCGAACGCCTGCTCGATCGCCTCCAGATTGCCCTCTGCCAGAACGGTGTCGTTCTTGGTCAGGGTGAACTTAACGGGATAGTAATAGTAGGGCGCACCGTCCTTCTGCATCTTCAGGAACACGTCCTTGTCGAAGCTCAGGTCGATATCCACTTGCGTTGCCACCTCGGGGTTGCCCGAAATGGTGAAGCACAAGCCGTTCTCGTCCGAGGTACCGGGCGCGACCAGCTTGTCGCCGTTGGACGACTTGACGGTGACGGTGTTATCTGCCGAAGAATATTCGGTCTGGAAGGTGGACTCATCGGTCGCCTCGATCTGCACGCCGAATTTCGCCACGCGCGCGGAATCCTGCGCACTGTCGCTGGTGGCGTACTTTGCCACCGTACCGAAGGACAGGCACATAGTTGCCAGCGAAAGCGCCAGCATCAGTCCACACAGTCTCACAATACCGCCTAAACCAACATTCGCTTTGTTCGGATTCATAAATAGATCCTCCTCGTGTTCATAATGATAGGGTCTGTTTTTCTTCTCCTCTGTCGCGTCACGCCGCGGGGGGGTCCCCGTCACCGTCACTCTGCTGTGCCCTTCTCGCTTTGATCAGCGCGGACACCTCATAGCCGACGATGGCAACGCATGCGACCCAAGGAATTGCTTCAAAAAGAATGATGCCTGCCCACGTGTTCATAAATTTGGAAAAGGAGCCGAGCGCGCCGATGCGCAATCCGACGACACCCAGAAAATTCTCCTCGGTGGCGTGGTCACGGTACATTCCCTCCAGATTGTCTGCCTTCACGTGGAAGAATAAGCCGCCGTCCTCATCCTCCTTGATGACCGTGATGCGGCCGATCAGGACCTGCTTATCCTCGCAATAGGCAACCACGTCCCCGACCTCGCATTTCTCCATCTTCACCTTGCGGATCAGGACCAGCGAACCTTTGTTGACGCTGTCTTTCGCCTCTCCCGCCATCGAGTCGGAATTGACGACCGTTGGCGTGATGCCGAGCACGCCCGGCGGAAGCTCCGGATGGATCCACGTTCGGATCAGGGATGCCATATTCAATACAACGCAAATACCGAAGATCACGCACAGAACGATGCACACTGTACGAATGATCTTTTGCTTTTTATCCAAGATCTCCGGCTGTTCCGTCATCGCGATCCCCCCTTTTTACGGTATATACATATGGATAGTTATGATCATTGTATCACGGGGCATATGAAAAGTCAATAGAATTCCCGTGATTTCGTTATTTTGTCACAATGCCAAAGAACACGGAGAGGATATACTTCGATATTGCCCTGTAAAATCAGGCTGATTTATGCAAATTGATGAAATCGTGCTCAATCAAACGATGTATTCGCTTAGGTTTCACATTTTCATTGTGCAAAATTCATATTTTTTCTATTTTGTTTTCCCCTCTTGACGAATCGGCGCTTTCGCATTATAATACAAGCAGAAACGATCATGGGAGGTTTTCTTATGGAATATATTCGTCTTGGCCGCACGGACCTTCTCGTCACAAAAAACGGCTTTGGGGCTCTGCCCGTGCAGCGTGTGGGGATGGAGGAGGCTTGCCGTATTTTGCGCAAGGCTTACGAGGGCGGCATCAATTATTTTGACACGGCGCGATTTTATACCGACAGTGAGGAAAAGATCGGCATGGCGCTGAGCGACGTGCGCGAGCGGATCATTATCTCCACCAAAACCATGTCCACCACGGTGGAGGGCTTTTGGAAGGAGCTGAACATCAGTCTCTCCTTGATGAAGACCGATTACGTTGACATTTACCAATTTCACAATCCCCCCTTCTGCCCCAAACCCGGCGACGGCACAGGACTTTACGAAGCCATGCTGGAGGCGAAGGCAAAGGGGATGATCCGCCATATCGGCATCACCAACCACCGTCTCGCCGTTGCAGAGGAGGCAGTCAGATCGGGGCTTTACGAGACGTTGCAGTTCCCCTTCTCCTATCTTGCCAGCGAGAAGGAAGAGGCGCTGGTGCGCCTGTGCGAGGAGCACGACGTGGGCTTTATCTGCATGAAGGCGTTGGCGGGAGGTCTGATCACCCGCTCGGACGTTGCCTACGCCTATCTCGCGCAGTATCCCGTGGCACCCATCTGGGGCATTCAGCGTGAGAGCGAGCTGGACGAGTTTCTTTCCTACAACGACAATCCCCCGACACTCACCGAGGAGCGTCTTGCCTACATTGAAGAAGAACGCCGCTCTCTGGCGGGCGACTTCTGCCGCGGCTGCGGTTACTGCATGCCCTGCCCCGCCGGTATCGAGATCAACAACTGCGCCCGCATGTCGTTGCTTCTGCGCCGTTCCCCCGCCGCGCTGCAGCTGACCCCTGCCGTGCAGGAGAAAATGAAGAAGATCGAGAATTGCCTCGATTGCGGTCAGTGCAAGTCGAGGTGCCCCTACGGGCTTGACACGCCCAATCTGCTTCGCAAGAATTACGAGGATTACAAAACCTTCCTTTGATAGAATGACCCCGCCGAGCTACGCCCGGTGGGGTCATCTTTATTGCAGATACGGCTTATCCCGCATCTCGCTGTAGAAGGAAAAGTTTCGAGGTCTATCGATCAATTCACGGGCAAAGATCAAAAACGCCACGAAGGACGGTGTGGGGCGGAAGGTATAGACCTCCTGCGTCTCATCGTCCATTTCGATGCTCGTTACCCCGATCAGATGATATTTCCGCATCATTTGCAAAATCTCCATGGCTCTCTCCTGCGTCACTCCAAGCCGCTTGACCAGCAGTCCCGCGGTGAATGCCTTGCGGTGATCACGTTTATTCAACAGCACACAGGCGTTGAAAAACTCGCGGTCAGACATATCCTTGAAAAAGGCGGGATAGTCAATGCCCTCAAACAGCGCCGTCTCGGTATCCTCGATCTCGGGCACGATCAAAAAATAGGACAGGCGGTTGGCAATCCCCATACGGGTAAAGCCGTAATCGGTCAGCATGCTGGAATACCGCTGCTCCTTTTTGCCCAGCGTGCGGCGGTATTCGGCAACGTCGTCATCATGCAATTCATGGCAGTACAATGCCTTTTCGATCGCCCAGCAGCATTCAAACGCCTCCTCAAACCGCTCCCCCTCCAGCGGGGTTTCAAAGATCTTCTTCGCCAGCGCCATCCGCAGATCGGCGTAATCGGACACACTCCGCCCGAACAGCTGATCACACGAGATCCCAAAGAAGTCGGCGATCTTGGGGATCAGCTCGGTGTCGGGCACGCCGCCGTTCTCCCATTTGGAGACCGCTTGCGCCGTCACCCCCACAAAGCCTGCCAGCTCCTCCTGCTTGATGCCTCGCTCCTTACGCAGAGCCGCAATCTGTTTACCTATCGTCGTTACGTCCATGTTTCTTCTCCTTTTCCACAGAAAATCGAAGCGCGCTTTCGTTGTTTCTATGATACCACAAAACGCGGTTGATTGCAACGGAGGCGGATTCGATTAAAACAAATATCGGTTGAGTGATTCACTGTCACCCAACCGATATTTGTTTTTTCAAAACCAGGACGTAATAAAGATCTCAAGCCCGATGAAGATCAGAATAGCACCGCCGAGAATGCCCGCCTTACCTGCGAGACAGGTACCGACGCGGCGCCCGATCAGAATACCGCCCATGCAGATAACGAAGGTGACCGCCGCGATCAACAGAGCCGCAATGATCGCCTCACCAAGCCCGTATTCGGCAATGGTAAAGCCGACGGACAGCGCGTCGATGGAGGTGGCAATGCCCTGCACCACCAGTGCGCCAAAGCCGACACCCTTACATTCCTCCTGCCCTTCCTCGCCGCATTTGGCGGTGATGCCCTCATACAGCATCTTGCCGCCGATGAAGCCGAGCAGTGCCAGCGCGATCCAGGGGATCAGCTTCTCAAAGGACTGAAAATACTGCACGACGGTGTGGATGCAGATCCACCCCAACATCGGCATGAGCGCCTGAAAGAAGGCGAACATACCCGCCACACCGCACATTTTGCGGCGCTTCATGCAGGGCTCGTTGAGTCCGTTTGCCAGCGAGACAGAAAAGGCGTCCATCGCCAGACCCACACCGAGCATGACGCTGGTGAAAAAGAAAGAAAATCCGAGTTCCATGTTGTCTCTCCTCCGTTTTTCGACAAAAATAAAAACCAAGTACGGTGATAACCATACTTGGTGTCATAGCAAAAGAAAAAGACTCCATGTATAGCTTCACAGTTATACATGAGTCTCGCAATTTGAAACAAGCCAGACCCGCACGGGGTCAGTGTGTTGACTTGCTACGCCGCGTGGGCGCTTGCTACTCCCTCATACCGCTATACTATACCACACGGGAAGGCGTTTGTCAAGGTGTTTTTTGGGATTTACGCCAAATCTTTTCGCACGGAAAAGTAGGTCTCGCCGTTTTCACCGTCCGTTTTGCGCAGGATCACGCAGTCGGCATGGGCGGCAATGCTTCGGAACAGCTGCAGACTCTCACCGGCGATCAGATAAAAGACGGAGGTGATATGCACCGTCGCGCATCTTTGTTCCCCATCCAGATACACGCGGAAGGAGCCGTGCTGTGTCTGCGCCAGCCGATGGCTCTTGACCAAAAGTGCGCAGAGAGCGGCATCCTCAGCAAACGTCCGCGGCATTTTTTCAAGGAACGCCTTCAGCGCCGCATCGCCTTCGGCGCACACACGCGCACGCGCCTGCGGATCGACGGGGCAGTCGGCAGAACGGTAGCTTTGGATAAATACAGTAGCGGTCATATCAGTGCGGGTGTCTTCCATGTGTTTTTCCTCCGATGGGTGAAATAAAAAAGGTGCGCCCCAAAGAGACGCACCGAAAAAGTGAGTCTCTTTACATTGTCACCACACAATTGCACAATCCGCCTTCATGGAGAAGTAGATATAGCGATAAAGAGAAAACACTTTTTGCCAAAGCATCTTCTCCATTAGCGGATTTAATTATACAATTGTGTGGTAAGTTCATTGTAGCACATTTCGGGGAAATTGTCAACAAGTATCTCGGGATAGCGCGATATTCCCGTGGCGGTTGGAGATGGGAGAAACGTTCAAATTTGGGTTTGTCGAACGGGTGAACGAATGATTTGTAGGGGCGATTCACGAATCGCCCGCCCAAAACCA
>JAFTMG010000065.1 GCA_017452525.1 Clostridia bacterium
ACGAAAGATTTGACCCGACAAGACGGCGGGAGCAAGCCCCCGCCCTACAACGAAATCGCACATTCAACCGTTCGACAAACCCCAATTTGAAAACATCAAACCGTCCGCCCCCCGATTTCATGTCATTCAAACCACTCTGCCAAGAATCAAACAAATTCAGAAAAATTCAAGCGTATCCCAAATGACTTTCAGCAGACGCCTCAATCATAATCCTCACGCCGCAATTTCGGGAAAGCATCTTCATACCCGGGAATATCCGAGACGCCCGGCACATTCTCGTTACATGCCTCAATATATGCGTCCTTGGAGCCGTAAGGCTTCCAGACACAGAAGTGGATCCCCCCTTCGGGTGCCTCCTGCGGGATCACGTTCAGCTCGATATCGAGCACCTTGCGCGGATCTCCCCGGGGCGTATACCGCAAGGAGATGCAACGGCGGAAGCACTCACTTTGATATTTGCTCGGCGGCAGGTCCTCTCCGGGTGCCTCCGGCAGCGGAAGTTCGGGAGCATCTGCCCACAGCCCGAGCGAGCCGTCGGACAGTTCCTCTTTTTCCGGGGTCAACGGGATCTCTGCCAACCGCTTGTTTTGATCGGAATATGTCAGCCTCACGTCTTCAAATATGATCTCATCCCGCGCAATGTGAGGCCCCGTGAAGCAAACGCTCACATCCTTCGACGCACCGCCCCGGTTCAAAAAGGAAAAGCACTGCGGCTCGCCGATCTGCTGTGGAAGAAGACCGGGACAATGCCACACCAATCTCGGCGGGCACTTCTCCGTCTTTTCGGGCAGCTTGAAATACAGATATTCCGCGCCGCAGGACGGCGACGCCATTTGTGTCAGCGTAGGATAATCCGTCAGACTGACCGATGCGGGCAGACACAGCAGCTCGGCGATCTCCTCAAGGATCTCTTCAACAAGCACGTGCTCCTCACCCAATATTCTTTTGAATTGCTTCACATCCGAAACATACGGTTTCCATGCGGAAAGGTTGCTTCGCCCGGAAATTCCGTACTCTTTCGTCAATCCCGCCTTGGCAAGGGCATCCACACCCGCCGCGGGATCCAGCAGACGCAACACCAGAGCATCGCTGTCAAACACCGAAACGGTCAGCACCGCGCTTCCCAACGTCTCCGCCATCGGGAGAACATAGTGTTCCAGCGAGTCCCGATCGAAAAATTCAAGGGAATCGGAGCAGATCTTCCACCATGCACTCCGCTCACCGTCCGCCGCGGACACGATCGCCAATGCGACATCCGACGTATCGGCATTTTCCGCCGCCGTGTATCCCTGTTGCGCCATCACATCACAAATACATGCCTTGATCTGTTCCACCGTCAGCGTATCGGTCTTTTTGATGCAAAAATCGGAAAATGTCATTCCCATGGTGATTGCCTCCTTCATGTGAAATTGCTATCATATATTTTCTCAGCCGTCCCTCAATCCTCCGTGTGATAAGCCGCCCGGTGGGTTTTGTGGGTGATCACGATGGGGCGGTCGCGTCGGAAGCGCACGGCAAAGGGGACGTTTTCGGGAATGCCGTTCTTCGCCAACGACAGCCAGTTGAAATAGACGGCGTCGCGGTCGACCTCATCGCCCGTAATATTGCACTGCCGGACCGACATCGACGGGACTACCGCGCGAATGCCCTGCACCGTCTGCGCCCGGCGCTCAAAATACATCTCGATCCACACCGCCGCGTCAAAATTGGTGGTGTTGAGCAGCGTAAAGACAAAATCCTGCGGCTCGGCGGTGGAAAGACCGCTGAATATCCAGGTGCGCGCACCGTTGTCGGCAAGTCCCCGGCGGAATCGCTCGGCAAGCGCATCCTTGGCATAAGCGGGCGCGTGATAAGGCAGGACCAGCGTGCGGGTCTCGTCCCCCGTGATCAGCTCCGACACGCCGAGGCGGTGCATGGCGTGGCGCGTTCCCTCGCGGAAGGTGCAGAAATGGGTGAAGGCATTGTACTCGGACACGGGCAACAAGCAGATCTCGGGACGGATCCGGTCATAAGCGGCGATCTCCGCCTCCGCCGTACCGCATTGAAAGCCGTGGTGGGGGATCTGCAGAATATCCGCCTTCAGCGCCTCGCCGTATCGCTCGGGCAGGCGGCTGATGCTCATTGAGGCATCGGTACACCAAAGTACGACCTGCCCGCCCAGCGTCATGCGAAGCACAAGCGAAATGGCGTTGATGTTTTTGGACCGATGCACGGTATTCTCCATGCAGGCAAGCACCTCAAAAACGGCATCGCCCACGCGGTAGGTCTGCCCCGTGTGGAGCATATGGATCTGTGCGCCGCTCTTGCGCACATGCTCGTACATCACGGGAATATTGACGTCCGCGGCGGTGGAATAGGGCAAGCGGCGGTCGGTCAGCGTCAGCTTGGGATAGTGCTCCGTGTCATCGTGCTCGGGGAAATGAAGCATGACCTTTTCGACCTCGATCTCCTCCCCAAAGCGCTCCATAAAGAAATTGAAAGCCAGATAATGATCGCTGTGCGGGTGCGACAGGATCCACGCGGCGATGACGGGGCGCTCCTCCGCGCAATACTCCCGCAGATGCGCCATCAACAGATCGGTATCGGGAGGGAAGCCGCAGCCGCCGTCGAGGATGACAAAGCGGCCGTCGCCCAATCGGATGACATAGCTCAGACCGAAATCCTCCAGATGCATCTGGGTTATTTGCGGGCGGAGCGTTTTGGGCAGATCGGCATCCCGATAGGCAAAATAGCGGCAATCCTCCTCCCACACCAGCGTCAGCTCCCCGAGCGCCCCGAAATAGTGGAGAAAAACGCCCAAGGAATCCAAGGCAAAGGCGGCGTAGTGATTCTCTCCCCTGACCCACGATTCCTTTTTCTCAAAACCGTGAGCGAGAAGCAGGTCGGCATACTTCTCAAACAGCGACAGCGGTACGCCCTCCGCGGTAAATACGGACGAGGCGGCGTTGGTACGTTCTATGTAGTAGTTCAATTCCCCGAAGGCGGGTAAGGACAACGGAAACATGGCAGATCCTCCAATCATTCAGATGATTTCATTTTACCATAAAACCCGCCGCATTGCAAGCACAGATATTTTATTCAAAAAATTTTGACACCACCCAACCTTTTCCCATTTTTCGATGTCCTATATGTGTAAAGACGCCCGAAAACAACTCCTGATGGATATATCCACGATCCATTGATGCGCATTCCACGGCGAGATGATTGACGTTGTGGATAAGCCGTGCTATAATGAAAACAAAAAGGGAGGATCATCCCATGAGTCTTACGATCGGACTGAACATCAAAAATCTACGTACCAAGGGACACTTCACGCAGGAGCAGCTTGCCGCCTATCTCGGCATCAGCACGCAGGCGGTCTCTCGGTGGGAAACGCAAAACGGCGACCCCGATCTGGCACTGCTGCCGCGGATCGCCGATTTTTTCTCCGTCACCGTGGATGATCTCTTCGGCATCGACCGTGACGGCAGAGCGGCACGCATTGAGGAGCTGCGCCGCCGCGTGATCCGCACCCTGAACAACGCCCCCATGGAAGAGGGTCTGGCGCTGCTTCGCGATGCGGCGGCACAATACCCCTCTGAGGTGTTTTTTCAGATCGCCCTCGCCGATTGGCTTTTGCGCCATGCCCTGCAGGATCCCAATACCCCGAACCTTGCGGAATGCCGCGAGGCGGAGCGTCTCTATCTTGCCCTGCGGGATCGAACGGATAACCCACACCTGCGGGATGTTGCCATCACCGGTCTTGCACGTCTCCACGCCCACGGCTACGGCGACACACAGAGGGCATCTCGCTTTTTGGACGAGCTCCCCACCATGCACACCTGCCGCGAGCTGGCAAAACTCAAGGTGCTGTCGGGAAAGAAGCTGCAAAAGGCGCGGCAGCTGGCGATCCTTCGCATGACGGAAACGCTGGGACAATTGCTCCCCGACTACATTGCCTACCATATTCCCAATGAACGGGATCGCTTTGAGGAAAAGATCGATATGCTCCGCCGCCTGATCGATCTGTACGATCTGATCTTCGGCGAGAACAAGCTGCATTATCACCGCGATGTCTCCACCGCATACCGCTATATCGCCACCTATACCGTGGCCTTGGAGCAGCGCGAGGAAACATTGGCGGCGCTCGAGGAAATGTGCCGCCACGCCATCGCGGCAGATCACACCGCCTTCACCGAGAATGCCCGCTTCACCTCCCCTTTTCTCGATCTGCTCCGATCCAATACCGTCTTTCCCATGATGGAGGACATCCCGCAGATGCACATATGCCACACCCAGCTGGAGAAGCTCACGCAAGCCCGCTATGATCCCGTTCGGGACGATCCACGCTTCCACGCGGTCGAAGAAGCTTTGCGCACAGCGATCGACACCATAAAAAAGGAGGACGCGCCCGCATGACGTATTTCACCGATTTCCACTTTCTCACCCCCGAGAGAATTCCGCAAAAAACAGACAGCGTCCTCGCCCCCGAGGTCGGCGAGCAGCTGCAGCTTTCCCTGCTCTTCGCGCATGATCCGATGCCGTACTTCACGGCAGATCCGCAGGCGATCGCCTACCGTCAGGGCTTGTTTCGCGATATGGATGATCACCCTGCGCTTGCCACGTTGATCGGGGAGATGAGGGAGCAGATCGGCATTTTGGAGGATCTCTGCCGCGGGGAGAGCGAGGGCGCGGCGACCGACAACGAGGCATGCGTGCGCGATCTTGTCCTGCTCACCGTCTACACGCGGTTGATCAAAAACACCCACGCGCGGCTTGCCGGGATTCCCGCCAAGTCCGCCTGCGTCAAGCGGCTTGGGGAGATCTTGACCCGCATCGCGGCAGACACCGATTTCCAAGCGCTTTCCGACCGCCTTGAGCGCATCTCGGTCGATATTGAGCAGATCAAGAGCGTCACCGTCGGCATCAATCTCGATGCTCAGCTTCGCCCCCGCGAGGCGGGCGTGGTTGCCATCGGGAGTGAATATTACAAGTCGGGCGAGTGGATCGACAAGCTCCTGCGCCTCGAATTTACCAAAAAGGACTTCACCTGCATCGCCCCGCTCACCCCACTTTCCAAAAAGCTGACGGCGCAGGAACAGCAGCTGCTGCAAAATGCGCTGAATGCCGCCCTCAACAAGATCATGGGGCAATCCCTTCGCCGCGCGCGGGGCAGCTCTGTCCGCACCCTGCGCGCATGGTGCCGCGATCTGCTCCCCCTTCTGCCCGAGCTGACCTTTCTCACCGATGCCCGCCGCTTGATCACGGCATGGCGCGAGGCGGGGGTAAGGGTCTGCTATCCCAAGCTGAGGGAGGACAGCGCGACATCGCTCCGCGGGCTCTGTAACCCCCATCTGCTTCGCACCCTCCGCGCCGAGCAGATCGTTATAAACGGCTTCACCGCCGACCGTGACCGCCGCGCCTTTGTGCTGACCGGCCCCAACAGCGGGGGCAAAACGGTCTACACCGTTGCCGTCGCCCTCTGCTATCTCTGCGCGGGGCTCGGTATGCCCATCCCCGCCGCCGAGGGAGAGCTCACGCCCGCGTCGAATATCATGACCCATTTCCCGGGGCTCAACGCCAATCAATACCGCATCGGACGGCTGGAGGAGGAATGCCGCCATCTTGCCGAATTGAAGCAAGCCCTCACCCCCGGCACCGTGCTCTTCATGGACGAGACCTTCAGCTCGACGGGCGCGGAGGAGGCGACCGCCCTCGCCGAAAAATACCTCGACACCCTCCTGCGCGCCGATTGCCTCTGCCTGTTCTCGACCCATCTGCATGACCTTGCCCGCCGCTGTGCCGACAAGACGGGATATGTCACTCTCTCTGCCCAACCGAACAGCTATCGGATCGCCCCCGAGCGCCCCGGCGGCTCGAGCTATGCCGAGCAGATCGCCCGCAGCTACGGGCTGAATTGACGGAGGACGCCATGTTTCGCTATATTTCCGATTGGCGCGCGCTGGGTGCCCTTCGCCGCCCCTGTTATATCCTTGTGCCGCGGCGGCGGCTGATGGCGACCTATCTCGGCATCGCCCTCCAAATGTGGCTCTGGTGCCTCCTGCCAACACCCTTTATGCTCTATACCCTGCCCGTCGGTGCCATCGTCCTCTGGCAACTTGCCGCGTGGCTCCGCCTTTGGCGCACCTTTCTCTATGTGCCCCTGCCGCCCGCAATCGCTTTTGCCCTCTTCGTTCTGCTGTCGCTGTTGACACGTGAGGAGGTCTGGCGACTGTTTTACCGTTTGTATGTATTGGTGAGGTCGCTACCCTATGGAAGATAAAATACAAGCCCTCGGCAAATATTTTTCCGCCATGCTGATGCGGGACTACCAAAACGCCATCCTCGGCGGAGGCTTTCACTATATTCACCCCCGCCCTGCGCGGCATTTCGGACGGCTCTTTTATCTCGCGCTCCTGCTGACCGGTACCCTGCTACTCACCCGCACCAACGCCGCCCCCGCTGCCGCATATACGGGCGCGTACTACCTCACAGGTCTGATCCTCACCGCCATCGTCTGGCGGCGGAGCGGATATTCGCTGACGGTCTATGCGGTGCTGAACGGCGCATATGCGTGGCTGCTGTGGGAGATGATCGTGCGGTAAATTGAGGGTGTAGGAAAGTTGGAAGCGTTCAAATCGGGAGTTGTCGGTGGGTTGATGGGAATGGCATAACCGCCATGCGGCACCTTCCTGTAGGGTGCCGGACGCCGGTCCCTACAAAATTTAATCTCAATCTCCCCAACAAACCCCAATTTGAACCGCACTCCTCCCTAAAACAACCCCACCGCCCAATAGATCACGCCGTACACCGCGCCGGCAAGTATGCCGTAGAGCAGAACCGGACCGGCAACCGTGAAGATTTTCGCGCCAATGCCGAGGATCCGCCCCTCCGCGCCGCTGTCGATGGCGGGAGACACGACAGAATTGGCAAAGCCCGTGATCGGCACCAGCGTTCCCGCCCCTGCGTGTTTGGCGATCTTGTCAAAGACGCCAACTCCCGTCAGCACTACGGCGATGAAAATAAGCGTCACCGAGGTCCATGTTCCCGCATCAGTCTCGGGAATCCCGCAGATTTTCATATAGATGTCCTTGAGCCCCTGCGCAAAGGCACAGATCCCGCCGCCCACACAGAACGCCCAAATACAATCCTTGACGATGGGCGACTTTGGCGCGTGCGCGTCGGCAAATTTTTTGTAGGTCTTCTTGTCGATGTTCATAGGTATACCTCCATGGAAAAAGGCTGCCAATCCAATTGACAGCCTTTTTGATTATCATTTACCTTTTTTTTATTTTTATACCGAAGCAAATCACATCAGCGATTCATCAAAGAAATGATCACAAGAATAAGCATCAGTGCGCCAATCGCAACCAGCAAAAAATCGACCGGTCTGTATGTGCGTTGCAGAACAAAGTACGAATGATTCTTTCTGTTGACATAAATTCGACAGGTCTGCCCCGCCTTATATTTTCCTGCAGATTTCTTGGAAAGCGCCTCGAGCGATGTCCTTTCATATATCTCCGCGCCGATCTGGTAGCGAAACACCGGGGCATAGCGAACACCGTTTTTGATGCGGATTTCATCATGACGAACAAAAACCCCATCCATCTCTTCGGTGCAGCCTGCCTTGATCACAAGCGTATGTATACCGAGTATCAGCAAAGACAGCGATATCAGACCAACAAAAATCAGCATATGACACCTCGATCACTTCTCTTCGGCATATTTTATCAACCAAGATAAACCTTCTGCTCCTTCAACTTCTTGCGCAATGCGGCAACATCCACATCCTTCGGCGCGATCGCGTCTGCGGCGGACATGGCGGCGGCGACACCCGCGGCCTGACCCATACCCATGCAGGGAGGCATGACGCGGACCGCGCCCGCGGCGTCCGAGGTGGCGGACAGGCAACGTCCCGCAACCAGCATATTGCTGACCCCCTGCGGCACCAGACAGCCGTACGGAATACCGTAGAAGACGCCCGGCTCGAGGGCAATATATTCGTTGCTCATGGGACCGAACTTGCCGTGCACGTCGACGGAGTTGGCCGCCAGCATAATAGCATCCTCGGTCACGACACCGTTCAGACAATCCTCCGCCTGCAGGGTCTTGATGCCGTGGATGTGTCTCGTCTCGCGGATGCCGATGACGGGCGCTACGCTGAGCAGTCGCGCGTTCTCACATCCGGGAACATATTTGACAAGGAATTTAAAGATATAATCCGCCTGCTGACGCCCGATCATCTCGGCCTTGGACAGAGAACGGGAATCGGTACCGTCGATGTGCATGACGCGGGAGGTGTTGATGCTCCACTCGTCCTCCCGCACGCCGCGGAACATACCGATGGAGACGCGCTCCAGATCCCAGTCGCCGTTTTCTCTCGCCTCAGCGACGCGCCAATGGAAGGAGCGGTAATTGATGCCGTTCTTGCGGAAGAAATTGTCCTTGTTTGCCTCAATGTCGGCGTCCACCTTGGCGGTATCTACATTGCCGATGCGGAAGAACATGGTCGCGGGCTGCATCTTCACGCCGCCCTTACCGTCGCCCGTCTCGTTGCCCTTGTGGAAGGGTGCGCCTGCCGCGGCGGCTACGTCGCCGTCACCGGTGCAATCCACGATCATACGGGGCGCGACTGCCTCAACGCCCTCTTTGGTGTGCAGATAGACGTGGCTCACACGGTCGCCGTCCATCTCCACGCCGAGGAAGGAGGTGTGATAAAGCACGTCCACGCCTGCCTCGGTCAGCATCTCATCGGCAACTCGCTTGAGCGCTTCGGCGTCAAAGGGAGTCACGTGCAGATGTCCGGGACCGATATACGAGGTAAACGCCGAGCGCGCCGGCACCTCGGAGGGGTGGATGGCGCCGCCGCACGCCACCATGCGCTCCACCAATTCCTCAAACAGACCGCGGATGAGCATGGTATTGCCGCCCGCCTCATAGCAGGTCATGAAGGGCGCGACGAGCCCCATCGTTGCCATGCCGCCGCAACAGCCGTACTGCTCGACAAGCATGGTTTTCGCTCCCGCTCTTGCCGCCGCCACCGCGGCACAAAGCCCCGCGGGACCGCCACCCACCACCAGCACGTCGGGAGTGGCAGTAATGTGGACTTGTCTTTGATATGTCATATTCATCACGGACTCCTTATACGATAAATTTCAATTCTATTGTATCATTGTTGCCAACGGGTGTCAAGTTCGGTTTTTGAAAAAATATGGGAAATTCCCTTGCATTTTGGCAAAAAGTGCGGTATACTTAATACAATATATTAAATCGCAATATTACCTTACAGGAGGTTCATTATGATCCATAACGGCATCGACTACCCGTACATTGATAAAATTCTCCTCTCCGAGGAGCAGATCGAAGAGATCGTCAAGCGTCTGTCCGCACAGATCAGCGCCGACTACAGCAACGGCGACCACCGTCTGGTCCTGCTCTGCATCCTCAAGGGCTCTGTTGTTTTCATGGGCGATCTGATGAAGCACATCTCCATCCCCGTGGAGATCGATTTTATGCGCGTTTCCTCTTACGTGGGCGGCACCAAATCCTCCGGCAACATCAACATCATTCTCGATCTGCACCGCGAGGACCTCAGAGAGTCTGACATTCTCATTGTTGAGGACATCATCGACTCGGGCAAGACCCTCAGCTATCTCAGCCGCTACCTTAAGCTGAAGGGCGCTCGCTCCGTTCGCACTTGCACCCTGCTGGATAAGCCCAGCCGCCGTGAGGTCTCCTTCATGCCCGACTACGTGGGCTGCGAGATCCCCGATGAATTCGTGGTCGGCTACGGTCTCGACTATGCTGAGCGTTACCGCGCTCTGCCCTACGTCGGCATTCTCAAGCCCGAGGTCTATACCAAGAAATAAGCACGGTTGAAAACCGCCTTACCCTTTCGGGCAAGGCGGTTTTTGTTATAGACGGTCCCTGAAATTGCGGATGCGATGGAAGGTCGCGTAATTGGAATCATGGAAATTGTGGGCTCCGTTCATGGCAGTGCGGCACTGATAGATCAGATCGTCACCGTCGATCTCCATGCTGACGTATTGGAAGCCGATCAACGTGTGATCGATGCCGCGCAGGTCGATCTCGTCCCACGCCACGCGCCAATGGCGGCAATCCTCCGAAACCAGAAGAGAGAGCAGGTCTCTGGCGCGGATCTTCTCCCCGTCGTAGATGCGGGAGCCGATGGAAAGATATTTTCCGCTCACCTCGTCATAGACGATGGCAAATTTGGAATTGTTGCAGGGATATTCGATGCATCCCACATACGCAAGCGGTGCCTCGGGATCGGCGGTATTGACCCGATAATCTACGGCAAGCCCCCATTTGCGCTCCAGCTTGTCCATACTGTATCGCATCACGTTGTGCAGTTCGCCATCCACAACGACCAACATTCCTTCAATATTGCCCGCGCTCTCGCCCTTCGGCACGCCCTCCCACGCGGGATCGTACTTGAGGGGCTCGGCAAAGGACCAATTCTCGGCATCCAGCAGATCACAGCCGAGGGGCGCGGATGCCACCGAGGCGGCATGGTAGCCGCGCTTCCATGCGCCCCACTCCCAGCTGAGCCAGAGACGTCCGTCGAATTCCACGAGGGGCTGAGGATTTTTATGCACGCCCGCCTCACCGTTCTTGCCGTTTCCACCACGAAGCAGAACGGTCGGCTCGGTGAAGGTCACGCCACCGTCGTCCGATCTGCCGATGAGCAGATCGCCGTATTCGGTGGAAACACCCGTCATATAAAGGGCGCCCTCATAAATGAACATCTTCCCCCAGAAGCAGGGAAACAGCTCACTGACGTAATGCCACGTCTGCCCCTCATCGTCCGAGCGGAAGATCAACGTCAGATTCTGCGGATACATGCCCGCGTAAACATCCATGGACGCCAGCAGATAGCCCGCCGGATGGCGGACCAGAGAGGGCGAGCAGAGATACCGCCCCGAGAAGGCGTACGCCTCGTCCTCGGGATGGAGATAATTGATCACAGTGCCCACGGATTTGCCCGTCCTTGCCAGGCGGACGCGGCTCCGCTTGCTCCCCGCCTCTACGTAGCACTCGTAGTCGCGCCCGGGTGCAAGCCCTGAAATGTCAAACGCCGTGCCCACCGTCTCCCCCGCGCGTTGAAATTCTCCCTCACCGCGCAGACGGAACCACACCGTATAGCAGACAGCGCCCTCGCAGGGCAACCATTCCAGGCGGATCTCCTTCTCCGCAGGAACCAGACGGCAGACGTAGATATCCCCTACCTCGACAAAAGGCGGACGGTAGGGCGCATAGCTCCAGGAAGGGTGTGATCTCATAACGTATAGTCCCCCTCCAGCTTCTTGGTCAGCAGACGCATCTGGCGCACGCAGTCACGGGCATAGTCGGTCATCTCACCGCATCCCGGCTTCCGCGTGATGGACTCGGTGTGAATACCCTCCAGACACATATGATATTTCGCCGTCAGCGGATAGGGCAAGCCGCCTTCGGTAAAGCCCGCCATGCACAGCACGCTCTGCAAAAGCGCCGCACGCGCAGGCTCATCGGCAAAACGGTGGCAGAGCCACACGTAAAGTGCCGGGTGATAGTTTGCCATAATACCGCAATAGCCCGCGCCGCCGTCGCGCAGAGACTGCAACAGCGTCTGACAGTTGGCGTTGAAGAGCCAAAGGTCACTTCCCCGCAACAGCTCTAACCGCTCGGCGATGACGGCGGCATCACAGCAGGTATCCTTGATAAAGCGGAAGCGTCCCGTACCGAGGCACCAACGCAGGATGCGGGGTGTCAGCAGACGCTTATAGGGATAGGGACATTCGTACAGACCGAGTGCCACGTCCTCAGGCAGCTTAGCAAGCAGCCGCTCGGCGTTGGCGATCCATACGTCGTCACCTTCATTGTTCAGATCCAATCGGTTGGTGATCAGGATCAGTGCATCCGTTCCCGTCTCGGCGATACGGCAAAGCTCTTCTGCCTGATCGTCGATGTCGTCGGAGACGTGACCTGAGGAGACCACCGTCATGCGTCTGCCGCCCTCGGCGGCGATCTGCTGTACCGTTTCCCACACCGCCCCGTTGATGGCAACGCACTCCTCCGTCGTCAACTGAAAGATCTCACTGGACTGACAAACGGCGAAGATGCCGTCGCATCCCGCGTCATGATACCAGCGCACGTATTTTCTCACCGTGTCCAGATCCACACTGCCGTCGGCGCGGTAGGGGGTGATCATGGTGGGATATGCTCCCTTATTGTATACTGCACTCATCTTCTGCTTCTCCTTTATACTTTCTCGGTAAATTTCACTTGTCGCTTTGCGGTAATGATATGAAGCTGCATGGCAACACGTGCCTCATCCGCCGCATGAAGCGCGATCGCATTGTATATAGCGCGATGCTCCTTATAGGTGTCACCCTGCGAATAGGTCGCGGCAAAGCTCCGGCGGCTGTATTGCATAAAAGCCTCCAACAGCGGTTGGTACATCCGGATCAGATAGCGATTGTGCGACTCGGTGAGAATGGTTCGGTGAAACTCAAGATCGCACTTTGCAAGCAGGGTCCAATTGCGGCTGTCAAGTGCGTTTTCAAATCGGTCCAGCAGCTCCTTCAGCAAAGCCAGCCCTTCCTCTGTAATATTCTGTGCGCACAGCTCGGCGGCAAAGGGCTCAATGCAAAGGCGCACGTTCAACAGCTCCGCGACCTTATCGGCGTTCAGCTCCAACCATGAGCGTGGGGAAGGTGTTTCATCCTCGGAGGTAGCCGCGGCAAAAGCTCCTCGGTTCGGTATGATCTCCACGTAGCCTCCCGCATTCAGCAGGCGCAACGCCTCTCTCACCGAAGAGCGCCCCACGTCGAGATCGGCAGCCAGCTTTCCCTCGCTCGGCAATTTGTCTCCGCGCTTGAACTCGCCCGAAAACAGCATATTCTTGATTTTTTCGGCAACGTATTCCGCTTTAGGTGTGGAATGACCGCTCATGTCTGCTCCTTTTCCATCTGTTCAAGTATGTTTGTATCTTCATACAATCATCATAGCACATTTTATTTTTCTTGTCAAGCACAGCCAAAATTTTCAGACAATTTCACAAAAAAAGTATTGACAACAGAAAAAACGCCTGATATAATGACCTTAGTATCCCATGAATTGTCATACAAAATTGTTAAAACGGAGGTTCACCATGAACAAAATGCGTACTATCCTGCTCACGCTGCTGGCATGCCTGCTTCTGTTCACGGCATGCGGCAAAGAAGCTGCTGAAGCTACTACGGCTTCGCCCGACGGCACGACCGATCCCACCGCGCAGACCTCAGACGTCGGCTCCGACACAACGGCTGCTACCGAAGAGACCGAGCCTGCCGAAACAGGTCCCGCCGCGCCCGAGATCGCCGCCATCGACGGCGGTCAGAGTGAGTTCCGCATCCTCGGCAGAAAGAGCGGTCCGGACGAATACTACCTGCCCTTCGCCGAATTCAAAGTGGATACGCAGATCGGCGATGTGATGAACGATGCGGTCTACGAGCGCAACCTCTTTTTGGAAGAAAAATACAACATCAAGATCGTTGCCGACGAAGACACGACCGCAAACGTCAAAAAAGCAGTACAGACCAACATACTGGCAAACGATGCAACTTACGATATCTACATGCCCACCACCGAACATGCCTTCGGTCTTGCTCTTGAGGGTAACTTCTTTGAGATCGACAACATCAAATACGTTGATATCGAGAAACCATGGTGGATGGGCGATACCATGGCGAATCTGTCTATCCTGAACGACAATTATTTCCTTCTGGGCGACATTGCCTTCTCCAACTTCATTGCCTCCAGCTCGGTCACCTTCAATCAGGTGCTGGCAACAGAGTACAATCTTCCCAATATGTATCAGCTGGTCCGTGACGGCAAGTGGACGATTGAGAAAATGCACGAGATCTGTCTGCAGATCACCCGCGATCTGGACGGTGACGGCGATATGGATAACGACGACCTTTGGGGCGCTTCGATCAGCAACTTCGTATGGCAGCCCATCTATTTCGGTAGCGGTGTTAACCTCATTGAAAAGGACGCGAGCGATACGCCCTACCTGGTTTGGGACAGCGAGAAAAACATGGCGGTGATCGACCGCATGACAGCTTTCCTCAATGACGGAAACGCGGTGCTGGTATCCCAGCAGCATTCCGATTGGAAGGTAGACAACCGCAGAAACTTCATGGAGAGCCGTTCTCTGTTCCGTGTTGAGCAGCTCTACGGTCTGCAGCAGATCCGCGAGGCGGAGTTTGAATACGGCATTCTCCCCGCGCCCAAGTACGATGAAGAACAGGAATTCTACTACTCCTACGTCCACCCCAAGCAGAGCCAGGCGATCTGCATTCCGATCACCAACGCCCGCATGGATCTGACCGGCGCCATTCTGGAGGATGCCGCATACCAATCCTATCTGCGTATCCGCCCCGCGTATTACGACGTCACCCTGCAAGGCAAGCTTGCCCGCAACGAGGATACCGTGGAGATGCTGAACATCATGCTCTCACACCTCAATCCCGATCTTTCCGTTGCCATGGTAGGCGCGGGACTGACGATCGATACCGATATGCGCAGCATCTACTCCAACGATCTGGATCAGTACACCTCGGTGATCAAGGCAAGCGCCAAGGTCAACGCCACGCTGCTTGAAAAGGCAGTGGCAAAGATCTCCGGTCTGAAAAAATAAATTTCACAAAGTGTCATAACCAAAAGGGGGATGAGTCACCAATTCCGTGACTCATCCCCTCAATTTTGTTTTTACGCCGAACTGCCTCAGACCTGCGTATTCTCCTCGGGTGACTCCTCCGCGGAAGCATCCTCCGCGTTCTCGTTTCCCTTTTTCTTATTCTGCTCGATCTGCACGTTCATCTCATGGATCTCATTCTTCAATCGGTCGATCGTCTTCACGCATTCATCGATATCATCCGCCTTGCCGACCTCACCGTCCAGCTGCGCGTAGTACAGTCTGCCCAGCTTTTCATATGCCTCGCAAAGCTTGACCTCAAGCGATTTGACCTTCACGTAAAGCGAAGCGCTGTCAGACAGCTCCTCGATCTTGACCGCCGCCTTGTTGGCGACCTTATTGATACCGGCGCAAAATTCTTTCCATGTCTGTCCCATATTGATAACCGCCTTTCCGGGGGATTTACTTATTTTATATTATTATACACTGTATGAGCGGACTTGTAAAGACGTTCGCTCAAATTTCAGTTGTGTCCGCCCTCAATTTCGGCGGCATTTTTTCCGTGAATGATCACTGTTCTGTCCTCGGGGAGATAGGAATCGGGAAAATGGATCATCACGTTCTCCCGCTCCAGCTTTGCCTGCAACGCACGGATGTTGACCTGCGCCGCGCCGCAACCCTCAGAAAGCGCCCGGCAAGCCGCCTCGCCTGCCGCCTGCCCCGTCAGAATGGCGGGCGGGATAACGCGAAGCAGATCCCAACCGTAGCCGCCGCCGGAAGCACTTCTGCCCGCCGTCAGCATATTGGGAAAATCGCGGCGTGTCAGTGTCCGAAGCGGCACCTCAAACAAATGATCGCGATGCTCAAAATCGTTGATGGCACACACCGAATCGTCGAAATGACGGTAACAGTCGCCCACAGTCAGGGTATAGTCCCCGTCGATACGGCAGGTGGTACGGAAGTTGGGCATCATGGGGAGCATGGCAATATCGCGGCTGAACCGATCGCTCTCGCGGAGCGTTTCCAGCATCAGTTTCTGGTTGGTGACCAAATAGTCGGTCACCTCCTCCACCGTCAAGCCCGACCAGCGGGGAACGTCGGCAGGCTGCCCGTCGCCGAACAGATTGATGCTTCCGCCCGAGATCTTGCCCGAAAACGCCAAACGGATATCGCCCTTGTCGATCGCCTTTTGGCAGGTTTCCAGCGTGATCATCTTGCCGAAGTAGGAGAAGAAATTCTCTCCCGCCACGGTGGGCACACCGCCGCGGCGAAGCACGTCGCAATCGCCCGTGGTGTCGATCAGCATGCCGCAGGAATAATATTCCACACCCGACTTGCTCTCGGTGATGACACCGCGGCAGATATTCCCTTCCATAATGGGGTCGCACGCCATGCAATCCAGCAGAAGATCGGCACCGGAGGCTTCCAGCTCCTCGATCAGCTGAATGGCAAAAATGTAGGGAGAATACCGCTGTGTATAGCGTTTTTCGGTATATTCCTTGGGCTCGCCGTCCCGCCACTCGGCAGGAATGGTGTCATAGCCGTACTTCGCGCTCAGTCTTGCCCATCTCTCACACAGACCGAAAATGATCTGCTTGCCGCGCCCGTTGCACATGGGCACGAAAAGATTGACCAGACCCAGCGTTCCCAGACCGCCGAGAATATTGGATTTTTCCATCAGCAACACCGAGCAACCGTTCTTTGCCGCCGAGACCGCTGCCGCCACACCGGCAACGCCGCCTCCGCAGACGATCACGTCATAGTGCCGTTTGACGGTGAGCCGTTTGGTATAGGTCACTGTATTCATCACACATATTCCTTTCCGCACAGGTCTGTGACTGCGGGATGCTTATCCCTCGATCTCGCTGACCAGTATCTGCCAGAATTTTTCACAGGAGGCAAGGTCCATTCTCTCATCGGGAGAATGAATGCCCTGCATATCGGGACCCACCGAAATGGCATCCATATCGGGAAGATGATTCTTGATGATGCCGCACTCCAGACCCGCATGGATGATGGTGACCTCCACGTCCTTGCCCATAACGCGACGGTAGCTTTCCAGGTATTTCTCCCGGATCGCGGAGTCCTTTTCATAATTCCAGCCGGGATAGCGGCTGTGGTGGCGGGTCTTGCCGCCCAGCATGGATGCCAGCGCATCCAGCTGTGCCACCGAGGCGTCGATCTGCGCCTCGATTGCCGAGCGCGTGGATACCACGCAGTTGAGACGGCAAAGCTCGGTATCCATGCTGACCACACCCAGATTGCGGGAATACTCCACCAGACCCGGTACGTCGTGGCTCATTGCCATCACACCGTCCTGCACCGAGGAGAGGAATGCCAGCATGCGGGAGGTTGCCAGCGTATCCATGGCGCGATCGGTAGCGGTCGCCGAGGATACCGCCGTCTCCAGGTGGAATGCACGGTCCTCCTCGCCAAGCTCGGCGGCAACCGTTTTCTCATAAGCAGCAAGGAAAGCGAGGCTCTCCTCCACCGCGTCGGTGGCGATAACGGCACGGCACTCTCTGGGAATGGCGTTGTCCTTGGAGCCGCCCTCTACAGAGACCAGACGGAAGGCGTGCGCCCCGTGAAGCGCCAACAAAATTCTCGCCATCAGCTTATTGGCATTGGCGCGTCCCATATGGATGCAGCCACCCGAATGTCCGCCGCACAGCCCCTTGACCTGGATCTCCACGCGGGAGAGCGCACAGGGAACGGTGTTAATCGGCAAAGAGATCTCCGAGCGGATGCCGCCGGCACAGCCGGCGATCAGGATACCAAGCTCCTCATTGTCCAGATTGATCATGCGGCGGGCGCGCAGAAGAGAATAATCGAAATTGCCCGCGCCGATGAGCCCCGTCTCCTCCGCAACCGTGAAGAGACACTCAATGGCGGGATGGGAGGCAATGCCTCCGTCAAGGATGGTCATCATGGTGGCAACGGCAATGCCGTCGTCACCGCCAAGGGTGGTACCCTCGGCATGGAGCCAGCCGTCACACACCGCCAGCTTCAAGCCGTCCTTGGTGAAATCATGCACGGTATCGCGGTTCTTTTCGCACACCATATCGGTATGTCCCTGCAAAAGAAGCGCCGGCTCCTCCTCCCTGCCCTCGCTGGCAGGCAAACGGATCAGCACGTTGTTCCACTCGTCGCGGACACAGTCCAGCGAGCGCTCGCGGGCAAAGCCCTCCAGCCAATCGGCAACGGCACTCTCGTTCCCCGAGCCGTGGGGGATGGCGGCAAGATCCTCAAAATAACGGAATAATTTTTCGGGTCGGTACCCGTGAATCACATAAGACATGAAAAACCTCCGAAAACAGCTTACAACTTTACTTTACACCATTTCTGGCTATAGAAACGAACGGCAGAGAATCCAAAGCGCATGGTCTGATCCACCAGGATGGCGATCCAGGCACCGATCACGCCCATCTCCACGGGATATACGAGAATATAAGTCAGGATCGGACGGAGCAGTGCCACCGTCAGCATGGACACCACTGCCATATAACGGGTGTCGCCCGCGCCGCGCAGACATCCCGAGAAGATCACCTGAGAGATCTGGAAGGGGCAGATGGCCGCCAGCATCATCATCAGCTTGATGCCCGTTTGAATGATGGCAGGATCATCGCTGAACCAGCCGACGATATGACCGCCGAAGACGAGGAAGAGGGTCAACAGCAACACGCCGTAACAAAGTCCGACGCGCTGACCGACCTTGCCGTAGACCAGCGATTTGTCCTCACGCTGCATGCCGAGATGCTGACCGACCAGAGAAGCCGAGGCAATACCCAGACCGTCTCCCACCGTGAAGGAAAGATTCATCACGTTCATACAGATCTGATGCGTCGCATACTCCTTCGTTCCCAGATCCGCCACCATTTTGACGAACAGGAAGAAGCCGATGCGCAAAAACACCTGCTCCAGCGCCGAGCCGGAAAAGACCTTCATGACCGAAGGCAGCGTTTCAAATTTATGGCGGACCATCTGCCCGATATTCATACGCAGATAGCCGTCCTTACGGTAAAGCGAGAAGATGGCGATCACGGCGGAGACGAAATTACCCAGTGCCGTAGCGATTGCCGCACCCGTCACACCCAGCTTGGGGAAGCCCAGCAGACCGTTGATCAGAAGGGCGTTGAAGATCACGTTGACCACGTTGGCGGCAATGTTGGTAGTCATGGAGATCTTGGTCTTACCGCAACCGCGGTGCGCCGCGTTGATACACAGCGAGACCGAGGTGAAGATCATGCCGAACATGGTGATATTGTAATAGGGGATCGCCATACCGATGGTGTCGTCCTTGGCGCCGGCAAAACGCAACAGCGGCTCGGCAACAAAAAGGCTGACCACAAAGAACAGGGTGGCAAGCAGGAAGACGATGGGAAGCGCCTGCATCAGCGTGCGGTTGGCACCCTCACGGTTGCCCTCACCCCGCCGCCGCGCCACCACCGCGTTGACGCCCGTGGTGATCGACATCAGCACCACGTAGAAAAGCAATCTGGGCTGACCCGTCAGACCCACCGCCGCAATTGCTTCCTCGCCGCATCCGCTGACCATCAGCGAGTCTACAAAGGCGATAACACCGATCAGAAACGACTCAAGCAGCGCCGGCCAGGCGATACGGACGAAGGTGGAATACATCTGCCTCGTATCAAAATCGTCTGCTTTCTTCCGATCCTCACGGATCATGTAGCGGGGCAACACCAGATGTCCCAGTTTCTTTCCAAGTGCGGACATAATACTCCCGTTCCTCTTTTCTTCTATACGTATTTACAAACAGAGGAAAACGGAATCGGCTTTCGGGAAATATCCCGAGATGCCAATTCCGCCCCCCTCCTTAATATCTCGATGATTTGATGCGGGAGATGTTGACCGAGCTCTCAGGCAGGCTGTCCAGCTTGGACAGTGCCATTCCCGTGCCGACTGCCACGCAGGACACCGCGTCCTTCGCCACAACGGTCCTGATCTCCACGATATCCTGGATCAGACGGTCGAAGCCGTACAAAAGGCTGCCGCCGCCCGTCATCACGATACCGTTGCGGACGATATCTCCCATCAGCTCGGGAGGTGTCCGCTCGATGACGTTACAGATGGTGTCAAGAATAGCGCCGATGGGCTCCATAAGTGCCTCCAGCATCTCCTTGGAGCTGAGCGTGATGACCTTGGGCATGCCGCTCACCAGGTCCCGTCCCTTGACGTCCAGCTTCTTCGCTTCTTTATGTTCATAGACCGCGCCGATGCGGATCTTGATCTGCTCGGCGGTCCGCTCACCGATCAGCACGTTGTGCTTGCGACGCACGTAGCGCATGATCGCCTCGTCAAATTTATCGCCGGCGATCTTGATCGACTCGGACACCACGATGCCGCCCAGCGAGATGACCGCCACGTCGGTGGTACCGCCGCCAATATCAACGACCATATTTCCCTCGGGCTTATAAATGTTCAGCCCCGCGCCGATGGCTGCCGCCAAAGGCTCCTCGATCAGATGGGTGGCTCTCGCCCCCGCCTGCGTTGCCGCGTCCACCACGGCACGCTCCTCCACCTCGGTGATACCGCTGGGGATACAGATCATAACGTTGGGCTTGAAGAACATATTGCCGCAGGCACGGCGGATGACGTACTGGATCATCTTCAGCGTCACCTCATATTGGCTGATGACACCGTCTCGCAGGGGGCGGATCGCCTGAATGTTGCCCGGTGTTCTGCCCAGCATCATCTGCGCTTCCTTACCCACCTTGAGGATCTCATCGGTGTTGGTATCGATCGCGACCACGGAGGGCTCTTTGAGTACGATGCCCCGATCCTGCACGTACACAAGTACCGTGGCTGTGCCCAGGTCTATTCCGATATTTTTACTGAACATCGTGCTCACTCCCTTCGCCCTTCGGCAATTTTACATTGATATTTATATTATAACGGATATTCCATCAAATTGCAATGATTTTTGCGAAATTTCTATCGATTTCTATTCCTTCAGTGCCGCCGCAAGCCCCGTATACCGCATGGACTGCCGATTGTTGCGCACCATCTCGCCGATCATCTCCGCTCTGCCCACCACGATCACCATGCGGCGGGCGCGGGTGACGGCAGTATAGAGCAGATTTCGCGTCATCAGCATCTGCGGTGCCGAGAAGGCGGGAAGGATGACCACCGGATATTCACTGCCCTGACTCTTATGCACCGTAATGGCATAGGCGTGCTCCAGCTCCTCCAACATTTTCAGATCGTATACGGCGTGGCGGTCGTCAAAATCGATCTCCATGCAGTTTTCCGCCGGATTGATGCGATCGATGACACCGATGTCTCCGTTGAAAATGCCCGTGCCCGTCGAGCCGTCGGTATTTCTCGTCCACTCCAGATCATAATTGTTGCGGATCTGCATCACGCGGTCACCCTCACGGAAGACGGTATTGCGGAAGAGATATTCTCTCCGCTCCCGGCTCTTGGGATTGAGCGCCTGCTGCAGAAGCAGATTGAGATGCTCGGTCCCCGCCTCGCCCTTGCGGGAGGGGGTGATGACCTGGATCCCTGCCACGATATCCGCCCCATAGCTGCGGGGCAGGCGGTTGCGGTACAGATCCGCCACCGTCAACGCAATGTCGTGATCAGACTGTCGGGGCAGGAAGAAAAAGTTGCCGTCCTTGCAGTCCAGGCGGGGCATGGTGCCGTCATTGATGGCGTGGGCATTGGTGACGATCAGACTCTCCCGTGCCTGACGGAAGATCTCGGTCAGACGCACGGTGGCAAACACGCCGCTGTCGATGATATCCCGCAAAACGTTGCCCGCACCCACCGAGGGAAGCTGGTCCGCATCGCCGATGATGATCAGCTTGGCACCCGGCTTGACCGCCTTGAGCAGGGCGCACATCAGCGCGCTGTCGATCATGGACGCCTCGTCCACGATCACGATATGCTCCTCCAGAAGATTGTTCTCATCTCGCATAAAGGTCAGCGCCTCCCCTTCCCCGCGGGACATCTCCAGCAGGCGATGGATCGTCTTTGCCTCACGCGAGGTGGACTCGCTCAGTCGCTTGGCGGCTCTGCCTGTGGGCGCCGCCAACGCCACGGAAAAATCCATGCTCTCAAAAATATTGATCAGGGCGCGGACGACCGTCGTCTTACCCGTACCGGGACCGCCCGTCAGCACGAAAACGCCGTGCAGCAGGGCATCGGCAATGGCGCGCCGCTGTCCGGGGGCATACTGCACCCCGTTGGCAGCCTCCTCCTTGAGAATGAAGGACTCGATATCCTCCGTTTGCGTGGCGGCACACACCCGATCCAGCAGCTTCATTTTGGAGGAGATATACCGCTCCGCCTCATATGCCACACGGTCATAAACGTACGTCACGCCGCCGCGCAGCACCGACTTGCATTTGCCCACCGCCTGCAGACCGTCCACGGCACGGCGGATCAGCTCCTCCGGTGCGCCCAGCATCTGCGCGCCGCCCGCCACCAGCTTATCGTAGGGCAGACAGACGTGCCCGCTCTGCCCCGCGTTGTAGCTGAGCAGATAGCGGATGCCGCTCTGCAGCCGCTCCTGTCCGTCCTGCGCGTAGCCCAGCTTCTGCGCCATGGCATCCGCCTTTTCAAAGCCGATGCCGTCCACCTCCTCGCACAGGCGATAAGGATTCTGCTTGGCGATTTCTACCGCGCGGCTGCCGAAGTGCTTATAGATGCGCACCGTCATCGCCACACCGAAAAATTCACGGAAAAAGAGCATGGCGTTGCGGATGCCCGCCTTGGCGCGGAAATCCTCACCGATCTCCTCTGCCCGCTTTGCCGAAATGCCCTTGATGGTCGCCAGCCACTCGGGATGATTCTCCAATACATCCAGCGTATCCTCGCCAAACTCGGCGATGATACGGTCCGCCGTTTTGATACCGATCCCCCGCACCGCGCCCGAGGCGAGATAGCGGCGGATGGAATTGACGTCGGCGGCAAACTGCCGTTCATATTGCTCGACCTTGAACTGGTCGCCGTATTTGGGATTGTGGACCCACCGCCCCCAGACGGCGACGCAATCGCCCTCAGCGATCATGGGGAGCGTGCCCACAATGGTGATGATCTCATCTCCGTCGTCGGTGCCCATATCGCAGATGGCATAGCCGTTTTCCTCGTTGCTGTAGATCACGCCCTCGATGCTGCCGCTGATGCGGATCAGCCCGTCCTCCTCCTGCACACCGGCAAGATTCTGCTTCTCGTTTTGCATACGGACACCTCCTTTGGATATTTACCCTATCATTATATCAAATTTTCTTGTCAAAAGCAAGCACCGCAGGGAGAACATTCGTCTTTTCGGCAAAAAAACTCACAAATTTTCTTGACAAACGGCACCAATGTCATTATAATATGGGCAAGCGAGCCCTATTTGACCGACTACAGAAAGGAAATGAGCCATATGAGCAGAGGTTTGATCGTGCTGGATCCCGGTCACGGACAATTCGGCAATCCCCACACCACCCGTGAGGGCTATTATGAAGGAACGCAGAATTTCATTCTCGCAAACGCGCTGAAGGCAGAGCTGGAGCGGTGCGGCTTTGAGGTGATGACCACGAGACCGCAGATCGAGGACAACCCCGATCTCGAGGAGCGTGGCAAGCTGGCAGGTGTCAATCACGCCATTCTCTTCCTGTCGCTTCATTCCAACGCGCCCGGCAGTGCGACCCCGCCCGAGCAATACAAGGCGGTGCGCGGTGCCGTGACGTACTACTCCATTTCCGATCCCGTGCGCAACGCCGATCTGGCAACACGCCTCAACGATGCGGTCAGCGCCTGCATGGAAACGACCAACCGCGGCATCAAGACCCGCACCTATCCCGACCGTCCCGATCTGGATTACTACGGCGTTCTGCGCCACAGCGTGGGCTACGGCTGTAGCTGTGCCATGCTGATCGAGCACGGCTTCCACACCAATCCCGAGGATTCCGCCTTCCTGCAAAGCACCGATTGTCTGAAACGGCTGGCACGGGCGGAGGCTGACGTTCTGGACAGCTTTTTTGACTGAACGGATCCGGGAGCGGCGTATTCATCAAAAATATCACCGCCGTGTACCGAATCAAAAAAGCTGCACAGCCAACAGCGACGTTGGCTGTCGGCACTACCGAATGAGCTGATTGCCCAACTTTGCCGATTCATGATTGTGCAAGTTGACAAAATGCGCAAAAAATGTTTGCGCGGTATGGTGAGAATCTCTTGACAAGTCCTGCCGTGTGAGTTATAATGATTAAGTAATATCGCGAAAAATCGTTTTTGGAGGAAATCATGAAAAAACTTTTTGCTTTGGTCCTCGCTCTGGCTATGCTGGTCTCTATGGTCGCATGCGCGAAGGATGATACTGAGGTTGGTGAAGATCTGGAAGAATCCGGAGATAAGGTCGTTGTTATTCAGGGTGCCGCAGGTGAGGAGACCTATGAGTACGTGATCACCGCCGGTAACACCGTGGAGATCACCAGCTACAGCGGCGCATACGATCTGCACCCCGTCGTGATCCCCGACACCTTTGACGGCAGACCCGTTACCGCCATCGGCGAGAGCGCTTTCTATCACGCCAACAACATCACTGAGATCAAGCTCCCCGCTACCGTTACCTCCATTGGTGATTGGGCATTCGCGGGTTGTAACTATCTGACCTCCGTTACCGGCAGCGACGCTGTGACCGCCATCGGCAAGGGTGCCTTCGCTCAGTGTCCCGCACTGACTCAGGTCCAGCTCTCTTCCGCTCTGACCGAGATCGGGGCTTATGCCTTCAAGGAATGTGCCGCTCTGACATCCGTTACCCTGCCCGCATCCCTCGTTACCATCGGTGATGCCGCTTTCGAGGCATCGGGTCTGACTGCTGTTTCCATTCCCGCATCCGTCAAGACCATCGGTCTGCTCTGCTTCAGCGAATGCACCGCGCTCAAGAGCGCTACCCTGACCGCAGGTACCGAGGAGATCGGCGACTTTGCCTTTAACGGCTGTGCTAAGGATCTCGTGATCTCTTGCCCCGCAGGTTCCGCTGCCGCTACTTATGCCGCAGGCACAGGCATTGCCACCAAGTAATTTCCAAACATGATTTATGATAAATGGCATCTATCCACACGGAGATAGATGCCATTTATTTTCCCATCAAGACTGACAAAGGAGAGATCGGATATGTACTGTCTCATGGATATGGGCACGACCAATGCCAGAGTATGGCTGTATGACGGAGAGAAACTCCTCGCCGAGCGGCAGGGGGCTTGCGGCGCGAGCTTCAGCAAGATCCACGGTCAGGCGGCGCTTTACGCGCAGGTGCGCACGCTGCTGCTGACGCTTTTGGAGGACGCGGCAGTTTCCGAAGATCGACTGCAATATGTGCTCGCCTCCGGCATGGCGGGAAGTGAGATCGGCATCTGCGAGATCCCCCATCTGCCCATCCCTGCCGACGCCGACACCCTTGCGCGCCACATCGAGACCCGCAGGATCCCCGAGATCGTCTCCGCCCCCATTCTGTTCGTTCCGGGGCTAAAAATGCTGGAGAACGGCACCGTCTGCGACATGATGCGCGGAGAGGAGACCGAAACGGTCGGCATTCTTGCCGCTCTCGCGCCCACAGATGAGACGGTGCTTCTTTTGCCCGGCACGCATAACAAGTTGCTCAGCATCGATCAAGGAGGCACGATCACCTCCTGCCACAGCACCCTCAGCGGAGAGCTGTTGGACACCGTCCTGCGCCACACCATTCTGGCAGGTCAGGTGGATCACCGCTTCACCCTCTCCCCACCTCACGTTCTGCTCGGCGCGGAGATCTCCCTGCGTGACGGGCTCACCGCCGCTCTCTTTCAGGTCCGCGTGACGGCACGAAACGGCGGCTCGGTGGACGCTTGCTCCTCTCTCCTCTACGGTGCCGTCCTGGGTCAGGATATCCCGCTGATCCACCGTTTGGCAAAAGACCGCCGCATCTATGTGGGCGGGCGCGATCATCTCCAACGGGTCTACACCCTGCTTCTGGAGGCAGAAGGAATCCTCCACGAGCCTCTTCCCCGTGAGATCGCCGACCGCGCCGTCTGCCGCGGGTTGATCCGACTTCTCCGGAAATACCAAGCACAATAATAGAACCGCTACTGCAAGATCTATAGCGTTGCAGTGGCGGTTCCTTTTTGTTTTCATACGTCCCGGTCCTTCAGTGCCTGCGCCGTTCCCTCCGGCGGCTGACGGCGGGGATCGTAACGGTAGGTTTCATACAGTCCGATCAGCTCGCATTGTTCGGGCGTGTTATCCGGGTGCGCACCGATCTGACGCGGGGTCTCCGCGGGGCGGATATGCGCACCGCGCTTCAGCTTGGTCTCGATCATACCGGCATACAGCCATGCCAATCGCTCACGCTCGGTCTCCAGCTGCTTCCAGCCCGCGCGGCGGTTTCTCTTCCGTCTGCCGCGATTGCCGAACAGATCGAATTCCATGCGCGTGCGCCCGCCGAGAATATCCTGCGCGCCTCTGCCGTACTTCTGTTGCCAGCGCTCCAGAAGCGCCAGCACGCGCTCGGTCACACGGCGGATCAGCCTGCGGGAGGACGCGCGTACCTGCTCGGCAAGGCGGCTCCGCCACTTTCGTGTCAGGCGGTAGGCAAACCAAAGCAGCAAAAATCCGCTTGCCATGATCGCCGCGTCTGCCGCCATGCGGAGACGGTCCGAGAGGGGGTCACCCCAATACCGCCGATTGATCAGCCAGACAAACAGCTCCAGATCCGCAAACGCCAGGATCTCCTGCCAATATCGCTTCCATAGCCGCATGGGGGCACCTCCTTTCCGAAATATCAGATCTCCGTGACGGGAATGCGGACCACCGTCACGGTATTTCCCGCACGCTCCAGCTCACGCAAAAGACGGGAATGTCCGCCCTCCGCGCCCGCCGTCAGCAGAAACACGTCCATATCCTTCGGCACCATGTGCCGATGCTTCTGCATCAGCGCGGCGAAGGAATAATCCCGCGCCGTGCGGTATACGGGGATCGCCGCGAAGGTCTCCAGGACCTCCTTCATATGTACTTTGCCCATGGCGCAGGGAATGAAGACGATGGGGTCCTTTCCCGTATGGTTCAGCGCCTCAATGTTTGCCGCAAAGCCGAACCTGCCGCCGTTGCGCACCGTTTCCCGCAAAAAGAAGCAGGCAAGGCGCAAGCCGTTCTCCACCAGTGCCCGATTGTGCGCCATGACGGAGCATACCTCGGGATAGGGGGTCAGGTCCAGAAAGACCATGGCGTCAAAATTGCGCGAGGACTCGCAGTTGTGGACCATCCATTGCCGCCGACCGTGGGTAAAGGTCCGTGCCGACGCCTTGTAATGGATCTGCCGCACGGTATCGCCGCTTCGGTATTCCCGCACCCCCGAGGTAAAATAGGGGTCCTCGGGAAATCGCTTTGCCGCCAGGCGGTCGCCCTGCCGAAGCGCGTCTGGCATGATATCCAGCGGTGCCTCAAAATCGGCGGGGTACACCGACAGCGACAGCGGCGCGACAAACTCATAGGCGTGGTCCCGCCAGATGATCTGTGCCGCCTCCATATGATAGCGATCACGCCGCAGTCCGCGCACCGAATGCTCGCGCACCGCCTTGGAATGGGGCAGAAGCTGAAACACACTGCGCAGGCGCTGATACCCTTGGCGCTCTACGCCGTCAAAGCACAGACCGTCGGGGGCGAAAAAGCTGATCTCCACAAAAAACAGCGGAAACCACGTGGGGTTGCGGATCTCCTCCGTCATGACGATCTCCGCGCCGCAAAAAACGCCGTCGGCGGAAAAGGAACGCTCATATTCCACCTGCTCCAACGCACGGGAGCGCAGATGCAGATAGAGCCGCCAAAGCAAAAAAGCAAGCACCGCCAACACAAGCAGCACTGCCGTGACGGGAGAAAAGATCAGGCGGAAAAGAAGATCCGCCAGCCATGTCATCACCTTCTCCATGCCGGTCAATGATAGCGGTAAAAATCGATCGGCTCGGTGGGCACGGGAATCTGCTCCAACAGGCGCGCGATGATCTCCTCATCGTGTCCGCGGGTGCGATAGAAATCGTTTTTCAGCACCAAACGATGAGACAGCGTAGGGATCGCCACCTCCTTGATATCGTCGGGCAGAACGAAATCCCGTCCCGACACCGCCGCCAGCCCCTGCGCGGCACGGATCAGATGCACGATGGCACGCGGGGACGCACCCAGCTCCACCTCGGCATCGTGTCGGGTCGCCTCTCCCAACGCGGTGGCGTATGCAAACAGGTCGGGGTGAACGTACACCCGCCGCACCGCCGCGCGTGCCGCGTCCAACTCCTCAGCGCTGATGGGCGAAATTGCCTCGCGGGCAGTCTCTCCACCGCCGAAATGACGGCGCAGGATATCGATGCTGTTCTCCGTGGAGGGATAGCCCATGCTGCATCGGAAGAAAAAGCGGTCCAGCTGTGCCTCGGGCAGTTCATACGTGCCCCGCGTCTCCACGGGGTTTTGGGTGGCAATGACCATAAACGGCTCTCGCAGGCGATGCGTCTCGCCCTCGACCGTGATCTGATGCTCCTCCATACATTCCAAAAGCCCCGCCTGGGTCTTAGGCATGGCGCGGTTGATCTCATCCGCCAGAAGCAGGTTGGTGAAAGCAGGTCCGGGAACGAAACGGAACTCGGAGGTCTTCATATCAAACACGTGGATGCCCGTCACGTCTGAGGGAAGCAGATCGGGCGTGCATTGCAGGCGGCGGACCTCCAGCGAGAGCGAGGCGGCAAAGGATTTGGCAAAGGTGGTCTTTCCCGTTCCCGGTACGTCGTCCAGAAGGATGTGTCCGCCTGCCAGCAGTGCGATCACACTCAGGCGGATCACCTGCTCCCCGCCCACGATATCCTGTCCCACCCGCGCCATCACGCGGTCATAAAGCCGTTTTACTTCAGTCATCTCTGTATTCCTCCGTTCCTATCAGATCAGATCTTCTTCGTCCTTAACACCCAGCAAGGAATATTCCTTGCGCACCGCGCATACGCGGCAGATCACCTCGCCGTCCCGCACAAGGCAGGAGAACAGCTGTCCGTTCCTCTCCGCCAACGTGCGGCAGAAAAGAAGCTCCTCCTTCTCCGACCATGCCGCCGAAAGCGCATCGGCGGATAGAAGCGCGATCATACCCTCCGCACCCTCCTCCGTCCGCAGACGGAGTGAGGTCACGCCCTCGCGTGCAAAAGCAGAGGTCAGCAACAACAGCATCACGGCGTAGGAGGCGTGATCGTAGCGTGTCCCGGCATCCGGGCTCATCATAGTGGTATCAGTCATATATCCGGAGGCGTCAAACTGCAACGATATACCGCTCAGGGCGGCAATGGCATGAGTCAGGCGGAGCACTTCTTCCCTGCCTGCCCCTTCACAGGGCATACAGTCAAGGACCGTGTGCCATGCGTCCAATATCTTCGGTATGGCGGGATCCCACAGCGGCTCTCGCTCCGGCTCGGCGGGATAGCAGGCAACGTTGCCGAGAAGTCCGCTTTGGATCAGCGAGAGGACCGTCCTTGCGGGCAGCGGAAACCGTACCCACAGCAAGCACCCGGTAGAGGGATATACGTGGGTCAGCACAAGCCATCTTTCCCCATCGGACAGTGCAAGGTACAGAAGCTTTTCCTGCAAATGCGCCTCCAGAAAAGTGCTTGCGCCAAGATTGGAAACAGAAAAACGTGCCCCCACTGCGCCGGACGGACCGCCGACAAAACGGGTCAGCACCTGCTCCTCCGCATGGTGGTCTGTCATCAGCCACGTCACGCCGGACAGATGGCGTCCGTCCTTCTCCGTACCCTTCATCGAGATCCCCCCTTTCTTTTTTGATTATAGCATATCGTGTTTTCTTTGTCAACATGCCGCCGCACGGACGCGGCAAGCGACAGATAATCAGACCATATTCGCAAATTTCTGAAAACAATGAAAAGCCTCAAATCAAATTGTAACACGGCGGCGCGCAAAGAACAATAACGGCACGGTTGACTCAACCCATATGGGCGGTTGAATGTGGGCGGAAAGGAAACACAAGAAGATAAATTGGGGGGCGGTGGGTTGAAAGATTTCAAATGGGGGTTTATAGGGGTGGAGGTATCGTGGCGTGGACGAAGGCAGGGCTTTGCCCTGCACCCACAAGGGAACCCTTTTTTGAAGGGTTCCCTTGACCCTCCGAAAATCTTCAAATAGGGGTATGAGGCGGGGTGTTTATCTTGCTCTCGCCGTGGAGGGGTTCGGGCGGGGCGATTATAAGCAAATAGACGGATGCCAACCTGTCATGGCTTAAGCGGGCAAACTTCGTTCGCGTCAGGGACCGCCGAGACCCTGCCGCTTCGGCTGCCGTGGCGCGCGCCGCTCGAAATGGGGTCATTTAGTGTACGAAACGAGGTTGTTGTATTCAAATTTGTCGGAAAACTTTACGGACAAAGCAACAACGGTTTGGACAGATCAATGGCAACAGTCCCGTGTCATACACTAAACAGCCCCATTTCGTGCGGCGAGCGCCACGGCAGCCAAAACGGCAGGGTCTCGGAGGTGCCTGACGTTTACGAAGTTTGCCCGCTCAAGCCATGCA
>JAFTMG010000007.1 GCA_017452525.1 Clostridia bacterium
CGGGCATGTATGCAACCGCGATGGTGGCGAAATAAGTGACGTTGAACTCGGAAACGCCCTTGAATGCTTCAATGAAGGTGAACTTGGGAACGGCGATAAAGGTATTCAGGGTGACGCCGTCTTTGAAGAGATCGGTGATGTATGCGAAGTTGATGACCTTCAGCGCGTCCATATCTGCAACGTTGCCGATCAGAGTGAAGACGGAGGCAACGGCATAGCCCGCGAGAATACCGATCACGAAGGGGATCAGACGAACCATCTTCTTACCGTAGGTTGCGCAAATGGCGGTAACGATCAGGGTAACGAGACCGCAGATGAGAGCAACGAAGGGAGAAGTGACGACGGGAGAGCCAACCTCACCGGTAACCAGATCGCCAACGGCGTTTCCTGCGAGGGAAAGACCGATGATGGCAACGGTGGGACCGATCACGACTGCGGGCATCAACTTGTTGATCCAAGCGACACCGACGAGCTTCACGATGATCGCGATGATCACGTAAACGAGACCTGCGACGATGGCACCGAGGATGAGACCCAGGTAACCGAGGGACATGGATACGCCGCCGGCAAACGCTGCACTCATTGAGCCGAGGAATGCGAAGGAAGAACCGAGGAATACAGGGCTCTTGAATTTGGTGAAGAGCAGGTAAACGAGAGTTCCGATGCCCGCGCCAAAGAGTGCGGCGGCAGGGGACATGCCGTTGCCGACGATGATCGGAACGACCAGGGTTGCTGCCATGATGGCGAGCAGCTGCTGGATGGCGAAGATGATCAGCTGATTAAATTTGGGTTTGTCACTGACGTTGTAGATGAGCTTCATAAACTTCCTCCTATTGTTTGCCCGCGCTTTCGCGCGGTTTTCATCCTTTCAAGTATAGCATAAACGGAGATGTTTGTAAACCCCTTTTATTGACAAGATGCGACAATTTTTCTGTGAAAAGTGACGGAGAAAAAGAAGCGCGAAAAGATCGGAAGATTTCCCGAAAAGTGTTGATTTTAGCGACAAAGTGCTATATAATATACATGATTTCTTTATTTATGGAGGAATGTGCCATGAAACAGATCGATATTACCCTTTACGGTCAAAATATTTGGGGCAATATGGCGAAAACTGAGTGCATTTCTAACCGAAATGCCTGTATTCGCGATATGATCGTTGCCTATGACGCCGATATTTGCTGTTTTCAGGAATGTAATCCGAAAACAAGCCGTATGGGCGAAACTGCCATAGAGCTTTTGCTGCAGGATACTTATGAAGAGGTTCCCACCGAGGCGGGAAAGAACAATTATACTCCCGTTTTCTATCGCCGCGACCGTTTTTGCGTGCTGGAGAGCGGCTTTACCGCTTATGAAGGCTTGAATGACACCGGCTCCAAGTCCATCACCTGGGCGGTGATGGAGGAGAAGGAGAGTGGCGTTCGTTTCGGCATTTGTTCTACGCATTTTTGGTGGAAGTCTACGGGGGAGGCGGATAATGCGCAGCGTCTCGAAAATGCCGCCGTATTGCTTGATCGGATCTATGATCTGAAGGATCGCTATGACATCCCCGTGTTTGCCACGGGTGACCTCAACTGCGGCAAAAATGCTTCGCAGGGCGAGGAACCGTATTTGTGGCTCAAGGATCGGTTGATCGACGTCCGACTTGCCGCCGATGAGACAACGGATGCCTTTACCCATCATTCCTATCCCCGCCGAGATGAAAACAACGTGTATCACGCAACGCTGAATCCGCCCCGCAGTATTCTGGATCACTTCTTTGCGGTCGAGCATCCCAACGTGCATCTGAACAGCTTTTCCGTAGACAATTCCGCGGTTTCCCGTTGCAGCTCCGACCATAGCCCGATGATCGTGAAGGCAACGGTGCAGGGGGAGTAAGCCATGAAAAAACAAATTGCACTTTCCGTGTACTGCCAGAACGTCTGGAACAGCACGCCCCTCAACCGTACCGCGCTTCAGCGGGATCTGATCTTTGACCTGGATGCCGACGTCTGTCTGTTTCAGGAATGCGGCCCCAAAACCATCCGCGCGGACGCGGAGGCGTTACCGCCGATGTTGGCAGAACGGTATGAGGAGGTACCCACCGAGGTGGGCGAGCAGAATTATACGCCCGTATTTTACAAGCGCGAACGCTTTGATCTGATCGATCACGGATACATTCTTTACAAAGGCAAAAACGATGCCAATTCCAAGTCGGTAACGTGGGCGATCCTTGCCGAGAAGGCAAGCGGTGTTCGCTTTGGCGTTTGCTCCACCCATTTCTGGTGGAGATGCAACGAACCCGATGACAACGCGCACCGCCTTTCCAACGCGGCGGAGCTTTACGCCTGCGCCATGGATATGAAGCAACGGTTCGACGTTCCTGTGATCATTGGCGGCGATCTCAATTGCGGCAAGCTTGCCTCTCAGGGAGAAGAGCCGTGGCTTTGGCTGTGCGACCGTCTGATCGACGTCCGTGCCGCCGCACCGATCACTACCGAGATGCTGACCCATCACGCATATCCCGTGAAAGATGAAAACGGGCTGTTTTGTGATGCGGAGATGCCCAAGCGCACGCTGGATCATATGTTTGTGACCGAGCACCCCAATATCGCGCTCCGTTCCTTTGAGGTGGATACCTCGCGCCGCGCGCTGGCTACCTCGGACCATTGCCCCTTGATTTTGAAAGCGACTGTTTTAGGAGAATAAGAAACCCGATATGAATTTTTTGTCAAAAAACAAATACGCCGCCAGACTTTGTCTGTTCTTGGCGATGGTCTATTTTACCAGCTACGTGACCCGACTGAATTATAACGCCGCCATGGCGGCGATCATTGAGGAAGGGACGTTGACCAAAACGCAGGCGGGCGACATCGGTTCGGCACTCTTCTTTACCTACGGCTTCGGTCAGCTGATCAGCGGCGCGCTGGGCGACCGTTTTAAGCCGAACCACATTATGGCGATGGGTCTTGGACTGACGGCGTGCTGCAATCTTCTGATGCCCTTCGTTTCTGCCAGCAGCTTGCTGATGACGGTCGTTTGGGGCGTCAACGGTTTCGCACAGGCGCTGATGTGGCCACCCATTGTCAAGTTGATGGCATCCTATCTCAATGAGGGCGAGTACGCTACCTGCAACTGGCTGGTCAGCACCGCCGCACATACGGCAACCATTCTGATCTATATCGCGGTTCCCGCTTGTATCACATGGCTCGATTGGCGTGCCGCCTTTATCATTTCCGCAGTATTGGCTGTTCTGAGCATGGTGGCGTGGATCTTCGGCTTCCGCTCGCTCTCCGGCAATCTGACCGATAACTACGCAGAATTTACTGCAGCGCGTGGAAAGAAAGCGGCAGAGCAGGGGACACCCCGCCGTATGACGCTGGGGCGTGCTTTCGTCGTTTCCGGATCCTTACTGATCCTGGTCGCCATCGCGATGCAGGGCTTTTTGAAGGATGGCGTGCAGTCCTGGATGCCCACCTTCTTCACCGAGGTGTTCAGCATGGCATCCTCTACGGCGATCCTTTCCAATATGCTGTTGCCGATCTTCAATATCCTCGTCGTTTCGCTGGCAACCTGGCTCTATCGCCGTGTTTTCCGTCACGAGGTGCGGGAGGCAATGGCATTCTTCGCCTTGGCAGTGGTGCTTTCCGTTCTGCTTGCCTTCTTCTATCAGAGCTCGGCGATCCTTTGCCTGCTTCTTGCCGCCATCATTACCGGTTCGATGCACGGCATCAACCTGATGTTCATCAGCTTCCTGCCGCGGCGTTTTGCCGCTACCGGCAAGGTTGCGACCGTGTCCGGCTTGTGCAATTCCTGCTCCTATGTGGGCAGCTGCATCTCCTCCTACGGCATTGCGCTGGTCGCCGAAAAAATGGGTTGGCAGACTACGCTCTTCTCTTGGGCGGCGATCGCGTTGATCGGTGTGGCACTGTGTTTGTTGGCTTACCGCAAGTGGAGCGGTTTTATTGCGGAGCAGGCGTGATTTTCGCCGAAAAAAGATTGACAGTTCCATGAAAATGTGGTATACTAATGTAGTATTGAAAACCACATTTGAATGATATGGGGTGAGAGCAATACTCACCCCATTGCTTTTGTATCGGAAAGGATAACGGCTATATGAAAAGAACCAAACTGAAAGACCGTCCGTTGCCCGATTATACACACGGAGAGGAGATCTTCAACATGGTCTCCCATATCGTGGGCGGTGGACTCGGCGTGGTATACCTCACGCTCTGCGTGATCGTTGCTGCCATTCACGGCAACGTATGGGGCGTGGTCGGATCTGCCATCTACGGTGCGTCGGTCATATGCCTCTTTACCATGTCCAGCGTTTACCATGGGGTAACACATCCGATGGCAAAGAAGGTCCTGCAGGTGATCGACCACTGTACCATCTATTTTATGATCGCGGGGACCTACACTCCCATAGCCCTCTGCTCACTGAGAGAATACAATGCCGCATTTGGCTGGATCGTGTTCGGCTTTGTTTGGGGCATTGCCGCGCTGGCTACCACGTTTACGGCAATCGATCTGCATAAATATAAGAAGTTTTCCATGATCTGCTATCTCGCTCTCGGCTGGTGTATTATCGTTGCCTTCAAACCGACGTGGGAGGCTATCGGTACCGGTGGCATCGTCTTTCTGTTGCTTGGCGGTGTGCTGTATTCCATTGGCGCGGTGCTGTACGGGATCGGGAAAAAGAAGCGTTATGCCCATTCGCTCTTCCACCTTTTCGTGGACGCCGCGAGTCTGATGCACTTTTTCTGCATTCTGTTTTATATCATTTAAAGGAGACGTGTTATGTTGACTTTATATCACGGCAGACCCGCCGATGAAACGGGGAGACTTGCCAAGGAGATCCGCGTGTACGATCTTCTGGATCGGCTTGGTGTCGAATACGAGCGGATCGATCATCCCGCCGCCATGACCATGGAGGCATGTGAGGAGATCGACCGTGCGCTGAATGCCACCATTTGTAAGAATCTGTTCCTTTGCAACCGTCAGCAGACCGATTTTTATCTGCTGATGATGCCGGGCGACAAGAAATTTGTGACCAAGGATCTTTCCTCGCAGTTGGGAGTATCCAGACTGTCCTTCGCCACCCCGGCGTGTATGGAGCAGCTTCTCGATATCACGCCAGGCTCCATGAGCGTGATGGGACTGATGAACGATCACGACATGAGGGTGCGTTTGTTGATCGATGAGGAGGTACTGAAAGGGGAGATGATCGGCTTCCACCCCTGCATCAATACCTCCAGCCTGCGCCTGCGCATGTCGGATCTGACGGATAAGATTATCCCCGCCATGGGACACGCGCCCCGCACCGTGCGGCTTTGAAGACATAAAAAGGCTCCGAGAACGGATCTCGGAGCTTTTTTCTATGGGGACGGATGCGGGGGATCACTCTGCGTCCTTGAGTACGTATCGCGGCTGTGCGTTGTTTTTGACCGTTTCCTCGGTTACGATCACCTCTGCTACGTCGTCGCGGGAGGGGATCTCATACATGGTCTGCTGCATCAGCGATTCCATAATGGAACGCAGACCGCGGGCGCCGGTGTTGCGCTCAATCGCCAGATGTGCGATGGCGCGAAGAGCGTTGTCCTCAAAGGTGATCTTCACGCCGTCCATCTCAAAGAGACGGGTGTACTGCTTGATCAGCGAGTTTTTCGGCTCGCAGATGATGCGGACCAGTGCTTCCTCGTCCAGATCGGTCAGAGAAACGATGACGGGGATACGGCCGATCAGCTCGGGGATCAGACCGAATTTCACGATATCGTGAGGGGTGGCATCCTTGAAGATGCCGCGCTCCTTCTGTTCCTCCTTTTTGAGGATCTCGCCGTTGAAGCCGACGACCTGATTGCCCTTTCTCTTGGCGATGATCTGCTCCAGACCGTCAAAGGCGCCGCCGCAGATGAAGAGGATGTTTTCCGTATTGACCTGCAAAAACTCCTGATTGGGGTGCTTTCTGCCGCCCTGAGGAGGAACGTTGGCAACCGTGCCCTCCAGAATTTTCAAGAGCGCCTGCTGTACGCCCTCGCCCGAGACGTCGCGGGTGATGGAACGGTTTTCGCTCTTGCGGGAGATCTTGTCGATCTCATCGATATAGATGATGCCTCGCTCGGCAAGCTCGATGTCGTAGTCTGCCGCCTGAACCAGACGAAGCAGAATGTTTTCCACGTCCTCACCCACATAGCCTGCCTCTGTCAGCGTGGTGGCATCGGCAATGGCGAAGGGGACCTTCAGCGTCTTTGCCAGCGTCTGTGCCAGATAGGTCTTACCTACGCCGGTGGGACCCAGCAGAAGCACGTTGCTCTTGCCAAGCTCGACCTCTTCCTGCTCCGCGCCGGACTCCTCGGTGTTTTTGCCATGGCGCTTTTTGCGGGAGAGTGCCTCTTCCTTGCTCAGAATTCTCTTGTAATGGTTGTATACCGCAACCGAGAGCGCGACCTTTGCCTCGTCCTGACCGATGACGTACTGATCCAGCGAGTCCTTGATCTGGATGGGCTTGGGAAGGGTGGCAAGGGACAGCTCTTCAAAATCGGCATTGAGTGTTTCCTGCTCGGCAAGCGTGTCAGAGATCAATTCATCACACGCCTCCACGCAGAAATCGCAAATATAGAGACCTGTGGGGGAGGGGATCAGAAAATTGACCTGTGTTTCGTTTCTGCCGCAGAAAGAGCAAAATCTGAGATTGCTGTTAGAATTACCGGTGTTTGATGCCATGTTGTTTGCCTTTCCGTGCGGTGTTACGCGCGCTTTTCAAAAATTTTGTCGATCAGACCGTATTCCAGCGCTTCCTTGGCGGTCATATAGTTGTCGCGGTCGGTATCGCGTGCGATCTCTTCCACCGACTTGCCGGTATTTTCGGCAAGAATACCGTTGAGCATATCGCGGGTGCGCAGGATCAGATCTGCCTGGATCTTGATGTCCGTTGCCTGACCGCGCGCGCCGCCGAGAGGCTGGTGGATCATGATCTCACTGTGGGGCAGGGCAAAGCGCTTGCCCTTGGCACCGGAGGAGAGCAGGAAGGCGCCCATGCTTGCTGCCATGCCGACACAGATGGTCGCAACGTCGCATTTGATAAAGTTCATGGTGTCATAGATCGCCATGCCTGCCGTGACAGATCCGCCGGGACTGTTGATATAGAGCCAGATATCCTTGTCGGGATCCTGTGCCTCCAGAAACAGAAGCTGGGCAACGATCAGGGAAGCGGTGACGTCGTTTACCTCATCGGAAAGAAAAACGATACGGTCGTTGAGCAGACGGGAGTATATGTCGTAGGCACGCTCACCTTTGTTGGTCTGCTCTACAACGGTGGGAACCAGTGCGTTTTGCAAGGGATTGATATACGGGATCATGCAAATACCTCCTGAATATGATTGGTTATGACAGCAACTGTCAAAATGGGATAATAGAAAGCGGCGAGGGACTTCTGATGATAAAAGTCCCCCGACACAGTCTTGTTATTTTATGCTTCGGTTGCTTCGGTATCCTCAGCAGCCTTCTTGGCAGCGGGCTTTCTGGGCTTGCTGATCTTAGCGTTTGCCTTGACCAGATCCAGTGCCTTCTTGACCTTCATGTCCTCGGCAATGGCGGAAGCGTCGATGCTTGCCTTCACCTGATCCACGGGCATGTTGTAGGAGTTGGCGATGTTCTCATACTCGCCGTTGATCTCCTCCTCGGTGGCTTCCAGACCCTCGAGAGCGGCGATCTTTTCCAGAGCCAGTCTCAGCTTGACCTGCTGCTCTGCCTGAGGACGCATCTGCTCGCGCAGGGTCTCCAGGGTCATGCCGGTGTACTGGAAGTAGGTCTTGAGATCCAGACCCTGCATACGCAGTCTGTTGTCGTAGTCGCGGACGAAGTTCTCGGTCTCAGCCTCGAACATGCACTCGGGAATATCAGCCTCCAGCTTTTCCATCAGCGTCTTGGAGATCTGCTCGTCTACCTCGCTGTCAGCCTGCGTCTCGTGTCTCTTTTCGATTTTTGCCGTCAGACCTGCCTTGTATTCATCAAAGGTATCGAATTCGGAAACGTCCTTTGCGAAATCGTCATCCAGAGCAGGAAGTTCAACTGCGGACAGCTTGTGGATGGTTACCTTGAATACAGCAGCCTTGCCTGCCAGCTCCTTTGCGTGGTAGTCCTCGGGGAAGGTTACGTTCACGTCAAAGGTATCGCCGATGTTCTTGCCAACGACCTGCTCCTCAAAGCCGGGGATGAAGGAGCCGGAGCCTAGCTTGAGGGAGTAGTTCTCACCCTTGCCGCCCTCGAAGGGAACACCGTCAACGGAGCCCTCAAAGTCGATGATGGCAACGTCGCCGTTTTCAGCGGCTCTGTCGGTGACTTCGATCTCGCGGGAGTTTCTGTTCTGAACGGTAGCGATCTCTGCGTTGATCTCTTCCTCGGTTACGGGCTCGACCTTTCTGGTCACCTTGATGCCCTTATAATCCTTGATCTCGACCTCGGGCTTGACGTAGACCTTAGCGGTCAGCACAGCGCCGTTTTCGTCGATGTTCTTGATATCGAACTCGGGTCTGCCGACGACATCCAGCTCTGCTTCCTTGATGGCAGACTCAAATGCTTCGGGCAGAACGTCATTGATGGCATCCTCGTAGAAGAAGCCCTTGCCATACATCTTCTCAATGATGGAGCGGGGAGCCTTACCCTTACGGAAGCCGGGAATGTTGAACTTGCCGACCTGCTTTTTGTAAGCGCGGTTGACAGCCGCTTCAAACGTGTCGTGATCGATCGCGATCTCCAACTCGTAAAGATTCTTGTCGGTCAGTTCCTTTTTTGTTAAACTCATTCTTCATATCCTCCAAAGAAATGATTCTTTTTTACATACAAAATATATTTTACATTTTTTTGTTGAAATTGTCAATAGATTTTTCGTTTTTTTGCCGTCTTGACCAATAAGTTTTTTTGATTTTTGCTATTTTTGGTCATTCATTCCCGATGGAATCGGGCAGGATCAGCATGGGAATGAAATTCAGAAAATCGGATGAGACCAGAGTCAGCTCGATCCCCTCGTACGTGACGGTGCGGGGAAGACGGTAGGAGCTGTGGATATGTCCGTAATAGCAGTGCCGTATGCCGTATTCGTGAAGCAGATCCAATATCTCGCGGCACTCAAATCCGCCGAATACGGGCGGGAAATGCAGGAAGACGAGGATCTCGCGGGGGGCGGCGGGATCCTGCAGGCTGCGGGCTTGCTCCAGACTCAGCCGAAGTCTTCCAACCTCACGGTTGACGATCTTGGCGTAGTCCACGGAGCCGACAACGACCTGCTGTTTTTCGTCGTTGAACCAGCCACGGGTACCGCAGACGATGAAGTCCTCCACCACGTAGGCATTGTTGTAAAGGATGCGCAGGGTGGTCAGCTCATGCTCCGCAAAGAAGTTCTGCATTTTGTTCATGGTTGCCCACCAGAAGTCGTGGTTGCCCTTGCCGAGCAGCTTGGTGCCTGGCAGGCGGTCAAGCCAAGTCAGATCTGCCAGTGCCTCCTCGAAATTCAGTCCCCAGGAGATGTCGCCGGGAATGATGACCGTATCCTCCGGATTGACGATCGCTTCCCAATTTTTTTTGAGTTTTTCGGTATATCCCGTCCATCTGGCACCGAATTTCTCCATGGATTTATTGACGTGCCCGGAGAGATGGGTGTCGGCAATGACGAAAACAGACATGGCGGAGACCTCCTTTCGCAGATCTTACAGTCGGAAAATTTGCCGCGGCTGTATAAGGGCGCGGCGGCGCGCGCATAATAACATCATCCCACAGAGAAGGAGATGAAAACACATGGAAAACAAGAACGGCTGCTGCAAGTCCGGCAACGGCGAGAAGCACAACAACGGCATCGTCTGCGAGGTCAAGAACTGCGTATATCACGATTGCGAGACCTACTGCACGGCAGAGAAGATCTCTGTCGGTCCCAGCTATGCATCTACCAGCGCAGATACCGTCTGCGCTACCTTCAAGCAGAAAACCGAGTGATTTTCCCCGTATCGGGCGTGCCTTGGGCACGCCCGGTTTTTACGTTACTGCTTGGCAAAATCGGTGACGGCATCCCGCATATCCTGCGGCATGATGGTCTCGCGGAAGCGGACCGTGCGGGATTCGAGGCCGCGGAGCGGATAGGTGATCTCCACGCCGGAGACCTCGCGCAGCTGCTCCAGCGCAGCCAGATCGGAGTCAGCCTCCTTGCCCGTCAGCGAGCGATAGACATTTGCCGCAAACTTGTAGGGGCTGGCGGTGGACGCGATCACGGTCACGCGGTCATCCTGCGGCATATCGGCGCGGTACTGCGCGGCGGCACTGCAGGCAACGGCGGTATGGGTATCGAGAAGATAATCAAAGTCCTGCTTGTACGTCAGAATGGTCTTGGCGGTCTCTTCTTCATCCGCAAAGTAACCGATAAAGGTTTCGTTGATCTTGTGCAGGATCTCCGGCTCGACCTCGTAGCGGCCGGTCTCCTTCAGCGATTTCATGTAAGCGACGGTCTTTTCATGTCCTGCCACGAAGTAGAGCAGACGCTCCAGATTGCTGGAGATCAGGATGTCCATGGAGGGCGACATGGTCAGATAGAAGCTGCGGTTGCGGTCATACACGCCGGTGCGCAGGAAATCGGTAAGGATGTTATTGGTGTTGGAGGCGCAGATCAGCTTGCCGATGGGCAGACCCATGCGCTTTGCCAGATAAGCGGCAAAGATATTGCCGAAGTTGCCGGTGGGAACGCAGACGTTGATCTCCTCTCCCATACGGATCTTGCCCTCGGAGAGCAGGTCGCAGTAGGCGGAAACGTAATATACGATCTGCGGTGCAAGTCTGCCCCAGTTGATGGAGTTGGCGCTGGAGAGGAAAACACCCTGCGCGTCCAGCTCCTTTGCCAGCGCTTCCTCGGCAAACAGCATCTTGACGCCGGTCTGCGCGTCGTCAAAATTACCGTGGATGGCGCGAACTGCCACGTTGTTGCCGCTCTGCGTAGCCATTTGCAGCTTTTGTACGGTGGAAACACCGTCTACGGGGTAGAAAACGATGATCTTGACGCCGTCGATATCCTTATAGCCCTCCAGCGCCGCCTTGCCGGTGTCGCCCGAGGTGGCAACGAGGATCAGTGCGGTGCGCTTCTCGCCCGTTTTGACCAGCGCGCGGGAGAGCAGGCGGGGCATGATCTGCAGCGCCATATCCTTGAAGGCGGCGGTGGGACCGTGCCACAGCTCGAGAATGGCGGCACGGTTATCGAGAAGCTTCAACGGTGCGGCGTCGCCCTCAAAGGAGGACTCGCTGTAAGCGGCACGGCAATCGGCAAGCAGCTCCTCGGCGGTATAGTCGGTCAGAAATCTGCCGAGAATATCGGCGGCACGCTCGGGATAGGGTAGAGCAGTCAGACGCTGAATGTCCGCCTCGGAGAGAGAGGGGATGCTTTCGGGGACGAAAAGTCCGCCGTCGTCTGCCAGACCTTGCTTGATGACCTGTGCGGCGGAATAGGTTTTTTGCGCGCAATCGCGTGTGCTGTAGAATTTCATGGTTTGGGATCCTTTCTTTTTAGGGGTTCGGATTTATTGCAAATGATTACATACGAAATTGTGGGCGTTGCGCCAAAGGATATTGTCGATCAGCTCTCTGTGGTAGCCGTGCTCGACCATGGCAGCCTCGATGGCGGGAACATCGGAAATATCGCGGATCCCCTCGGGAGGGGTGCCGATGCCGTCCAGATCACCGCCCATGGCAACGGTATATTCGCCGCCGAGATCGAGATAGTGGTCGATGTGCCTGAGAAGCGTCTCAACGGTGGCAGGTGCCTCCTTGGTGTTGGTCAGATGCGGGGGACAGAAGCTGATGCCGACGATGCCGCCCAGATCGCGGATGGCACAGAATTGCTCGTCGGTGAGATTGCGGGTGTGGTTGTAGACGGCGCGGGAGTTGGAGTGGGTGGCGATCACGGGCTTGCCCGCCTCGCGCGCCATGCCCAGCACCTGTGCCGCGGTGGCATCGGATGCGTGCGACAGATCGGGGATGATGCCCAACTCGAAGCAGCATTGCACGACCAGCTCGCCGAAGGGTGTCAGTCCATCCGCTGTGTCGTGAGAGCCGCCGATGCAGGAGCTACCGCCCCAGCAGAGCGTCAGAAAGCGAACGCCTCTGCCGTAGAGCACCTTCAGGCGGGTGATATCGTTATTCAGCAGCCGCGCGTCCTCCACGGCAAGAAAGGCGGCAACCTGTTCTCGGTTCCAAGCCTCAACCACGTCTTCACCCTGGCGGCAGATATGCACACGGTCGCGCAGACGGTCCAGCTCCACGTTGAGGTAGTCCATGACCTTGTGGAAATTGGTGAAGCCCTTTTCGTCGTCCAATTTCTTGGGCGTCCATATTGCCATGACCTGCGCGTAACGGGAGAGGCAGGATGCTTTATTCAGCGACACGTGCCCGTCATTTTCGTCCAGAAGGGCGTTATTGCAGTAAAGCTCGTGCGGGGTGTCGCAATGCAAATCGAAAAATCTCATAGATATCCTTTCGGGAAAGCGTCATTGCTTTCGGTAAGCGTTTTGGATCCAATTCAGCTTAAGTAAACGGGGTACGGCGTTGTCCTCCTGCTGCAGATACAGCTCCATCACGTCCATGCGGGGAATCTTTTTGGTGGGATGGTCGCGCAGATAAGCGCGGGCTGCATACAGCGTCCGATCCCGCTTGTCATAGGTTACGGCGCGTGACGGTCTGCCATAGCGGCTTGGGGTGCGTTCGTCAGGTGCGGAACGCGTTTTGACTTCGACGAAAAGAAGATAGCCGTCATTTTCCGCGATGATGTCGATCTCGTTGCGGGCAACGCGGAAATTGCGCCGCACGACGGTAAAGCCGTTGCGGATCAGATGAGCGGCGGCAAGATCCTCACCGTAGCGACCGATCTGTGTCGTTGTCCCTTTCATTTTTTGCCGTCCTCATCCAGAAAACGAATGAATTTAGTGCGGTAGATGGGGGCAGGCCCGTATTGTCGAAGTGCCGCCATGTGGTCCTTGGTGCCGTAGCCCTTGTGCTTGGCGATGCCGTACTGAGGATATTGGGCGTCCAGCTCGGCACACAGGCGATCTCGGTAGACCTTGGCAAGAATGGATGCGGCGGCGATGGACATGGAGAGCGCGTCTCCCTTGACCACTGCTTGCGTGGGAATGGGGAAGTCACGGTTGATGTTTCCGTCGATCAGCGCCGCATCGGCGGGGATGGGCAGGGCGGCAATGGCACGGCGCATGGCGAGAAGATCCGCCTCCAGGATATTGGTCGCGTTGATCTCCTCCACGGAGCCCTCGGCAATGGCGTAGGCGAGCGCCTTTTCGCGAATGACGTCGTAAAGCTTCTCCCGTTTTTTCTCGGTCAGCTTCTTGGAGTCGTTCAGCCCCTCGATCACAAGCCCCGTCGGCAAAATGCAGGCGGCGGCGACCACGGGACCGCAGAGCGGGCCGCGCCCTGCCTCGTCCACGCCGCAGACGTATTGATATCCTTTTTGGATCCATTCCTGTTCGATGGAATAATCGGGCATGATAAGTACCTCTCTTTGCTTATTCCGGGCAACGGTCGAGGGTCATGCGCCCGATCTTGGCGGCGCGGAATTCCTCGAGAAGCATGGCGGCGGTGCGCTCGGTATTGACCTCGCCGCCGCTGATGAGAAAGCCGCGCTTCTTACCGATGGCGAGAAACAGCTCGTAGGCGGGAAGGTCGTAGAACTTGCTGAGGTCTCCCAGCTTATAACGCGCGGCGAGCATTTCCGGATAAAGCTCCAGCATACGGGCACAGAGTGCGGTGGCAATGGTTTCCGTATCCAGTATCTCACTGCGGATGGCACCCGTGATGGCGAGATTTTCGCCTACCGTCCGGTCCTCAAATTTGGGCCAGAGTACGCCGGGCATATCCATCAGATCGATACCGATATTGGTGGAGACCCATTGCTTGTTCAGGGTAACACCGGGGCGGTTTTCCACCTTGACCTTCTTGGAGCCGGTGATGCGGTTGATCAGAGAGGATTTGCCCACATTGGGAATGCCCACGATCATCGCCTTGAGGCGGCGACCGCTCATACCCTTCGCCTCGTATCTCTCCACCTTTTCACGGAGGATCTCGTGGATGGCGGGAGAGAGGCGGTTGAGTCCGTCTCCCGTGGCACAGTCGGTCAGCAGGCAGGCGGTCTCCTCATTGGTGTAATATTTCTGCCACCGCGCCGATTGAGCGGGGTCGGCAAGAGAAGCCTTGTTGAGCAGCATGACGGTGGGCTTGCGCTCCTTCAGCTTTTTGATGTCGGGATTGCGGGAGCTGTAGGGAATGCGCGCATCGAGGATCTCGATCAGTATATCGACGTCCTTGATGTTCTCGGCGATCAAACGGCGGGTTTTCGCCATATGGCCGGGGAACCATTGAATGATTTCGGATGGCATATGATTGACGTTCCTGTTCTGTAATGAATTTATTCTACGGGCCCGAATTTTTCCCGTGGGGTAATGCGGCAGATGACCCGACCGAGGATCCGCCGCTCGTCCACAAAGCCGATGGCGGTACTGGTGGAGGAGTCGGAGGAATTGTTGCGGTTGTCGCCCATAACAAAGAGATGATCCTTGGGCACCTGCACGGGGAAGCTCATGGCGAAGGGGATCTCCCACTCGCCGGAGTCAAAATAACGGTAGGCGCTTTCGTCAAGCACGGTGGGGTTCTCAAAATTTTCATCGTATACCGTGACCGTTCCGGTGCCGCGGTTGATATCGACCCATTGTCCCTCGGTGGCAATGACGCGCTTGACGATGGGCTCGTTGAATCTGTCGTAGATCTCGCTGGTCTGATGGAAGATCAGGATGTCTCCCGTGGCGGGCTCGTAGTTGATATTGGAGACGATCAGATTTTCGCCGTCCATCAGGGTCTTGACCATGGAATCCCCGGTGACGGTGCAAAGACGGATCCCGAAGGTGAAGAGAAGGAGTACCACCAGAATGGACATGACGTACATCTCGGCATAGTCCAGCAGCTCGCGTGCCAGCCGGACGGAAAACTTATCCTTTTTTTCGGGCTTCTTCGGCTCTTCCGCTTGGACTTCCTGTTTGTTTTCTTCCACTGCCGCGTTTTCGGGCTGTGGGGTCTGCATATCTTCCATGAGACACCGTCCTTTCCTTTGTGATTGCTCTTTAACCATAATATTATATCACAAACCTTTGCTCAGTACAATAGGAATTTTGAAACATTCCGGATTTTTGCGTCAAAACTGCTGTTTTTCATCTTCCCACGGCAATTTGATATCGCAAATGACGTCATCCACGTCGTCCTTGGTGCAGAGCGTGAAGACGCGGCGCACGCCGATCTTGGAGGAATCGCACAGAAATATTCTTCTGCGCGCTCTGGTCAGCATGACGCGGCGCAAAGAGGTCTCCTCCTCGGAAACGTCGGTGATCTCGCCCTCCTCGGTGATGCCCTGGCTGGAAAAAAAGAAAAAGTCTGCCGATACCGATCTCACGTATGCCTCTGCCGCGGGACCGACAAAGGCGTGATTGGAAGGGTTATACGCGCCGCCCGTGCCGTAGAGCTGTGCGTTCAGCCCTTGCGCCTCGTGCAGCAGGCGGAGATTGTTGGTGATGATCCGCAGATCTCTTCGGTGGGAGAGGTGGCGGACGATGCGGCGGGTTGTGGAGGAGGCATCCAGCAGGACGGTGGCGCCATCGGGGATGAGTGTGGCGGCACGCTGCGCCAGTTGTTCCTTGACGGCGGAATGCTCCGGGTCACGGAGGTCCAACGGGATGATGCTGTTTTCATGCCGCGAGAGCATAACGCCACCGTAGATGCGCTTGACGTAGCCCTGCTGCTCCAGCGCCTCGATATCACGACGTACCGACGCCTCGCTGGCAAAGACCTCGGCGGAAAGCTCACGGACGGAGGCGGTGCCGCGGGACTGTAATATTTTGAGTATGTGTTGCTGCCGTTCGTATTGGATCATGGTACCCTCTGAAAAAGTTTGAAAAAGTTTGATCGGGTTTGCACCCCACATTTGATGATATGCCAAGTTATCGGTCAATACTTGACAAAAGACATAAAAAAGGTTATAATTGGAATGGATTTGGGGAGAAAAATTCCCGATTCTATTTTAACACGGTTTGCAAATATTTGCAAGTGTTTTCACCGATTTGCATAAGCATGAATGAAAGGATGGAAGACCTGACATGAAACTTGCCTACAAAAACAAAATCCCCGTGGCGGCACATCGCGGCAATGCCAAGTATTTTCCCGAAAACACCATGGTATCCTTCCGCTCCGCGGTATCCCTCAACCCCGATATGGTCGAGATCGACCTGCATATGACGAGCGACGGCGTGCTGATCCTGATGCATGACCACAAGGTGGACCGCACATCTGACGGTACGGGTCTGATCCGCGAAAAGACGCTTGCCGAGATGAAGGCGTTGGACGTGGGCTTCTGGAAGGGCGAGCAGTTCCGCGGTGAGCGCGTTCCCACCTTTGAGGAGTTCCTTGAGTTTTTCAAGGACTACCCCGAAATGCTGTTCAATATCGAGTTGAAGGACTATCCCGCAGACAGCGGCGATTTCGCGCTGGAGGCTGCCGACAAAGCCATCGCCATGATGGATGCCTACGGTATTACCGAGCGCTCGGTCGTCAACACGTGGAGCGGGGAACTGAATGAGTATCTTGACGCAAAATACGGTAAGCGCGTCCGCATCCATGCATACTCCCCTCAGGAAAAAATGGGCAAGAATCAGAAGCGTTTCGCGTATGATTATGCTTACTGCGTCTGCCTCTTCGGTATCAAGGAGGCTCCCATAGTAGAAAAGGCAAAGTTTGATTTCGCCAAGGCATACGGTGTGGAGCCGTGGGTCTACTATAGCGTAGACACTCCCGAGGCCTATGACAAATCGATTGAGAACGGTGCCGTGCTCTTTACATCAAATGACCCCGAATGGGCAATGAACTATCTCCGCGCGCGCGGGCTTCATGACTGATTTTAAAAATATGAACATAATTATTGGAGGATTACACCAATGGCAATCGTAACAATCGTCGGCGCGGGCATGATGGGCTCCGCTCTGGCATTCCCCGCAAGAGAGAACGGCAATGAGGTTCGCCTGGTTGGTACTCACCTTGACCGTGAGATCATCGAGACCAGCCGCGCAACCGGCCGTCACCCCAAGTTCACCAAGGATTTCCCCGCAGGTGTCAAGTATTATCAGATCGAGGAGCTGATGGAGGCTCTGAACGGTGCCGATATGGTCATCGGTGGCGTTTCCTCTTTCGGTGTTGACTGGTTTGCAGACGAGATCCTGCCCAAGATCGATGACAGCATCCCCGTGCTGACCGTCACCAAGGGTCTGTGGGATACGCCCGAGGGCAAGCTGCTCACCTATCCCGACGTATGGCAGAAGAAGCTGGATTCTCTGGGCAAGAAGCTGTCCCTCAACGCCATCGGCGGTCCTTGCACCAGCTACGAGCTGGTCGCGCACGACCAGACCGAGGTCGCTTTCTGCGGTAAGGATCCCGAGATCCTCAAGAAGCTCAAAGCGATCATGGCTACCGATTACTATCACATCAGTCTGACCACCGACGTGGTCGGTATCGAGAGCGCCGTTGCGCTGAAGAACGGCTATGCACTGGGTATCGCGCTGACCATCGGACTCAACCAGAAGGCATTCGGTCTTGACAGCGAGCTGCACTACAATTCTCAGGCAGCCGTGTTCGGTCAGGCAGTCCGCGAGATGTATAAGCTGCTGGGTATTCAGGGTGCCGCAACGCTGGACAATATCACCGTCGGTGCCGGCGACCTCTACGTTACCGTTTACGGCGGCAGAACCCGTCTGGTCGGTATTCTCCTCGGCAGAGGTCTGAACATCGATGAGGCAAAGGCTGAGCTGAACGGCGTTACCCTCGAATCTCTGGTGGTTGCCGTTCGTGTTGCCCGCGCGGTTCGCGCGCTTGCCGCAAAGGGCGAGGTTGACCTGGCTGAGTTCCCGCTGCTGATGCACGTGGATGAGATCCTCTCCGAGAAGAAGGAAGTCAACATTCCTTGGGAGTCCTTCACCTATACTTCTTTTAACTAAAATGATCTTGCGGCACCCTGCGGGGTGCCGCTTTTTTTTGCGTTCCAACGATTGCGTTTCGACTGTTGGTGATGATTTACAAAATCAAACGAATGATTTGTGATACAGTGTCAATTGACAGAGCAGGGCGACTGTGGTATGATTATATTGTATCATCACACCGTATGGAGGTCACACCGTGCTGTATCGGATCTTGAAATTTTGGGTCTTTTGCATCTATCTCTCCCCCTTCGTCATTATTTTCCTGGCGGCATCCCCGCTGTTTAAAATACTCGTCTCCCCGATCATCCTCTGGATCATTCTGCGGGGACCTCTTGGAACGTATACCTCCCGCATCACCTTTTGCTGGAAGCTGAAGAAAATCTGCCGCCGCGCGAAATATACCTGCCGTTTTCATCGCACGTGGCTCGGCTCCTTCTGGTTTCGCCGCGAGGGCTTTGACATTGAGATCGGTGACCGCCGCGAGACCGTCTATTCGATCAAGTTTTTCCCCGGAAACGTGACAGAGAAGGGGATCCACCTGCGCGGACCCGATGAGGTAGAGATCATCCGCTATACCGTCGTGCCGCATCTCGGACGGCGCCATGCCATGGGGCGCGTGGAGCGCACCGAACGCTCACGTACGATCACGGATTATGAGATGTGCATCGCCCGCAGCGGAGAGTCCGTTCTGCTGTTTTCTCCCTCTCCGTTCAGCATGACGGCGTTGGAAAAGAACAAGATCAATCCCGTCGGCAACGGCGAGACCTATATGGGCTTTCAAATCTACACTGCCCGCGGTTTTTTGGATTATATCAAGCGGAAGGAGCTTTGAAATCATCGGCACAGTCCATATATTTGTGCATAAAAGATTGTTTATATTGCCAAACTTTCAAAAAGTCCGAAAAAGCTGTTGCTTTTTTCGGACTTTTTGATTATAAAGAATGAGACAGAAGGGGGGAAGCATATTGTTTGCCTTGCTTACAAGCATGGACGAGGACGATCGTTCTTTCGTGGAAATTCTGTACATGACATATGAAAAAACGTTATATATGATGGCAGAGAGTATACTCCGCAACCGTTACGACGCGCAGGATTGTGTGCATGAGGTGATCTGCGCTGTGATCCGTCATGTTAAATTTTTTGAATCTCGCGGAGAAACGGATAAAAAGCGACTGTTGGCGGTTTGTTGCCGCAACGAGGCGTTTAAGATCTATCATCGCCGTAAACGGGACGGCGGGGCGACGCTGTCGATGACACAGTACGGCGACGACGATGAGGGGGACGGTCAGTACGACATAGAGGATACCTCGGCGGATATTTGCCGTTTGGTGATCAATGAGGAAAACTGCCGTTTGCTGAGAAAGCTGATCGCAGAGCTCAAGCCGATCTATCGCGATGTGATCATGCTTCGCTATTTTGACGATATGAGTATATTTGAGATCGCCGATCTGCTTGGCATCTCGGAGGGGCTGGTGCGCATGCGTCTGACACGTGCCAAACGGATTTTGCTGGAGAAGGGAGGAGATGATCTGTATGAGGCATATCGATCCATCGGAACATGATCGCTTGGACCTGATGCTGCGCCGCGCGGTTGCGGAGGATTGCGGTAACGAGGACGTAGCTTGGTTTGACAGTATGGATACCTCAGGTGTGACTTTTGATAAAGGATACCGTACAAAACGCGCGCAGATCATTCGCGGAGAACGGCAGCCGTGGGGTTTGGCAAAGATGTACCGCCGAAGAATGCGGATCGCGATCTGTGTTGCGATGATTTCTGTCCTTGCCGCTTTTACTGTGTTGACTGCTTCGGCGGTAAAGGAGAGCTGGCGAGAATGGGTCTCATGGGAAGAGGACGGATTTAAACTGTCTGTTGTGGATCCCGATACGACGATCGGTACCTATACCGTTGCGGATGAATGTGAAGAGCACCCCGCACCGCCGACTGCGCTGGTCGAGTTCCGAAAACCGCGCTATCTGCCGGACGGTGCGATGGAGACAATCTGCCGACAGGATGCGGAAGCGCAGATCCTCACGTACTATCGGAACGAAAGCCTTTTGTATGAGTTCAGACAGTTGGTCTGGGATGGCGAATTGCCGATCCGCTACGCGGAAAATGCCGCGTTGATGCCGGTCGATGTCAACGGCAATGCCGCTGTGCTGAGTGATCGGACGGACGGCGATCTGTCGTTGATCTGGCATGACGGAGAGTATCTTTATGAGCTATACGGTACGCGTGAAATTTCCCGTGATGAGTTGATCCGGGTCGCACAGAGCGTGGTTGTTCCGGATCCCGTCAATCTGCTGCACAGGTATCATCTGCAATCCTTCCGCAAGCCGGCTTCCATCCCCGAAGGAATGAGTGAATTTGTCGTGGCTCAGAACGAGGACAGTCATATGATACATTATCTTGTGAACGGCGCCCCGATGATCACCTTTGAGCAGACATTGCTGGACGCGACGGAAGTGTATGAGAGCGCGGGTGTTACGCTGATAGAGATTGAGATCCACGGCAACAAGGGCGTGCTGATGTCTTATGAAAACGGTCGGGGCTATGTTGTTTGGTCGGATGGGGAATATCAGTATCGCCTGCATGCCGACGATCCGGAATACCGTGAGCGGTTGCTTCCCATGGCGGAGAGTGTACCCTTGCCTCAATAACATGGCAAAACGAAAGGCAAAACAGTCTGTTTGAGCGAAATATAAGTTCTTGAAGAAAAAGCCGAAAAAGCTGTTGCACATTTCGGCTTTTTCGATTATAAAAGGTAAGGGGTCCTGTGACACACCCAATGCACCCGAGAAATGGGAGGAAAGTTATGTTTATCGTTTACGGCTTGAAAAGATTTTTTCGAAATCTGCTGTCATCGTCGCTGCTGACGCTGTTGCTGACGGCGACATCCATATTGTTATGTTTGTCTGTTGGGCTGACTTATGCAGCCGATACCATATGCCAAAATCTGGATGACTTCTATACCACGTTGGCTTTCTTGCGTCCAAGCCCCAAGGTCGGGGATTATCCCGGCACCAAGCAGGGAAATGAGGAATACCGTGCCGATGCCGCGGCATATCGGTCGTTGATGCAGGATCTGATGACCGACGAGATATCCTTTGAGAATATAAAGCAAATCGACCGCCGCCTGACCGTACTTGGCACGGGGGAAGGGATCGTACCGATCACGGTGGGTATGACAGGACAGTATCAGGAAAACGGAGAGACCGATTATCCCAATAATATGGCGATCGTTGTGATGGAAATGCTCAGCGCACCCTACAAGGCTTCGCCGCCGTTGACGGGAAATATGGCGGGAACCTACGCGATCACACAAGTGATCACCGCGCACGGATCTTATGATATGCTCGGCGATGTGTCTCCGCAAAGCTTCTCGCGCTTGCCGGACGAATTTGACCCGAAAAATTGGCAATTGGGTGAGAAGTACATGATGCTCTGCATCTTTGACGAACGGTCGTTGAGTGACGATATTACGTCGGGCAATGCGATCAGTCAATATATCGTAACAGCATCTGGCGAAGGTATGCGGACCGAGGGATCGACGGTGTGGATGGCAACGAAAGTCAAAGGAACACTCATAGAAGGAAAGCTGGTAAACACCTATGAGGAATGGATCCCCGTGATCACCCGACTCGACACCGATCCCGAGACCTTTCTCGCCTCCGATGAGGGCAGGGCATGGAGAGAGATGACCATCCCGTGGGTGGAACGGCAGATCAGCGCCGTTCAGGTCACGGGAACGGAAAATGTGCAGAGTATGCAGTATTTCAATACGGGCAAGGCGCGGCTGGTAGAGGGGCGGTATATCACCGAGGCGGAATATGAAGCGGGGGCCAATGTGTGCTTGGTCAGTGCCGCACTGGCTGAAGAGAACAATTGGGTTCCGGGAGACACGGTAACGCTGGACCTCTACCCGCAGAACATATCACTTACGACCATCTATAAGACACCTCAGGTGCGCTATGATTTTGTAAAATACAATTTGCAATATTATGAGCAACCATTTGCCAAGCAAACCTACACCATTGTGGGACTTTATCAAACGAAAAATCTGACCTTGGGAGACCAGTATTACATCAGCCCCAACACGGTATTTGTTCCCAAGCAGACCATTGCGGAGCAATACGAATTTCACGAGGAATACGGCTACACCGGCGCGATGCACGCCAATATGATTTCTTTTGTTATCCCCAACGGTAAGGTGGAGGCGTTTCGGACAGAAGCGGAGGCAAAAGGATATGGCAATGCCTTTTTGTATAACGATCAGGGCTATAGCGCCGTAGCCAATATGCTGATGGAGATTGAGGCATCCGCGTCGGGGGTCATGTATATGTGTCTGGGACTGTGGCTGTTTTCGTTGATCCTTGTGCTGTTCATCTTCTTCCGCACCCAGCGCCGTTATGCTGCCACCATGTATGGGCTTGGGTGTCGCGAACGGCAGATCTATGCGTATCTTTTACCGCAGTTTCTGTGTCTGACGGCAGCAACGGTGGCATTGGGTACCCAAGGCAGTATCAAACTGTATGACCGTGTCGTGACATGGATGCTCAACGGCAATATCCGTCAGTTTGACGATGCCTTCAGTGCGCTTTCCACCGGCGGCGGAACGGTGGAGGAGGTCATGGGCTATCTGAGTCAGTCCTCCGATACCTTTGTACAGGTGATGCTGATCCAATGTGCCCTGTATCTGATCGTCTTTGCCGTCAGTTCTCTGGTGTTTGTGCTGCAGCGGCATGACGGCAGATAGGGGCACGAAAAATCAAAAATGTGAGAAGGAGTTGAGAACATGAGCAAAACATACCGTTCACCCTATCGCATATACCGCACGCTGTTCCTGTTGCTTGTGCTTGCCGCGATTGCCCTCAATGGTATCTGCTTTTATCTTTCCTATGAATACGCAGAGGAGGGAGATGGGGCGGGATCGGAAGCGGATTATGTGATCGTCGTGCGAAAAGCACGCGGTTTGTTGGAATCGGAGACGGATTACCGAACGAGCTTAAACGCTTTTTATAACAGCATTTTCTCTCAGGTCACAGAAGCGGAACCAATACGGCTTTCGATGCCTGCCGCTTACCATGAGGAGATCCTTACTGTGATGTCACAGGACACGACGGAAGCAGAGATAGGGCTCCGTACCTTAGCGGTTTATGAGGTGACTTGTGAGGAGGTCACCTTCGTCTGGCACGATGAAGGGGTTCCGAGCTATGGCCCGGATGGAAGCGCAACCTTTTACGAATATCGCGTCTCTGCAGTCGATTCGCCGCATCTGCCTGCGGGGGGAAAGAAATATACCGAGCTGCGGATCCGATCCCTGCTGAATCATGATAACGATGCCCCGATCATGGAGGTAGGCAAGCGTTATCTTGTCTGGGGCTCGACGTATGAAAATGAAGACGGCAGTATTACCATGAGTCTGACAAACAGCGATCTCTCCTTTACCAAGGCTGTCCGCGTATCGGACGAAACGATCCTGTATCAGGAAACGGGAACGATGCCCGCGATCTCCGAGATCACCGATTCCGTGGATGCATTTCTGGCAACAGAAAACGGCAGGCTGTGGACGGAACGGGTGTTTCCGATCGTTGAGGTCTCTTATAACACCGTCCGCGTGATCGGAACGCCAAGCTGCGGGGTGCTTTACAGCTTTGATACCGGAGAGGTGACATTGACTGAAGGCAGGACGCTGACGCAGGAGGATCATGAGGCGAAGAATCATGTGTGTATGGTCAGCGAGGAGCTGGCGCGCGTGAACGGTTGGTCGGTGGGCGATGTTGTCCCGTTGTCCTTCTATCAGACGAACTATAAGGATAATCTCGTATCGCCCTATCCGGGGTATTTCGATTCCTATCGCGGTTTCCGAGAGGAGGGCGAGTATCGGATCGTGGGCATTTATCATACCGAAAACTGGGTGGAAAACAGTTACGGCGTGCATCCCGATACCGTCATTCTCCCGCAGAATTCACTGAAATACAGCTATTATCAGCGCTTGCCCGCTGCCATGTATTATGCGGTATTGCCCGAAAAACTCGACGTTTTCATTGCCGAGTTGAAGGATCTGCTCGTTTATGATCGGTTTTGTATTCCCACAGAAGAGGAGGTCGTCTCCCCTGAGCGAACAGAAGAGGATGAGGAGATCGGGCAACCGAAGTATCAACAGGTATGGCACATCGGCAATGCAGTGCTGATCACCTGCGCAGCACTTCTGATCCTCGCCCCACTGATCCGATATTTCATCGGTCATCGCCGTACGATCGGAGTCTATATCCGAGAGATCTCCGTCTATGTAGTCAAGCGTTTGATCCGTGAGCCGTTGAGCGGTCTGCTTTCCTGCCTGCTTGTGGTGGCGGTGGCTTTTCTGCTGATGATCATGCAGAGCCGCATTGACCGTCAAGTAGCAGAGCTGGAAAACACCTACGATCAGTATCCCGTTCTGTGTACCGTCTCCGACGCTACGGGGGCACAAACGGAGCGATTAAAGATTCCGCCAAGTATCTACCGTCGGGGTATAGAGGAGGACGGCAGGCTTTATCCCTACATCAAGGATCTGACCCTGCGCACCGAAATGAATTATCTTTCCGCCTCCGTGATCGGCGGTGTGCCGCTGGCGGGAAATACCTCGGATGAAGTTCCGGCGCAGACAGTATACGGTATTAACCGCCTCGCCGCCGAGGCACGTTTCTTGGCCGATGCGGTGACCTTCCGCGAGGGGTACAGCGAGGAGAGCCTGAAGGGAGATAATCTTGTCTGTCTGATCCCGCAGGGGGAAGGGGAAATGCCGGCTGCAGTAACCTTCTATCTGCAGAAGAATAAGTATGTCCGTCTGACCGTCATCGGTACCTATGCCTCGTCGCAGACCGACGCGATCTATTGTCCTTTTCTGACTGTTTGCAATTGGATCACCGAGAGCGGCGGCATTCCGTATGCCGACAGTATGTATTTTAGGGTTGCCGATAACCGTGAATTGAATGCCTGTAAGAAGGAATTGAGTCGCTATTTTATTGAGGCAAGTCAGAGTGTCAGTCCCGATATGCTGTCTGAGTTGGCGATCATCATCGACGATGCGTTGTTTGCGGAATCGGTGTACGTGCTGGAGCGGGGACTTTTGCTGTTCCGCATTACTGTAGCCATGCTGTGTGTCCTCTCGATCGGTGTCAGTTTCTTGGCAGCATTTTTAGCGATCCGCGGGCGACGTACCGAATTTGCCGTAATGTGTTCGCTGGGCAAAGCACGCACGGCAGTGTATATGACTGCGCTTACCGAGCATTTGGTCTTTTTTGCCGCGGGAATCCTGACGGTGTTGCTTTTATATCTTGCGATATTCGGAATTTTACCGTCGCTGCTTTATCTGCTCACATTTTTGCTCTGTTATGCCGTGGGTGTTTCTATTGCAATCCGCCAGGCAATGTGGGGCAATATGATGCAAATCTTGAAAGGAAATGAGTAATATGGAACATACGAATGATCAAATTGCGTTGACGGTAAACCGTATGACCTACCGTTACCGCACCCGCGGTGCGACCGAAAACGCGGTGGATGACGTCAGCTTTGAATTTGAATACGGTAAGGTGTATGCCATTGTGGGTAAGAGCGGGTGCGGCAAGACCACGTTGATCTCCAATATGGCAGGCTTGGATCTGCCTACGACCGGAGACGTGATCTTTGAGGGCGAAAGCACCCGTGTCATGGACCGGTACGATTATCGCCGCGAGAAGGTTGCGGTGATCTATCAGAATTATAATCTGTTTCCGGTACTGACTGTCAAGGAAAACGTGCTGTATCCCATGCAGCTGAAAAACGTTCCCAAAAAGGAGCGGGAGCGGATCGCATGCGAAAAGCTGGAAGAAATGGGGCTAGGACGCTCCTATTGGAGACGCTTTCCCTCCATGCTTTCGGGCGGAGAGCAACAGCGCGTGGCTATTGCACGCGCGCTTGCGGGCGGGCAGCGGATCCTGCTTGCCGATGAACCGACCGGCAATCTGGATGCGGAAAACAGTGCCATCGTCATGAGTACCTTTCGAAAGCTGGCGCATGAGGATGGGTATTGTGTCATTATCGTGACCCACGATCCGCAAATTGCCGAGGAGTCCGACTGCATTGTTCGCATGTCCTCGGGAAAGATCGTTGGAGCAGAGGAAACAATGCATGCATAAATGAACGGGAAAACAACGCCCCCCGAATGAGATTTTTCATTCGGGGGGTATTTGCGTTCCAATGACTGCGAAATATGGTGCTGTGAATTCTAAACAAAATTTATCGATCGATTTCGGCGGCTTTTACAATTGACAGAACGTTTTATAGATGATATAATGGTGTCAAGGAACCAACGGAACACAATACGCGGTCAAAAGACCGTAAAAGAAAGGACGGACGGATATGAGTCAAGCATTATTCAAGAAGATGGTACATTGGTTGGGGTTGGTGCTGTTGTTTTTTGCCATTGGCGCGCTGTTCAAGGCGTTGTTTTTGCAAGGAATGATCGCCGATTCGCTGGATCATGACGACGGTGCGGCGAAGGTGATCACGGTTCTCTTTTCGTTGGTTTTTCCCATCACGCTGTGTCTGAACTACGGTCTCCACGTCGGGCGCGAGAGTGAGACCCGCCGATTGACGGTCAAGCAAATGGATGCGGCTGATTTTGACGCGAGAGCGTTTTGGCGGGCGGAGTGCAAGCTGAATCTTTATCGTACAGCCATTTTTCTCGGCGCGCAGATCCCCATGATGATCTTTTGCAGTGTGTTTGCCTATTCCTACGATTATCAGATCTTCCTCGAAGCCTTTTACGCAGGTACGGCGGGGTTCTATGTGTTGACCCCTGTGGCGATCCTCGGTTGGCTTTTGTCGGGGATCTATCTGTTCGCGCTGTTGACGGTGACGCGGTATATTACCCTCCGCATCTGGCAGCGTGATTCTGCGGTATAAGCGAGGAGGGATTGATATGACAGATCCTCGAGAAGTTGCTTTGAATTGGTTGCTGTTTTTGCTTCAATTGGCGGCGATCATCCTGATCGTGATCCTGTTTTTGACTTTGATCCGGTATCTGCGTATATTCCAAAAACGCGCCCGCGCGCTCAGGGATCTACGGAAATTGGCGCGGGAATGCGGTTACCGATATCAAAAAATGGGGCATTGCTATCGGTCGCTTTTTCGGAATTACGCACAGCCATATGTCGTATTGGAAAATGACGATGTTCTTTATGCCATCCGATTTCTTCCAACATTGCGTAAAAACAGCATTGTTCAAATCCGCTCTCCGCAAGTATATCGCATCAACCGTCAATTCGGATATATCCTCCCCAGCCGCAATGCGCGTATGCTGGCTGTGGCGCAGATCTTTCGCCCGGACAATGTCGGGGACGAACTGCTGTCCATGACACATAAAGAAATGCATGAGTTTCAAAAGGGAGATCGGATCATGCCACGGATCGAGGTGCGGGAGAACGACAAGCCATGGCAAGAGATCATCATTCTCCATCCCGCCCCCATGCGCGCAGTGCAGGTGCATGACGGCAAGGAAAAGCAGTTGATTGGCGGCGAGACGATCAACGGCATCGGATATTACGATATGTACGGCTTTTGTGAGACACTTCGGCGGAAAAAGTAACTATTTTTTATATTGACATGTACATTTTCTATTTTCTTTTGCGAAAAGATGTGTTATAATCAAACCATCAAATCTTTTATCAAAAGACTATGGAGGTACATATCATGTCGAACAAGATCAGAGTAGGCGTTCTCGGTGTTTACCGCGGCGGCAGTATGATGAAATATTGCAATATCGCGGACAATGCGGAGCTGGTTGCTATTTGCGACAAATGGGAAGAAGGCTTGGAGCGCAAGAAAAAAGAGCTCAATAACGAAAATATCACCTATTACACCAATTTTGAGGATTTTATCAAGCACGATATGGATGCGGTCGTGCTCGCCAACTATGCCAACGAGCATGCGCCCTTTGCCATCAAGTGTCTGAAGGCAGGCAAGCACGTGTTCAGCGAGGTTTTGCCCGTGCAGACCATGAAGGAGGCTGTCGAGCTGATCGAAGCCGTAGAGGAGACGGGGCTGATCTACGCTTACGGCGAAAATTACTGCTATATGCCCGCCCCTTATGAGATGCGCAAGCTCTACCGCGAGGGCAAGATCGGTGAGTTTGAATACGGTGAGGGCGAATATGTCCACAACTGCGAGCCCATCTGGCACAAGATCACCTACGGCGATCGCAACCATTGGCGCAATCATATGTATGCCAACTTCTACTGTACTCACTCCATCGGTCCGCTGGTCCACATCACCGGTCTGCGCCCCGTCAAGGTCACCGGCTTTGAAAGTGGCATGAACGAAAGAAAGCTGCGCAACGGCAGCTACAGCGGTCTGTTCGGCATTGAGATGATCGAGATGGAAAACGGCGGTATCGTCAAGAGCATCCACGGCGATCTTTACAGAGATTCGATCTGGTATACCGTTTACGGCTCCAAGGGACGTATGGAATCGGCAAGAGAGGATGCCAAGCTGGAGGATGTCAAGACCATTTACGTTCATTGCGACGAGTCCTCGGGTGCTTACAACACCAAAAAGCTGGAGACATACAAGCCCGTGATGGGTGCTGAGGGAAAGGATTCCTCCTTCGGTCACGGCGGCTCGGATTTCTACAGCATGTATCACTTCATTGAGAAGATCAAGGGCAATCCCGATGCCGATACCATCGATGTTTACGAGGCACTGGATATGTTCTTGCCGGGTATGTTCGCTTATCGTTCCGTCATGGCGGGCGGCATCCCCATGGAGATCCCCAACTTGCGCGATCAAGCGGTCCGTGAGCTATGGCGCAATGACACCGCTTGCACCGACCCCAAGGTGGCGGGCGACATGCTTCTGCCTGTTTACTCCAAGGGCAATGTGGATATCCCCGAGGAGGTCTATGACCGCGTGAAAGAAAAGTGGCATCAGCACCTGGAGCAGACCGCCAAGAAATAATCCGTGGGGAGACGGTTGCTATGGAGAATATCTGCAAGTTCATTCCGGTCAGTTCCACTACGGATATCATTCAGACACTGAATTTTGTGCATGAGACCAAGAGGCACGCCGCGGCAGAGGAAAAGATCGCCATCTACCGAGTTCACTACGTAACCGCCGGGAGCGGCCTGGTTCAATGCGGCGGCGTATGCAAGGAGCTTCATCCGGGAGACGTGTTTTTCGCCTTTCCCGCGGTACCGTTCACCTTGAGCGGGGATAATCGGTTCAGCTATATGTATATCAGCTATATCGGTCTCCGTGCCAATGCGGTGATGGAGCGGCTGAGGATCAACAGCAGAAATTTTTACTTTCCCGATCTCGGCGAGCTGGAGCAGATCTGGCGGCAGGGAATATCCTTGAAGAGCGATCTGCTCGATCTGATGAGTGAGAGTGTGCTGCTCCACACGCTGGCGCGGATCGGAGAGCGAGCTTACGTGAAGGAAGACCGCACCGGTACCGGCGGAGGATCGGAAACCTTTCTGACGATCAAGAAATATATCGACGACCATTTTTCGGACAGCGCGCTTTCGTTGGAGCATATCAGCGAGAAATTTTCTTATAATAAGAAATATCTGTCCACGGCATTCAAGAAGCATTTCAAGATCGGCGTGGTGGAATATATCAACACCGTGCGGATCAATTATGCCTGTGAGCTGATACGTCGGGGATATACGGGGGTCACGGATATTGCGGGACTCTGCGGATATCGGGACGCGCTGTATTTCTCCAAGGTGTTCAAGCGTAAAACGGGGCAATCCCCCAAAAGTTATATCAGCGAAATTTAAAAATATCACCACCGACACACAGCCGGTGGTGATATTTTCATGATTGGAATTACTTTTCCATCCAGATCGGGTTGCCGATGGCGGCGGGGAAGCCGTCGCTCTGGCGCATGATCTCGGCGCGGTAGAACTTGCGAGGCTTGACCTCGATGGCGCGCTCGAAGGGAAGGGTGATGGGCGCGGAATAAGCGAGACCCTCATCGGTAATGATGTTGAGGTAGTAGATCTCCTTTTCGTCGAAGAGTTGGGGATGCGCGTCATCGACCTTGATGAGCAACTGCATGCCGTCCTCATACTTCATGGTGGAGCCGACGGGGTTGTCGCCGATGCACATCTTAATGCCCATGTAGCCGGAGTTCAGGTCGCCTGCGCGAAGCTGCTGAACGAAATCGGCGCAATGCTGGCGCTTGGTGTATACGGTGTTCAGCGCCTTGTTGTGAGGCTTGCCGTGAGCGTCGCTGGTGGCGGTGTTGGGCATCTTCATGCCGGCGGCGAGCATTTTCATCCAAAGCTCATAGTTCTGCGCGGTGTGGAGATACCAGCGCTTGTGGTTGGCGGAGCAGCAGTAAATGATCTCCATCGCGATGCCGTCGCCGAAGTTGTAGTCGTTAAGGTTGTCGCTGATCAGCTGCTGCATGGGATGCGCGTGAACAAAGGCACCGCCCTCTGCCAATACAGCCTGCTTGACCTCCTCAAAGCGGTCGTAATCAACGCGGATATATTTGAAATGCCCCTCAACGCCGCCCTCAAACTCGAATACGTCGGGGAATTTCTCCAATACGCGCTCAAGACCTCCGATGTCCTGGAAGATCATCAGATAGTGGAAGGTGAGATGCGGCTCGTGCCACAGTCCAGCCGGCTCGGAGCCGTAAAGGAAGTACTTGGGGTCGAAGCAATCGAGATACTGATGGCGGACCTGACGGTGATCCATCAAGCCGACAAAGTCGATGCCCAGCTCCTTCATGGCAACCAGCCATTCCTCGGGCGTGGTTTTGCCGTCGCTGGTGCCACCGGAGTTGCTGTGTACGTGGTAGTCGCCGTAATATGCGGTACGCCCCTCATACATTTTGTCAAGCGCCGTAAAATCGGGATCAAGAATGACGGTATGCGGGTCTGCGGGCAGATTAAAATCGCGAATGATATGTTTCATAATACGCCTCCCAAAAGAGATATTTACGAAATGTCGATGGGTCTATTGTAGCATACTTTTTTGACTTTTTCAATATAAAATGGGAAATCTTGTCGAGTTCTCTGGAGACTTTTCGGGGTTGAGTTATTTGGCATTCTTCCGATACTCCGCCGGTGTTTGTCCGACGGCTTCCCGGAATCGTTTGCCGAAATAGCTGGGGCTGTCAAAGCCGCACATCCGACCCACCTTTTCGATGGGATCGGTGCCGTATTTGAGAACTCGTTTGGCTTTGGCGATGCGGATGCGGTTCAGATCGTCCATGACCGTCACGCCGCGCTCGCTTTTATAGGTGCGGCAGAGGGTAAAACGGTCCACGGAAAATTCGTCGGCAATGTCGTAGAGCGTCAGCGGCTCGGAATAACGCTGCTCCAACATCTGTAAAACGCGGGTCGAAAGGGTATCGGCAGAGGAAAGAATGGTGGAAAACAGCTCCGTCACATAGGCATAGCCTGCCGCAGAGCGGGAGAGCAGGGTACTTTTGCCGTTGGCGTGTGCCATCAGGTGTGCGGTCTCGCGATCCAGATAAGGCGGGACGGTGAAGCGCAGATACTCACCCACGCCGAGATAATCCAGCGTTTTCGGCGAAAGGGTAAAGGTGCACCACGCGGTATGGAAGGGCTTGCCTTCATAGCTGTGCGGCACGTTGGCGCGCATAAAAACGCCCTCGCCGACGCCAAGCGTGAACCGTTCGCCCGCAATCTCAAAGCATCCGCTGCCCTCCTTGACCCAAATGAATTGATGATGGTTAAAGCCTTCGGGGCGGTGAACGGGAATTTGTTTGACGCTTTCCCCGAGTGTGGTCAGCACGAAGGGAAGCTCAATTTCTCTGTTTTTGTGTATCTCTGCAAACATTTTACAATATCCTTATATCCAAAACAATAATTTGTCATTGATTTTTGATTTTCATTGCAATATAATTATATCAAAGCATGGGGTGAAAGTAAACCCCGAAAATCAAAAAATATTGCCGTTTTTATGCGGCGAGGAGGTTATTATGGGAAAGATCAGATTGGGTCTCATTGGTTGCGGCGGCCGTGCCAAAGCACATATGAAGAGTTGGGTCAAAATGGAGAATGTCGCCGTCGTTGCTGTGGCAGATCCCATTGAGGAGCGCCGCGTCGCCGCTGCTCAGATGTTTGGCTGCACCAATATCTATGCCAACCACACCGAGCTGTATGACAATTGCGCAAAGGAGCTTGACGCTGTCATCATTTGCGTTGAGCCTACCGCGCATGCCGATATCGAGCTTCGCGCCATCGAGCTGGGCATCCCCTTTTTGGTAGAGAAGCCGATGACGCTGGATCTTGATTTCGCAGACCGTATTGCGGCAGGCGTTAAAGAGAAGAATCTGATCACCTGTGTTGGCTTCCAGGACAGATATCAGGATCTGACCGATATTATTAAGGAAGAAATGCCTAAGCACAAGCCGGGCGGCTTGGTTTGGGGCTCCTGGGTCGGCGGTATTCCCGGTGTTTGGTGGTGGCAGAAGAAGGATGACTGCGGCGGTCAGCTGGTGGAGCAGAATATCCACCTTCTGGACGAGCTTCGCTATCTCTTCGGCGAGCCGCTCTCCGTTTATGCTACCGCGTCCCGCGGCATCGTCAAGGCAGGCGAGGGGGCATCGGCTGAGTACGACACCGATGACCACTCCACCGCAGTCTTCCGTTTCCCCAATAACGTCACCGCGACTCTGGTCAGCGGCTGTTACATCAAGCCTCAGCAGAATGCCCGCCGTCCCCGTTGCGGTCTCTATATCACGCTGGAGGATATCATTTTTGACTACCGTCTGCGCAACAATCTGATCATTGAGACGCCTGCCGAGACCAGAGACATCCCGCGCAAGGCAGACCAGACCGAGACGCTGGACGTCGCTTTCATCAAGGCGCTGGAAACGGGCGACAGAAGCCTCATCCGCTCCGATTATGAGGACGCGCTCAAGAGCCTGAAGATCTGCTTTGCCGCCAACAAGTCCATGGAGACGGGCGAAGTGATTTATTTTGACTGAGGAGGATGTGCCGTATGAGATTTTGTGTTGCCGTTCCTTGTTTTTTCAAGGGTGTGGATTTTTGTGACGCACTCCGTCAGATCGCCGCTCTCGGCTACGATGCCGCCGAGACCTACAATTGGAAGAGCCTTGATCTGGATGCTGTCAAGAAGACCATCTACGAGACCGGTGTGGAGCTGCTCAGCATGTGTACCACCGATTTCCGTCTGACCGAGCCCGAGTGCCGCCAGATCTGGCTGGACGGTCTGCTGGAGAGCTGTATTGCCGCGCAGAAGCTCGGTGTACACCGTCTGATCACGCAGGTCGGCAAGGATACGGGCGCGCCCCGCGAGGAGCAGCATGCCTCCATCGTGGCAGGCTTGAAGGCTGCGGGCCCGATCCTTGAGAAATACGACGTCACCATTATGATCGAGCCGCTGAATACCTACGTCAACCATCCCGGTTATTATCTGTGGTCGTCTGTGGAGGCGTTTGAGATCATTCGCGAGGTCGATCATCCCAACGTCAAGGTGATCTACGATATCTACCATCAGCAGGTTATGGAAGGGAATATCATTCCGAATATCACCAAGAACCTTGATTGCATTGCGCATCTGCATGCCGCGGGTCACCCGGGTCGCAATGAGATGCAGTACGGCGAAAGCGATTACAAAAATATCATCAAAGCCGTGGATGCAGCCGGATATACCGGCGCGCTGGGTCTGGAATACCGCCCGCTACTCGATCCCATCGAGAGCCTGAAGTCGGTCAAGGAGATCTACGGTCAATAAGCTGTTGGGGCGGATCCTTCGGGATCAGCCCCTTTTTATGAGGGAAGTTTCGAAATCGTATTGTAAACTTTTTCATTGGGTGTTATAATATAGATATATCGGGATCCGGGGGAGGCACGTATGAATATAGATCGGCTTTTGCGTGAAATTTCTGAAGCTTACAGGCAGATCCTCGGCGACCGCCTGGTCGGTATCTACGTACATGGCTCCATAGCCTTCGGGTGCTTTGATCCGCGGGTCAGCGATATCGATTTTCTTGTCGTGGTAGATCGTCCGATATCCCTGCAGCAAAAAACAGCATTGATCGAGGTTCTTCTGTCGCGTGAGCCCCATGCCCCGCCGAAGGGGTTTGAGATGAGTGTCGTATTGAGGGGCGTGTGTGATCCCTTTGTTTATCCCACGCCGTACGAGCTTCATTATTCCGCCGCCTATGCGGCGGCGGCGCGGGAGGATCTTGTACGATACTGCGAGGGGATGCACGGTATTGATAGGGATCTTGCGGCACACGTCACCGTAACGAGAGCGGTGGGGCTGGTCCTTTGCGGCAAACCGATCGGCGAGGTGTTTGGTGAAGTGCCGCGCGAAGACTATCTGGACAGCATCCGTTTCGACGTGGAAAATGCGGCGGAGGATATTTCCGAGCATCCGGTGTACGTTATCTTGAATTTGTGCCGCGTTGCGGCATTTTTGAGAGAGGGACTTGTCATCTCCAAAAAGGACGGCGGAGCGTGGGGATCGTCTCATTTGCCCGCGGTGTATCGCCCCGTGATCCGGTCGGCGTTGTACGCCTATACCGAAGGGCGGCCGTATGAGAAAAATGAATCGATTGAGCAGAAGTTCGCGGCGATGATGCTTGCCGAGATCTTTGCATGAAAGGGTGTTTTTTATGAATTATCGCTTGGATCAGAAAGGAAATTCGCTTTCCATTCTCGGCTTTGGCTGTATGCGCTTTCCTATGAAAATGGGAAAGATCGATATGGAATCGACCGAGCGGCTGGTCATGACCGCGATTCGCGAGGGGGTCAACTATTTTGATACTGCCTATATCTATCCCGGAAGCGAAGCGGCACTGGGAGAGATCTTAGAGAAAAACGGCGTGCGGGATCGGGTCAATATCGCCACCAAGCTCCCCCATTATCTGATCAAGAGCAGGGAAGATATGGAGAAGAAATTCACCGAGGAGCTGCGGCGCCTGCGTACCGATCACGTAGACTATTATCTGATGCACATGCTGACCGATACGGCTACGTGGGATCGCCTGTGTGCCTTGGGCATCAAGGAATGGCTTGCTGAAAAGCTGGCAAGCGGCGCCATCCGGCAGGTTGGGTTTTCTTACCACGGCAACACCGAGATGTTCTGCAAGTTGGTGGACGTGTACGATTGGAATTTCTGCATGATCCAATATAACTATATGGATGAGCATTCCCAAGCGGGGCGGCGCGGTCTGCATTACGCCCATGAAAAGGGTCTGCCGGTGATGATCATGGAGCCGCTGCGCGGCGGTAAGCTGGTCAGCCATCTCCCCGAGGAGGCAAAGCGTATTTTCGCAGAATATCCGGTGCGGCATACCCCTGCGGGGTGGGCATTCCGTTGGCTGTGGAATCAGCCGGAGGTGACGGTCGTTCTCTCGGGAATGAATTCCGATGATATGCTGCGGGAGAATATCAAAACGGCGTCGAGCGTACAGGTTGGTGAGCTCAGCGAGCGTGAAGAGAAGATGCTGCAGGACGTGGTCAAGGCCATCAATTCCAAAATGAAGGTAGGCTGTACCGGCTGCGGCTACTGTATGCCGTGCCCGAAAAACGTGGACATTCCCGGTACCTTCGCCGCCTATAACCGCCGTTTTTCGGAGGGCAAGTTCTGGGCGCTGGTTGATTACGCAATCTGTACCACCCTGCGCGAAAACGTCACCACGCCCGCCAATTGCATCGGCTGCGGCAAATGTGAGAAGCATTGCCCTCAGCATATTGAGATCCGCGCCCGCCTCAAGGACGCGCAAAAAGAGCTGGAGGTGCCGATCTACCGCTTTTTCCGTAAGGTCGCCAAAAAGATCACCAAGTTTTGAAAAGAGCAGGGAACCGCCGCGCGGAATTGCCCGATATCTCATAATGTCGAACAATTTAATCAATTCCGCACGGCGAATCGCGCCCAAAACCTTGACAAAACCGCCTCCGGTGTGGTATAATATTCAAGTATGAAAAAATATATTTTCGGGGTGTGGCGCAGTTGGTAGCGCGCGACGTTTGGGACGTCGATGCCGCAGGTTCGAATCCTGTCACTCCGACCACATGAAAATAATCCGAACATTCTCCTCTTTGGAGAGTCGTTCGGGTTATTTGTTTTATTTGAGTATCCCAATTTTAATAGCAAGAAATGAAAATAGCCGATACCACGGTCTTTTGACTATGGTATCGGCATTTGTATTGTTGAAAAAGACACAAATTTATGATATAATATAAAAAACATCAAAGAAGCGGAAGGAAGTGATGGTGTGACATTTTATGTTCTTGGCAACGGCTTCGATTTGCATTATGGTTTACCCACAAGGTATTGTGATTTTAAGAAATATCTTATTATAAACGGATATCGCGAAATAGTAGAAAGAGTCGATGATCTGTTCTGGAGATTCGGTCATTACTGTCCGAAAGATATTAAAGAGTGGTCAACGTTCGAAGATATGCTTATGGTATTTAATGACCTGGACCCGGATGAGTTGTACGAAGAGGCATTTGACAATGCTGAAACGGATGATGACAGAGCCGGATATTGGGATAGTCCTTCTTGGAATGTAAATTTCTATAATGAGTATATCAAGGTATTAAAGGGTGAGTTTGATAATTGGATTAGAGAAATGAATACAGAAATCATACCGGATAGGTATTTTAATCCAGTTCCGGGAGATGCGGTTTTAACCTTTAATTATACCACTACAGTCGAAGATAATTTTGATACAAGAGGAATTCAGATAACTCATATTCATGGAACAAAAAATCAAGAGATCGTGCTGGGACATAACGATGTCCCGAATCCTAACTTGTATAACGTAATCGAAGACGAGGATTCCGATTATAGGGATACTACCACAAGAAATGCTATTAACGACGTCCTTGCACAAGCTTCTCAAAATTATTACAAAGATAGTGTGCGAATTCTTCAAAGAAACAGTCGTATATTCTCACAAATATCCCGATTTAACAAAGTCGTTATAATGGGTCTGTCGTGCGGTCTACAAGACGAAATGTACGTCGAAGAAATCATAAGATATGCTTCTACTATCGACTTCTATTATTATGATGACGATGCAAAGGAAAACTTCGATGACATTTTGGACAATTATAATGTTACCGTAAATTATTATAAATGGTAAAAACATATGTGAGGTATGAATAAATTGAAAAATGAAATAATAAATACAACGTGTTCTTGGCTATCTTTGGGAATTCCGTGCATAACTCCGATTAAAGATACCGTAGAGGCAATACACTCCATTTATGACCAGGTGTTGTTTGATAAATTGGCTTATGTACTCTCAAATCAAGAGAGTGATTTTGATGACTGGTTAAAGATATCAGAAAAATTTGATGAAGATAATAAAGCTTATAACAAAATGGTAAAACAACTTATCTATTATATAAATGCAATGAATGAAACGGATTTGCTCTTTGCATTTTCCAATTTATTAAGAGCATATAAGTGCGGATTGATTTGTAAAAATGATTTCTTCAGACTCGGATTTTGTCTTACCAAGCTATTAGCGGAAGATGCTCAATACTTATCAAATAATATCAGCAAAGGTAGCATAGAGGAAAATATTTATTGCATATCACTGAGCAATAATGGTTTAATGTATAACAGATCTCGTGGCTTTTCTGATAGTGAATCTGATGCGGAAAAAGAATTTTATAGTTTTACACAGATGGGTAAAATGTTGGATAAATATGCTCTGAATTTTGGCAATGAAGAACGTTATAATTATAAAGAAGTGGATAATATTATTATTCAAGGTGTCGCAGAGCACGTTTTGAAGAAACTATAATTGCTTGAGAGGTAATTGCTTTTGATTATTAAAGGTTCAACATCGAATTTTATATCCTTCTCTGCAGATATTGATCTAATTAATGATTTGCAAGAAAACGCAAAGAAACAACTCACGGATATGGGTTACAAAGATCTCAATCCGAAAGATTATTTGAATACTTACTTTAATGTAAAGAAAAGAAAAATCATCCCAACACCACGCACCATACACAAATCGGATGTCTTTTGTTGTCCAAGGGGCTATGAATCCCCACTCAAAGAGATTGAAAAGCATATCACTAACGGTGATGATTTAACGCCATATATGAGCAAATCTATAGATAAAGGTGATTTTTATGATAGTCTTCTTTATGATTGGAATATCCAACATCTACACTTAGGTAGTATAGTTCCAAGCGAGAAGTTCGTTTCACGAAGCAATTATTTACTTTTCGTATTCTTTACAGAAAAAGACGCATATTTTATTCAAATATATCCACATAAAGAGAAATATGTTTTTGCCAAAGACGAAATGATGCACATTATAGATCGTAATTGGAGTGGTTTAATCAGCCGCTTTTCAATAAATGGAATTTTATCTGAAACCATCACGGACAAGGATCGCGCCATGTTGAGGAAATGCGGAATATCAACATTTACAGATATGGGAAACGGAAAGATATATGGTAATATTGGTGGAGGGTATGCGTCCAATGGAATATCGATCCTCCTTGTGTTTTGATTGCGGTTTTATTGTAACACGAAAGTAGAGTCCTGTCCGTGACTTTTGTCACAAGCTGCTTTGCGTTTGCTGATATGTAGCCTTTGCCTTAACTGCTCGAGTGAGAGTTCACCGTTTTTCTTCATTCTTCCGTACCCCTTATTCTGTGTATTAAATAGGGCGCAGCAAAGCCGCACCCTATAACTTATGTATAATATTTGATTTCTAGCGTAGAAGAATAGCCACTTTCGGTAGAGTGTATAACAACATCCCCATGCTTCATGCAGTGTCGCATAGCATTGCATACCATAGGATAAGATCTCTTGAGATTCAAACCATTGTGAACATCTCTCGCAACAATTACAATGCTTGATTTGCCATCATTTCTAGCACTTTCAATCATTCGGTTGATATGAAATCTTATAGCCTCTGTGGTTATTTTCTTCTCTTTTTTAGATTCAGGCATACTTTCGCTGATTTCTATATCCCAATCATCATCGAAAGCATCATCTTCATCAAATACACCCTCTTGAATGAGTCGTTTTTCCATTTTGTTGATTCGCTTCTCTAAAATTTTTACTTTTGCTAATAATTCTACAATGATAGTATCGTAATTCATAGAATTCTACCTCCTTTTTTTAAAATTCTATCATATTAAGTAGAATTTGTCAATAGAATTTTTAGAATTTTAATAGAATTTGTATAGAATTTCTATTCTGATGATTTGTTTCGGACAAAAAGTGTTCATTTTCGACTTATATCTTTGTTTAATGCGGTGTAATTTTTATACACCGCATTTGCCTTACTCGTCCTTGCTTATTGTAACACGAAAGCAGAGTCCTGTCCGTGACTTTTGTCACAAACGGCTTTGTGTTGATATGTGGCACAAAATATGATATAATATTCTTGTAATACGCTTGAGTGACAAAAGTCACAGCGGACACGAAAAAGGTATGGTAAAATATACTCACAGAAAGAAAAACGGAGGTAAACTTATGAAGACCTTGATCATAGGAGGCGTGGCAGGCGGTGCATCCTGCGCGGCAAGACTCAGACGACTTGATGAGAAAGCTGAGATCGTTATTTTGGAGCGCGGAGAGTATATTTCCTTCGCCAACTGCGGACTTCCTTATTATATCGGCGGAGAGATCACCGAAAAATCCAACCTCACATTGCAAACACCGGAGAGCTTCAAGGCTCGTTTTAATATTGACGTTCACACTTTCAGCGAGGCGGTTGCCATAGATGCAGAAAACAAGACTGTGACGGTCAAAGATCTGACAACAGGCGAGGAATACACCGAGCGATACGACAGCTTGGTTCTTTCTCCGGGAGCTTCTCCCATTCGTCCGGACATTGAGGGAATCGACAGCGAAAAGGTATTCACCCTTCGTAACATTCCCGACACGCTAAAAATCAAGCGGTATATAGAGGAAAGCCATCCAAAATCGGCGGTGGTCGTAGGCGGTGGATATATCGGAGTGGAGATGGCTGAAAATCTTGCCAACGCAGGGCTTGACGTGACCATTGTGGAGCTATCCGACCATCTCATCGCTCCTCTTGATTTTGATATGGCGGCGGACGTACACAGATATGTTAAGGGGCAGGGCATCAAACTTGCACTTGGTAACGGCGTTGTTGCCATCAAGGAACGCGATGACTCTCTGACGGTTGTATTGAATAAGGGGGCAATAGAAGCAGATATGGTTCTCCTGTCCGTAGGCGTTCGCCCCGATACCGCCTTTATCAAGTCAGCCGGAATTGAAACAAACGAACGCGGCAGTATTATCGTGAATGAGAGAATGCAAACGAACGTTCCCAATATTTACGCCGTGGGTGATGCGGTAACCGTCAAGAATTTCGTAACGGGTGAGCCGTCCTTCATTCCGCTTGCAGGTCCTGCCAACAAGCAAGGGCGCATCACGGCAGACAATATCTGCGGTATTCTCTCGGAATACAAGGGTACGCAAGGCTCGTCGGTGCTGAAGCTCTTTGATATGACGGTCGCTACCACGGGTCTGAACGAAAAGAGCGCGGCTGCCGCAGGCTACGATTATGATAAGACCTACACCTATTCCGCATCCCACGCATCCTATTATCCGGGTGCGTCTATGATGTCGGTCAAGGTGTTATGGGACAAGGCAACGCACAAGATCCTCGGTGCGCAGATCGTGGGTTTTGATGGGGTGGATAAGCGTATGGACGTGATCGCCACCGCCATGCGGCTCGGCGCGAAAGTGACCGACCTTGCAGAACTCGAGCTTTGCTATGCGCCGCCCTTCGGCTCTGCCAAAGATCCCGTGAATATGGTAGGATTTGTTGCTGAAAACGTCATCACGGGCAAGATTGGGCAGTTCTTTTGGCACGACGTGGAAAAGCTCCCACGCGACGGAAGCGTGACGTTGCTTGATACTCGCACAAACACCGAGGTCTCTCGCGGCAAAATCGAAGGCTTTATGCACATTCCGCTTGACTCGTTGCGTGAGCGCATCGACGAGATTCCCAAGGGAAAGCCCGTGTACGTGCATTGTCACTCAGGACTTCGCTCCTATATCGCTTGCCGCATCCTCGTTGGAAACGGATTTGAATGCTACAATCTCGCAGGCGGATGGAGGCTCTATGAGTCGGTCATCCATGAAAGAACGGTGCCTGAGTATATCTGCACCGAATGCAAATAAAAACGGAGGTATATCTTATGTCAGTACAAAAACTGAATCAAAATAATTTTAATAACGCAATCGCAAACGGCACGACTCTCGTGGATTTCTACGCCGATTGGTGCGGACCTTGCCGTATGGTTTCTCCCATCGTGGACGAGATCGCCGAGGAAAGAAGCGATATTACCGTTGGCAAGGTAAACGTAGACGACGAAAACGCCCTTGCTATGAAATACGGCGTGATGAGTATTCCCACGCTGATCGTCTTTCAGGACGGAAAAGAAAAAACAAGAATCGTCGGAGCAAGACCCAAAGCCGCCATTCTTGCGGAGCTTGTGTAATGAAGCGCATTTTAGGCGCCTTATTGGCTGTGCTGATGCTCACTTCTCAGCTTATAGGCTGCAACGGTGGTAATCATAAAAAAGTCTACGAGCAGATCACGCCTGCCGAGGCAAAAGCGCTTATGGATAGCGAGGAAGGATACATTATTCTCGATGTACGTACCGAAGCGGAGTTTGCCGAGGGACACATTGAAGGCGCGATCCTGATTCCCGACTATGAGATTGGTGAGAAAGCAGAAAGCATATTAACCGACAAGGAACAGCTGATCCTCGTTTATTGTCGAAGCGGCAGGAGAAGTAAAAATGCCGCCAATGAGCTTGCGATGTTAGGCTATACGAATATTAAAGAGTTCGGCGGTATTATGGATTGGAAATACGGAACTGTAACAGAATAATCGCATAAAAGATCAAAGCCACGGCTCGTTTGAGCCGTGGCTTTGATCTTTTAGTATGCAAGTTTTTGGAGTTTCTTTTTATCCTTGATCACGATACCTTTTCTCGTGACCTCAATAAGTCTGTCGGAAGCGAGGTGCTTTAACATTCTCGTAACCACCTCACGGGCAGTTCCAAGGTGCCGCGCAATTGTTTCGTGTGTCAGCGTGACGGTATCCGTTCCGTTTGCCTGCGTTTCTTCAAGAAGAAAGATGGCAAGGCGCTTATCCATACTCATAAAAACGACCTGTTGCATGATCCACATCACGTCCGAAAAGCGTCCGACGGCAGTTTCAAGGGCGTAATTTTTCACTTCAAGATAGCGGGAACTAATGTCACCGAAAGCCGCGCTGCTGATACGGTAGCAATCGCTTGGAACTTCGGCATCCACATATACGTCAAAAGTGATACTGTTCAACACGCACGAAGCGGATAACATACAGATATCACCGGGCACAAGGCGATAGAGTGTGATCTCCTTGCCGTCCTCCGAGAGCATATACAGGCGCAATCTGCCCGAGCGCACAATAAATAGCCCCGAGCATCCCATATTGTCGTGAACGGGCTGTTCCTTGTCAAAGTGTTCCTCTGCGGTATTCTCACACAGATGGTTTTTATCTTCTTCCTTTAGTGCTTTCCAGAACGGAAAGTATTGTTCGTAGAAGGCGTGTAAAGACATATATCTCCGTCCTTTCATGATTTTGTTTTTACTATTATACCATATTTTTATAAATTTTTCAACCGATTTGGCTTTTCTTTGCTTCCTCCGATGCAATTTTTGAGGTCTGACGGTGGATTTCCATCAGACTCTTCACGTTCTGCCACATTCCTTCGTCCCTCGGCACGCTTTGCTTCGATCTGATCCCCCGAGCCGATGCTGCGCTTTTTCTCATCGGACGAGGAGGTCATCCGCATCGGCATTACCGCATTCCGCATGATCGGTTGGAGCTTCTTGCCGCTTGTTACATCATTGACCTATCCCGTACTTTTCCAAGCGGTGGGGCAGCCCGTGAAAAGTTCGGTTCTGACGGTGATCCGTACGGTGATACTATAAATCCAACTTTTTCATCGGATGCTTTCTTTGACTACTGCGACTAAATTTTTGACATGTAAAATCACCGCCAAATTATTTGACGGTGATTTGGAATACTTACTTGAAAGCTGGTGCATGGGTTTCGTTGTTAGCGAAAGTATTGGGTCCGGGATTGGAAAGTGAAAAATACATTTTTGCCGCTTTCGTCGTACCGAAATCACGGTTCGAGCCCGTTTCCTGTACCTTGTTGAAGGCATCACGGAACATCTGATTGTGCGCTTCCTCGCGGTTGAGGAGAAAATCGATGGTCTCTCGGACTTTCTTATCCTCAATCTGACGGTAGAGATACTCGTAAACCACCTTGGCTCTCTGCTCGGATGCGATGTTGGAAAGCAGGTCGGCACACAGGTCACCCGTGACGGTGACGTAATCTCCCGTCCACGAATATCCGGAGGAGTTGATCAATCCGGGATTCAGACCGAGCAGAACGTGCGTCTGCACCTCACCTGCCTGTACTTTGGTTGCATCCACGTCGTGACCGTTGAGGAGATTGATGGTCTGCGCCACCATCTCCATGTGTCCCAGCTCCTCGGCTGCGATATCGAGAAAGAGATCCTTGATCTCGGGATCCTTGATCCGAAAGCTCTGCGACATATACTGCATTGCCGCCTTGAGCTCACCGTTACCGCCGCCGAGCTGCTCCTGAAGCAAAACCGCATACTGCGGATTCGGTCTTTCGACCTCTACGGGATGAAATAACTGCTTTTCATGTTTGAACATTGCAAATCTGACCTCCGTTTATGGATTTGATACTATGATTTCCCATAACGCGGGGAAATATACCGTGATCTTCTTTTATGATCTGTCGTGGGGGCATCGATCAGCTTGCCGTATTCGGTGAAGCGCCGTTGCTGTGTCTGTTTACCGGGATACGACATAGTTTTTGTTTTTCGGAGGCTTTATTTATGCTTTTGTTTTATTTGTTCGAGATTTTATGATATAATATAAAAAAATTCCAACCCGATCTCATTCTCGGTTACTCAATAGGCGAAACAACATGTTGGATTTCAAAAAAAGTGAGGTGAATACGTTGACAGAAAAAGAAGCTCTTTTATGGGTCTTTGAACAGGAGATGGTTTCCAAAATATATGGCTTTTGCCGTGCCAAGCTGAATACGGTAGAGGACGCGGAGGATCTTTCGCAGGACATCTGCCTTGAGGTGTTACAGGCGATCCATGCGGGGAAGCAGATCGAAAATCTGAACGCGTTCGTGTGGAGTGTTTCCAACCATATGTTTTTCAATTGGTTACGGAAAAAGAAGCACGGGACGACGGCGTATCTGTCGGAGCTGGTTGCCTCCGAGGAGAACGTTGAGCAGGAATATATGCTGCGGGAGCAGAGAAATCTGTTGCGCCGCGAGCTTTCGCTTATGTCGGGCAACTACCGCCGCGCGGTGGTCATGCATTATTTTGAGAATATGTCCTGCGAGGAGATCGGGCATGCGCTCGGAAAGAGTAGCGGTACTGTCAAATGGTGGCTTCACGATGCCAGAGAGGCGATCGAGAAAGGAATGAATACGATGAGAGAATACGGAGAAAAGAGCTACCGTCCCGGAAAGCTCAGCTTATCCTGCACGGGCAATCCCGGCGGCAATCTGGAGCCGATGGTGTGCGCACAGAGAAAGTCTTCCCAGAATATCCTGTTGGCGGCATACAACCGCCCGTTGACTGTCACAGAGCTTTGCGAGGAGCTTGGTATTTCTGCACCTTATATGGAGGATGAGGTGGAATATCTGGTAAAAAACCAACTGATGGTGGAGATTTCCAAAGGAAAATATCAAACGGACTTTGTCATTCTGCCCGGCAACAACCCGACACCCGCAAATAAAATATACGCCGCCGTTTTTCCCGCGTACTACGAAAAGCTGATGGCGTTTCTGGAGTCGAAAAAGGAGATCCTGACGGGGAATCGATTCAACACCGCAGGTTTTACGTGGGAGCGCTTGCTTTGGGTGTATATCCACATCCTATCGGACATGGCGGTGAATACGTACCGATACGAAAACAACGTCTCGGTCAAATATGAGGATATTCCAATGCGCCCCAACGGCGGAAAATGGATCGCGCTTGGTTTTGAAGGCGGGTACGGTCTGGATGAGAAACTCAAATGGGAGATCTATCACGTTTACGACGGTCCCGTCCACAAGACCGACAAAGCGTTTGCGCAAGGCTTTTTCCACATCTGGAGCGGGGTGGACAGCTCGGTGTTCTTCGATACGCCCGATGAGGTCTTTGCACTTTGCCGCGAGATCATTCGCGGGAAGGCAGATATCGAGGCATTGAATGAGGAGGAGAAGTATCTGTTCAGCGTCGCGCTGGAAAAGAAGCTCTTCGTGAAGACCGAGAGCGGTTTCAGACAGAATTATTATTATGTGGACCGTGCCGAGAGGACGGCGATCGAGGGGCTTGCCCGTGAATTTTATCATACCGTTTCTCCGCTGATCGGACAGGCGTGGAAGATCGTATTGGGGGAATATTTGCCGTCGGTCCCCAAGCATCTGCATTGGCAGATGGGGAATTTCCTGAGTAACCAATTGAACCATTTTGTGACCTGCAGTTTGCAAATCGCCGACCGCGAGGGTGTTTTGTCCGAGCCGGATGATGCAAACCGGGAATGGCTGAGTCTGTTTGCAAGCGAATAAACGGAGGGACCTATTCCGGATTTCCGGAATAGGTCCCTCCGCTTGTTGTATGCGGGTTAAAGCAGGGAATCAAACAATCGGATATTGCTTGCCTGCGGCTTCAGTACTCCGCTTTCGCACTGCTTTACGATCTCGACGATCTTATCGTTGATTGGCGTCCTCACGCCGCATTTCTTTCCCCACTCGCAAACGATGCCGTTGATGGCGTCGATCTCGCACGGCTTGCCTTTCTTCAGATCCTGCAGCATAGACGGCTCAATGTTGCGGTGTTTTTTCATGGCGATCGGGATCAGCGCGGTAGCAAACGCGCGTTTCAGCGCGTTTTTATAGTAAAAGAGCGCCGTGATATTCTTTCCCTGAACGGGTGCAAAGGTCGCGCCTGCCGCGTGACCCACGTCGATACATTCTTTCATGCACCGTATGGCGACCTTGCGCGCCGCCCTGTTTTCCGAAACGTCGCCGAACAAGCCGCCGACCACGGTACCAAGCCCTGAGAATGTGGCGTTGATCAACAGCTTTGACCAGCGGGCGCCGATCAGATTGGGCTCCTCGTGAACGGGGCACATCAGCTCCAGCAACGTTTTGACCTCGCGGAATTTCTCATCCGTGATGCCGGCCATCTTGCCCATATGGAAAGAGAGGCTTGCGGGGTCGCTGGTCAGCGTGCATACGCCGGGCGCGGAAAGGGTCGCCCCCCATTCCACCACACAGCCCATGGTGCGGTGCTCACCGACGATCTCGGCGATCCCCGGCTCGGGGAGTCCGTTTTGCAGGGTGACGATCACCCCGTCATCTGCGAGGTGGTCCTTCAGAAAGGTGACGACCTCCCGGTTGAAGAGCTGCTTGGTCATCAGCAGGATCACGTCGTACATCCCGCTCATTTCATCGGGCGTCAGCGCGGTAACGGGAACGGTCAGCTCGATGGTTCCCGTGATGCGAGCGCCGTTTTGGCGCAGTGCCGCTACGTGAGCCTTGTTGCGATTGATCAGATCGATCTGTCCGCCGTTTTTGGTGATATAGGCGCCGAGCACGGTTCCCAAAGAACCCGCGCCGTAAATGGCATATCTGTTCATGCTTTTGTACCTTTTTGTTTTTTTATTTGCGCTTGGCGTCAATATATACGGGGCAATGGTCGGAGATGGCAAGCGCTGTCTCGTCGTGGGGAATGTTGTGCGTCAGCACCTCAACGGTATCCTCGGTGACGAAAATGAAGTCAATGGGGTTGCCCTCGTCACAAGGACGACCCGGGACGCGGTGGAAGGAGTCGATTCCCTCGGTCGCGCCCAGCTTGGCAACGGTTGCGCTGTCGGGCAGGACCTTCTTCATGTTCATGATCGAGTCTCGGGGCTGACGGGAGTTGAAGTCACCCGTGATGAAAACGGGAAGGGAAGCGCCGTATTTTGCCCGTAACTCGTCCTTCTTTTCCAGCATCTGGCGCACGTTGTCCACGCGCCACTGCTCGCCCTCCACGGCATCGGTGGCTTCCAAATTGTAGGATTTGAGGATCAGAGAGCCGTGGGAATTGATCAGCGCCAGCTTCTGACCGCTTTCCCGATCTGCAAGAATGACCCATGCCATAGATTTGGTGTCTGTGCCGCGCATACGGTAAAGCTCACTGCCGCTTTCCACGGCATCAAAGCGGTCGTGGCGGTAGAGGATGGGGGTGAAGCAATGCTTATCCTCGGGATGGCGGGTAGCAACGGGGGTATACAGATCGGAAAGGGTCTCAAAGAGGGAGGTACCGATCTTGTTGACCTCCTGCATACCGATGATATCGGCACCGCAGGCGCGATAGTAATCGGCGATCAGGGGGAGACGGTCTGCAAGGGTCTTGTCAAAAAGAATATTGCTCGACATGATGCGCCATTCAGCTTCCGGCGCGCGGAGAATAGAGTTGCTCATGGTGAGGTTCCTTTCGTGATCTGAAAAATGATGATCTGTCCGATCTTTGGGGTTGTACTGTCATTATTATACAACGTGCTTTTCGAAAAGTCAACTTTTTTCGGATAGGTGTGCGGATTTCAGAGGAACCGTTGCTTTTTTCTCCAATTTGTGTTATACTGAAACGGTAAAATCTGTTTAGGAGATGATGCTTCATGCTGTGGCTTTGGATCGGTCTGGGTGCCGTTTTGGGCGTGATACTGTTGGTGCTGCTGACGGCACTGATCTGTTTCTTTCGGGTCTTTTATTCTCCCTCACGCAAGCCGTTGGGGGAAGAGGAATATGCGATCCCTGATGGTGAGATCTACGAGGTACACCGCGAGGCAATGATCCGTTGGACCAAAATGATCCGCACCATGCCCCATGAGAACGTGTCCATACGCTCCTATGACGGATTGACGTTGCGGGGAAGATATTACGAATATCAGCCCGGGGCACCGCTGGAGCTGCTTTTTCACGGCTATCGCGGCACGGGGGAGCGGGATCTCAGCGGCGGCGTGGAGCGTTGCTTTGCCTTGGGCAGAAACGCGCTGATCGTGGATCACCGTGCCGCCGGGACGAGCGACGGACACGTGATCACCTTTGGTATCAAGGAGCGGAGGGACTGTCTCGATTGGATCGCCTTTGCCCTGAAGCGCTTCGGCGCGGACACCAAGATCATCCTGACGGGGATCTCCATGGGCGCGGCAACGGTCATGATGGCGATGGGGGAGAAGCTACCTCCCAACGTGGTCTGTGTTCTGGCGGATTGCGGCTACAGCTCACCGAAGGAGATCATCCAAAAGGTGATCCGTGACATGAAACTGCCACAGTTCCTGTATCCCTTTATCAGGCTGGGTGCCCGTCTGTATGGCGGATTTGATCTGGAGGAGACTTCGCCGATGGAGGCGGTGGCAAAATGCCGTGTGCCGCTGATCCTCATCCACGGTGACGCGGATGATTTTGTCCCCTGCGAGATGAGCCGCCGACTGTATGAGGCGTGCGCGTCCACTAAAAAGTTCGTGGCGATCCCCGGGGCAGGGCACGGTCTGGCTTTTCCCGTGAATCAGGAGATGTATCTGACCGCACTTGCCGATTTCCAGAAGGAATGCGGTTTTTGAGCGAAAAATGAGCAAAAAAGATGGGTTTTGCCCATCTTTTTTTCGTTGCGGATATTGACACAGTGCGTCTTTTGTGATAAAATAACAATCGATATATAACGGTTGATATAAAAGGAGAAAAACATGCCTCCAAAGATCAGAGTAACGAAAGAAGAGATCATAAAAGCGGCGGTGGACCTCGTCAGAGAGCAAGGCGAGTCTGCTTTGAATGCCAGAACGGTTGCCGCGCGCTTGAATTGCTCCACCCAGCCCATATTTTTTAATTTCGAGTCCATGGGTCAATTGCGCAATGCCGTGATCGAGGCTGCGTATGTCATGTATCGGCAGCACATACGTGCCGAGATGGAGAGCGGGGAATATCCGCCCTATAAGGCGAGCGGCATGGCATACATCAGCTTTGCGCAGAAGGAAAAGCTGTTATTCCAATTGCTCTTTATGCGTGATCGCACGGCAGAGGAGATCCCTGAGAAAACAGAAGAGGGGGATGAAATGGCGGCTATGGTGCAGGATTCCACGGGGCTTTCCGCGGAGGAAGCGCGGCTGTTTCATCTGGAAATGTGGTTTTACGTCCATGGAATCGCCACCATGGTAGCCACCAACTTTCTGACCCCGGATCGGGAGCTGATCAGCAGAGTCCTATCCGATGCCTATCTGGGGCTGAAAAAGAACAAGACGTAAGGGGGAAAAGATATGTACGCCATCCAAACCAAGGACCTGAGCAAGCAATACCGTGACGTGCTTGCCGTTGACTCCTTGAATTTATCGGTCCGCAGCGGCGAACTGTTTTCCTTGCTGGGTGTCAACGGTGCGGGAAAAACGACGACCATCAAGATGCTTTCCTGCCTGACGGCACCTACGGGTGGAGATGCTTTTCTGAATGGAAAAAGCATCGTTCATGAGACAGCCGAGGTCAAGGCGATGATCGGGGTGTCTCCGCAGGAGACGGCGATCGCGCCCGGGCTGACGGTGCGGGAAAATCTGAAGCTGATCTGCGGCGTGTACGGCTTCTCCAAGGAAAAAAGCGAGAAAAGGATTGTGGAGATGGGAGCGCGGTTGGACCTTTCGCGCATCTTCGGCAAGAAGGCGGGAAAGCTCTCTGGTGGCTGGCAGAGGAGGCTCAGCATTGCCATGGCATTGATCAGCGAGCCGCAGATCCTCTTTCTGGACGAGCCGACGCTGGGGCTGGACGTGATCGCGCGCAGTGAGCTTTGGGATGTGATCCGTGCCTTGAAGGGGCAGATCACCGTGATCCTGACCACCCATTATATGGAGGAGGCAGAGGCACTTTCCGACCGTATCGGCGTGATGAAGGACGGCAAATTGCTTGTGTGCGACACTGCGGAAAACATCAAGCGCACGGCGGGGACGGACCGCTTTGAGGATGCGTTCGTCCGCATCGTAAGGGGGGAAGTGAAATGAGAATGATCACACTTGCGCAGCGAAATACCAAGGAGATCCTGCGCGATCCCTTGAATCTGGCGTTCGGTCTGGGCTTTCCCATCGTGCTTCTGCTGCTACTCAGCGCCATTCAGGCAAACGTTCCGGTATCACTTTTTGAGATCGCGCATCTGACACCGGGAATCACGGTGTTCGGGCTGTCGTTTATGACGCTGTTTTCTGCAACGCTGATCGCCAAGGATCGCGGAAGTGCGCTTCTTCAGCGGCTTTACACCACACCGCTGACCGCATGGGACTTTATTCTGGGATATACCTTGCCAATTCTTCCCATTGCCATAGCACAGTGCGCCGTCTGCTATGGCTTTGCCATGATCCTTGGCTTGGATCTGACGGTGCGGATCCTTTGGGCGGTGCTTGCCATCCTGCCCGTGTCGCTCTTGTACGTTTCTCTTGGCTTGCTGTGCGGCAGTGTGCTGACCGATAAGCAGGTCGGCGGAGTCTGCGGCGCGCTTCTGACAAACCTTTCCGCCTGGCTTTCCGGCACGTGGTTTGATCTGGAGCTGGTGGGCGGTGCCTTCCGCGAGATCGCTTATGCTTTGCCTTTCGTCCACGCGGTGGAGTGGGAGCGGGCGGTGCTCGGCGGAAACGCAGCCGACGGACTATCCCATCTGCTATGGGTGGTCGGATACAGTCTCGTTATCCTGCTGGCGGCGATGCTTTTGTTCTTCCGTCAAATGAAACGGCAATAAATTGAAGATCGCCAAGGGTCCGTGAACCTTTGGCGATCTTATACTTATGTTGTGCTTGCGGTCTTTGCCTCTGAACGTGTGCGGCGGATCTTGGGGAGATGCAGCTTGTAGATCTCGTGATACGGCATCCGGGATCAGTGTTCCGCAAGTCCGAGCTGTTTTTGAAACCAGGCAAGTACAGCGGCTTCGCTCTCGGGGCAGGTGCGGGAGGTGTTATACCACGCGGCTGCATTGATTACCTCATAGCCGCCGTAGGGGAATTCCTCGGCGGGGGCGAGATAGCCCTCGACGGAGTTGGAATAGGCGCAAATGTAGATCGCCTCCCGCGGAAATCCTGCGGCGACGAACATTTCTTCCAGCTTGTTTCCGGTGAGCGTAAGCACCTCAAAGGGGACGAAGGCAAAGACGCACTGCTTGCCGACGGTGAGAAGCTGAAGCGTAACGGTGATGTCAAAGCTCTCTCCCACGAGGCTTTTGCGAAGCATACGGCGGAGCCATTGGAGCTTGCGCAGATTGTAGTGCTTTTTGATATCGGTGGGGGCGGCGGCAAAATATGCCTTTTCGTGGGCAAGAATGTCAGCGCGAAGCGCGTCGGTGTCATTCAGCACCATCATAGGAACCGTGACTTGCTCGGTAGTCCAGCAAAGCGCACCGTCCATGCAGATCCCCTTCTCCGATGCCTGTGCGGCGGATCGGACGGGCAGGGCAAGCTCCCGCCCCAAGATACGGATCTTATCATCAATGGAGAGACCGTCCTCAAAATGGGGATCAATGTCGCCGCAACGACCCTGAAAATAGAGATAGGGTGCCTCGTCGGAGGAGAGGGCGTTGAGCTCGGTGAGCCAGTCGGCGGATACGGTATATTGGGTATTGATGACGGCATGGCAGGCGGCGGTGCAGAGGACGGCGCGCAGCGTACCCTGCTCGTCGCGGAAGGCGGCGGCACGTACAGAGCGGTCGATCACGTCTCTCTTGCGGCGGTTATAGGAGTGGCGGAGGGGTTCGGGCAGGATCATGAAGGAGAAGGTACCTTCGCATGCCCTCTCCATAGCCCGAATGGCGGCTCTGCCGCAGCATTCGCCCACGTAGGCAAAATAATCGTATTGGATCGGCAGCTCGTCTATCAGCCCCGTGGCGGGTGCCGCGTGGGTGTGAATGCAGGTCAGGGCGATGCGGTCGCGGGGAATGCCTGTCAGCGAGGTGATCTGATCGGCGACCAGCTCATAGGTGCGGGAGCGCAGACCCACCAGATCGAGAGAAAAGATCAGATAGGTGTCGTCTCCGTCCATGATGGCGCAGACCTTGGCGTGCAGATCGTCGCGCACCCCTTCGGCGGGATGCACACGGAAGCCGTAGCCGTCCAGATAAAGGGCAGAGGGGTGTGAGGGGGTAATGATCGCGTCGGCAAAGCCGAATCTCTTAGTGCTCATTGGGATGCCTCCTGCAAACTTAGGTTGCTTTTATTATACTTGCGGGCGGTGAAAAAGTCAATAGAATCTCTGTTTTTGCATTGACATCGCCATGGGATTTTGCTACAATAAAGCTACTATCATATGGGGAGGCTGACCCATGGAGAAACGACTGTTTATCGGTGTGGACGGCGGTGGAACCAAAACTGCGCTGACCGCATTGGACGGGGAGGGAAGAGAGCAGGCAAGTGCCTTCTGTCCTCCGCTCAATTATCATTTTATCGGTGTGGATGCAGCGCTTGCGCATCTCCGTCAGGGACTTGATGCGCTGCAGGTGCCGCATGAGAGGATCGCCGCGGTGGGGATTGGAGATCCCGCATTGGACGACGTGACCTCGGGCGCGGCGGCACATCGCTTTGCCGCCGCGGCGCGTGAGCTGCTGGGTGTTCCGGTCTATATTCGCAGTGATGCGTATATGACTCTTTATGCTCTGACCGGCGGAGAGGGTCCCGGTGTGCTGACGATCTCGGGTACGGGCGCGATGTCGATCGCCGAGAACGCCTCGGGAGAGATCTTCGTGGCGGGCGGCTGGGGACGGCTGACGGGTGACGAGGGTAGCGGATATTATATCGGGCTTTGCGGTATCCGCGCCGCGTTGCATGCCGCCGACGGGATCACGCCGCCAACCTCCCTGTTGGGCGCGGCACTCGATCATTTTGGCTGTGAAACGTCCCGCGCGTTGATCGACGTTTTTTACGGAGAAAGAGAGCCGGACGTGGCAGGCTTTGCCCGCAGGGTGGCGACGTGCGCTGAGACGGGCGACGGAAGAGCGGCAGAGATCCTGTCGGATGCCGCGGGCTATCTTGCGGATTACACGGCGGTGCTGATGGAAAAAAGCGGAGCCGACCGTGTCGGTGTTTACGGAAGCGTGCTTTGCCGCAATCGCGCGGTGAGAGAGGAATTTGAGCGGAGGATCCTTTCGCGTTACCCTTCCGCTACCGTGGCGGAGCCGACCGTCAGCGCGCAGGTCGCGGCGGCGCTCTATGCCAAAAATCAATGGAGAAAAGAGGAGACTGTATGAAAGCCAGTGAAGCTTATATTAGGGAGATCATGCGTCTGACAGAGGAGGTTGCCGCCGCGCAGGCGGAGCCCATCGAGCAGGCGGCAGAACTTGCCGCGCAGGCTCTTTGCTCGGACGGTTACATTTTTACCTTTGGTACGGGACATTCTCATCTGCTTGCGGAGGAGATCTTTTACCGTGCGGGCGGTCTGGCGCGTGTTTGCCCCATTCTGGAGGATTCGCTGATGCTTCACCGTGCCGCGGCGAGAAGCAGTCAGATCGAGCGGGCGTCGGGGCTTGCCAAGCCGCTGTTGGATGATGTGGATGCGGTGCGATTTGGAGGCGTGATGTTCCTCTTTTCCAATTCGGGATGCAATACGGTGGCGGTTGACATGGCGCTCGAGGCGAAAGCCCGCGGTCTTTCCACCGTTTGTATCACCAATCTGAAGCACGCGGCACGTTCCGTCTCGCGCCATCCCGAGGGGAAAAAACTGTGCGAGGTGTGCGACGTGGTCATCGATAACATGGGGTGCTACGGCGACGCGGCGATCTCCGTGGGAGATTGTGTTACCGGCGCCACCTCTACAGCCATCGGTGCCATGATCCTGCAAGCCGTCGTCTGCCGTGCCATTGAGCTGTCGCAGGCGCATGGAGTCGAGCCGGAGGTCTTCCATTCGGCGAACACCGTGGGGGGAGACGATGCCAATGAAGCGTACATTCAAAAATACAAGCCTTACGTCAAAGCGCTTTAAAACTGAGGAGGTCTGACATATGCTTGCTATTCAGGGCGGAACGCCGATCAGAACTGAGAAATATCCCGCATGGCCGCGCGTGACCGATGCGGATCGGAGCATCCTTTCTGCCGTGGTGCTGGAGGGAGAAATGCACAGCGGAAAATACCGCCGTGCCTTTGAAGAGCGCTTTGCCGCCGATTGCGGTGTGAAGCATTGCTTTGCCGTTGCGAACGGAACGGTCTCGCTGGAGTTGATCCTGCGCGCCTACGGCATTGGTGCGGGAGACGAGGTGATCCTGCCGCCGTATACCTTTGTGGCAACCCTTTCCTCCATCGTGTTTGCGGGGGCGACTCCCGTCTTTGCTGATATCGCGCGGGGAAATTATCTTCTGGATCCCCGTGTTTTGGAGGAGAAGATCACGCCGCGGACACGGGCGGTGGTTGCCGTTGCCGTTGCCGGCTGTCCTCCCATGCTGGATGAGCTGGAGGAGATCTGCCGCCGTCACGGCGTGCGGCTGATCGTGGATGCCGCGCAGGCGGTCGGCGCCGCTTGGCGGGATCGCAGGATCTGCGCTTGTGGCGACGTGGCGTCCATCTCCTGTCAAAATACCAAAAATCTTACCTGCGGAGAAGGCGGTTTGATCACTACCAACGACGATGTGCTGGCAGAGAAGCTGGCGTGTATTCTGGGAGGCGGTGCCAAGGACGGCGTTTATATTACCGTCGGGCAGGATCACGGTATCAGCGAATATCAGGCGGCGATCCTGACGTCTCAGTACGGGAAGCTGGGCGGAGAGATCCTTTTGCGCGAAAAAAATGCCGCGTATCTGGCGGGAAGATTGAAGGAGCTGGATTTTGTAAAGAGCGCATCCTATGATCCGCGCATCACCTGTCATGCCTTCCATCTGTATCTGATGCGCTTTGAGCGCGAGGTGTTGGCAGAGCGTGGCATTACGAGACGGCAGTTTTTGAAGGCGATGAACGCGGAGGGTATCCCCGTATCGGCGGGTTATATGCCGCTTTATACCTTCCCGTGTACGGTGTCTGCCGATACGGTACGTATGATCGGTGGGCACATCGACGTGACCCCGCTGCCGGAATGTCAGCGTGCTTCCTACGAGGAGGGCGCGTGGCTGACACAGAATCTTCTTTTGGGAACGAGAAAAGATATTGACGATATTGCCGACGCAATGATCAAGGTGTGGGCGCACGCCGATGATGTGCGCCGGCTGTGAGAGGAGGTCGTGACGATGGATCGCAAGCAGTTGGAACAAAAGGAGCTTGAAGTACTGAACAGCGGAGTCTGGGGCACGATCGCGCCTCATTCGACCTCTGCCGCCAAGGCGTTGGCGGAATATACGGGAGGCAAGTACGGCTTGCTGTGTCACAGTGCCGACGCGGCGTATGACGCGGTACTGCGCCACCTCGGCGCGAGATTTGCCGGTCAGCCACACGGAGACGTTGTCATCGTCGGTGAGCGGAGCATGCCCTCCGATTCTTTGGTGGCACTGTGCGTCGGCGCCGAGCCGATCTTCGCTTCCGTTTGCGGGCGGTGTGATATGATCACGCCCGACGGACTGCGGGAGGCATTGACGTCTGCCGCTCTGCCGATCCGCGCGGCGGTGTTGGATTACTACGCGGAGGGAGAAATGGCGGAAAAGTACCCGCTTGCCGAGGTGTCCCGCATTTGTCGGGAGGGGCAGATCCCGCTTGTGCTGATGGCAGGCGGCTGTATCGGCGCGCGCCATGACGGACAGCCGCTGACGGCATTTGCCGACGCGGTGATCTATACCCTCGGTAAGGGAAGCGCCGTAGACGCGGGCGGCGGCGGTCTGATCGTGACGGACGTGCAGGCGGTGTGGGCAGGTGCCTTTGCCTACCATAATTGCGGCCGTTCCCCGGGGGCGGGATGCTCCTTGGTGATGGACGACATCGTGGGAGGCGATATGCGCGTGACGGAATGGATCGCGGTCGCGGCGGAGGATATTTTTGACCGCGGCGCACTCGCGGTGCCATCTCTGCGTGTTCCCGTGAACATGAAGGATCAACCGGTGTTTCAACATAAAAAATAAATACAGGGCGGGGATCCCCCCGCCCGGAAAATGAGGTTTACATGAATAAGGGATCGCGTATTCTGATATCCGTTGCGGTGGGGCTGATCGCGCTGATCGTGCTGGTTTTGGTCGGTTTCCGTCTGGTCATGAGGATTCCCGTCGCATCCTATTACCGCGCCTCGGAAAAGGCGTTCGTTATTCCGGGACTTGATGAGAATTTCGTGCCCCAGGGCTTTCATCACGATGGGGAAAACGGATATTTCCTGGTTTCCGGCTATTCCGCCAAGAGCGGGGCGCACTCGACGGTGTACGTGCTGAACGGCGAGAGCGGCGAGGTTGTGGGCAAGGCGCTTCTCTGCAAGGAGGATGGCGAGGTGTTCACGGGGCACAGCGGCGGCATTGCGCGCAACGGCGATTACGTCTATATTGCAGGCGGATCGGGCAGATGCCTGTACGTCTATTCCTACGCCGATATTCTGGCGGCGGGGAATGGCGGCACGGTCAATCGCCTTGGAAAATTTTCTCTGAAATATTCCGATGAGGACTATCAGGGAACTTCCTTTGTGAGCGTGGTCGGTGACCGACTGATCGTGGGTGAATACCGCACCGAAACGGACTATTCTTATCCCGATTCCCACCGAGTGACCACCTCCGCGGGAGATGAGCACGGCGGTCTTGCCATGGAGTTTGCGTTGGATCCGAGCGGTCCCTACGGCATCAGCGCCAATCCCTCAAGAGTGTATTCCATCCGCGACTACGTGCAAGGGCTTTGGGTCGAGGACGGTAAGATCTATCTTTCCACCTCTCACGGTCTGAGCCACTCGCTGATCTATGTGTACGACGAGGCAAAGGCGGTCGAGGAGGGAACGATCAAGATCATCGGCAGAACGTTGCCCCTCTACTCGCTGGATTCGGCGTCACTTACGGCGACCTATCGGATCGCGCCCATGTCGGAGGAGCTGTTTGTGAAGGACGGTAAGCTGTACGTTATGTGTGAGTCTGCCTGCTCGAAGTATTTCTTTGGAAACCTGATCGGCGGCAAATGGTGCTACCGTACTGACCTGGAGCAAATGAAAACAGAATAAGAAATGGCGGCAGTCTGAAAACGATCAGACTGCCGCCATTCGCTGTTGCTGTGAAATTATTCCAAAGTGACTTCGGCAACACGGACCACCAGATTTTTGCCGTAAGGGTAGCCGGTGCATTCGATCTGAAGCGTGTCTCCGTCCTGCGTAAAATTCAGTGCCTCGTCACAATCGGTCCAGCGTACCGAGGCGACCTTCCGGGGAATACCGCGGAAGGTCTTCGCGCCCGCGCCGCCGTGCTCCACCGTAACGTTGGCGTCGCCGACGATGGAGAGATCGTGAACAAAGAGATAGAGCTTGTCTCCGTCCTGCAGGCCGAAGTTTTTGCCCTCACCGTCCACGCCGCAGGGCTTGGCGGTATAGATGACGTTGCCCGTTTCGCGGACCCAATCACCGATGCCGCGCATCAGCGCCTCCTGCATCAGGGAGATCTTGCCCGAGCCCAAAGGACCGACGTTCAGAAGATAATTGGCACCGACGCGTCTGCAGGCACAGAGCGTCTCGATCAGATGTGCCAGGGATTTATAGTTGAAATCGTTTGCCCCGTGTCCCCAATGTCGGTTCATGGTGTGGCACATTTCGGCAGCGACGTATTTGGGCATGCCCTCGCGATCCATCGGTGTGGGGCGCCCCTGCTCAAATGTGACGCTGTCCAGCTGCAGATTGCCGATCTGACCTCGTGCGCCAAGTCCGGTGTTGTTGACGATGATCGCCTCCGGCTGATGCTTGCGGATCACGGCGTAAAGGGCATCCTCCTCCCAATCGTCATCGGGACGGGACCAATTGCCGTCAAACCAAAGACCGCCGATCTTGCCGTATTGGGTACACAATACCTCCACCGAGTCGCGAAGATATTGCAGATATGCCTTGAAATCGTTCTTGAAATCGGGATGATGCCAATCCAGTGTGGTATGATAGAAGAAGGGGACGATGCCCGCATCGTTGCAGGCATCCACAAATTCGCGGATCAGATCTCTGCCGCAGGGTGTGTGGGGGGCGTCATAGGTGGAGAGTCCCTTGGTGTCGTAGAGCGAAAAGCCGTCGTGATGGCGTGTGGTCAGCGTAATATAACGGGCGCCTGCCGCCTTGGCAATGCATGCCCATTGATGTGCGTCAAATTCAGAGGCGGTAAAGGTCTGTGCAAGACGCTCGTATTCTTCCTTCGGGATCTTTGCCTGATGCTGGATCCATTCGCCGCGTCCCAGCTGGGAATAGATCCCCCAGTGGACGAACATGCCGAATCCGAAATTTTCAAACTCAGCGATCCTTTTTTCGGGCTTGGGTATAGACATGACAAATTCCTCCTCGTCTATGGAATCCACTTTATTATAACAGACTTTGGAACGCTTGTCATTGCCTTTTCGGATTTTTGGTGAGATGGATAAAAATCGTGTCCGATGTTTGGCGAATCTGTCAATACGCTTGCTTTTTTAACGAAAATATGATATGATATGAGAAACAGAAACGATAGGGAGGATTGGTCATGCGGCAATATTTGAAGATCGGCGATCTTGTGTTGATGTCTTTTTTGCTGGCACTTGCCGCAGCACTGATGTTCCTTCCGTGGCTTCGCGGCGAGGAGGCAAATACCTTTGAGGTCGTATATGCCCGTACAGGGGTGGTCGAGAGCTATCCTTTGGATACCGACGGCGAGTATGTGATCGTTTCAGAGGAAACGGAACTGTGCGTTTCGGTTTCGGCGGGAGCGGTTCGGGTCATTTCGTCCGATTGCCGCGACCGTATCTGTGTGCAGAGTCATGAGATCTCGCAGGCAGGGCAGAGCATCGTTTGCGCGCCGGCGGGGATCGTGATACGTATTGTAAGTGAGGAGGCGGTATCGGATGCGATCTCGGGATGATCACGGAGTGGATATCTATCGCCTTTGTCTGGACGGTATGCTGCTTGGTGCCGCATTGCTGCTTTCCTATCTGGAGGCGATCCTGCCGCCTCTGCTTTGGATCCCCTTGCCCGGCTTTAAATTAGGACTTTGCAACGTGCTGATCACCGTTGCTTTTCTCGCTGTTTCTCCGAGGGACGCGGCGGCGATCTCGCTCTGCCGTATTCTTTTGATGGGCTGGCTGTTTGGAAATGGTATGAGTCTGATCTTTTCTCTGTGCGGCGGAATATGCGCCTACGTGGGACTTTGGCTGTTTGCGGTGGCGGGGAAACGGTGGTTCGGCTTGATCGGCGTGTCGGTGGGCTGTGCTGCGTTGCACCAGCTGGGGCAATTGGGCGCGGCTTGTGTGTTGCTTCGCACCAACGCGGTCTACAGCTATCTGCCCGCGCTTCTCCTCTCCGCACTGATCTTTGGTACGGTCACGGGGATCCTGCTGCAGCTTTTTTTGCCGCGCTTTGAGCAGATCAAACGAAAATGGATGAAGAGGGACGGTGCGACATATGTGGAGAGATAAAGGTACCCGGATCAAGCGCTTGACCTTTCTTCTCGCCGTCATTCTGTGTTTTTCCTGCGTATCCTGCGGCCGCGCTTCGGGCGAGCGCACGGTCTCGAAGACTTATTTTTTGATGGATACGGTGATCGAGATCAAGTTGCGGTGCGGTGAAGAGACGGCGGCTCCCGTTTTCTCGGCGTGCGGCGAGATCATGAGCGGCGTCGAGGCAGTTCTGTCCCGTACCGTATCGGATAGCGCGGTGTCACGGTTCAATACCGAGGGACAGTGGCAGGTGGACGCGGCGTTTTCCAAGGTGGTCCAAACGGCGCTTGACGTTTCGGGGGCTACCGACGGTGCTTTTGATCCCACCGTGGAGCCGATCGTCTCTTTGTGGAAGCGGTGTGAGGAGCAGGGGCGATTGCCTGTTGAGGAGGAACTGCACGAGTGCCTGGCACACGTAGGAACGGAACACCTTGTGTGGGAAGAGAATACCTTGACCCGTACCGATCCCGCAACCGCACTGGATCTCGGTGCCATCGGTAAGGGATATGCCATCGATCTTGTGGTGGATTATCTGGAGAAGACCGAGGTTCCCGGCGGTGTGGTGTCCTTTGGCGGTAACGTTGCGGTGTTTGGCGCAAAGAAGAACGGGGAGGCGTATCGCATCGGCTTGCGCGATCCGCAGAATACGGCGGGCGTGCTGGGCTATCTGTCCGTCCCGTCCGGTGTGATCTCCGTGTCGGGCGATTATGAAAGATACGTGACGATCAACGGGGCGCGATATCACCATATCATCGACCCCAAGACGGGATATCCCGCCGAAAGCGGACTGCGGAGTGTGGCAGTGCTGTGTGAGGACGGCACGCTGGCGGACGCCCTTTCCACCGCGCTCTTCGTTATGGGTGTGGAGGAGGCAATGGCGTTGTACGAGTCGGCTGTTTTTCCGTTTGAGGCAGTGTTTGTGACCGAGGACGAGATCATTCTGACCGAGGGACTTGCGGAGGGCGGTCGATTCGAGCATACTGCCAAGCAATATCGGCTTGCTTCATAAAAAAGAAAATTGCCTCTTGAAAGTACGCCACCGTCGGTGTATAATATAAAGAGATTTCAGCGAGCAAACGCTGATTTGCATTGTTTTGTTTGACTTTGAATCGAAATACACTTATAAAACAACTGATGGTTGATTTTTGAGAGGAGGGGGAAATCTGTTGATCATCATAGATCTGTCTGATATGAGACCGTTTTCTTCTCCCGTCCTGCCGCCCGCGGTGCTGTGCCTCGGCAATTTCGACGGTGTTCACCGCGGACATGCCGCGCTGATCGGTGCGGCAGTCAAGCAGGCTGAGGCACTCCGCACGGAAGTACCCGGCGTGCGAAGCGGCGCGTGGTGCTTTGCCACGTCGCCCCGTCGCAGGCTGGGCGGTGAGCGGCAGGCGCAGATCACCTCTCTTCGCGAAAAGCTGGAGTGGATGGCATCGCTTGGGCTGGAGTTAGCCTATCTCGGTGAGTTTTCTTCGCTTTGTTCGTATTCTCCCGAGCAGTTCATTTCCGAAATATTGCAAAAGGAATGTCGTTGCATTTCCACGGTCTGCGGCTTTAATCATCGGTTCGGTCAGGGCGGCAGAGGAAAGCCGTCGGACCTTGAGGCGGTGTTCGGCACGCGTGCATTGGTCGTGCCGCCGGTAAACGACATGGGGCAGGGTGTGGTGATCAGCTCCAGCTATATCCGCTCGCTTCTGCGCGAGGGACACATGGAGGAGGCGGTCCGCCTACTTGGTCACCCCTTCGTTCTCCGCGCGCCCGTAATGCATGGAAAGGCACTTGGTCGCACCATCGGTCTGCCGACGGTCAACCAGAATTTCCCCGCGGGGCACCTGATCCCCGCGCGTGGGATCTATGCCACCCGTGTGAGCGTGGACGGCAGAAGCTATATTGGCGTGACCAACGTGGGGAACCGCCCCACGGTAGAGGACAGCGGGCGTGTAAACAGCGAGACCTTTATTCTGGATTTCAACGAAACGTTGTACGGGAAGGTCATCACTACAGAATTTTACGGAAAATTGCGCGATGAAAAGAAATTCGGCGGGTTGCAGGAGCTGCAGGACGCCATTCGGGCAGACGCGCAAAATGCGCGTCTCTTCTTTGCAAGGAGAGAAGGAGGCGCCGTATGAAGCGCGCGGCGACACGTTTTTTGAGCGTACTTTGCCTGCTTTCTGTCCTTGCTGTCTCCCTCACTTTTTCTGTCTCAGCGGAGTCAGCGACTGTGGCGGATCTTTCTCGCGCCAATGCGGTATACCTTTATCAGATCGAGAATGACCGCGTGCTGATCTCGCAAAATACCGACCGACCGATCTTTCCCGCCTCTACGGTAAAGATCATGACAGGACTTCTTGCAGTGGAGGCGTTGCAGGGAAGATACGCCGAAACGGTCACGGTGACGCAGGAGATGGTCAACGCCGCGTCCGGATTCCGTATGTATCTCAACCCCGGCGAGAACGTTACGGTGGAGCAAATGCTTTACGCAGGGCTCTGCGCCGGCTATAACGATGCCTGCATGGTGCTTGCGTGCTTGGTAGCTGGGTCTGTCGATGCCTTTGTGGCACAGATGAACGTTCGTGCGGCAGAGCTTGGAATGACATCCACCGTTTATACGAATCCTACGGGAATGCACCATGACCGCATGATGACCACGGCAGACGATCTTGCCAAGCTCGCTCTTGTCGCCATGGAAAACGAGGCGTACATGGAGATCGTTTCCACCGTGAAATATACCATGGCGGCAAACGGTCTTGCCCCGTCGCGGACCTTTTACAACCGCAATTTTCTGCTCGCGCGAAACGTAACGGCGCGATATTATCACGGAGCGGCTACGGGAATGAACGCGGGAACCACCACGGAGGGCGGCTACTGTATCGTTGCCACCGCCGAGGAGGAGGGACTGCGATACCTTTGCATCGTGATGGGTGCGGATGAGGACAGCGCGGAGATGGGCGGTACGGTATATTCCTATCAGATCGCCAACGATCTTCTGGACTTTGCGCTGTATTCCCACGGCATGGTGAAGATTCTCGCAAAGGATACCGTGATATCGAGAGCAGAGGTATCGCTTTCGGATCGGCAGGGCGACGTTGCCTTAGTGCCGCGTGAGGACGTTTCTGCCTATCTGCCCACGGATCTCGACGAGGACGAGCTGGAATACCGTGTGATGCTGACGGAGGAGCCTCTCAAAGCGCCCTTGTCTGTTGGGGATACAGTGGGCTTTGTGACCGTGACTCACCGCGGCAGTCTGATCGCCACGGTGGAGCTGTGCGTGGCAGAGGATGTGGAGCAGAGTGCCTTTTTGGTAGCGCTGGACCGCATTTCCGCCTTCACAGCCGACCGCTTCTTTTGGCTGAGCTGCGGCTATGCGGCGGTATTTCTGTTAGGGTACTTCGTTCTCCTCCCCTATCTGCGGAAGAGAAAAAACCGAAAAAGAGCAAAATATTTTTAAAGAACGAGCAGGGAGATGCACCGCCGTGTGTGTCTTCCTGCTTTTTGTCACGCAAAAAAGTCTTGACGGGAGGTGAGAAAAGGGGTATAATGAAGAAAAAAGGAGGGTCGGTCATGGTCGAGGTCGTTGCCGCGTTGATATGGAATGGGGATCGGTTTATGATCTGTCAGCGCCCGCCGCACAAAGCACGGGGCCTTCTGTGGGAGTTCGTGGGCGGCAAGGTGGAGCCGGGGGAGAGCCGTGAGGCGGCACTCATTCGGGAATGCCGCGAGGAGCTGGCGGTCACGGTGTCAGTCGGAGACGTGTTTATGGACGTTACACACGAATATCCGGATATCACGGTACATCTGACTCTGTTCCATGCCGCCGTCGCGCAAGGTGAGATTCGCATGCTGGAGCATTGTGACCTTCGATGGATCACGCCGCGAGAGATCCCCCAATATGATTTTTGCCCCGCGGACGAGGAGATATTACAACGGATCGTTGCGTGTTATTCGGACGGAGACGACAGTATTGAATAGATTTCGCGGGGGCGTTGCTTTCGCGCAATTCGGAATTTTGTAGCAAAGGAGCTAACATATGAAGCTGGTCTCGTGGAATGTCAATGGCTTCCGGGCATGTCTCGGAAAGGGCTTTGAGGATTTCTTTCAGAATACAGATGCCGATATTTTCGGGATTCAAGAGACAAAAATGCAGCCGGGACAGGCAGAATTGGATGCACCCGGATATCATCAGTATTGGTACAGCGCCGAAAAAAAGGGCTATTCCGGAACGGCGGTGTTCACCAAGGTCGAGCCGATCTCCGTTCGCTACGGCATCGGCATCCCCGAGCATGATACCGAGGGGCGCGCCATTACCTTGGAGTTTGAGAACTTTTATTTTCTGTGTGTCTATACGCCGAACGCGCAGCGCGAGCTGGCGCGGCTCGACTACCGCATGAGCTGGGAGGACGCCCTGCGGGGGTATATCACCGAGCTTGATCGCGTCAAGCCCGTGGTCTATTGCGGGGACCTGAACGTAGCACACGAGGAGATCGACCTCAAAAACCCCAAGACCAATCACTACAGCGCGGGTTTTTCGGATGAGGAGCGTGGGAAATTCACCGAGCTGCTTGCCGCCGGCTTTGCCGATACCTTCCGCACACTGTATCCCGACAAGGTGGAATATTCTTGGTGGAGCTATATGATGAAGGCAAGAGAAAAGAACATTGGTTGGCGTATCGACTATTTTGTGGTGTCCAACCGACTGATGGAAAAGGTCAAGGACAGCTTTATTCTTGGTGAGGTCATGGGTAGTGACCATTGCCCCGTGGGGATCGAGCTGGACGTTTGAAAAAGAAAGGAAAGTACCTATGTTGAAGCTTTATGATCAAGCCCCCGAATTTACGTTGACAGACAAGAACGGTCATCCGGTATCCCTGTCGGATTTCCGCGGCAAAAAGGTGGTTCTGTACTTTTATCCCAAGGACAATACGCCGGGATGTACCCGTCAGGCATGCGCATTTGCTGCGTCTTATGCGGCATTCCGCGAGAAAAACGTGGAGGTCATCGGCATCAGTAAGGATAGCGTGGCATCCCACGTGAGATTTGCCGAGAAATACGGTTTGCCCTTCGTGCTGCTCTCCGACCCGGAGCGGCAGGCAATTGAGGCTTACGGCGTCTGGCAGGAAAAAAAGATGTGCGGTAAGGTCAGCATGGGCGTGGTGCGCACTACCTTTCTGATCGATGAGGAAGGGAAGATCGCCAAGATCATGCCCAAGGTCAAGCCCGATACCAACGCGGCGGAAATTCTGGCGGAGCTGGCATGATGAAGCTGCTTTTGAACGCCCTTTGCAAATTTCTGTGCGGTATTCTTCTGGTGGGGCTTCTTCTGTTTCTGCCGGCAGGCACTTTTGCTTATCTCAACGGATGGTTGTTTTGTACGTTGCTTTTTGTGCCGATGTTGTTCCTCGGTGCCGTATTATGGATCAAAGCCCCCGATCTTTTGCGAAAACGGCTGGACGGCAGGGAGCAAGAAAACACGCAAAAGGGAGTGGTTGCCCTCTCCGGACTGCTCTTTTTCGTCGGCTTCATCCTGGCAGGACTTGACTTCCGTTTCGGTTGGTCTCATGTTCCTCTGTGGGTCGTTGTCCTCGCTTCCGTGATCCTGCTGATCTCATATGGGCTGTATGCCGAGGTCATGCGGGAGAACGCCTATCTTTCCCGCACGGTAGAGGTGCAGAAGGATCAGAAGGTGATCGATACCGGGCTTTACGGCATCGTTCGCCACCCCATGTATGCCGTGACGCTGTGGTTGTTTCTGTCGATCCCGTTGGTGCTCGGTTCATGGTGTTCGCTGATCTGCTTTCTCCATTATCCCATCGTGATCGTCATTCGGATCCTCAACGAGGAGAAGGTATTGACCGAGGGACTTGCGGGATATCGGGACTACAAGAAAAAGGTGAAGTACAGACTGATCCCCTTTATCTGGTAAAAAAACGCAAAATAACCAAAGGTCGTACAAGCCCCGGGGCTTGTACGACCTTTGGTTATTCATGTTCCCGTGCCAGCTTTCTGACAAAAGCGGTGATCTCATTTCCCACGCCGGTGACCTCTGCCTCAAATTCACCGGGTGTCATTCTGGAAATGCCGGAATGTACGGCGGAGAATTGCAGCAGGCGGTCTCCCGTGACCACGCGAATGTGGTAATTGGGTCCCAACTCGTGCATCATGATCTCGATGAAGGTATCTGCGGTCTGGTTTTCCTTGGTATAGACCACGCGGTAGTGATCGCGCATAAAATCCGATCCCACACCGTCCTTGACCAGATAGGCATCGAACACGAGGACCAGCTCCGTTTTGGTATAAGCCACGTAACTGCTCAGAAGGTCCATCAAGGTCTCCCGTGCCTTCTCAAGACTGTAGTCGGCGATCTCCTTGAGCGCATCCCATGAGAAGATCAGGTTGTAACCGTACACAATGGTCATGTGCTTTTGCGGTAACTCTATAGCCTTGCGCGGCTTTTGCTTGGGATTTGAGGCAACGATCTTCGGCTCACTGTAGCGCTTGCGGCGGATGGGCCCGAATTCCCGAAGCATGATCGCCTCCAGATCCTCGTCACTCAGGTGATACCGCTTGGCAAGTCCCGCCGCACGCGGCAGAATGGTCTCTGCGGCGGAGGGCAGAGAGACATTGGCGTCCAGATGCTTGTGTTGCTCCACCTCGTGCCACGGTACCACAACGCCCGCGCCGCGGGCGCAGAAGACGGAATGGGGCGTGTTTTCCAGATCTGCCTCGGGATCGTATGCCGAGGCGGCTACGATCTCTTCCTGATTGTGGCATGGGTCATACCCGTCGGAGGTGCAGAACAGCCTGCCTTGACCGCGGGTATAGGAGATCAACTCACGCGCGTAACCGTGTAGCTTGGCAACGGGAGCACGGCCGACGAGTACCGTTCGCTCCCCGTCCGAGGATTCGATCTCAAACTGTGCCGCTCTGTTTTGCAGGTCCGTCATGGCGCGCCCTACCGCCTCGGCGGGGATCTCCATGCGGAATCGGTAATAGGGCTCGAGCAACACGCAGCCCGCGCGCATCAACCCCTGACGGACGGCGCGCAAGGTCGCTTCGCGAAAATCGCCTCCCTCGGTGTGCTTCAGATGTGCTTTTCCTGCGACCAGTGTGATCTTGGTATCAGTCAGCACCGCGCCGATCAACGTTCCGCGGTGCGCTTTTTCGTACAAATGGGAGAGGATGAGTCTCTGCCAGTTGATGTCCAGGCTGTTTTCGGGGAGATGGGTGTCGAAGATCAGCCCCGTTCCCGACGGCTGCGGCTCCATCAAAAGTTGAACCTCGGCATAATGTCGTAGTGGCTCAAAATGACCGATGCCGACCGTTTTCTTGGCAATCTTTTCTTTGTACAGTATCTTTCCGGTGTCAAATTCGCAGGAGATGTCAAATCGTTCCCGGATCATTCGCTTGAGAAGATCGATCTGAATGTCGCCCATCAGCCGTGCCTCGATCTGCTGCAGCTCCTCGTTCCAATAGAGGTGTAGGGAAGGCTCTTCCTCCTCCAGCTCCTTCAGCTTGGGGAAGGTGGCGGTCAGATCGCATTCCGGCGGCAGAAGGATCCGATAAGCAAGGACCGGCTCCAGCACGGGGCGGCAGGTGTCGCTTTCCGCCCCTAACCCCTGTCCCACAAAGGTGGCGGAAAGACCGCTGACAGCGCAGATCTCTCCCGGGGATACCGAATCCACCTGCTCGAACTTTTCGCCCGAATAAAGACGGATCTGGCTGACCTTTTCCGATATCCGCTTACCGTCGGCGCTCAGATAGGTCAATTCATCTCTTGCCGAAAGCTTGCCGCCCGTGACCTTCATATAGGTCAATCTGGCGGAGGAGGCGCGGGCGATCTTGTATACCTTGGCACCGAAGGCACCTTCTTCATAGACGGGGGCAAGGGAATAACGGTCCACGGTGTCCAGCAGGAAATCGATCCCGATCATGCGGAGCGCCGAGCCGAACAGACAGGGAAAGAGCTTTCGCCTGCTGATCTGTCGGGCAATGTCTCCCTCATCGATGGGCTCTCCCGAAAGAACGCTGTTCAGAAAATCCTCGTGGACCAGCGCCAGCCGCTCATCCAGCTCGGCTTTGGTCTGCGCGTCATAAAAGCCGACGCAATGGGGAGAGAGCGCTTTGGCGATCTCTGCCTCCAGATCCTCCTTTTGCTTGATAGCAATATCCGTTTTGTTGACGAATAGGAAGGTGGGAACGTGATAAAAATCCAACAGCTGCCAGAGGGTCCTGGTGTGGTTCTGAACGCCGTCCGGCGCACTGATCACCAGAATGGCATAATCCAACAAGGCAAGCGTGCGTTCCGTTTCGGCAGAAAAATCCACGTGTCCCGGGGTGTCCAGCAGGATGAAATCGCAATGGGCGGAGGAGAAGCGTGCCTGCTTGGAAAAAATGGTGATGCCGCGCTCCCGTTCCACCGCGTTGGTGTCTAAAAAGGTATTGCGATGGTCTACGCGTCCGAGAGACCGAAGCTTTCCCGAATAAAAAAGAAGCGCTTCCGAGAGGGTGGTCTTTCCCGCGTCCACGTGAGCCAGAATGCCGATGGTCAGTTTTTTTCTCATGTCAGCGCCTCCTTTGAAAAATTTACGGTATCTATTATACCACACCTTGCTCGTCTTTGCAAGAACCAAGCTGGATTTTACTGCGGAAGCCCGATATAGTGAGGTGCTTTCATCCAAACGGAGGAGGGAGTGACCGTTTCACCAAAAAGCGGAAGGCGCGAAAAAATTTCTCGTGTTTTCGGAAAGATGTGGGCGCAAAGGTATATACAAACGGAGAGGAATATGATATAATGGGATCATAGCATGCGCTGTGACCCGATGCGCACGTACACGGATCGGCGCGACGGAGGAGAGAGATGTTCAGAGAGCTTGCAAGAAAAAATAAGCAGATATCCCGTGAGGAATGTCTTGAACTGTTGAAAAAAGAAACCCGCGGCATCCTGTCGGTCAACGGAGATGACGGCTACCCTTACGGCATGCCGATGAACCATATCTATGTGGAGGAGGACGGGTGTCTCTATTTTCATTGCGGCAGATACGGGCATCGGTTGGACGCGTTGAAACGCTCGGACCGCGTCTCCTTCTGCGTTTGCGAGCAGGGAAGACGTGCGGAGGGAGACTGGGCATATCTCGTGCGGAGTGTGATCGTTTTCGGGCGCATGGAGATCGTGGATGATGCGGATGAGATCGCCCGCGTGACTACCGCGCTCTGCCACAAATTTACGCAGGATGAAGCGTATATCAAGCAGGAGATCGAGCGCTACGGAAAGGCAACACTGTTGCTGAAGCTGAATTTTGAGCATATGTGCGGAAAGCAAGTCAAGGAATCATAAAAACCAGGTGCCGGAGTACGGCAGAGAGGAGAACTATATGCGTAAGGATTTCGGATCGAAAAGCTGGCTGTATCCCATGCCGGTATTGATCATCGGCAGCTATGATGAAAACGGTGTTCCCAATGCCATGAACGCGGCGTGGGGCGGGATCTACGATATCGCGCAGGTCATGGTCTGCTTGGCACATGACCACAAAACAACGGAGAACATCAAAAAAAGCGGTGCGTTTACCGTCAGCTTTGCCACCGCCGCCACGGTGGTGCCGTGCGACTACGTGGGGATCGTGTCCGCCAACGACGTTCCCGATAAATTTACAAAGGCGGGCTTTCATGCGGTGAAGAGTGCGCACGTCAACGCACCTATCATCGAAGAGCTCCCCATGACGCTGGAATGCCGTCTGATCGGCTTTAACGAGGACGGGATCTGCGTGGGCGAGATCGTCAACGTGTCCGCCGACGAGAATATTTTGGGAGAGAACGGCAAGATCGATGCCAAAAAGCTGGATCCCATCTGCTATGACGGCGTGACGCACGCCTATTGGAGACTCGGCGAGCAGGCAGGGCAGGCGTTTTCGGATGGGAAACAGATCGATGGCTGATCGCGAAGGCGCGCGCATCTGTTGCTGCGGTCACGATTGTTCCCGTTGTGTGACCTATCTGGCAACGGTCCGACAAGATGAGAGTCTGCGCCGGCGGGCGCAGAGATTCTATGAGGAAAGCTTCGGGCGTCATATTCCCGCGGAGGAGATCCGCTGTCTCGGAATACGGTCCGATTGCGTTCTCTCTCTGTGTCGGGAGTGCCCGTGGTGGAAATGCTGTGAGCAGCGCGGGATCACGCGCTGTGAGGAGTGTGAGGAATATCCTTGCGCGCCTCTCGCGGCTTATCGGGAAAAGTATGTGAATCGATGCAACGTGGTGGACGGGGAAGCACCAATATGATGCCCGTTTCCGCAACACGTGAATTGTAATCTGAAAAGGAGAGATAGAATGAGACGTTTCGGTATATCCATTTACGGTGTGTCCCGTAAGATCAGAACGGGAGAGCTTTCTCCCATTGTCGCCTTCGAGCGTATTTGCGAAATGGGTGCGGAGGTCGTTGAGCTGGTGCCCTTTGGCTTCAATCTGGTAGAGACCCCGGAGCTGAAGGCGGATTTCAAGCAGGCAAGCGCCCGCATGGGTGTGCCCATCGGCAACTATTCGCTCAATGCCAATTTCCTGATGCTGAGCGAAGAGCAGTATGCCAATGAGATCGCCCGTGTGAAAAAGCACATCGATATGGTATCGGATATGGAGATCCCGACCATTCGTGTCGATTCGGCAGCATTTTCCCGCCCCATGGCGGAGAACACCATGGAAAAGTTCCAGGCGGAGCTGCCGCTGATCTTGAATACGTATGAGACCCTTTGTGATTATGCCAAGCCTTTGGGAATCACCGTTCTGTTGGAAAACCACGGCTTCCACGCCAACGGCTCGGAGCGCGTCCGTCAGATCCTGACAGGTGTCAAGCGCGATAACTTCGGGCATCAGCTGGACGTGGGTAACTATACCTGCGTGGACGATATTCCCGAGATCGCTGCAAAAAAGATGATCTCCTTTGCCAAGACCATCCATATGAAAGATTTCTATCTCCGTCCCGCTCATCGGGATCCCGGCGGTGCAGTGGAATTCAGCTGTGAAAACTCCTGGTTCCGATCGGTCAACGGCACCTTCCTTCGCGGCTCCATTCTGGCGCAGGGCGATATTGATATCTGGGACGTGATGCGCACCATCAAGACCTCCTCCTTTGATGGCGACATCTATCTGGAGTACGAGGGCATGGAGGAGTGCGAATACGGCACCCGTGTGTCCTTTGCGAACATGAAGAGGATCTATAACGAGGTCTGACGTTCGGGAGCGGGGCGAAAAAACTTGTCAAAAATTTTAAAAAAACAATTGACTTCAGCAAAGTAGCGTGCTATAATGTCCACACAATCAAATAACAAATGCGTTTGAACAGGAACAAGTAGACCTGAGAGGAGCCTGGAGAGAGTTGCCGGTTGGTGCGAGGCAAAGGTGAGGCTTTGGTTGAATACATCCTGCGAGCAGTGTACCGAACGGAGGCATAACTTCCAAGTAGGCTACAACGGGAGTTCCCGTCACAGAACAAGAGTGTTGATTGACACTTGAAAAGGTCGCCACCGTGAGATGGCGGCAAATAGAGGTGGTACCACGGGTTTTCTCGTCCTCTGTATTCTTATTTGGGATACGGAGGGCGTGTTTTTTTCCCTCAAGAGGTTTTCCTCCGCAGTCCCACAAAAAAGGAGGAAAAAAACATGACAGACGCTCAACTTTACACCATCATCGCCCTTGGCGTCTATGCCGCTATCATGGCACTGATCGGCTGCTTCAGCTACGGCAAGTCCAAGACCCTTGACGGATTTCTGATCGGCGGCAGAAACATCGGCGCGTGGGCAACCGCGTTTGCTTACGGTACGACCTATTTTTCCGCGGTTGTATTTGTCGGATACGCCGGTCAGCACGGCTGGAATATCGGTATCGGCAGCATTTGGATCGGTATCGGCAATGCCGTCCTGGGATGTCTTCTTTCCTGGATCCTGTTTGCCAACCGAACAAGAAAGATGACAAAAAAGCTGTCGGCAAAGACCATGGCCGAGTATTTTGAAAAGAGATATGACTCCAAGGGGATGAAGATCCTTGCCGCGTTGATTATTTTCATTTTCCTCGTGCCTTATTCGGCGGCTGTATATAAAGGTCTCGGCTCGCTGTTCGGCGCCGTTTTCCCGAGTGTGGAGACTTGGGTCTGGATGTTGATCATTGCCTGCCTGACTGCGGTCTACCTTGTTGCAGGCGGTTACGTGGCAACCGCGTATACCGATCTCGTACAGGGAATTATTATGCTGCTTGGCGTTATATGTCTTGTGTTCAGCGTACTGAATCATGAAAATGTGGGCGGTATTGCCGAGTTTATGGAAAATCTTGGAAAGTTCGAATCCCTGCCCGGAGATCCCAATCATGTTACGGGAGAACAGTTGACGAGCATCTTTGGCGGCTCCGCCTTCAAGTTCCTCTGTGTCAACATTATGCTGACCAGCTTCGGTACGTGGGGACTTCCTCAGATGATCGGCAAGTTCTATGCCATCAAGGATACCGCTGCCATCAAGCGCGGTACCATCATTTCCACCATTTTCTGTGTGGTGATCGGTTGCGGCGCATACCTTATCGGCAGCACCTCGAGACTGGTCCTTGGCGGTCAACTGCCGCAGGGCGGTGTAGACTCCGTCATTCCCACCTTGCTGATGGAGGTGCTTGGCGGCGGTACGCTGGGCATCATTCTGCTGGCTGTCATCATGATCCTGCTGCTGTCCGCGTCCATGTCCACGCTGGAGGCTGTCGTTCTCACCTCAGCTTCCGCCGTTGCGGTGGATCTGATTCCCACTGTCAGCAAAAAGGAGATCAAGCCCGAAAAGCAGATGCTGCTGACCAGGGTCTTTTGTCTGGCATTCGTAGCTTGCTCCTTCATTTTCGCAACGCAGAATATTCCGATCATTGTCAGCCTCATGTCCTTCTCTTGGGGCGTTGTGTCGGGATGCTTCATCGGTCCCTACATTTGGGGTCTGTTTTCCAAGCGTATCACCAAGATCGGTGCCTTTGCGGGTGTCCTTTCCGGACTTCTGACCGTCGGCGGTGCAACGCTCGTGATCTCGCTGAATTCCGGTTTCTCGGCAGCAGCTGCCAAATCTCCCGAAATGGGTGTGATCGCCATGGCAGTCTCCATGGTCGTTGTTCCCGTGGTCAGCCTGCTTACCAAGAACAAGGATACCGAAAGAGTAGAGGAGATCTTCTCCTGCTACAGCAAAAACTGATCTGTCCATAGTTATCTTCGAGCCCCTTTTGCGGAAGGGGCTCGTTTTTTCGTGGGAAAAACATGCAAAAGCGCCGTAATCTTGACAAAAGGCGGAACACATGGTATTATATAAGATGGTGAATTTTGCAATACGAAAAGGGGGATCAGCCTTGAAGGATGAATGTTTGATTTGCGGTGCGCCCTTGGTATACACGGAGCAGGCAGAGCTGCGGATCTGTGCCATATGCGGGAAAGCGGAGGAGAGCCGTGCCGTATGTGCCGCGGGACATTACGTGTGTAACGACTGCCACATAAAGGGGATCGACAGCATCATCGGAGTGTGCTTGACGGAGACATCAAAGGATCCGATCAAGGTCCTTCGCCGTCTCATGTCGTTGCCGTTTTGCCACATGCATGGACCGGAGCATCACGTTATGGTCGGTGCCGCATTGCTGACGGCATACCGCAATGCGGGTGGAGAGCTTGATCTGGGCGCGGCGCTTTGCGAAATGCAGGCAAGAGGGCGCAAGGTACCGGGCGGTGCCTGCGGCTTCTGGGGCGCTTGCGGTGCAGGAGTGAGCACGGGAATGTTTGTGTCGATCGTTTCCGGTTCCACCCCCCTTGCCGAAAAGGAATGGGGACTTTCCAACCGTATGACGTCCGCGGCCCTTGCCGCCATCGGAAACGTCGGCGGCCCGCGGTGTTGTAAGCGGGATTCGTATCTTGCCATCACCGAAGCAGTCGCCTTCGCGCGAGAGCATTTCGGTGTGAGCATGGAAATGGAAACGATCCAATGTATACATACAAATCAAAATAATCAGTGCATCGGCAAGCGGTGTCCCTTCTATACGCAGGCGGCAGACTGACCGATCGGAATAAAGGAGTTTATTATGAAATACGATTTTGAATCTATCATGGAGCGAAAAGGGCAGGATGCCCTTGCCGTTGATGCGATTGGCAATGGGAGTGCGCCGGGATTGCCGAAGGAAGGCTTTGACGTGATCCCCATGTGGGTCGCGGATATGAATTTTCCCACGGTACCCACCATTTGTGAAGCCATTCGGGAGCGGCTTGACCATCCCGCTTTCGGGTATTTTGAGCCGCGTGCCGAATATTTTGATTCGATCATCCGTTGGCATGCAGATCGCAACGGCGTGACGGAACTCGAGGCATCGCATATCGGATACGAGAACGGCGTGCTTGGCGGTATGCTCTCCGCCATGGGGACTTTTTGTTCCCGAGGAGATGCCGTTCTCGTTCACAGTCCCATCTATATGGGCTTTGCCGGCTCGCTGAAGAACTGCGGCTATCAGATCGTGCTCAGCCCGCTCGTGTTGGATGAAGAAGGAATCTGGCGGATGGACTTTGAGGATATGGATCGCAAGATCAAAGAGCACCATATCCATGCGGCGATCTTCTGCTCGCCCCATAACCCGACCGGTCGCGTGTGGGATCGTTGGGAGATCGAGCGGGCAATGGAGATCTACCGCGAAAACGACGTCTACGTCGTATCGGATGAGATCTGGTCGGATATTATTCACGACGGTTACCGACATATTCCCACGCAGTCTGTCAGCAAAGATGCGCGCGAGCGCACGGTCGCGCTCTACGCGCCCTCCAAGACCTTCAATCTTGCCGGTCTGATCGGCTCCTATCACGTCATTTATAACAAGCGTCTGCGAGATCGGGTCAATAAGGAATCCTCCCTTTCACACTACAATTCCATGAATATGCTTTCCATGTACGCGCTGATCGGCGCATATCGCGCCGAGGGACGGGAGTGGGTGGATGAGCTTTGCCACGTTCTGACGGTCAACGCAGATTATGCGTACCATTACATCAAGGAGCATTTTGAGGGTGTTTCCGTCTCAAGACCGCAGGGCACCTATATGATCTGGATTGACTGTAAGGACTGGCTGGAGGCTCATCACATGACGCTGGACGAGCTTTTGCAGGCAGGCTGGGACGTTGGTGTTGCATGGCAGGATGGCAGACACCACGGCGGTACCACACATATCCGCATCAATCTGGCGCTGCCTCTTTCCCGCGTCAAGGAAGCATTCTCCCGTCTGGATCGCTACGTATTTAACAAATAAACGATGGAATATCTTGTTGTCGCGCTTGCGTCCGTATTGGCAGGTGTCGGTACGGGACTTGTAGGGCTCAGCGCTGCTACGGCGATGGTCCCGTTGCTGATCGTTCTGTGTCCCACCTTTGGCGGGGAACACGGCGCCTTTATGGCGACTGCCATTGCCTTGGCTTCCGATATTCTCGGTTCTGCGGTCACGACCGCCGTATATGCCAAAAATAAAAAGATCGATCTGCGGCACGGCTGGCTGATCGCCACCTGCATCATCGGTATGTGTACCGTCGGCTCTGTGGCGGCGTACTTTACCCATCAGACTGTGCTTGGCGGTTTCTCTCTGTTTCTGTGTGTGGCGATCGGCATCCGTTTTCTGGTCAAGCCCGATGCCAAGGAAAGACCGGAAAAGGGCGGGGACGTACGGCTCAGCCTGAAGGAGATCGCCGTTTCGCTTTTCTTTGGTCTGACCATAGGCTTTGGCACCGGCTTTTTCGGTTCGGGCGGCGGTATGATGATGCTGATCGTGTTCACCGCCATGCTCGGCCATGATCGAAAGACGGCGGTCGGCACCTCCACCTTTATCATGACCTTCACCGCGCTGATCGCCTCGGTCAGCCATATCATGATGGAGTCTTCCATCCTTCTGGAGTGCTGGGATTTTCTGCTGATCGCGATCGTCACGGCAACGCTTTTCTCTCTTGTCAGCGCGCGCTTTGCCAACCGCGTCAAGGGGAAGGTCGTTGGTTACGTGACCGGTGCGATCCTGTTGGTCCTCGGTATTTCCATGATCGTGATCAATCATATGGATCAGATCCGCATGGATCTGCTCGGTGAATTTCTGCGGCTTTTGGGCATCTATATCGGTTATGTCGTAGTGCTTGCCACGCTTCTGATCGTGATTCGCTTTACCACGGGCGTCCCGGACTATATTTTCCGCAAGCTTTTGCACGTCGTAGCATTTACCTCCATCATTCCGCTGGCGGTCTGTACCGACGTTTGGTGGATCGCCGTTGCGGTGGATGCGTTCTTCCTCATTCTTGTCATTGCGGCGCTTCGCTTCTTCGAGTCATTTGCCTTCTATAAAAGGCTGTTTGTGGAAAAGGCAGACCATGAGATCATCACCAGCTTTATCATGCTGTTTTCACTCCTTGGCGTGATGCTGGCGGTATTCCGCAGTGAGCTTCGTTATATCTCAGTCGCCGCGATCATGGCATGGGGACCGGGAGATGCAATGGCTGCCATTGTAGGAAAAAAATTCGGTAAGCACCCGTTGCAGGGCAGATGGATCGAGGGCGTGAAATCCGTGGAAGGGACCGTCGCCATGGCGATCACCTCTTTTGTTTGTACTTTTGTCAGCCTGTGTCTGATGTCTGGACACGCGTGGTACATTTCGTTGATCACCTCCTTTATTGTTGCCCCCATCGCGGCGTTGACGGAGTTGTTTACCAAAAAGGGCATGGATACCGTTACGGTGCCCATTGTGTCGTCACTTGTTCTCAGCTGGCTGATCTTGATCTGACAGCAAATGATTCCGACAGGAGTAAATACTCATGAAAGATATATTGATAACCGGAGCATACGGAGGTATGGGACGTGCCACGGCGGAGCTGCTTTGCAAGCAGGGCTTTCGCGTGTTTGCCTTGGATCGCCGTATCGGCAAGGCATCGGATGGCATCATACCCATTGAGGCGGATCTCACTTCCGAGGCGGCGGTAAGGGCGGCGGTGGAGCAGATAAGTGCTTACACCGATTCCCTTTGCGCCATACTGCATTTTGCGGGAATCTATATGCTGGATTCGCTGGTGGAGATGGAGGAGAGCGCTTTTCGCCGTATTTTCGATGTAAATCTCTACGGCGTGTTTCTGGTCAATAAAATGTTTTTGCCCATGCTGAAATCGGGGAGCAGAATTTTGATTACAACCAGCGAATTGGCTCCCCTTGACCCGCTCCCCTTCACGGGGATCTATGCCGTCACCAAGGGCGCGTTGGATAAATACGCATACTCCTTGCGTATGGAACTGCAGTTGTTGGGCATTTCCGTTTCCGTCCTCCGTGCGGGTGCTGTGGATACGGGTATGCTCGGTGTTTCCACAGAAGCGCTTGACCGCTTTTGTGAAAAGACGGCGCTTTATACCTGCAACGCCGAGCGCTTCAAAGGAATCGTAGAGCGGGTGGAGGCAAGGTGTGTCCCGCCCGAGCGGATCGCCCGAAAGGCGACTTCCATTTTAAGCAAAAAACGCCCCTCGTTTGCCTACAGCATCAACCGCAATCCACTTCTGCTCCTTTTGCACGTGTTACCGAAACGGATGCAGCTGTGGGTGATCAGGCAAGTTCTGCGCTGAAATGATGAATTTAGAGAAAAACTATGATTTTACAAGCAAAAACGCCTGATCCTTCGCCAGCGGCGCAAAGATGACGCAGAGACGCAGGATCGCGCGGGCCGAAAATCGGATGAAGGTGGTATATCATGTTTGATTTTAAAGATAAGATCGTTGTCGTGACGGGCGGTGCCCGTGGGATTGGGAAATGCATACGCGAAGCGTTTGAGGCGGCGGGCGCAACCGTTTGTATCATCGATCTGCTTGAGAACGATTACTTTACGGGAGACCTTGCCGACAAGAGTACCCTTGAGAATTTTGCGCATCAGGTCATCTCTGACTACGGTCATATTGACTTCCTGATCAACAATGCCGCCCCAAAAATGTGCGGGATCGGAAACGGCAGCTATGAAGATTTTGAGTATGCCCTGAAGGTGGGTGTTACCGCTCCGTTTTATCTTTCCAAGCTTTTTTCGCCCTTTTTTGCGGAGAATGCAAGCATTGTGAATATATCCTCCTCGCGCGACAGGATGAGTCAGCCGCAGACCGAAAGCTATACTGCCGCCAAGGGTGGGATCGCTGCCTTGACCCACGCGCTGGCGGTCAGCCTTGCGGGAAAAGTGCGCGTCAACTCCATCTCGCCGGGGTGGATCGATAACTACGACAACGGTTATCAAGGTGCCGATGCGGTACAGCAGCCGGTCGGCAGAGTAGGGAACCCATCGGATATCGCCAATATGGTCCTCTATCTATGCTCGGATATGGCGGGTTTTATCACCGGCGAAAATATCTGCATCGACGGCGGGATGACCAAGCTTATGATCTACCACGGAGATCATGGATGGTCGCTTGAAGAAAAAAATTAAATTTACCAAAAAACAAACGGGGAGAGACAGTCTTATGAGTACGAACTGTTCGATTCAACATGTAAATTTACTTGCCGGCGGTGTGATGGACATTTTGTCCTCGCGCTGGGCACTGGGTCTCTTTTTGATTGCCATATAGATACTTGTCTCCAAGCTGGTGGTCCATGCCTTGAACGTGTTGAATCTGTTGAACCGAAAAAAAGCCTCCGCCCTCTAAAACGGTACACGGTTCAGCATGCTCAATCAGCTTGATATCCAATACTGCGACTGTCAGGCATCCGAGACACCGGACGTTTCGCTGGAGGATTTAATGATATGAAAAAGGAGTAAGTTATAAGAAGGGGTGAGTGAAAAAAGTATGTCTATACCGATGAATATGACAGTAAAGTGTTCAAAATGCGGAAATCCTATTTCGGTTACAGCTTTTCAAAGCGTAAATACAGATTACGCAGAAGATATCGCTGAACAGATAATTAGTGGAGATTTGTTTAATGCCAGATGTGCGAAGTGCGGTTTTGGTTCGCACTTGGAATACGATATGCTTTATCATGATATGAAGCATATGGCAATGATTTGGGTTGTACACAAAGAATCTCCCGAATATACATCACGGGTTGCCGAGGCGCGTGCTACCGATTTTATTCCATACAAAACTACGCGAATTGTAGAGGGTATGAATGCTCTTCGTGAAAAGGTAGCGTGCTTGGAACGCAATCGTGACGATCGAATTATGCCAGGTATTTACGGCATATAACCTTTTAGCCCAACGCCCGGAGTTTGATTTTAAAAACGCATTCTATACCACTTTCGAGGGTAAAGAATTTATTTTCCTCTATGATAACGAAGGGGAGGAATTGACATGTGAACTTCCGGATAATGCATATGATTATTTGAATGACCTTTATTTCAATAACAATTATGCAAAAAACTTCGATAATAATTACGCTATAGTCGATTATGCATGGGCTGAACAGATTCTTATGCCTTTGATTGAAGGAGAAGCAGAAGCTTTAGAGGAAGATAAAGAAGTTACAGAAGAAGCGACAAGCTGTGAAAATGGGAAAAAAGTCTATTCTGTAGAAAATGTGGAGCAAATTTGTTGGAAGACAGTATGTTTTGCGACAAATGCGGCACAAAGGTAATAACGCAATTTGAGCAATCTCCTGTATCACAGGAAACGACTACTCCTTCAGCAAATCAAAAGAAAGGCAACCCTTCTGTGTCGAGTCCCCAGCAATGTGCAGAAGCTGAATATCTTCGCCAAGAACAAATTCGCCAAGAACGAAATTCAGCTTTGGCGAAACGCATGGTTGCAACCCAAGCGGCTGAAAAAAGAAAATAATAAAAATTGCCGTAATTGTCGTCGTCGTTGCCATTGTACTCGCACTAATAATCAATGCGGCTGTTGAAAGTGCACACAATTCGAAATTGAGAAACTTTGCAACCGAAACGATGAGCGAAGATTATACTAACGTTTATGCAGACGTAGTATCGATGGAGCCTGAATACTTTGTTTATACTTCATATAACAACGGTCCATACAGCATTTCAGAAATAGTTTGTAAATGTGTTACCGTTGAAGGCAAAACAATATGGGCAGTTGTATTTATGTGGGAATATCCTGGAGGCAGTTCTATAGAAGAAAATAATAAGCCTCGATATTATAGCAAAGAAAATCCCAAACGCATATTTGGAATAGTACAGTAATTTGCTTCTCCAAAACACTAATTGCACAAAATGCGGAAAGAAGCCTCGATGGAATAAAAAAGTAAAATTCCTACCTCTGGTAGGCTTAGCTATGGTTACAGCGTTGATTAGTGGCATTGCCGCTTTTGCAACTTTGACAAGCGTTGTTGCTTGGTTAATTTTTATTGCTTCTGCTGGTTTTATTGCTTGGGGAATAGCAAGAGAAGAAATATACAAAAAATGATGGTGAAATTGCCTAAGGAGTGTACCCCTGTAATAGGCTCTCTTAATGAGGAATTGATTGAATACGCCCATAAACTTGGAAAAACCATACCCACTCCCGACGAGTGTATCGAAATAGTAAAAGGTTTTTCTGTTTATAAGAAAGATGAAGACGAAAAAGCAGAATTTCGGTTCTGCCGCAAATGTGGCGCTCAACTAACGTCAGATAGCGATTTTTGCCATAAATGTGGAACAAAAATTATTCGATAACTCATAAAGAACGAAAAAGGCGGTAATCGTAGCTCGCGGTTACCGCCTTAAGTATCTCGAAAAACACGCGAAATCAAGCATAAAATCAGCATGTATGGTCTAACATGTCGTCGTTGCCAAAAAACAGGCACATTCAACCCGATAGAAAGGGAAGAATGTGCCTGTAATCAATATCGCGAAAACGTGAGATTTCAAGAGATTTCGCGAGATAGTCAAGACCACCGGCCGTGCCGGTGGCTTGCACAAGCCCCCTTAGGGCATGTCACAGGCTGAGCCTATAGGCTCGTCGAAAAGTCTGCCAACCGCACG